>NZ_JBEZDW010000001.1:0-540304 GCF_040802045.1 Microbispora sp. NPDC049125 | reverse complement strand
CGGCACCACCGACCTCGACCTCCTCGCCCCCGCCTGCACCCACCACAACCGCGACAAATTCCACCACCCCCACCGCTACACCACCCACCGCAACCACGACGGCACCTGGACCCTCCTCCACCACCCCAAACGCCACCACCCCAAACGCCACCACCACAAACGATGAACCAGCACACGATGACCACCAGCCAGAACCCGCCCCTGCCAGCCGGGTCTGCCGCGGACGCGGGCAACAAGCCGCTGACGAGCCGGTGGCGGGACACAACCCGCCCCCGTGCGCGCCGAACGGCAACGGTCGCCCCTTGCCGCTGCCGACAGCGGGAGCGTCGAAGCAGCATGGCGGACGCCGAAGCGGACACGGACGCGGCGGCGCAAGAGGCGAACGCGAACGGGGCGCGGCAAACGCCGGAATTCGACGCGGCACGGCAGACGCCAGAAGTGGACACGGCAAGGGAGACGCCGGTGACCGCGACGGCCCGCCTGCGGCACCCGCGACACCGGGGCGTCGACCGTGCACATGCCCTACCAGGGCACGTCGGCCTGCTCGGCGTGCCCTGGTCGCCCCGAACCGAGAACCTGCTGGAAAGCCCGCGGACGCAAGGCGAGCCGGCGACTGCCACAGCCATCGCCCAACAGCACAGACGTGTTGAGGGCCAGACCATGGGCCTGCCACACACCGACTGCCACGCACCGACTGCCACGCACCGACGATCCGCTCCACCGACATGGTGATCGCCCGGACAGCAGCTCTTTTGTTACGTCACGACGAACGATCCAACCGATATGACCAGATTCGGCGCAGATAAATCCATAAGATCGCGATGTCTATAAATCGAACTCGCCCTCTTTGACACCGTCGAGGAAGGCCTCCCACTCGGTGGAGGTGAACATCAGCTTCGGGCCGTCCGGGTTCTTCGAGTCGCGTACGGCGATGCCGTCATGCAGGAGGGCGACCTCCACGCACTGGTTGCCTACTGTGTTCGAGCGGGCCGCCTTGTGCCACACGGCCCCGGCCAGGTCGTTCGCGGGTTCGATTCCCCTCATCGTCCTGCGATCTCCTTCTCGACGGATCTGATCTTCTCCAGGGAGCCCTCCGGGCCGAGCGCGGCGGCGCGGAGGTGATCGAAGACCTGGACGTACGCGTGGACCTGCTCCGCGCTCTCCAGGTAGAGCTCGCCGCCCATGTTCTCCAGGAACACCACTTCGGAGTCCTCCGGATCGGGAAAGGCGAGAATGGCCAGCGGGTTGCCCATGCCGAGGTAGGCGCCGGTGTCGAACGGAAGCACCTGGACGGTGACGTTCGGCAGCACCGCCACCTCCTGGAGCCGGCGCAGTTGCTCCGCCATGACGGGCGGGCCGCCGACCGGCCGCCGCAGGGCCGCCTCGTCGAGGACCACCCACAGCTCCAGGGCGTCCGGCCCCGTGAGACGGCGCTGGCGCTCCATCCGGGCCGCGATGCGCCGCTCGATCTCCGCTGGATCCTTCACCAGGGCGGCGCCCACGACGGCGCGGGCGTACGCCTCGGTCTCCAGCAGCCCCGGCACCAGCAGGGGCTCATAGTTGCGGACCGAGGCCGCCTCCGCCTCCAGCCCGACGTACGGCCCGGGGAGGACGTCGCCGTAGGCGTGCCACCAGCCGCGCCGCCCGGCGTCACGGGCGAGCGCGAGGAGCGCCTCCCGCTCGGATCCGCCGATGTCGTAGAGGTCGAGCAGGTCACGCATGGTCCGGCCCTGCGGCCGGCTGTGCCCGCTCTCGATGCGGTAGACGGTGGAGGTGGCCACGCCCAGGCGCCGCGCCACCTCCTCCCGGGAGCGGCCCGACTCCCGGCGCAGGCGCGTCAGCTCGGCGGCGAGCCGGCGGAGCCGGACCGTCGGGCCGCGTCCTACCCGCATAAGATGACAACCCCTTACGAAAAGTAAACTTTGCACTCGTGCATTCGCCGTATTGCATGACCGAATTCCGGCGTGCAGGATGAATGCAGTCTTACACGGGCCTCGATTCGCCATCCGCAGGCGGGTGCACAGGGAGTTATCGCAGGATGACAATTCTCAACCTCTCGGGGAGAATCGCGATCTCGCGCCCCTTCTCGGGAGCCCCCTGGGAGGCCGGTGAGGCGAGAAGGTTCGTCGCCCGCCACCTGAGTGACGGCCACCCCTGCCTGGACGACGCGGTCCAGCTGATCGGCGAGCTGGTCGCCGAGTCGCTGCGGCACTCCTCGGCCTGCGGCAGCGACCCCGGGTACGCGGTGGCCGTGAGGGCCACGCCGGTCGCCGCACGGGTGACGCTGTCGACCCGCGCGTGCGGCTGCTGGACCTCCCCCACTCTGACACCGGGGCGGGGGGTGCATCTGGTCAGCCTTTTCACCCGCCGCTGGGGGGTGACGGCGAGCCGGACCGGCGTGTGCGTGTGGTTCGAGCTCGGCCGTGACGCGGGGCCGCCCAAGGCCGACCCGTCCTGCGACGAACCGGGCGCAGGCCTGGCGGCCAGGGCTGAGGACCACGCGGAGCGCTGAACCCACAGCCGACCCTCGCAGCCGGGCCACTCACAGCGGGGCCACTCACAGCCGGGCCACTCACAGCAAGGACGCCTGAGCTCAGGCTCACAGAGGCATCTTGCGCCGATTGCGGGGTAGACGGGCGCCATAGTTCCGAAGAAGGGGACGAGATGGCGCAGATAAGTACTGACATACCCGCACGGCTGGACCGGCTCCCCTGGGCACGCTGGCACTGGATGGTGCTCATCGGCCTCGGCACCGTATGGATCCTCGACGGGCTCGAGGTCACCATCGTCGGAGTCATCGGCCCCAGGATCACCGATCCGGACAGCGGCCTCGGGCTGACCGACAGCCAGGTCGGCCTCGCCGCCGGGATCTACGTCGCGGGCGCCTGCCTCGGAGCCCTCCTCTTCGGCCATCTCACCGACAGGTTCGGGCGCAAGAAGCTCTTCCTGGTGACGCTCGCCGTCTATCTCGTCGCGACCGTGGCCACCGCCTTCTCCCACGAGGCGTGGTACTTCTTCCTGTGCCGGTTCTTCACCGGCGCCGGCGTCGGCGGCGAGTACGCCGCGATCAACTCGGCGATCGACGAGCTGATCCCCGCGAGGGTGCGCGGCACGGTCGACCTGGTCGTGAACGGCTCGTTCTGGCTGGGCACCGCGATCGGCGCCCTGGTCGCGATCCCGGCGCTCAACGGCGACCTCGTGTCGCCCGACCTCGGCTGGCGCCTGCTGTTCGGGCTCGGCGCGATCCTCGGCATCGGCATCCTGCTGGTCAGGCGCATGGTGCCGGAGAGTCCCCGATGGCTGTTCATCCACGGCCGCGAACGTGAGGCCGAGGAGATCGTGAGCGGCATCGAGAGGGAGGTCCGCGAGGAGACGGGGAAGGACCTGGAGCCGGCCTCGGGCGAGATCAGGATCACCCAGCGGGACCACACTCCGCTCGGCGAGGTCGCGACCACCCTGCTGCGCCGCTACCCGAAGCGGACCGTCGTGGGCCTGGCGCTGTTCATCGGGCAGGCGTTCCTGTACAACTCGATCTACTTCACGTACGCGCTGGTGCTCTCGACGTTCTTCAAGGTCCCGGACGGGACCACCCCGTGGTACCTGATCCCGATCGCGATCGGGAACTTCCTCGGCCCGGTGCTGCTCGGCAGGTTCTTCGACACCATCGGCCGCCGGGTGCTGATCGCCGGCTGCTACGCCCTTTCCGGCGTCCTGCTGCTCGGCACGGCCGCGCTGTTCAACGCCGGAGTGCTGTCCGCCGGGACGCTGACCGCCTGCTGGATGGTGGTCTTCTTCTTCGCCTCCGCCGGGGCGAGCTCCGCCTACCTGACCGTGTCGGAGATCTTCCCGATGGAGACCAGGGCGCTGGCCATCGCGCTGTTCTACGCCGTGGGCACCGGGCTCGGCGGCATCATCGGGCCGGTGCTGTTCGGCCGGCTGGTCGAGAGCGAGACCGCGAGCAACGTGGCGATCGGCTACGTCATCGGAGCGGCCCTGATGATCGGCGCCGGCGCCGTGCAGTGGTTCATGGGCGTGGAGGCGGCGCGCCGCTCGCTGGAGGACATCGCCGCTCCGCTCAGCTCTCAGGAGCACCAGCTGGCGTGACACGGCATCCCGGGGCGGGTAGTGACATTCGTCCTGTGAGAGACAGGATCGGCTGCACTGCGTGGTGTCCGCGTCGTTAAGGCAAAGTATGGGGCGTGGACACCACAACCCTCCGCCCTCCCCTGCACCGTGTCAGCCGTACCGCGATCTGGTACTGGACGGCACGCGCCGCCCTCGGCTGGCTGATCGTCATCGGCGCACAGGTGCTCTGGCTGATCGGCGACGAAAATCAGCGGCCCGCCCATTACGCGGGCCTCGCCGTCACCGCCGTCGTGGCCCTGGCACACGTCACGGTCATGCCGCAGTGGCGCTACCGCGTCCACCGCTGGGAGGCCACCCCCATGGCGGTCTTCACCCAGTCGGGCTGGTTCAAGCAGGAATGGCGCATCGCCCCGGTCTCCCGCATCCAGACGGTGGACACCGAGCGCGGGCCGCTGGAGCAGTTGTTCCGGCTGGCCAACGTCACCGTGACCACCGCCTCCGCCGCCGGGCCGCTGCGGGTCAGCGGCCTCGACCGGGACACCGCTCAGCGCCTCGTCGCCGACCTTACCGCCACCGCCCAGGCGACGGCGGGTGACGCCACATGAGCACCGCCGCCGACATGAACGGCCCTGCCGGGATGAACGGCCCCGCCCCCGAGGAGAAGTGGCGGCGGCTCAGCCCGCGGATGCTGGTCATCCACCCGTTCCAGGAGATCGTGCGGGCCGCCCCCGCGCTGCTCGGCCTGGTGTTCGCGGGATCGAACAGCGGCCACAGCCACTGGTGGAACCTCGCGGCCGTCGGCGTCATGGTGGCGCTGGGAACCCTGCGCTGGTTCACCACCACGTACCGGATCACCGCGGAGCACGTGCAGGTGCGCAAGGGCCTGCTGAACCGGAAGGTGCTGACCGTCCCCCGCGACCGGGTCAGGACCGTGGACGTGACGTCGAACATCCTGCACCGCTTGCTGGGGCTGGCCCGGGTCGAGGTCGGGACGGGCCGGTCGGACCGCAAGGGCGGCGGCGAGCTCAAGCTCGACGCGCTCTCCGCGCCCGAGGCGGCCGCGCTGCGGGAAGACCTCCTGCACCGCGCGAACCAAGCGAACCGCGTGAACCCCGCGAACCCCCAGGCCGTTCCGGGCGCCTCCACGGAGACGGCTCCCGTGACGGCTCAGGAAACCGGCACCCCCGAGACCGTCCTGGCCGCGTTGAGTCCCGGGTGGGTCAAGTACGGGCCGTTCACGATGTCGGGACTGATCACAGCCGGCGTGATCGCCGGATTCCTGGGCCGGCTGACCTCCGAGGGCAACGTCGACCTGAACCGGGTCGAGTCGCTCAGGGACGGCTGGCAGTGGTTCACCGGGCTGTCGCTCCCGGTGGAGATCGTGCTGATCATGCTGGTCCTGGCCGTCTTCGTGGCGGTCGCCTCGACGTGCGGCTACGTCCTGGCGTTCTGGGGCTTCCGGCTGACCCGCCACACCGGGGGGACTCTGCACGTCACCCGCGGCCTCGTCACCACCAGGGCGACCACGATCGAGGAGCGGCGGCTGCGCGGTGTCGAGGTGAGCGAGCCGCTGTTGCTGCGCGCGGCGCGCGGCGCCCGCCTGATCGCGGTGACCACGGGCCTGCGGGTCGGCCGGGGCGCGCAGCGCGGCGGGTCCATGCTGCTGCCGCCCGCCCCCCGGGCGCGGGCGCTGGCGGTGGCTGATCTCGTCCTCGGCCACACCTCCGGGCCGTCGCCCATCACGGCTCCCCTGACGCAACACGGTCCTGTGGCCCTGCGCCGCCGGTTCACCCGCGCCCTCGGGGTGCACGCGCTGCTCGTCGCGGCGCTGCTCGCGCTGGACGCGTGGGCCGGCCTGGCCGCGTGGGTAGGGGTGACGGCCCTCGTCCTGCTCCCGGCCACGGCCCTGATGGCGGCGGATCGCTACCGGAGCCTCGGACACACGCTGGCGTCGGGATACCTCGTCACCCGCTGGGGATCCATGGTCCGCCGGCGCGTCGCCCTGCGGTGCGACGGCGTCATCGGCTGGAACGTGGAGCGGTCGTTCTTCCAGCGCCGCGCCGGGCTGGTGACCCTCACGGCGACCACAGCGGCCGGCCGCCAGGGCTACGCCGTGCCGGACGTCACGCTGACCGAGGCCCTGCGCCTGGCGTCCGAGGGCTCCCCCGGTCTGCTCGACCCGTTCCTCATCCACCACGTGGCCGCCTCCACGGGCGTCGCCGCCGCCCTGGACGGCGACCCGCGCGAGGCCCGCCGCTGAAGCCAGGCCACCGCGGACGTACGGCGAGCCGGTCGGGGTTTAAGGGGATCTGAAGGCCGGGCGACGGGCCGCTGAAACTCCGGGCGGTCTCCTTGGCTCATCGCCACTACGAACAAGGAGACCACATGCGCACCAAGACCTGGCTGCTCGCCGCGGGGGCGGCGGCGACGGTGATCGCCGGCGGGTCCGGCATCGCGTTCGCCACCTCGGCGGCCCCGTCCGGCCCGGCCGCCGGACATCACGTCCCGGCCAAGCAAGAGCCCGCCAAGCAGAGCGACCCCGACGCCGGGCAGACGTTCTTCACCGAGGAGAGGATCGGCGTGCTCGCCTCCGAGCTGGGAATCGGCGGCGAGCAGGCGCACCGGGTCGGCCACGAGCTGGAGGCGCTGGCGGCCGAGGGCGGTGGCAGTCTCAGCCCGGCCGACCCGGCCTTCATCGCGATCGCCGCGAGCGTGGGCAAGACCGCACGTGAGCTGGCGGCGGCCGTGGACACGCTGAAGAAGATGGGCTGAGCTGGGGGTCATGAGAGTTCTGGTCGTCGACGACGACGACGCGGTCCGGCGGTCGCTCTCTCATGCGCTGCGCAGGGACGGATACTCGATCACCGAGGCGTCCGACGGGCTGTCCGCGCTGGACCACCTGTCCCGGGTACGGCACGACGCGATCGTGTTGGACGTCCTCATGCCTGAACCGAACGGCCTGGAGGTCTGCAAGCGGCTCAGGCGGCGCGGCGACGACACCCCGATTCTCATGCTCACGGCCCGCGACCTGGTCATCGACCGGGTCGCGGGCCTGGACGCCGGGGCCGACGACTACCTGGTCAAGCCGTTCGCGCTCGAGGAGCTGCGGGCGCGGATACGCGCGCTGCTACGGCGGAGCGGGGCGACGCGCGAGGTGCTGGAGTTCGCCGGCGTGTCGCTGGACACGACCGAGCGGCGCGCTTCCCGTGGCGGCCGGATCCTCGCGATGACCCGCACGGAGCTGTCGCTCCTCGAACTGTTCCTGCGCAACCCGCGCCGGGTGCTCACCCGGGAGATGATCTACGAGTCGGTCTGGGGGTACGACGGCACCGGCGGCTCCACGGCCCTCTGGGTCCATCTCAGCTACCTGCGCGCGAAGCTGGAGGAAGGGGGCGCGCCGCGGCTCATCCAGACCGTGCGCGGCATCGGGTACGTCCTGCGGGAGGAGCCGTGAGCCTGCGGACGCGCATCGGGCTGGCGGGCGGCGCCGTCGTGTTCTGCGCGCTGCTGATCGCCTCGCTCATCCTGTATCCCATGATCGGCGGCAGGCTCCAGGACCAGATCGACCTGTCACTCGTCCAGACCGCCACGGATTCACCGAAGATCCTCGACCGGGCGAAGCAGAAGATCGCCAGCCAGGGCTCCGGTCCCGCGGGGGCGACCGGGCTGATAAGCGTGGGGAGCGTGACCCTCCAGTTCGTCCCTCCGCCGGTCCGTCCGGGGCCGACGGACGCGTTCGTCCCGGTCGGCGAGCGGGACGGGGACGTCGCCCGCCTCCTCGACCGGCCGTACTTCCAGAACGTCACCTTCGGGGGAGTCGGTTATCGCGTCTACACCGCGCCGGTCGCCCAGGCCGAGGGCGCGCTCGTACGCGTCATCCGCCCGCAGTCGGACGCCACGGTGCCCCTGGAGAGACTGCGGGCCCTGCTGATCGCGCTGACGGCGGCCGGCGGCGTGCTGGCGGTCGTCGTGGCACGGCTGGCGGCGGGCCGGGTGCTGCGCCCGGTGGCGCGGCTGACGGAGACGATCGAGCACGTCACCGCGACCCAGGAGCTCTCCGCCCGGATCACCGCCCGGGGCGGCGACGAAATCGCCCGGCTCGCCGGCGCGTTCAACGCGATGATGGCGGAGCTGGAGGGCTCGGTCACCGCCCAGCAGCGCCTGGTCGCCGACGCCTCACACGAGTTGCGGACGCCGCTGACCAGCCTGACCACCGATCTGGACCTGCTGGCGGACGGGCGGGGCCTGGCCGACCCGGCGGCCCCCGAGCTGCTCGGCGCCGCCCGTGAGCAGGCCCGCCGGCTCGCCGTCCTCATCGGCGGCCTGCTCGACCTGGCGCGGTACGGCTCGTCCGCGCACTCGGAGGACGTCCGGCTCGACCTGCTCGCCGTCCATGTCGTTGAGCGCGCCTCCTCGTCGGCTCCCGCGCTGCGGTTCGAGGTCGACAGCGAGGCGACCCTGGTCCACGGCGATCCCGACGCCCTGGAGCGGGCCATCGGCAACCTGCTCGACAACGCGGTCAAATGGAGCCCCCCTGGAGGCGTGGTCCACGTCCGCGTCCGCGAAGGAAGCGTCACCGTGACCGACGAGGGCCCCGGCATCGCGGGCGCCGACGCGCCGTACGTCTTCGACCGGTTCTACCGTTCGGCCGCCGCCCGTTCCCTGCCCGGCTCGGGGCTCGGTCTCGCCATCGTCCGCCAGATCGCCACCGCCCACGGCGGAACCGCCGCCCTGATCCCGACCGAGCGCGGCACTCGGCTGACCCTGGCGCTCCCCCTCAGAGGGTGACCCGCACGGTTCCGGCGGCTTCCATCCGCGGCGCGGTCAGGTGCGCAGGTAGGAGGCGCCGTTGAGGTCGATGACGGTGCCGCTGGCCCACTCGGCGCCGGGGGACGCCAGGTAGAGCACGGCGGCCGCGATCTCCTCGGCCCGCGCGACCCTCCCGAAGGGGCTCTGCGCGCGGATCGCGTCGCCCCTCGGCGCCTTGAGGTGCTCGTTCGTCATGTCCGTCTCGACGAAGCCGGGCGCCACGGTGCCCACGGCGATGCCCAGCGGGGCCAGGGCGACGGCGAGCGACTGGCCGAGGGCGTTGAGCCCCGCCTTGCTGGCGCCGTACGCGGGACTGTCGGGCTCCCCGCGGAAGGCGCCGCGGGAGGAGACGTTGACGATCCTGCCGCCGCGGCCCATGTGCCGGACCGCGCTCCACATGATGTTGGCCGGCCCGACGAGGTTGACGTCGAGGGTCCGCCGCCAGGTGGCCTGCCACTCCTCGTACGAGACCTCCGTGACGGGGTGGGGGAGGAAGACGCCCGCGTTGTTGACCAGCACGTCGATGCCGCCGAGCGCCGCCGCCGCCTCGTCGACCATGCGGGACGCCTCCGCGGGGTCGGCCACGTCGGCCCGCACCACCGCATGGCCCTCGCCGGGCAGCTCGGCGCGGAGCCGTTCAGCGAGGCCGGAGGAGTCCCGGTGGTGGATGGCGACCCGGTCGCCCCCTGCGGCGAAGGCGACCGCGATCGCCCGTCCGATTCCCCTGGATGCTCCCGTGACCAGTACCGCTCGTCCCTTCATTGGCCGGACACTACAGGCTCCGCCGGGCGGTATGCGGCAAAAAAGGGGGAAATACGGCTTCCGTCCCTTCCCTCGACCCGGCCTCCGCACGACACTTGCCAGACATGAGCCTCGACGTCGAGCGCATCCGCGCGCTCTACCCCGCCCTCTCCGACGGATACGCCTGGCTGGACGCGGCCGCGGGCACCCAGGTGCCCCAGCCGGTGATCGACGCCATCGCCGCCGCCTACACCTCCGGCATCGGCAACACCCACGGGGCCTTCCCCGCCAGCGCCCGCTCCGACGCGATCGTCACGCGGGCCCGCGAGGCCGTCGCCGACCTGGTCGGCGGTGACCCGGGCGGCGTCGTCCTCGGCCCGAACATGACCACCCTGACCTACCGGTTCGCGTACGCGCTGGCGAAGGACTGGGGGCCGGGGGACGAGATCGTGGTGTCCCGGCTCGACCACGACGCCAACGTGCGGCCGTGGGTGCAGGCGGCCGAACGCGCGGGCGCGCTGATCCGGTGGGCGCGGGTCGAGACGCCGAGCGGCGAGCTGCCCGCCGAGCAGTACGAGGAGCTCGTGACCGAACGGACGAGGCTTGTCGCGGTCACCGCCGCGAGCAACATCCTGGGGACCATCCCGGACGTCCGCCGCATCACCGACCGGGCCCGGGCCGTGGGCGCGCTGGCGTACGTCGACGGGGTCCACGCCACGCCGCACATGCCGATCGACATGGCGGCGTTCGGCGCCGACCTCTACGCGACGAGCGCCTACAAGTGGTCGGGCCCGCACATCGGAGCCGTGGTCGGCCGCCCCGAGCTGCTGGAGCGACTCCGGCCCGACAAGCTCGCCTCCTCCTCCGACGAGGTGCCGGACCGGTTCGAGACCGGCACCGCGCCCTTCGCCGACCTGGCGGGTGTGGCGGCGGCGGTCGACCACCTCGCCGGCCTCGACACCGGCGCGACCGGCTCCCGGCGGGAGCGGCTGCTGACCTCGATGGCGGCGGTGGAGGCGCATGAGCAGGCCGAGCTGGCCCATCTGCTCAAGGGGTTGTCGTCGCTGCCGCACGTGAGCGTGGTCGGGTCGCCCGCACGCCGTACGGCCACCGCGTACTTCACCGTGGCCGGGCACACCCCGCGCCAGGTGGCCGAGCACCTGGCCGCCGGCCGGGTGAACGTGTGGGACGGGCACTGCTACGCCTGGGAGCTCACGCGGGCGCTGGGCATCCGCGACGAGGGCTCGGCCGTACGAGCGGGCCTGGTCCACTACAACCACAGGCCGGACGTGGACCGGCTGCTGAACGTCCTGGAGGACCTGCGGCACTGATGTCCCTGCCAGGTCATAGCATGTCATCCCAGATCAGACGCGAGGAGTTCGCTTGAGCCGCTACGGCCAGATGTTCGGGCCCGACATCACATTCCTCGGCGTCGACCGCTGCGACCTCGGCGACCCGGCGAGCTACGAAGGCGCCGACGTGGTCATCGTGGGGGCGCCGTTCGACGGGGGCACCTCCCACCGCCCCGGCGCGCGGTTCGGGCCGAACGCCATCCGCCAGACCTGCTACCTGCCGCACGACGGGTCGCGGCCGAGCCTGGCCCTGCGGGTCGACGCCCTGCGCGACCTGCGGGTGCTGGACGCCGGCGACGTCGAGACGTACGCGGGGGACATCGAGGGCAGCCTGCGCGCGATCGAGGACGCGGTCGCGCGCATCGCGGCCTCGGGGGCCATCCCCATCGTCCTCGGCGGCGACCACACGGTGGCGCTTCCCGACGCGACCGGGGTGGCCCGCCATCACGGCTTCGGCCGGATCTCGATGTTGCACTTCGACGCGCACGCCGACACGGGGCACATCGCGTTCGGCCACCTGTACGGCCACGGCCAGCCCATGCGGCGGCTGATCGAGTCGGGCGCGATCCGGGGCGACCGGTTCCTGCAGATCGGCCTGCGCGGCTACTGGCCCGAGCCCGACACCCTCGACTGGATGGCCGGGCAGCGCATGCGGTCGTACGAGATGACCGAGATCGTGACCAGAGGGCTCACCGAATGCCTCACCGAGGCGTACGGCATCGCGCTCGACGACTGCGACGGCGTCTACCTGTCGGTGGACGTGGACGTGTGCGACCCCGGGCACGCCCCCGGCACCGGAACGCCCGAGCCCGGCGGCCTGTCCGCCCGCGAGCTTCTCGACGCGGTCCGGCGGACCTGTTACGAGCTGCCCGTGGTCGGCGTCGAGATCGTGGAGGTCGCCCCGCCGTACGACCACGCGGACATCACCGCCTACCTCGGCAACCGGGTCGTGCTCGAGGCGCTGTCGGCGATCGCGCGCCGCCGGGCGGACGCGGAGACGGGCGCCCGCTGGGACCCCGCCCGGCCGCTGCTCGACGGCCGCTGAGCCGTTTTCCCCGCATCCCGGACGGCCGTACGAGCGATCTGGTAGGACTTGTCGGATGACGCGACCCCGGCGCGCCCTCCCCTCGACCCGCCACTCGACCCGCTCCGCGAGTCTCCCCGTGGCCGGGCCGGTCGCCGTACTGGTGGCCGCGCTGCTCGCGACCGGCTGCTCGGCGGCCGCCACCGGCCGCGCCTCCGCCCCTGCGGCGAGTGAGCACGTGCCGGCCGGAGGACGGCCCTCCACCACCGGCGCTACGGGGCACGGCTCGCCCACCGCCGCGAAGGCGGAGGCGAGGCGGTCACCGGTGCGGGTCCCGGCGGGTGTGACGGCGGGGTACGTCGTGGTCGACGCCCGCACGGGCAAGGTGACCGCGCACCGGCTGGCCCACCACCGCTTCCGCTCGGCCTCGGTGGTCAAGATCCTCATCGCGCTCGACTACCTGGAACGGCACAAGGGCCCGATCCCCCGCCGGCACCTGGCCCTGCTCACGCCCATGCTGCGGGGCAGCGACGACGACGCGGCCACCGCCCTGTGGCGGCTCGGCGGCCAGGGGAAGATCGTGCAGCGGGTCGCGCGCCGCCTCAAGCTGGCCGACACCGGCCCGCCTCCGGCGGCCAAGCCCGGCTTCTGGGGCTACACGGCGATCAGCGCGGCCGACATAGCGCTCGTCTACCGGTATTTGCTCGGCCGCGCAGAGCCCCGGGTCCGCGACTTCGTCCTCGGGAACCTGCGCCAGTCGTGGCGGTGCGCGAGCGACGGCTTCGACCAGCACTTCGGCATCCCGCGCGCCGTCCCCCGGCCGTGGGCGGTCAAGCAGGGATGGTCGGGGTTCGGATCGGTCCCCCCGGTCCGCTGCACGGGCGCAGGAACCGCATCGTCGCAGACGGAGACCTCCCCAAAGGGTGTTGCTCCGGTTGATTTCAGTCGTCCGGTGCTCCACACTACTGGCGTGATCGGCGACCGGTTGATCATGGTGGTGCTCACCCTCCAACCTCCGGGCGCGTCCTATACGAACTCGGCCAAACGGGTGACCAAGCTGGCGAGGGACCTCTATCTCAGCGTCGCCTAGCGGCCCGGATCGTTTAGGAGCGGGGGCCCCGGGCAGCGGCCACGCGGTGCTCCCCCTGTCTGAAAGCTGGTCGGTGATGCGTTTCCCGTGGGGATGGCTGGGCCGGGACCTCGCGGTGGATCTCGGCACGGCCAACACGCTCGTGTACGTCCGCAGGAAGGGCGTCGTCGTCGACGAGCCGTCGGTGGTCGCGATCAACCTGCACACCGACAGGATCGTCGCGGTCGGGACGGCCGCCAAGGAGATGATCGGGCGGACCCCGCCCCACATCGTCACGCTCCGCCCGCTCAAGGACGGCGTGATCGCCGACCTGGACGCCGCCGAGCGCATGCTGCGGCACTTCATCCAGCTCGCGCACCGCAGCCGCTATCTCGCCAAGCCCCGCGTCGTCGTCGCCGTGCCCAGCGGCACCACGAGCGTGGAGCAGCGCGCGGTCCGCGAGGCGGCGTACGAGGCGGGCGCCCGCCGGGTGCACATCATCGAGGAGCCGATGGCCGCCGCGATCGGCGCGGGCCTCAACGTGGGCGACACGACGGGCAACATGGTCGTCGACGTCGGCGGAGGCACCACGGAGGTGGCGATCGTCTCCCTGGGCGGGGTGGTCGTGTCCAAGTCCGTCCGGGTGGGCGGCGACGAACTGGACGAGGCGATCGTCAACTACGTCAAGAAGGAGCACTCCCTGCTGCTCGGCGAGCGTACGGCCGAGCACATCAAGATCACGATGGGGACCGTGCGCCCCGGCGACGGCGACGCGTCCACCCCGATAAGGGGACGTGACCTGGTGACGGGCCTGCCCAAGACCGCGACCATCACCAAGGCCGAGGTCAGGGAGGCGATCGAGGACCAGGTCCAGACGATCGTCGACGCCGTGCAGACCACGCTCGACCAGTGCCCGGCCGAGCTCGCCGGCGACCTGCTCGACAACGGCATCGTGCTGACCGGAGGCGGCGCCCTGCTCGACGGGCTCGCCGACCGGCTCGGCGAGGCGATCGGCATGCCGATCCACCTGGTCGACCGCCCGCTCCACTCGGTCGTCCTCGGCGCGGGCCGGTGCGTGGAGGACTTCGAGGCGATGCAGGATGTGTTCCTCCCGGAAAACCGCCGATGAGGCAGGCAGGCCGCCGGGTCCCCGCGCTGCTCGTGCTGGCCTCCGCCCTGCTGATCGGGGCGGACCGGTGGACCCATCTGCCCCCGCTGCGCGCCTTCGGATCCGTGGTGTACGGCCCGCTGGAGATCTCGGCGTCCTCGGCCACCCGGTTGGCCGGGGACGGGCCGCGGATGGAGTCGCGGGTGGAGGACCTCGAACGGGAGAACGCCCGGCTGCGGGCCGCCCTGCTCGCCGCGCGGCGTTCCGCCGGGCCGGTGCCCGGCACGGACTCCTACCAGGTGGTCGCCGCCCACGTCGTCGGCTTCGGCCGGGATCACACGGTCACCCTCGACGTGGGCACGGGCGGCGGGGTGGCCGCCGACATGACCGTGTTCGACGGCGACGGGCTCGTCGGCCGGGTCGTCCGGGCCGGGCCGGCGACCGCCACCGTGCGGCTCGCCACGGCGCCGTCGGCGTCGATCGGCGCCCGCCTGGAGGGTTCCAGGGAGGTCGGCCTGGTGACGGGCGTGCCCGAGCGCGGCCTGCTGCGGCTGAGCCTGCTCAACTCCACCGCGGCGGTCCACGTCGGCGACCGCGTCGTCACTTTGGGCTCGGAGAACATGCGGCCGTACGTGCCCGACGTGCCCATCGGCGGCGTCGTCGAGGTGGAGCGGACGCCGGGGGCGCTGACCACGACCGCGCTCGTGCGCCCCTACGCCCGCTTCACCGCCCTCGACCTCGTCACGGTCGTGCTGGGCGGGCCAGGCCCCGTCCCGGACGGCTCGGCCCCCTTGCCCGGAGGCGGGGGCGGGTGAGGACCGCCCTCCTGGCGGTGCTCCTCGTCGTCGTCCTCCCGGTGATCCAGGTGGCGGTGGTGAACCGCATGGGCCTGCCCGGAGGCGGCCCCGACCTCGTGCTGGCCGGGCTCGTCGCGCTCGCGCCGCTGCTGCGGCCCACGGCGGGCGCGGTGCTGGGGTTCGCCGCCGGGCTGGCGGCCGACGTCATCCCGCCCGCCGACCACTCCATCGGCCGCCTCGCCCTGGTGCTGTGCCTGGCCGGCTGGTGGTGCGCGCGCGTTCCCGCCGACGCGACGGCTGGATCACGCGCGGGGGCCGCCGCGCTGGGAGCACTCGGCGCGACGCTGCTCGACGGGGTGCTCGCCGGGGTCCTGGCTGACGACTCCTGGGCGTCGGTCCTCGGCCGGATGCCCGGCGCGCTCGCGTGGACCGTGCCCCTCGCCGCCGTCGCGGCCTCGCTGGTCCCCCGCCGGCGCCGGCCGTTCGGGCGGGTGCCGCCCGGGGCGGCCCGCTCGCCGTACGCCCGGGGCCGCCATGCGTAGGAGCCCGCACCGGGGACGGCTGGCTCTCATCTCCGTGGTCGTGACCTCGCTCATGCTCACCCTCCTCGGCCGCCTGTGGTTCCTGCAGGTCACCACCGGCCCGGCGTACGCGGCGGCCGCCACGCAGACCCGGGTGCGCGTGGTGGCCCTTCCGGCCGTCCGGGGGCAGATCCTCGACGCCGGCGGCGAACCGCTGGTGGCCAACCAGACCCGCCCGCAGGTGTCCGTCGACTACATGGCCCTCCTCCACCAGCCGGACGGCGGCCGGGCCGTCCTCGCCCGGCTGGCCGAGGCCCTGGGCAGACCGTACGACGAGGTGGCGAACAGGGCGCGGCTGTGCGGCCAGGACGTGCCGCGCCCGTGCTGGCCCGGCTCGCCGTACCAGCCGATCACCGTCGCCGACGACGTGAGCGTCCGGACGGCGCTGTCCATCGCGGAGCGGCAGGAGGAGTTCCCCGGCGTCAGCACCGCGCTGCGGCCCGTCAGGACCTATCCGCTCGGCACGGCCGCCGCCCACCTGCTCGGCTACCTCCAGCCGCCGTCGCCCGCCGACCAGCCGGAGACCCCGGAGAGTGCCGGACGGGAGCTGGTGGGGCGCGACGGCCTGGAGGCGGAGTACGACCGGGAGCTGTCCGGCAGCGCCGGAGTCCGCGAGGTGGCCGTGGACAGCACCGGCAAGGTCACCGGCGTGGTCCGCGAGCGCGACGCCCAGCCCGGGGACACGTTGGTGACCAGCGTCGACGGCCGGATCCAGCAGGTGGCCGAGCGCGCGCTCGCGCGGGCCGTCGCCAAGGCGCGCAAGCGGGGTGAGCCCGCCGACGCGGGGGCCGTCGTCGTCCTCGATCCCCGGACGGGGCGGGTCGTGGCGCTCGCCGACCAGCCCACCTACGACCCGAGCGTGTGGACCGGCGGCATCTCGCAGAGCGACTACGAGACGCTGCCGCTGGTCTCGTCGGCCGCCCTGGGGCAGTGGGCGCCGGGCTCCACCTGGAAGGTCGTCTCGACGGCCGCCGCGGCGAAGGCGGGCTACCGGCTGAAGGCGTCCTACGACTGCCCCGGCTCGTACAAGGTGAGCGGCCGCTCGTTCCGCAACTTCGACGGGATCGCGCTCGGCCGGATGGACATGCACCGGGCCCTCGTCGTCTCCTGCGACACGATCTTCTACCGGTTCGCGGAACAACTGTGGCGGCGCGACGGCGGGCTGAAGCCGGTCAAACGGCCGAAGGACCCGATGCAGGCCATGGCCGGCCGGTTCGGCTTCGGGACGTCCACCGGGATCGACCTGCCCAACGAGTCGCCCGGCCGGGTGCCGGACCGCACGTGGAAGCGGGCCACGTGGGAGCGGACGAAGGCGGACAGCTGCCGCCGGGCCAAGACCGGGTATCCGGAGCTGGCCGACCGCCGCAGGGCGGCGTACCTGAAGGCGCTGGCCGCGGGGAACTGCCGCGACGGCGGCGTGTGGTGGGCCGGCGACGCCGCCAACTTCGCCATCGGGCAGGGCGACGTCCTGGTGACGCCGCTCCAGCTCGCCCGGGGTTACGCCGCGATCGCCAACGGCGGCACCGTGTTCAGCCCCCGCGTCGGCAAGGCCGTCGTGCGGCCCGACGGCACCGAGGTCCGAACGATCACCCCGCCCGTGGTGGGCCACGTCGGCGTGCCCGGCAAGACGCTGCGCTTCATCCGCGACGCCCTCGCCGACGTCCCCAGGAAGGGCACCGCGGCCGCCGCCTTCGAGGGCTTCCCGTTCAAGAGGCTCGCCGTGGCGGGCAAGACCGGCACGGCCGAGGCGTACGGCAGGCAGGACACCTCGTGGTTCGCCTCCTTCGCCCCCGCGAAGCACCCCAAGTACGTCGTGGTCGTCGTCGTGTCGCAGGGCGGGACCGGCGCGAGCACGGCGGCGCCGGCGGCGCGGGAGATCTGGGAGGGCATCTACCACCTGCCCCACCGCAAGGCCCCGCCGGGCGGTGGGCGTTGACGGCGTTCCGCCCGCTTTCAGTGCGGCTGTCCGGCCGGCGGAGGGCCTCGGTCGCGTTCCCCGACTGGGCGCTGGTGCTCCCGTCGGCCGCCCTGTGCGCGGTCGGCCTGCTGCTGCTGTGGTCGGCCACCCGCAACGAGCCGGGCTCGGCCCTGCTGCTGCGGCAGGCGCTCAGCGTCTGCCTGGGGTTCGCGCTCATGTGGATGATCTCCCGGTTCGACCTGCGCATCCTGCGGGCGTACGTGCCGGTGCCGTACCTCGCCGGGCTCGCCGGGCTGCTCGCCGTGCTCACTCCGCTGGGCCGTACGGTCAACGGGTCCCACGCGTGGATCGTGCTCGGCTCGGGGCTGCAGTTCCAGCCGTCGGAGTTCGCGAAGGTGGGGACGGTGCTCGCGCTGGCCGTGGCCCTCGGCGAACTGCGGGACGGCGACCGGCGGCCCGGGCCGGGAGCCGTGCTGCTCGCCCTGGGGCTCGCGGCCGTCCCCATCGGCCTGATCATGCTCCAGCCCGACTTCGGCACGACGCTCGTCTTCGGCGCCGTCGCGGTCGGGATGATCGTGGCGTCGGGCGCGCCGCACCGATGGCTCGCCGGGCTCGCGGCGGTCGCCGGCCTGGGGGTGGCCCTGGTGTGGCGGCTCGGGCTCATCCGCCCCTACCAGCTTCAGCGGCTGATGGTGCTGGCCGACCCCGACGCCGACCCGCTCGGGGTGGGCTACAACGCCACGCAGGCGCGGATCGCGATCGGCTCGGGCGGCGTGCTGGGCAAGGGCCTGTTCCACGGCGAGCAGACGGCCGGGCACTTCGTGCCCGAGCAGCACACCGACTTCATCTTCACCGTCGCCGGTGAGGAGCTGGGCTTCATCGGGGCCGCGTGCGTCGTGCTGCTGATGCTCGCGCTGCTCTACCGCGGCCTGTGGATCGCGGCGCGCAGCACCTCGCCGTTCGGGACGGTGCTGGCCGGCGGCGTGGTCTGCTGGCTGGCGTTCCAGACGTTCGTCAACATCGGCATGACGATCGGACTGCTGCCGATCACCGGGCTGCCGCTGCCGTTCGTCTCCTACGGCGGCTCGGCCACCATCTCCACCCTGGCCGCCGTCGGCCTGCTGGCCGCGGTCCGCCGTACGGCGTCGGCCGTCTGAGACCTGCCTATGCGTGCGGGGTCTCGGCGGCGAGCCTCCACCCGGCTCCCGGGCACCCTCCCGGAAGCGGCGGCATCCGGTGCCCTTCGACGTCGGCGGACCACCGGTGCCCGCATCCGGCATCGCACTCGTAGGTCAGCGCCGAGGGTGAGTCGAGGATGGCCTTCAGCAGGCCGGGGAAGCAGGCGTCCAGATCCGCAAGCCGCAGGCTGAGGATGCGCTGGGGGCCGTGGATGCGTTCACGGACGATGCCCGCCTCCCGCAGGACCCGCTGATGGTGGGAGAACGTCGTGCGGCCGATCTGTAGTCGCGCGAGGCGTTGCAGCTCGGTGCCCGGCGACTCCCCGACTTCGGCGAGGGCGCGCACGATGGTGAGCCGGACCGGGTCGGCGAGAGCGGCCAGCACCCTGGGCAGCCGCAGGTCCGCGGTGGCGGGATGCCTGTCGTCCCTCACTTCGTCCACGGGCGAATACTAACTCGCCATTGCCTTATGTCGACCATCATCGTACAGTTCGATGGTCATCGACCTCGTTGATTCTCGTCGACAAAGGGGACCCCCATGACCGATGTCTGGACCACCGCCTATCTCGCCGCGCTGGCAGATGTCGACGCGGGCTTCGCGTTCGTGCCGCAACCCCGCGACCTGTCCGGGTGTACGGTGCGGCAGGCAGTGCGCCTCCGGCGCGGCGGCACGGCGATCAGGCTCGTCTTGAGCAACGAGTACGGCCGCACGCCCTTGGTGATCGACGGCGTCACCGCCGGCGGGGGCACAAGCGTCGTCCCCGTCCTGCGGGACGGCCACGGCCGGTGGGAGATCCCGCCCGGCCAGACCGCGACCAGCGACCCCGTGAGCCTTACCACGACGGCCGGTGACGAGCTGGTCATCAGTTGCTACGTCGCGGGCCGCGCCCCCGAGGCCACCTACCTTCACTCGGCTCAGCGAACCGGTGAGGACGCGCCCGGCGACCAGCTCGGGCGGGCCCAGCTGACCGGCGCCACCCCGTTCCCCTCGCTCCACTGGATCACCAGGGTGCTCGTCGACACCCCGGCGAGCGGCCCGGTCATCGTCGCACTCGGCGACTCGATCACTCGTGGCGACTGCACCACCGCCGACCTGGACCAGCGCTACCCCGACCACCTGCAGCGGAGGCTGCACGCGGCCGGAGCCGGCGACGCGGTGGTGCTGAACGCCGGAATCGGAGGCAACCGCCTGACGCGGCCGGGTTACGGGCCGTCCATGACCAGCCGGTTCGCCCGCGACGTCCTGGCCGTCACCGAGGCCACCCATGTGATCATCATGGGCGGGGTCAACGACATCGGCATGGCGGCCGCGGCCGGACAGCGCCCACCGGCCGCCGAGGACATCCTCCAGGACCTGCTGGCTCTGGCGTCACGCGCTCACCGGCATGGGATCGTGCCGATTCTGGGCACGATCACCCCGTTCGGCGGCTGCGTCTACGAGGGTTTCCAGGCCGACGGCACAGAGGAGGTCCGCCAGGCCGTCAACCACGCCCTCAGGACGCAGCGGGACTGGCTGTTCGCGGACTTCGCGGCGAAGGTCGGCGCCGCCGGCGATCCCACCAGGATGGACCCGGCCTTCGACTCCGGCGACGGCCTCCACCCCGGAGACGCGGGCGCCCAGGCCCTGGCCGAGGCGATCGACCCGGCGATGTTCACCGTTGGCCCACCGCCCCGGCAGGCTAGGGCACTGTAGAGGGATGCGCAGCAAGCTTGGGGGCCGCGTCGCGCAGGCGGCGAGGATCGCCCTCACCACCCGCAAGCATGTGACCGCGATCGACGTGCTCACCGGCCTTCGGTGGCTGCACGAACGGCACGTGGACACCTGGCGGCAGGGCCGCGCCGACAACCTCGAACGGCTCGCGGCGGTGGACCGGGCGAGGATGGCCGAGGCCGTCGCCCACCTCAGGGAGTGGGCCCTGGCCGGCGGCCTGGTGCCGAGCGAGACGGCGTACACGTCGGCCGGCAGGGACCGGCGGCCGCTCCGCTTCACCGCGGACGGGGACGAGGAGCTGGAGCGCCAGTTCCGCGTCCACTGGATGTCGCCGGACCTGAGCGAGGGACGGCGGCGGCAGATCGAGGAGCGGCAGAACCGGCCGCCCGACCTCGTGGTCGTGTCTCCCCTGGACGCGTGGGCCTGCGCGGCGTGCGAGGGCACCGGGCCGTACCTGATCATGGAGGACGACCGGCCCCACTGTCTGTCGTGCGCCGACATGGACCACCTGGCGCTCCTGCCTGCGGGCAACGCGGCCCTGAGCCGCCGGGCCAAGAAGGAGAGCGTCCTTTCCGCCGTGGTGGTCCGGTTCAACCGGCGGCGCAAGCGGTACGAGCGGCGCGGCGTGCTCGTGGAGGAGGACGCCCTGGCCCGCGCCGAGGAGCAGTGCCTCGCCGACGAGGACGCCCGGCTGCGCCGCCGCGAGCGCGACCGGGAGCGGCGAGCCGGTGAGGACGCCGAGTTCGAGACCGCGATGGCCGCCGAGATCCTGCGCCTGTTCCCCCGCTGCCCGGCGGAGCGCGCCGGCGCCATCGCCGGGCACGCCGCCTCGCGAGGCAGCGGCCGGGTGGGCCGTACGGCGGCCGCCCGCGCGCTGGACGAGCACGCGATCACGCTCGCCGTGGTGGCGAGCGTGCGCCACCTGGACACCGACTACGACCGCCTGCTCATGTCCGGCGTCCCCCGCATGACCGCACGCGAGCGGATCCGCCCCCGGGTCGACGAGGTCCTCGCCGTCTGGCGCGACGCCTGACGGCTCCGCGGCGGAGTTCCGCCGGCGCCGCCGAGCCGGAACCTTCACCGGCCCGTGTCTTCGCGCCCGCACCGAGATCACGTACGGTCTGAGCATGCCCATGAGCGCGCCTGCCGCGGTGGAACGCCCGACGGAGGTCGCGGATCTGTCCCGTGGGACGGTCGAGTACCGGTTGGAGCGGCGGGGCCCTCAGACCGTGCTGATGATGCACGGCGGGCACATGCGCGCCTCCCTGCCCCTCGGGGAGGAGGTGTTCGCCGACGCCGGCTACACGGTTCTGGCGCCGTCGCGTCCCGGCTACGGCCGCACGCCCCTCACCACCGGCACCTCACCGGAGGGGTTCGCCGAGGTCGTCGCCGAGCTGTGCGATCGGCTCGGCATCGGCTCACTGGCCGCGGTGGTGGGCCAGTCAGCGGGCGGGCGGAGCGCGGTGACGCTCGCCGCCCGCTGCCCGGCGCTGGTGCGGCGGCTCATTCTGCAGAGCGCGGTCGGGCCGCTCGTCTGGCCCGACCTGCGGACGCGGCTGGGCGGCGGAGTCGTGTTCAGCCCGCGCGGCGAGCGCCTGACCTGGGCGCTGATACACCTCCTGATGCGCCGCGCTCCCGCCGCGGGATTGCGGCTGCTGCTGCGCGACCTGAGCGTCCAGCCGATCGGCCCGGTCCTGGCCGCGATGGCCGAACCCCATCGGGCCCTGGTCACGGCGTTGTTCGAACGGATGCGCTCGGGCAGCGGCTTCAGCAACGACCTGCGCGGCTTCACCGACACCACCGCCTACCGCCGGGCGGCGGCCGACGTCACCCAGCCCGCTCTGGTGATCGCGAGCCCCGACGACGCGAGCGTCCCGTTCAGTCATGCCCAGGCACTGGCCGACGCGCTCCCCGACGTCCGCCTGATCGCCGGCCGGGCCCCCAGTCACTTCATCTGGTTCGGCGACGACTACCCGGCCCTCAGCGCCGCCATCACCGGCTTCCTGGGGGAGGATCCGGCCGCTTAGCCACGTCCACGACCACTGTTCGACTGAGGGGTTTGGAGTCGTTTGTAACACTTGGGGGTCTCGGACCACTTCCTCGTGTCGGAATCAAACACCCGGGACGAAGGGGGGGCCGGCGGTGACGGACGATTCTCAGCGGTTCACCACCATGTACGACGAGTGCCGGCAGCGAGTGTGGGCCTACGTGGTCAGCCAGGCGGGCCGGCAGGTGGCGGACGAGGTGGTGAGCGAGACGTTCGCCATCGCCTGGCGGCGGTTCGACGACGTGCCCGACCCGGCGCTGCCGTGGCTGCTCGGCGTCGCCCGCAACGTGCTGCGCGACAACATCCGCGCCGAGATCAGGCGCGAGTCGCTCGCCGGCGAGCTGCGGACCTGGACCGAGGACGACCACGCCGAGCAGGTGAGCGAACGGCTGGCCGTGCTCAAGGCGATGGCCTCGCTCACCCAGGACGAGCGCGAGCTGCTGATCCTGGTCGCGTGGCAGGGGCTGGCCCCGCGTGACGCGGCCCGTGTCATCGGATGCTCGCCGACCGCCTTCCGCGTGCGGCTGCACCGCGCCCGCAAGCGGCTGGTGGAGGCGATGAAGGCGGCGCCTGAAGTCCGATCCCCGTCCCGGGTGCGCAATCTCAGTCAGGAGTGGTCATGAACCCGATGGATCAGCTGCGAGCGGCGCGCCCGGCTCACCTCGACACCCCGGTGGACGAGCGCGTCCGCGCCGCCGAGCTCTCCCACGCCATGTCGCAGGCCCGGCCGGTGCGCCGCCGGAGGATCCCGGCGCGGGCATGGGGTGTGGGCCTGGCCGGCGCGGCGGCGGCCACCGCCGTCACCGTCGCCGTCACCGCGACCGGCGGCGCGGCCCCGGCGCCCGGGGCCCCCACCGCCGCGGCCCCCTCCGCCCCCTCCGCTTCCGGCGGCACGCAGGTCGTGCGGCTGTCCGCCAAGCAGGTCCTCCTGGTCGCGGCGGAGTCGTCGCTGAAGGCCAAGGCGGGCAGCGGGGCGTACTGGTACGTCGAGAGCAGGAGCGGCAACGCCCAGCAGGTGGGCACCAAGGTGCGCTACACGGTGAACAGCCTGGACCGCAGCGAGATGTGGATCTCCCGCCTCCCGGAGACCGACAGCTGGTGGATCTCGCAGAACCTGGGCACAGGGCCCGCCCCCGGCTCCGAGGCCGCCTGGAAGCAGGACGGCTCGCCGACCAGGTGGACGGTGCCGGCGGGGAAGAAGGGGTACAGCGGCAAACTGATGATCGAGGCCAAGGCCGGCAAGCCGTTCGGCAACCCGATCAACGTGGGTGACAAGGTCTTCGACCTGGCCGGGCGGAACGTGTCTGTGGCCGAGTTGCAGGCGCTGCCCACGACCCCGGCGGCGCTGAAGACGCGCCTGCTCCAGGGGTACGCCGGTCACGGCACGGAGTCCGGCGAGAAGATGGACGCGGACTCCTGGCTCTACCAGGTGACCTCGGGGCTGCTGAGCGACATGCCCGTCAAGCCCGCCGTCCGGGCCGCGGCCTACCAGGTGCTCGCGGGGCTGGACGGGGTGCGGTCGCTGGGAGAGGTGACCGACGCCCTCGGCCGCACCGGTCAGGGCATCGGCAGGGCGGAGCACTGGTCCAACGGCCAGTACGAGCGCCAGCTCATCGTCGACCCGCGGACCGGCGTCCTGCTGACCGACCAGATCGTGGCCGTCCACGCCGGCGGCCAGTGGGCCGGGGCGAAGCCCGGCACCGTCGTCAACTGGAAGTCGATCACCAAGGCCGAGTGGACGGACCGCGAGCCCGTCACGCCGTAGGACGTCCCGCGCCGCGGGACGGGTCTCCTCAGCGGACGCGGCCGACCATCCGGGCGTACATGCGGCCCGGGTTGGGGACGGACGGCGGGTTGAGGAAGCCGGGGAGCATGGGCAGGTCGACGGCGAACGGCTGCAACCGGTCGTAGAGCTCGCAGGCGTCGGCCGGGCGGCTGCCGGGGTCCTTCTCCAGCAGGTCGGCGACGAGCCGGTCCAGCTCGGCCGGGACCCCGGGCACCCGCGGCGGGCGCTCCTTGACCTGCTTGTCGAACACGGCGTACTCGGTCGGCCCGGTGAACAGCTGCCGGCCGGTCAGCATCTCGTGCAGGACGCAGCCCAGGGCGTACAGGTCGCTCTTGGGGTCGGCCGAGCCGCGCTGGATCTGCTCGGGCGACATGTACGCGGGTGTCCCGAGGATCTGCCCGATCCGGGTGAACTGCGCCGTCCGCCCTGCCACGTCGGCCTCGCGCAGCATGGCGAGGCCGAAGTCCAGGACCTTGACGCTGCCGTCGGGGCAGAGCATCAGGTTGGTCGGCTTGAGGTCGCGGTGGCAGATGGACAGCGCGTGCGCGGCCGTCAGCACGGCGCACGCCTGGGCGGTGATCGCGGCGGCCCACGGCACCGGCAGCGGGCCGTGCTCGCTCAGCAGGTCGGCCACGGTGACGCCCTCGATGAACTGCATGACCTGGAACAGGCGCTGCTCGTAGGTGCCGAAGTCGTACAGGACCGGGGCGCCGGGGTGCTCCAGCCTGGCCAGGATCCGGGCCTCCCTGATGAAGCGGCGCTCCAGCTCCTCGTCGGGCCCGTCAGGGAACCGGAGGAACTTCACAGCCACCTTGCGGTCGAGATGCCGGTCGTGCCCGCCGTACACGGCGCCCATGCCGCCCTGGCCCAGGGGGAGGTCGTCCAGCACATACCGGTCACCGATGACCATGCACCCTCCCGTCGACCTTTCGGGGAAAAGTTACACCTTCAATGACGAGGGCGAAGACGGCCGTCGATCAGCCCCTCCATACCCAGCCGGGCGAGCGCCTCCCCCGCGGCGGCCGCCTCCCGCAGGCCGTCCTCCAGCGCGAGGAGCCCCCGGAAGGCCGCGCCGTACGCCCGCTGCACGTCCAGCGGCGGCCGGGGGACGCGGGCGCGCCGGACGTCGATCCGGCTGGAGCCCAGGTGGGCCCGGCCCCCGCCGGACGCGAAGCGGAGGAAGCCCGCGAGGAACTCGGGGTCGATCCTTTCCGGATCGACCCGGAAGAGACTGAGATGCGGGCCGAGCACCGCGCCCCCGTCGGCGGCCACCCGGGCCGTGAGAGGCGACGCGACGACGTCTCCCGCGCGGATCGTGACCAGCTCGGGTGACGGGGACACGAGGCCGGAGGGAGGCCCTCCGGCCGCGAGATCGTCGGCCGTGAGGACCGGCAGCAGGTGGCCGTCGCCTTCGGGCAGGGCCCGCAGCGTCGAATGCCGCACGGTCACCAGGCCGGTCCTGGCCAGCTCGGCGACGGTGGGCACGGGAGAGTCCCAGACCGCCTCGCCGTCCGGAAGCACCTCCAGGTCGGGCGGGGCCTGCGTGAGGGCGGCCGACGCCGCCCGGAAGCGTTCCAGCGCGTCGGGGAGGCCGCGCGCGTCGCTGCGGGGCGGCAGGTGACGGGCCGGGGCCAGGTCCACCTCGTCGTCGAGGACGTCGATGATCCGGACCGTACGGCCGCCGGGCGGCGGCTCGGCGTCGCCGAGGTAGGCCCGCCAGGCGGGCTCGACGACGGCCAGGCCGTCCCCGGGCTCCCCCGCGTCGGAGGCGTCCACGAGGAGGATCGCCGCGGGCTGCCGCTCCCCCGCCTCCGGACGGCGCAGCAGCCACAGGTCGGGACCGCCCACTCCCAGCGTGACCACGGCCCGCAGGGCGCCCGCGCGCAGCAGGTTGGCGCGGATCCGCCGGCCCGGCCTGCGGCTCGCGGCGGCGGCCGGCATGAGGACGGCGGCCAGGCCGCCCGGCCGCACGTGCGCGAGGCAGTGCTGCACCCACGCCAGCTCCGGCTCGCCCCTGGGCGGCATGCCGTACTGCCAGCGCGGGTCGCCGATCAGCTCCTCGTGCCCCCACGCGCGCTCGTTGAACGGCGGGTCGCACACGACGGCGTCGGCCTGCGCACCGGAGAAGCCGTCGTGGCGGAGCGCGTCCCCCGTCAGGATCCGCGCCTGTTCACCCCGCAGCAGAAGCCGTAGCGCCGCCAGCACGGCGACGGTCTCGTTGGCGTCCTGGCCGAGCAGCCGCGCGCCGGGGGCGCCGAGGAGGAGGGTGCCCATGCCGCAGGCCGGGTCGAGCACCGACTCCGCGCCGGCGCAGGCGAGCCGCGCCATCAGGGCGGCCACGTCGGGCCGGGTCAGCGGCAGCCGCCGGCTGTGCACCTCGACGTAGCGCTCGCAGAGGAACTCGAAGGTCGCCGCCGCGCCACGCCGGGCCGCCATGTCGGCGACCAGCCGAAGCAGCTCGGCGTCCACCGGGCCGGCGTCGTGCTGGGCAGGCGGGAGGTCCCCGGTCGCGGCGGCGACCGCCTGCGGGAGCCGTACGGGCAGGTCGGCCGCGCGGGACAGACGCCGCCAGCCGGCCGGGTCGCGGCGGAGGTAGAGCAGGAAGGCTCCGACCTGGGCGAGCACCTCCCCGAGCCGCAGATCGTCGGCCGACCCCCGCAGCCGCTGCCAGACCCGGTCGCCGGGCGACACCTCGAACGACTTGCCGTTACGGCGCAGCCACTCCTCGACCTCGGGCAGCGAGAAGAGCGGGCTCGACGCCGTGCCCCCTACCGGCTGGGGGAAGTCCTCGTACCGGCGGCGCCAGTTGCTGACCGCCGCCCTGCCGACGTCGGCCAGCCGGGCGATGTCGCCCGCGTTCACTGTGGCGTCGTGGCTCATGGACATCACAGTAGCACCGCGCTTGTGAAGTCACTCAACCAATGGTTTACTCAAAACCATGACGCACAACCGCATTCGGTACGCCGCTGGGTCGGACGTGGGGCGCTCCCGCCCCAAGAACGAGGATTCGGTGCACGCGGGCGAGCGCCTGCTCGCGATCGCCGACGGGATGGGCGGCCATGGCCATGGTGAGGTCGCGAGCGCGGCCGCCATGAGCGCGCTGGTGGCCCTGGAGGAGGGCCCCCGCCCGGCGGACCCGGTCGCCGCGCTCGACGAGGCCGTGCGCGACGCCGCCCGGCGGCTGGGCGACATGGCCGCCCGCGACCCCGCCCTGGAGCGGATGGGCACCACGGTGACCGCGATGTTGTGGGACGGCGAGGGCCGGTTCGCGGTGGCGCACATCGGCGACTCCCGAGCGTACATGTTGCGGGACGGCGCTCTTTACCAGATCACCCGGGATCACACGCTGGTGCAGTCGCTGGTGGACGACGGCCGGATGACCCCCGACCAGGCGGCGCGCCACCAGAACCGGTCGCTGCTGCTGCGGGCACTGGAGACCAGCGGCCTCGCGGACCCCGACCTGTCGCTGCGCGAGGCCCTCCCGGGCGACCGCTACATGCTCTGCTCGGACGGCCTGACCGCGGTGCTCGAACCGGTGACGCTGCACCACGTGCTCAGCACGGTGCCCGAGCCGGAGGACGCGGTCCGCCGCCTCATCGACCTCGCCAACGAGGGCGGCGGACCCGACAACATCAGCTGTGTGGTCGCCGACGTCGAGGCCGCCTGACCGGTCTCAGACGGCGAATCCGCCGTCTACGTCGATCACCGCCCCGGTGATGTACCGCCCGCCGTCGCCCGCCAGGTGGGCGACGGTGGCGGCGATCTCGTCCGGCGCCGCGTAGCGGCCCAGCGCCGTGAACCCGCTGATCATCTCCGCGTTCGGGCCGCCGGCCGGGTTCGCGTCGGTGTCGGTCGGGCCGGGGTTGACCACGTTCGCGGTGATGCCGCGCGGCCCCAGTTCCCGGGCGAGGCCCTTCGTCATGCCGACGAGCGCCGTCTTGCTCAGCGCGTACAGCGTGAAGCCGGGGAACACCGTGCGCCGGGCCATGTTGCTGCCGACGCTGATGATCCGGCCGCCGTCCGTCATGTGCCGCGCCGCCGCCCGGGAGGCCACGTACGGCCCCCGGACGTTGACCGCCAGGGTCCGTTCGAGCACGTCCGTCCCGAGGTCCTCGATCGGGCCCACGAGGAACACGGCCGCGTTGTTGACCAGGATGTCGAGCCGTCCGAACGTGGCCGCCGCCTGGTCGACCGCCTCCGTGACCGCGTCAGGGTCGCCGCTGTCCGCCTGGACGGCCAGGCTCCGCCGGCCGGTGGCCTCGATCTTTCCGGCCACCTCGGCGGCCCGCTCCGCGTCGCGCTCATAGGTGAACGCCACGTCCGCCCCGTCTGCCGCGAGCCGCAGCGCCACGGCCGCCCCGATGCCCCTGCTGCCCCCGGTGACCAGGGCCGTCTTTCCTTCGATTCCGTTCATGGGTACGAGCATGGCGGCAGCGGGGCCGGAGGAACCGGCGATGATCGGACCACGCGTTCCGTGCTCCGGGAGGTCAGCTCCGGCGGGCCCGGAAGGCCGCGGTCTTGACCCGGTTCTGGCAGGCGGTCGAGCAGAACCTGCGGGTGCCGTTGCGCGAGGTGTCCACGTAGACGCGGTCGCAGTGCGGCGCCGTGCACACGCCCAGCCGGTCGTGCAGCTCGCCGCCGAGCACCACGGCCAGGCCGGTCGCGCAGCCGGCCGCGTAGTTGCCGGCCAGGGTGCCGCCCGCGCCGTGGAAGTGCAGATGCCACGGCTCGCCGTCGTGCCGGTCCAGGTGGGGCCGGGCGTCGGTCTCCGCGAGGAGGCGGTTGACGCGCGACGCCGCGCCGTCGGCGTCGGCTCCGGCCACCGCCTCGAAGACGCCGCGAAGGTCCTGCGCCACTCCGGCGAGCGCGTCGGCGTCCGCCGTGCTCACCCTGGGAGGCTTGCGGCTGCCGGCCGCCAGCGCCTCGGCCACGGCCGCGGTCCGGTCGCCGCCCGCCGGCGGCTCGTACGGCCGGCCGCGCGCCTCGCCCGCCGTCAGCGCGTTGACCAGCGCCACCGCCATCGCCACCACCGCGTCTGTGTGGCTGTTGAAGTTCACCTGACAGTTACATCCTCGCCGTCTAGGTCGTGACCGACTAAAGCATATAAGCCAGTTACACCGCGATAAACCGTACACACATGTACGGGTTTATCGTGCATACTAAGCCGTACATACGTGTACGGATTAGGTTGATCGGAGAAGTGCGATGTCTCATCCCGTTCCCGCCGAGGACCACCACGCGGCGGCATCCGCCCCACCGGATCCGCGCCGATGGACGGCGTTGGCCCTGCTCTGCGTCGCCCAGTTCATGCTGGTCCTCGACGTCACAGTGATCAACGTCGCCCTGCCCGCCATCGGCCGCGGCCTGCACCTCGACCGGGAGACGCTGACCTGGGCGGTCACCGCATACACGCTGTGCTTCGGCGGCCTGATGCTGCTGGGGGGCCGCCTCACGGACGCCTTCGGAGCCCGGCGCGTCCTGGTCTCGGGGCTGGCCGTCTTCGTCGCCGCCTCCTTGGTCACCGGCTCGGCCGCCGGGCCCGCCGTCCTCATCGGCGGCCGGCTGGCCCAGGGGGTAGGGGCCGCCCTGCTGTCCCCGGCGGCCCTGGCCACCATCACACGCACCTTCCACGGGCCCGAGCGCAACAGGGCGCTCGGAGTGTGGGCCGCGCTCGGCGGCGTGGGGTTCGCGGCCGGCGCGCTGCTCGGCGGCGTCCTCACCGCGGGCCCCGGCTGGCGATGGGTGTTCTTCGTCAACGTCCCCGTCGGCCTGGCCGTGCTGGCCTGGCTGCCCCGGGTCCTGTCCGCCGGCGGGACACACAGTCCACGGCGGATCGACGTGCCGGGCGCGGCGCTCGTCACCGGGGGAACCGCGGCGTTGATCTACGGCGTGGTCGGAGCGGGCGACGCCGGCTGGGGCTCGGCCGCCACGCTGATCCCCCTGGCGGCCTCCCTCGTCCTGTACGCGCTGTTCGCGCTGGTGGAGGGGGCGGCCAAGGTGCCGCTGATGGACGTGCGCGTCCTGGCCCGGCGGCCCGTCGCGACCGGCGCGTTCCTGATGTCGATCGGCACGGGGCTGCTGCTCGGCTCCCTCTTCCTCGGCTCGATCTACCTGCAGCAGATGCGGGGGCTGTCGGCGCTGGTCACCGGGGTGCTGTTCCTGCCGGTCGCCCTCGCCACGGCCGCCGGCGGTCATCTCGCCGGAGCGCTGATCGGCCGGATCGGAGTCCGCTCCACCGCCGTGGCCGGGCTCCTCGTGGCGGCGGCCGGCGCCGTCATGCTCACCCAGCTCCACGACACCGCCGGAGTCGTCGCCAGCATGGTCGTCGGCGCGGCCGGCATCGTGCCGGTGTTCGTCGCGGCCACCACCACCGCCCTGGGCTTCGTCCCCGACCACGAGGCGGGGCTCGCCTCCGGGATCGTCAACACCTTCCATGAGGTGGGCGGCGCCGTCGGGATCGCGACCGTCTCCACCATCGCGGCGGCCGGCGTGGAGCACGGCTCGGCGCCGGCCTTCACCGCCGCCTACACCGCCGGGGCGATCGCGGCCGCCGTGGCAGCGGTCGTCGCCCTCGTACTGGTCCCAGGCGGCCAGGCCCGGATGCCCGAGGGACTCCACGTCCACTGATGGGCCTGGGCTTCCGGTATGGGTGATCCGGCCTCGCGGGCAGGCGCATTCGGCATTGGGGGCCGACGTCGTGTGCGCCGTCGTGGCACGCGCCCATGTTCCGCGACGACTGGGCGCGCCGCGTCACGAGAGGCCTCGAAAGGCTCCAGGACGCCCGAGGCACGGCGAGTCGCGGCGTTTGGGGGCGGAGTCCCCGGGGACACGGCACCCATGACACCTGTCGTCCTCACGGTCAACGCCGGATCGTCGAGCCTGCAACTCCACCTGATCAGGGACGGCCGCGTGCTGCGCAAGGAGCACAGCGAGCAGAGCCCCGAGGCCGACGCGGCCGAGCGGACGCTCTCCGGCTTCCTGTCCGGCCCGGGCGGGGACGAGGTCGCCGTCGTCGGCCACCGGCTCGTCCACGGCGGCGACGCCGTCCTGTCGCCCACCGTCGTGGACGACGGCGTGCTCAAGGCGGTGCGGGAGTACGCCGACCTCGCGCCCCTGCACGTGCCGCCCGCGCTCGCCCTGGTCGAGGCGGCCCGGCGCACGCTGCCGTCCGTGCCGCACGTGCTCTGCCCCGACACCGCGTTCCACACCGGCCTCCCACGGGCCGCCGCGACCTACCCGCTGCCCGCCGAGTGGCGCCGCCGGTACGGGCTGCGCAGGTACGGCTTCCACGGCCTCTCCTACGCCTGGGCCACCCGGCGGGCCGCCGAGCTTCTCGGGCGGCCGGTCGAGGAGACGCACATGGTGCTGACCCATCTCGGCGGCGGCTCCTCGGTCTGCGCCGTACGGTCGGGCAGGAGCGTGGACACCTCGATGGGGTTCACCCCGCTGGAGGGGGTGCCGATGAGCAAGCGGTCGGGCAGCGTGGACCCCGGCATGCTGCTGTGGCTGCTGTCCGGCTCGCGCCTGTCGCTCGACGAGCTGCGCGACGGGCTGGAGCACCGGTCGGGGCTGCTCGGGCTGTCCGGCGGGCTGTCGGGCGACACCAGGGATCTGGTCGCCTCCAAGGAGGAGGAGGCCGAGCTGGCCCTCGACGTGTTCGCGCACAGGGTGAGCCGGGAGATCGCGGCGGCGACCGCGAGTCTGGACCGGCTGGACGCGCTGGTGTTCAGCGGGGAGATCGGATGGGACCAGCCGGAGGTCCGCGACGCGGTGTGCCGCAGGCTTTCGCCGCTCGGCGTCGTGCCGCCGGAGCGCGCCGACGTCGACCGCGACGGGATCGTCAGCCCGCCCGGGGCGGGCGTGCCGGTCCTCGTGGTCAGGCCACGTGAGGAGCTTCAGCTCGCCCGCGAGGCCCTCACCCAGCTATAGAATCCGCACACATGCGCATATTCACCGTTGACTCCTTCACCGATCGGCCCTTCCGGGGCAATCCCGCGGGGGTGTGCCTGCTGGAGGCGCCCGCCTCGGACGAGTGGATGCAGTCGGTCGCCGCGGAGATGCGGCACGCGGAGACGGCGTTCCTGCTGGCCGGCGAGGAGAACGGGCCGCAGTCGCTGCGGTGGTTCACCCCGGCCGTCGAGGTCGACCTGTGCGGGCACGCCACCCTGGCCACCGCGCACGTCCTCTACTCGCTCGGCGCCTCCGGCAGGATCGAGTTCGCCACGAGGAGCGGGATCCTCGCCACCGTGGACGGGGCTGACGGCCTCATCGGCATGGACTTCCCGGCGAACCCGCCGGAGGCGGCCGAGGCTCCCACCGGCCTGGCGGCCGCGCTGGGCGTGGAGCCCGTGTGGGTCGGGCGCAGCCGGTTCGACCTTCTGGTCGAGGTGAAGTCGGCCGGCGTCGTGCGCTCCGCCACCCCCGACATCGACCGGCTGACGGACGTCGAGGCTCGGGGGGTCATCATCACCGCCGCCGCCGACGAAACCCCTGACGGGACCGGCCCCGACTACGTGTCCCGCTTCTTCGCCCCCCGCGTCGGCGTGCCCGAGGACCCGGTGACCGGCTCCGCCCACTGCGTGCTCGCGCCGTACTGGTCGGGCAAGCTCGGGCGGGACGCCCTCGTCGGCGAGCAGTTGTCCGCGCGTGGCGGGATCGTGCGGACCACGCTGCACGGCGACCGCGTCCAGCTCGCCGGCCGGGCGGTCACCGTCTGGTCAGGAGAGCTTCACGTCTGACCGGCCTCGCCGGGTCCTGTGGTGGGCCCGGCGGCGGGTCCCCCGCCCTGGCCGAGAAGCTCGGCGAACAGTGACTCCCATCGCGGCATCACGTTCTCCGGGGCGTACTCCCGGGCCGTCACCGCCGCCGCGGCCCCCATCCGCAGGCGGAGGTTCCGGTCGTCGATGAGCCGGATCAGGGCCTCTGCCAGCGCGTCCACGTCGCCAGGGGGGACGAGCAGCCCGTCGACCTCGTTCGTCAGCACGTCGCCCGGCCCGGTCGGGCAGTCGAAGGCGGCGACCGGAAGCGCGTGGCACATCGCCTCGATCATGACCATGGGCAGCCCCTCGAAGCGGGAGCTCAGCGCGTAGATCGAGGCGTCGGCCAGCTCCTCCTGCAGGCGCTCGCTGCGGCCCATCAACCGGACGCGGTCGCCCAGGTGGTGCTCCTTGATGAGCGCGCGCAGCAGTTCCTTCTTGGGGCCGGTGCCGAAGATGCGCAGCCGCCAGTCCGGATGCTTGTCCACCACCCGCGCGAAGGCGGGGATGAGCAGGTCGAAGCCCTTCTGGCCCACCAGGCGCCCGGCCGCCACCACCACCTTGCTCTGCTGGCGGGACGGCCTGCGGCCCCCGGCGTGCACGGCGTTGGGGATGCGGACGATGGGGGTGCCGGGGAGCAGCCGCTGGTACTCGGCCCGGTCGGTGCCGGTGAGCACGGCGATCGCGTCGAACGACGGGTAGTGGCGCGCGATCTCCTCCCGGATCGAGTCGGGGTAGGCGGACAGGTTCATGTGCTCCTGAGCCACCCGCACGACCGACGAGGGCGTCCGGCGGGCCGAGATGAGGTTCAGCGCGGGACGGGTGGTGACCAGGACGCCGCCGTCGAGGGCGGAGACGTAGCCGATGACCGCCCGCTCCACCCGCTCGGTGAAGTAGGCGGCGGCGAACTCGCCGCGCGGGACCATCCTGCCCCGCAGCCGGCGCCACACCCGCCGCCCGACCGAGTCGGCCCGGACGCCGCTTCGCTGGTCGACCAGGGTGGTCAGGCGCACCGCCGGGGCGACGCGGAACTGGGTGCGCTCCCGGCGGCGGACCACGCTGACGATCTCCACGTCGTGCCCGCGCGCCGCCATCGCGTTCGCCTGGTTCACGATGGTGCGGATGGTGCCGCCCATCCCGTAGGCGTGCAGAAGCATGTATCGGATCTTCATCGGCCCTCGTTCGCCCGCCCGGGCAGGTAGCCCCAGCGCTTGCACATCGGCTTGAGCAGGTCGGGTATGTCGTCGGATTCCGGCAGGTCGCGGCCGGGCTGGACCTCGCCTGAGCGGATCTTGTCCTTCCAGTCGCCGAGCCCCTTCTCCACCACGCCCGGCCCGCCGTACTCCAGCATCCCCGGCTCCCACTCGACGCCGAGGAACTCGCAGATCGCGCGAGTCACGGTCGCCGGGTCGCCGGTGAGGTCCTCATAGCGGACGGTCAGGCCGGGCAGCGCCTTCCTGGCCCGTTGCACGGCCTTCATGTAGCGCAGCGCGTCGGCCGCCGCCTCCTCCCTGGACCGTTTCTCCTGGCCGGCCTCGTACCAGGACTCGGCGATGGATGCGGGGTGGCGGAGGAGGAAGATGTAGCGGGCGTCCGGCCAGCAGGCGGCGATCCGCTGGTGGGCGAAGGCGTTGGCGGGCGTCTTGTCCACGATGATCTGCTTGCCGCTGCGCACCAGCTCCCGGTGGAGCACCCGATCCCACAGCAGATGCTCCAGGTCGGCCTGGTTGTGGCCGAGCGCCGCCATCGCCTTCTCGGCGAGCGTCGTGCCGAAGCCGACCGTCAGACGGCGTACGTGCAGCTCGTGCGGCGCGTGGATCCGGGAGTGAGCGTTCAGGATGGCCCGCAGCAGCGTGGAGCCCGACCTCACCGGGGACATGACGAAGACCGGGGCCACCAGCAGCCGGTCGGCCGCCGGATCGGCGGGCGGCCGCACAAGATCCTCACCTGCGGGCGCGAGACCGTCCGCAGGCGAGGAGGCGGCAGAGGAGGAGCCCTCCGCCCGCGTCACTTGGATGCCCGCGTACTTGACGAGGGCACCGTTGAGCTTGCGCTGCCAGGTCATGCCCCGGCACGCTACCCGCCTATCCAGGGAATTCCCTGAGTCTTCATCTCGCGTCCACATCGTGGGGTGGTCGTCTTGGGCAGCCGTCTTGGAACGAGACGAGCGCGCACCGATGCCGGTGCGCGCTCGTCGCTTTCCTGCCCGGCCGTTCCCGGCCAGTGACGGTCAGGCCGCGGACAGGGCGGCTTCCCGTGACTCCGGGACCGGCCGGCCGGTCTCGGAGTTCTCCACGCTGTCGCCGGGGCTCGCGGCGCCGCCGTCCCCGCCGCGCAGGATGGCCACCGCGAGCAGCGCCGTGCCGGCGAAGATGACCGCGCCGGTCGCCGCGACCGTGGTGAGTCCGCCGCTGAACGCGGACCGGGCCGCGTCGAGCAGCTGGTCGCCGATCGCGGCGGGCAGCCGCTGAGCCTGCGCCACGGCGGCGGTGATGCCGCCCCTGGCGACGGCGGCGACGTCGGCGGGCACGCTCGCGGGGACGGCGAACTCGGTGCGGTAGACCAGGGTGCCCAGGCTGCCGAGGGCGGCGACGCCGAGGGCCACGCCGAACTCGCCGCCGGTCTCCGAGATGGACGCGGCCGACCCCGCCTTCTCCGGCGGAGCGGAGCCGAGGACCAGGCTCGTGGTCATCGCCATGGGAAGGGCGATGCCGAAGGAGGCCAGAACCAGCCCGGTCACCACCAGGCCGAGGCCTCCGTGCGGGCCGGCCTGCGTCTGCGCCAGGAGGCCTGCCGCCGCGATCCCCAGCCCGATCGCGATGACGTACGCCGTGGGGACGCGGCGGGCGAGCGCGGGGGCCAGCGTGATGCCCAGGACCATCGCGACGTTCTGCGGGATCAGCCACAGCCCGGCGTCCATCGGCGACAGGCCGGCGACCGTCTGCAGGTAGAGGGTGGACATCAGCGAGGTGCCCGCCATGACGATCCCGCCGAGCAGCATGACCGCCAGCGCCGTGCTGAAGACCCGGTTGCCGAACAACCGCAGGTCCAGCAGCGGGGAGGCCAGCCGCCGCTGGCGGCGTACGAAGACCAGCCCGACGGCCGACCCGGCGGCGAGGGCGAGGAGCGGCGGCGTCTGCAGGCCGTTCCTGGCGACCTCCTTGAGGCCGTAGATGACGGGAAGGATCGTGGCCAGCGACAGCGCCACGCTGGCCAGGTCGAGGCGGCCGGCGGAGGCGTCGCGGTACTCGGGGAGCAGGATCGGGCCTGCCACCAGCAGCAACACCATGAACGGCACGCCGAGCAGGAACGCCGACCCCCACCAGAAGTGCTCCAGCAGCAGGCCGCCGACCAGCGGGCCGAGAGCCATGCCGCCCATGAAGCAGGTGAACCAGACGCCGACGGCCTGGCCCATCTGCTTGGGGTCGCGGAACATGTTGCGGATCAGCGCCATCGTCGAGGGCATCAGCGTCGCACCGGCGACTCCGAGCAGGGCCCGGGTCGCGATCAGCATGCCGGGGCTGGTGGAGTAGGCGGCCAGCACGGAGGTGACGCCGAAGGCCGCCGCGCCGATCAGCAGCAGCCTGCGCCGGCCGACGCGGTCGCCGAGCGTCCCCATCGTGACGAGGAAGCCGGCCAGGACGAACGAGTAGATGTCGAGGATCCAGAGCTGCTCGGTGGCGTCGGCCCCCAGGCCGGCGCTCAGGTGGGGCAGCGCCAGGTAGAGCACGCTGACGTCCAGCGACAGCAGCATCGTGGGCAGGGCCAGCACCGCCAGCCCGATCCACTCCCGGCGTCCCGCGCGCACGGCGGGGCTGGAAGGGATGGTCGTGTCCATGAGAGGTCCCTTACGTGGTCGGCGGGCGGACGGTGTGGCCCTGGGGGATGGTTCAGGCGAAGGAACGGATCAGGCGAAAGAGCGGTCGAGCCAGGAGCGCAGGGCCCCCTCGATCGCCTCGGGGTCGGCGTCCCCGGCGAAGCCGTGGCACTCGACGAGGGCCATGTTCTGGGCGTGGGCGAACATGTAGAGCTCGTCGGACGTCGCGACGCCCACATAGGTCGGCGCGGCGAACGCGACGACGCCGTCGGCCGGGGGAAGGCCTTCCACCGCGATCCGCACGGGGGCGCCCTCGACGGCCGGGCCGGTGAGGCTCAGGGCCTCGCCGATCTTCGCCCACATCCGCGCCTGGTCGGCGGCCCCGGAGCCGGGGACGAAGGACACGGAGGTGGCGGTGCGTCCGGGGAAGTACTTGAGGTAGGCGGCCAGCTTGCACAGGTACATGAAGTCGCCGGTCTTGAGTGCCTCGTACTCGGCCTCCCAGTTGTCCCCGAGGAAGCCGTTGTGGACGAGCCGCAGGGTCGTGGTGCCGCCCTCGCGTCCCTCGATCAGGTACTCGAAGGCCATGAACGTGCCGTCGGGGTTCTTGTCGCCCTGGTACGCGAACCGGACGCCCGGCTCCCACGCTGTCACCGTGCCCTGCGCGGTGAAGCCGGCCATCGTCATCTTCGTCGCGCCGCCCACGCCGGGCTCGATCTCGTTGCGGCCCATGAACCAGGAGTCGACTCCGGGCCCCGTGGCGATGGCCTCCCAGACCTGCTCCGGGGTGGCGTCCAGCTGGATCTCCTCGCGGACCTCGAACTCGTGCATATCCGGCTCCTTCAGCTTGATTCGTCGTCGGTTCTCGCTGTCCCGGCGGCGGGGCCGTTCTCCCGGGCACGGCTCTACCGTCTCACCGACAAATAAAATTGTCAAGGAGAACCGAACGTTCGGCTTCAGGGCCTGGTGGCGGCGGTGACCGCTGCCTCCCGGGACAGATCGGCCCTCAGGACGCGCGCGGCGTGGACGAGATTGGTGAGGGCGGCCTCCACCTGGTCGTACGTCCTGGTCTTCAGGCCACAGTCGGGGTTCACCCAGACGCGCGCGGCGGGCAGCACCCGCAGCGCCGCCCTGAGCAGCTCCTCGACCTCGCCCGTCCCCGGCACCCGGGGCGAGTGGATGTCGTAGACCCCCGGGCCGAGCCCCCGGGCGAACTCGCCGACAGCCGGGTCGCCGAGGATCCGGCCGCCCGATCTGGCCGACTCGACCGTGGTCACGTCGGCGTCGAGCGCGTCGATCGCGGCGAGGATCTGGCCGGCGTCGGAATAGCACAGGTGCGTGTGGATCTGCGTGCGGTCTCCCGCGCCGGAGGTGGCCCGCCGGTAGGCCGCCACGGCCCACTCCAGGTAGGCGTCCCGGTCCCGCCGGCGCAGCGGCATGAGCTCCCGCAGCGCCGGCTCGTCCACCTGGATGACCGGCACGCCCGCCGCCTCCAGATCTCGCACCTCGTCCCGTACGGCGTCCGCCACCTGGAAAACCACGTCGCGCAGCGGCAGGTCGTCGCGCACGAACGACCAGGCGACGATGGTCACCGGGCCGGTGAGCATGCCCTTGACCGGCCTGTCCGTCAGCGACTGGGCGTACCGGGCCCAGCGGACCGTGACGGGCTCCGGCCGCCGGACGTCGCCGTGCAGGATGGGCGGCCTGGTGCAGCGGGAGCCGTACGACTGGACCCAGCCGTGCCGGGTGACGGCGAAGCCGTCCAGGTGCTCGGCGAAGTACTGCACCATGTCGCCCCGCTCCGGCTCGCCGTGCACGAGCACGTCGAGCCCGAGCCGCTCCTGGAGCGCGATCGCGCGCTCGATCTCGGCCCGGACCAGGCTCTCGTACGCCGCCTCATCCAGTTCACCCGACGTGAGCGCGGCCCGGGCCCGGCGCAGCTCGCCGGTCTGCGGGAACGAGCCGATCGTCGTGACCGGGAGGATGGGCAGCCGCAGGTGCTCCGCCTGTGCCGCCGCCCGCACCTCGTACGGGCTGCGCCCCTCGGCGCCGTCCCCCGGAACCGCGGCGGCGCCGGCGGAGACCACGGTGGATGGGGCGGAGAGCGCGGAAGACAGCGCGGAAGACAGCGCGGAAGACAGCGTGGAAGACGCGGAGGGCTCGCGGGGCTCGGGTGAGGCGAGCAGTGCGGCCAGCTCCACGACCTCGGCCACCTTCTGCTCGGCGAACGCGAGCCGGCGCCGCAGCGCGGGGTCGAGGCCGGTCTCCCGCTCCACGTCGTACGGCACGTGCAGCAGCGGGCAGGAGGTGCCCACCGTCACCGTTCCCACGCGCTCCCGTACGGCGAGCAGCGAGGCCAGGGCCCTGCCGGTGCCGGTGCGCCAGACGTCGCGTCCGGAGACCACCCCCGCGACCACGGTCTTGCCCGTGAGCATCTCGACACCCGCCGGGGTGCCCCGGACGAGATCCACGCCGACCGCCTCCACAGGCGTGCGGGCGAGCGCGGGCAGCGCCTCGCCGAGGCCGCCGAAGTACGAGGCGACGAGCATCGCGGGCCGCTCGGGGTGGCCGCCGAGCCGCCCGTACGCCCACTCGGCCGCGGCGAGCTCCGCCTCCGTCCGGTCGGCGGCCAGCGCCGGCTCGTCGAGCTGCACCCAGGCCACGCCCTCGGCGGCCAGCTCCGCCAGCAGCCGCCCGTAGACCTCGACCACGTCGGCCAGCCGATCGAACGGCAGGAAACCGGCGGGGCTTCCCGGAGCTGCCTTCGACAGCAGGAGGAACGTCACCGGGCCGAGCAGCACCGGCCGGGTCTCCAGCCCCAGCCCGCGCGCCTCCCGGGCTTCGGCGAGAGGCTTGCGGGCGTCGAGCCGGAAGGCCGTGCCGGGACCGACCTCCGGCTCGATGAAGTGATAGTTGGTGTCGAACCACTTCGTCATGCGAAGCGGGGCGATCCCCTCGGCCCCGCGCGCCATCGCGAAGTAGGTGGCGAGGTCGTCGTCCTGCCGGTACCGCTCGGGCACCGCGCCCAGCATGACGGCGGTGTCGAGGACATGGTCGTAGAGGGAGAACGTGTTCGACGGCAGTCCCTCCAAGCCGAGGTCGCGCAACCGCAGCCAGGTGTCCTCACGCAGCCGCCGCCCGGTGCTCTCCAGCTCCTCCCGGGTCGAACGCCCTTCCCAGTACGACTCCAGTGCCCGTTTCAGCTCCCGGCGCGGCCCGATCCTCGGGTACCCCAGCACGGTGGATGCGGGAAAAGCGGTCGTCATGCCGGCTCCTCGTCGTGGTCGTCGTCGCAGCGACACGCATCCTGCCCGCCGCGACGACCCCGGCCGTGGATCCATCACCCGCGCTTATGAATCGTCCGGGACCGTCGTCCCGCCGCCCCCCGGTCGACCAACCGCAGTCCGCCGTCCGGTGGATCGTCGCCTGGGCCGACGGCGGGGGCATACGAGACCGGCCGCACCTGTGTTCACGACCCGCGCCACCCGAGTGGGCTCGATTCAGTACGTACGCTCGCGTCCGTTCCGGGTCAGGCGGTGTCAGGCGTCCCAGCGCTGGGCGTTGTGATCGTTCAGGGAGCCCGGGGGCTGCGGGATGACGCAGAAGGGCAGTCCGGCGGGGTCCTCCATGACCCACCAATGGTCGTTCACCAGCTGCAGGCGTCGGGCGCCGAGGGCCTCCAGGCGCGCGGTCTCCGCCTCCAGGTCGTCGGTGTGAATGTCGAGATGGACACGCGCGGGGCCTGTCCCGAGCCGCTGGATGAGCAGGGCGAAGACGTCACCGTGTAAGAAGGCGCCGTGGTACTCCGGGTACCGCTGGAACCGGGTCAGCGTCTGACCGGTCGCCTCCTGCCAGAACGTCAGTTCCTTGTCGTGATCGCCCTCGGGCACATCGATCACGACCTTGTAGAGCCTGCTGTGGTGCGTCATGTCCCCCATCCTCCCGTCGCCGGGCCTTGGACGGGGTGTCATCACCGGGACCGAGTGTTCGCCTGGTCCTGGTCGGGTGAAGAGCGATGCGAGAGAACGGAGAGCCGCCGGCCCGCTTCATCTTCCGTGTGATGCCGTATCGCTTTACCGCAGCCTATGGCGCCGCCGGCCAGAACTGTATTTTAAGCAGAGCGAAGCTGATGAGTTCCGGCGTGAAATCTTCGTGGGCGAGGGACTTACGGTGGACTCTCACCCCCCAGACGCCGCCCGGCCGACCGAGGTCGAACTCCGCGCCGTAGGAGGAGTCACCGGAATAAGAACTTATCGCGACCACCTTTCCTGAGGCGAATCGGACGCTTCCGGACCAGGACCTGTCCCAGGAGTCGATGGGAGGAGGCGGCCCGTTCCAGACCTCGTATTTGATGAGACATCTTTCACTGTCCACGTTGATCGCGATCGCGTTGTCGCCTGCGGCAACCCATTCGACCGTATCGATGTCATACAGGTCCACCTCTGCGTCGACGTCCGCGACACCGGTCATGTATTTCAATATCCCGTGCGGATCAACTAGTTCACCGATGATTTCGGTCACGGCTTCTCCTTGCTTCTGCGACACAGGAAGGCGGGACCCGCATGGCTTCGCCGGCGGCGACCCGGACAGGCCCCACCGAAGACGCGCAATTGCCCTTGCAATCCCCAGCTAAAGCCGCAATATTACATAATTCACCCTCCAAAGTAACGATTCCGTCGACCTGTGATCGAAGGGGCTCGACGAAGCGTCCAGAGAGTGTCACGGCACGATGGAGGCTTGGGTGGACAATCAGAACAACTCAGACAAAGACAATCATATTACGACCATCATCGTCGCCATAATCAGTGGCTTGTTCCTGGTCATCTCAGCCTACGTAGGTGCGGATGCGAACAAGTCCGAAGAGAAGGGCTCGGTTGCCACCCCTGCGGCGCCCGCGCCGTCTCCTTCTTCAGTCACACCTCGTTCTTCCGCCGGATCCCCGTCACCCGTCCCCGGCATCCCGGTCGACCTCTCCGCAGTTCCGGCAGGTCACCGCACCGTGACGGTGACCGCAGCGATACGCCGTCCCGCCAGGACGGGCTACAGCTACTGGTTTGTCCTCGAAGTCCAAAAGGTCAGCAATACCCACAGCGAGTTCTACCCCCGTCAGAAGGTAACGGGAGAAATCAGCTTCGAAATCGACATCCCGTACGACGCGGACATCAGCCGGCCGCGGACCGGTCAGGTTTTCGAGGTGCCGGACGAGATCGGCGATCGGCTGGAGTCGGGACACCCTGATCCCGGAAACCCCTCAGCGGATTTCCTCTTCACACCACCGTGCACCTGCGCCGTCTCGAGGGAGATCGCCCTCGCCTTCAAGGACTGACGCTCAATGGTGCGACGACAGGCGATGCCCACGTCCTACGGTCGTGCGGGCCGCCAAGCGGTACCGGAGCGGCGGCGGTCGAGGGGAGCGGTTCCGGATGAGTCGGACACATGGTGAGATATCGAACATCGCGTCTCCGGAGCCGCCGGGGCATCGGGACGCCGTACGAGACCGGTTCGACGGAAAGAGACACGGCTGCCATGACGACGCACCCCCAGGCTTCCCCGCCGCTCCGCTGGGCGATCATCGGTACAGGCGGGATAGCGAACGCCTTCGCCGACGACCTGCGCCTGTCGGACACCGCGGAGCTCGTGGCGGTCTGCTCCCGTACGGCGGAGCGGGCCGAGGCCTTCGCCCGGCGTACGTCCGCGGCCCGCTGGCATTCCGACCAGGCCGAGTTGCTGGCGGCCGACGACATCGACGTCGTGTACGTCGCGGCCCCCCACAGCGCCCATCACGAGCTGGCCGTGGCCGCCATCGAGGCCGGCAAGGCCGTCCTGGTGGAGAAGCCGTTCACGATCAACCGCGCCCAGGCCGAGGAGCTGGCGAAGCTGGCCCGCTCGCAGGGGGTGTTCCTGATGGAGGCGATGTGGACGCGCTTCCTGCCGCACATGATCCGAATCAGGGACCTGCTCGCCCAGGGCCGACTCGGCGAGCTGAGGATGCTCACCGCGGAGCACGGCCAGTGGTTCCGGCGCGACCCGGCGCACCGGATGTTCGATCCGCACCTGGGCGGCGGCGCCCTGCTGGATCTCGGCGTCTATCCGGTGTCGTTCGCCTCCATGGTGTTCGGCGCTCCGTCGTCGGTGCTCGCGTCCGCGCAGTTCGGCGACACCGGCGTGGACGGCCAGACCGCGGTGCTGCTCCAGTACGAGCAGGGCGTCCAGGCGGTGGCGACGAGCACGATGCAGGCGCGGCTGGACAACCGGGCGTCGATCGCGGGGACGGACGCGCGCATCGACATCGACCCCACCTGGTACCGGCCGACGTCCTTCACGCTGACCGAGCGCACGGGCGCGGTCGAGCGTTACGAGTTCCCCGAGCCGGGCAACGGGCTGCGCTACCAGGCCGAGGAGGTGGCGCGGTGCGTGCGGGCGGGCCTGCTCGAAAGCCCGGTGATGACGCTCGACGAGTCCTGCCAGATCATGGGCACGATGGATGACGTACGGGCCCAGATCGGCCTCCGCTACCCGGGGGAATGACATTCGACGCCATCTGTGACGCGGAGGGAAAGCCCTGACAGCCGTGACACCGGGGTCCGCCGCCCGCCAACGATCATGAAGCGATGCGGAAAACACCTTGGGGTCACGTTCACCTCCTTCGGGGTAGTTCGCTCTCACAAGGGCGAGGTGGTGACCACCGTGCGCGGGCTTTCCCATCCCGAGACGAGAGGGCGTGTCCAGTGCGTGACACTCGCGAACTCGTCGGCACGCTCGCCGGGGCGATCACCGCGCACGACGACGACGCGCTGGTCGGCTGCTTCCATCCGGACGCCGTGCTGGTCACCCCCCTCGGCATGGTCGAGGGGCGCGAGCAGCTCGGGTGGTACTACCGGCAGCTCTACACGGCGTTCCCCGATCTCAGGTACGAGATCCGCCGCTGCGCCGTCCATGAGGACGGCGTCGTCGTCGAATGGACGATCAGCGGCACCCACCTGGGGCCGCTGACGCTGCCCGGCGGCCTGGAGGCGGAGGGCAGCGGGCGCGTCGTCGCCTGGCAGGGGTGCAGCGCCTACAGCGTCGAGGAGGGCGCGTTCGTGAGCGGCAGGATCTACTACGACCAGCTCGCCCTGTACCGGCAGATGGGCCACGGCCTCACCCCCGCCCCCTGAGGGCGGCGGGCATCCATTGCCCCCGCTTATGGGTGGCGGCGAACACAGGCGAACATACTGGAGCGTGGACCCCGGCCCGCCTCTGCGCGACATCGGCTGCTTCGCCCTCGTCGCCCGCCATCTCAGCTTCTCGCGCGCCGCGGCCGAGCTCGGCGTCTCCCAGCCCGCCGTGAGCCAGGCCGTGGGGCGCCTCGAACGTTCCCTCGGTGTCCGCCTGTTCGACCGGACCAGCCGGGAGGTCCAGCTCTCCCCCACAGGCAAGGCGCTGCTGCCGTACGCCGAGTCGATGATGGACTCCGCCCGGGCCTTCTCCGCCGAGGCGGCCCGGCTGGCCCTCTCACCGAAAACGACGGTCCGCCTGGCGTACCCCCCGCTGGTCGGCGCTCTCGCGGCCCGGGTCGCCCGCCGTCTCGCCCGCGCGGCGCCGCCCGTCGAGATGGAGCTGCGCCCGGTCGGGAGGAGAGCCGCGCTGTCGGCCCTCGCCGCCGGGGACGCGACCGCGGCGATCGTCGGCTCGCCTTTCCCGCGCGACCTGGCCACGGCCGCCCGGTTCCACGTGCCGGTGCGCCACCTGGCCGTCCCGACAGGCGACCCCCTCGCCGCACTTCCCGTGGTGCGCCCGGACCGGCTCGCCCGGCACCGGGTCCTCATGCCGGGCGACCGTCCGCCGGGCGGGATGTGGGCCAGGCTCGCGGCCCGGCTGTCCGGCCCGGACCGGCAGCACGTCGTGGCGGACGACATCGACGACTTCGCCGGCGCCCTCGACCTGGTGGCCGCCGGGGTGGGGCTGCTCCCCACCCCCCACCTGCTCGTCACGTCGATCCGCAGGGACGACATCCGCTTCGTCCCGCTCGACGGCGACGACCTGCACCTGACCTACGCGCTCGGCTGGTACGGCGAGCGGCTGCCGACGGGGCTGATGGCCCTCGTCCAGGCCGTCCAGGAGTCCCTGTGGACGCGTTAGCCCCGGTGGCCCCGCATGGACGGCGTCACCGCTCCCGCACGGCCTGAGCCGAAACTTTCACCGATCACCAAAGCACCGGGCGGGCCTTCACGGCCGAAATCGGCAGGTGAAACACGGAATGCCGGACGAGCGGCGGCGCCTTCACTGAAATAATTACAACGACACTTGACCGAAGATAGCCATGAATGCATTGTAGGTGGGCATCGCCCGGGCCGCATTCACCGGTGAATGACCCCGGGCGAGACCTTATCCATGGACGGAAACCTTCGGTACAGCGACGACGCTGACCATTGGCGATGCCCTACGCGGCACGATCGGGCGATTCGCCCAGCTTGCGCCTGCAGAGCCAGGCCTGGAACGAATCAATCGGACGCCGCCGACCAGAGGATGACAGGAATGTCCATGTCCTTACTCTGACATTACCCGGGATATCGCCGGATCGGCTCGAGGAGTGCCTATCTTCTCAGAAAACGAGATGGCGTCCTGGATATTCCTCACCCATGCCGCAGGACCGATTCAGGCTGAACGCGTCAATCGCCACCACGCCCGACCCATGAGGTGATCCATGAAATTCGATCAGTTCCGGGGGCCCGTGCTCTCACTGTTCCGCATCGTCATCGGACTGCTGTTCCTGTGCCACGGCCTGTCTTCGATCTTCGGCGTCATGGGCGGGAGCCGCGGAACCGGCCAGGCCATCCCGTTCGGCACCTGGCCCGGCTGGTGGGCCGCGGCCATCCAGCTCGTCTGCGGGGCGCTCGTTCTCATCGGGCTCTTCACCCGGGTCGCGGCCTTGCTCGCGTCCGGCTCCATGGCGTACGCGTACTTCGTCGTGCACCAGCCCAAGGGCCTGCTGCCCCTGCTCAACGGCGGCGAGCCGGCGGCCATGTTCTGCTGGTCGTTCTTCCTGATCGCCGTCTTCGGCCCGGGTGTCTGGGCGCTCGACACGGTGCTCCGCGGGCGCGGGAAGGGCCCCGGGGAGTACGTGCCGACCGGCCGGGCGAACCTGCAGAGCACCTGACGTTCCCTTCACGACCTGCCCCTCCGGCGCGGGAGCGGGCGTGAAGGGGCGGCGGCGGCCGGGCGCTCCGCGCGTCCGGCCGCCACAAGCCGGTGCTCCCGGCTGCGTCGCCGCGCCGCACGGCTCCGCCGAGCTGAAACTTTCAGCTTCCCCCTCCACTGGGGCGCATCTGACCAGGCGTGACGGGGCGGCACGGCAAGAAGTGCTTGGACCGCACCACCCCGCGACCGCACGATCCTTCTGGGGGACTTTCCGAGCCGCCCGCTCTCACACGCTGGAGGCGGCCCGTCATCTCACAGGGGGCACGCGTGGTGCGACTACTCAGACGGCTGACGAGCGCCGGTCTCGCGACCGCCTTGACCGGTGCCCTCCTGACCGTCACCTCCACCTCAGTACCCGCCGAGGCGGCGAGCTTCGACTACGCCGAGGCGCTGCAGAAGTCGTTCCTGTTCTACGAGGCGCAGGAGTCGGGTCACCTGCCCGCGACCAACCGGGTCACCTGGCGTGCCGACTCCACCGTCAACGACGGGAAGTCCGCAGGGGTGGACCTGTCCGGCGGCTTCTACGACGCCGGGGACCACATCAAGTTCGGCTTCCCCATGGCCGCCATGACCACGACGCTCGCGTGGGGCGGCGCCGACTACCGGGCGGCCTACGAGCGGTCCGGCCAGCTGCCGTACCTGCTGAACACACTGCGCCAGGCCGGCGACTACTTCATCCACGCCCACCCCGAGCCGAACGTCCTGTACGTGCAGGTCGGCGACGGCGGAGAGGACCACTCCTACTGGGGGGCGCCTGAGACAGTCGAGGCCAAGGGACACAAGCGGCCCGTCTACAAGATCACCGCGTCGTGCCCGGGGACCGACGTGGCCGCCGAGACCGCCGCCGCGATGGCCGCCTCCTCGGTCGTCTTCCGGCCCACCGACCCCGCGTACGCGGACACGCTGCTCACCCACGCCAAGCAGCTGTTCACGTTCGCCGACACGACCAAGGGGACGAACGGCCGCGACACGGCGTACGTCAACTGCGTCAGCGCGGCGCAGGGCTTCTACAACTCGACCGGTGAGGGCGGCCAGGTCGAAGGCGCGACCAAGATGTACTGGGACGAGCTCGCCTGGGCCTCCATCTGGCTGTACCGGGCCACCGGCACCGGGAGCTACCTCGACCGGGCCCGCGAGTTCTACCCGAAGATGGGCACCCAGGAGGACCCGGGCGGCAACGGCGCGCAGGTGCCGGTCTTCAACTTCGGCTTCGGCTGGAACGACAAGCAGTACGCCGTCTACGAGCAGATGGCCGAGCTCACCGGCGAGCAGAGGTACAAGGACGACACCCAGCGCTACCTGGACTACTGGACGGTCGGCTACAAGGGCAAGAAGGGCACCGTCACCCCGGGCGGCCTGGCGTACATCTTCTACTGGGCGTCACTGCGCATGGCGGCCAACACGGCGTTCGTGGCGCTGAAGTACGCCGACCACCTCGGGACGGCCGATCCCCTTTACGCCCGCTACCACGACTTCGGCAAACGGCAGGTCGACTACGCGCTCGGCGACAACCCCCGCCACTCCAGCTACATGATCGGCTTCGGCGCGAACCCGCCGCGCAACCCGCACCACCGCGGCGCGCACGGCTCGTGGACCAACGCGGGCCCCGACGGGGAGCCCGCCGTCAGCAGGCACGTCCTGTACGGCGCGCTCGTCGGCGGCCCCGACGCCGCCGACTCCTACACCGACAGCCGGGGCGACTACGTGAAGAACGAGGTTGCGCTCGACTTCAACTCCGGCATCACCAGCTCGCTCGCCGTCCTTTACGGCCAATACGGCGGCACACCCCTCGCCACGCTCCCCCGTGAGACGCCCGACGGCCCGGAGTTCTCCCTGGAGCCGACGATCACCCACCAGGCCCGTGAGACGCTGGCCAGGACCTACGTCATCAACAAGTCGGCCTGGCCGGCGAAGGTGCTCGACCGGGCGAAGTTCCGCTACTACTTCACCCTGGACGGCTCGACGACGCCGGGCCAGGTCACCGTCGGCACCTCCTACACCCAGTGCAAGACGCCCACCGGTCCGTACCTTCTGTCGGGCCGGACGTACTACGCGGAGGTCGACTGCACCGGGACGCCGATCTTCCCCGGCGGCCAGTCCGAGTACCGCCGGGAGGTGCAGCTGAAGGTCGGGGTGGCCGAGGGCGCGACGTGGGACCCGGCCAACGACTGGTCCGCGAAGGGCGCGGCCAACATGACGCTCTACGACAACGACGGCAAGCTCGTCTGGGGCACTCCGCCCGGCGCCGAGCCGTCACCGTCACCCTCCCCCAGCCCGTCACCCTCCCCCAGCCCGTCACCGTCTCCCTCGCCTTCACCCAGCCCGTCGCCGTCACCGTCGCCCAGCCCCTCCCCCAGTCCCTCGCCGTCACCGTCGCCCAGCCCCTCCCCCAGCCCATCACCGTCGCCAAGCCCGTCCCCCAGTCCCTCGCCGAGCCCGTCACCGGGCGCGGGGTGCGCGGTGACGTACGCCACCAGTGACTGGGGTGGCGGGTTCACGGCGACCGTGACCGTCACCAACCGGGGCGCCACGGCCGTCAACGGGTGGACGCTCAAGTTCACCTTCCCCGGCACCCAGAAGGTGACCATGCCCGGCTGGTCGGCCACCTGGACCCAGACCGGGGCGAACGTCACCGCCACCAACCTCGACTGGAACAAGACCCTCAGCCCCGGTCAGTCCATTCAGCTCGGCTTCAACGGCACCTACACCGGTGCCAACCCCAGACCCACCGCGTTCACCCTCAACGGCACCGCCTGCTCCTGACCCCGCACCGGCCCGGCCTTCCCGGGAAGGCCGGGCCGCCACGACCAGAGAGGCACCTCCATGCGCATCCCCGGTCCACGCACCGCCGCCACCGCCGTTCTCAGCGGCGGCCTGCTGCTCTTGCCCGCCGCGGCCGTCGCCCTCGGCTCCGGCCTCGCTCCCGCCAATGCCGCAGTCCGGGTCGTGGACGACACCACCCCGCCCACCGCGCCCGGCACCCTCTACTACTGCCCCGTCCCCGTGCCCACAGGCGGGCCCAGCCTGGGTGTCGGCGTGTCGATCTGCTGGGGCGGGGCTACCGACAACGTCGGCGTCGTCGCGTACGACGTGCAGATACTGCGAGACGGCACGTTCACCACGATCAGCACCGGCAACAGCACCTCACGAGGCGTGCTCATCACCTCCGGGTTGACCGAGGGGCAGGAGTACACGTTCAGGGTGCTCGCCAGGGACGCCGCGGGCAACGTCAGCCCGCCGTCGAACCAGTTGACCCTCGTGGCCCACAACATCGGCGGGCCGGCCTCCAGTCCCACTCCGCCGCCTTCCGACACCATCCCGCCGAGCCGCCCCGGTGAACTGAATCTCCGCACCCCCTACCTGAACGGCGCCGTGGGCCTCGTATGGGCCCCGTCCACCGACAACGTCGCGGTGTCGCGTTACGACGTGTACGTATGGAAGAACGGTGCCTTCGTCCGGGGCGCCACCGCCGGCGCCACGTCGGCGGCCACAGAAGTCATGGCGGTCGTCAGTGGCCTCACCCCGGGCCGTGACTACCTGTTCTACGTGGTCGCCGTGGACGCCGCCGGCAACGTGAGCGCGCCGACCAACCTGATCCGGGCACGGGCCATGGTGGAGCCGCCGAACCCCAGCCCCAGCCCGGGCGTCGACACGACACCCCCCGGCACGCCCTCCGGCCTCAGCGCCGCGAGCGGGATCAGCATTCCGGGCGGACTGTTCCTCACCTGGAACACCGTCAGCGACGACAGCGGCGGTCCCCTGCGCTACGACCTTTACCGCGCGACCGACACCGGGTGGGTGTATGAGGGGGAGAACAGCACCCCGCGCGACATAGTGAATGGCCTGGTGGGAGGCCAGTCGTACACCTTCCAGGTCGTCGCCCGTGACGCCGCCGGCAACCTGAGCCAGGCGTCGGCGCCCTACGCCGCGGTCGCCCAGCCCAACAGCTCACCCACGCCCGGGGCCACCTGCAAGGTCGCCTACGACGCGAACAGCTGGGGCACGGGCTTCACCGTCCACGTCACGATCACCAACACCGGCACCTCCCCGATCAGCGGCTGGCGGCTGGGCTTCACGTTCCCGCTCTCCGCGCAGACCCTGACCACGGGATGGTCGGCGACCTGGGCGCAGTCGGGGATGGCCGTCACCGCCACCAACCTCGACTGGAACAGGACAATCGCCCCCGGCGCGTCGGTGTCCATCGGCTTCAACGGCACGCACTCCGGCACCAACCCGGCACCGAACGCCTTCACCCTCAACAACGGCGCCTGCACCATAGCGTGACCCGCCGACGGCGCCGTCCGGGCGGCCGGCGCCGTCATCGCCGTACGGATCCCTCGGAGCGGCCGTGCCGGGCACGGCCGCTCGCCGGGGCGATGTTGAGGTTGACGCTGAAGACGTTGTCCGGGTCGTAGGCACGCTTGACGTCGGCCAGGCGCCGCAGGTCCTCCCCCGTGTACGCCGTGGCGACCTTGCCGGGGTCGGCCAGGAAGTTGAGGAACGAGACACCGAGGCCGTGGGGCCTCAGCTCTCCCGCGAGATCGGTGTCGGGAGCATCCACGATGATCGAGAAGGACGCGGAGCGGTGGCCCACCGGACCGGCTTCCGGCGCGGGGTCGGCCATCGCGCCGCCCCAGTGCCGGATCTCGACCGTGGCCACCGAGGAGGCGGGGTTCGCCGCGTCTCGGGCCAGCGCGTCAAGCACGGGGCCGGTGAGGTCCTCGTACATGTCGAAGTGGCGGGCAGGGGTGCCGCCCATCCTCGCCTGGGCGTACTCGACCGTCCGCAGGTCGTCGGCCAGCGGCGTGCCGGCGGCGGCGCGCAGCGGGCGCAGCAGCCGCTCGGCCCGCTCGGCGTCGCCCGCGTACATGACCTTGAGCGTCACCACGCGCCGGCCGCGCAGCGCCTCCGGGACGTCCGGTCCGTCGCCCGCCCGGGTCAGCAGCAGCGCGCTGCTCAACTCGCTCGGCACCGCGGCGGCCCACCGGCGGTACGCCTGGAGGATCTCCGGCGCCCGTTCGATCGGGAAGTGGACGGCTCCGGCGTACACCCGGCTGACCGGGTGGAGCCGGAACTCGAGGCCGGTGACGACGCCGAAGTTGCCGCCGCCGCCGCGCAGCGCCCAGAACAGGTCGGGATGCCGGTCCGGAGCCGCCGTGACCTCCCGGCCGTCGGCGAGCACAACCTGGGCGCGCAGCACGTTGTCCGCGGCGAAGCCGTACGCCCGCGACAGCCAGCCGAGCCCGCCGCCGAGCGTGTAGCCGGTGACGCCCACGCCGGGGGCCGAGCCCGACAGCGGGGCGAGGCCGAACGGTGCGGCGGCGGCGAGCACGTCGGCCCAGACGGCGCCGGGGCCCACGCGGGCGATCCGCCGGCACGGGTCCACCAGGACCGATGACATACCGGACGTCTTCAACAGCAGGCCGCCGTCGGGGGACACCCGCGTGCCGTGGCCGGTCGCCTGCACGGCGAAGGGCAGCCCCCGCTCGCGGGCCGCGAGGACGGCCGCCCGCACGTCGCCGGCGCCGGCGGCCTCGGCGACCAGCGCGGGCCGGGGGTCCATCCCCGGGTACAGAGCCTGGCGCTTCTCGTCGTACCCGGCGTCTCCGGGCAGGTGCACGGCGCCGGCGAAGCCGCTCAGCAGGCCGCGTCCTTCTCCACGCGTGCCGATGATGTGCCCGCCGATGGTCTGCGTCCGCTCCGCGACCTGCCCGCTCATCTGGATCTTCCCTTCGGGTTCTCGCGCTCCCCGCTGAAGCGCCTCACCACGAGGTCGGTGCTGGCGATCCGTTCTCGACATCGCCTGCCCGCGCTCGTACCGCCATCCTGGTACCGACAATTTAATTTGTCAAGACTACGGATATCGTCGGCTGCTTGCGCCGAGATGATCCCGTTCGGACGGCGGCTCACCGCCCTGCGCCGGCAAAGGCCCCGGCAAAGCAACCGGGTCCGCACCCTCGTGAGGTGCGGACCCGGTTGTCCGGCGGTCGATGGTGGAGGCGAGGGTCACCCGGGCCGGCCGGCGTGGCCTCGGGTTCTTCGTGACCAGGGCTGACTAGGGCTGGCCGACGAAGTCGACCTGGACGGTCGCCGCCCGCGCGCTCGGGCTGGAGGGGCTGGGCACGAACGAAAGCAGGCCCGTGCCGTAGCAGGGGAAGGTCATCGAGACGGGGATCTCCACGGGCACCCCGTAGTAGCGCAGGGTGACGGGCAGCGTCGCGGACGGGCCGCCGCCGGACAGGACGATCGCGTTGGCGGCGGTGCCCGTGTAGCCGGGACGCGTCGCCCACGTCGAGATGGCGGGCCGCACCTCGACGGTCTGCCCCTCCATGGGATGCCCGGTCTGCCCCGGGTAGACCGGGCCGAAGCAGGCCATCTTGAGGGTCGCGTGGCCCGCCACTCCGTTGACGAGGCCCTGGAAATACTGGTTAGGCCGTACGGGGGCCGGATCGACCGCACCGGCCGACGCCGGCGCGGCGACGGCGGACACCACAGCGGCGACAGCCAGGGAACCCAGCCTGGCGGACAGCTTCGGGGACATGAACCCTCCAAGGGACGCGGTATGCGACGGTCGGCGAGTGCGCCCAGAACGCTAGGTTTGCCGCCTCCTGTGGTCAACGACCGCTGTTTCCGGCCCTGCGGTAAGGCGACACACGAAAACGGCGAACCTCGCCGGCCGGAGGCGCCGGCGCGCCACCTTTCCCTGGACAGCCGTCGAGCGTCCCCGGACCGGCCGTGAGGCGGGCCCGTCCGGGCGGGTGTATCGGTCCTTCACGACCCCGTGAAACATTCCAGGCCGGGAGCCGGGAGCCGAGAGGGCGGCGGGCCAGGCGCGAGCCTGCCCTTCTCATCGGCCGGGACCGCCCCCTGGCATGGCGCCAGGGCGTCGTGCCAGCGGGCGGTGTCGGTGACCTGGGTGAGCTCCACGACCAGGCCGTCGCGCAGCCGAAGGTCGTGGGCGAAGACCGCGTCGTGCGGCCGCCCGGTGCGGCGGGCCGTGCCCCGGTAACGGCCCAGCGCGATCACCCTGTCGGGGCCGCTCCACACGAACTCCTCCGCCGCCGGGAACGTGTCCAGCTCCTTGAAGATCACGGCCCAGCAGTCCCGGAGCATGGCCTGCGGCCCGTGGTGCACCCTGCCCACGTCGAGCGGCATGCCCGGGCTCACCCGGCCCACGAACTCGGGATGGAGCACGGCGAGCAGCTCCCCGGGGTCCTGCGCGGCGAACGTCACCCGCTCGCGACGCTCCTCCGCGGAGCCGACCAGAAGGAGCCGGTCCGCCAGACGGGCCAGCGCCTCGTCCACCGGGCGGTTCAGCCGGGCCAGATCCTCGCTCAGCGCCTCCGGCCATCGGGCGAGGAGGTCCTCCCGGCGGTGCAGAAGCAGCAGCCGCGCCTCACCGGGACGCTCGGCGGCCCAGCGGACCACGTACGCGACCGCGCCGGCGGCGGCCTCCGCCGGATCGGGCGCGCCGGCCGCCCGCAGGAAGCCCTCCTGGAACCTGCGGACGGTACGGATCCACAGGTGGGCCATCAGCAGATCGCGGGAGGTGTACCGGTGGTAGATGGACCCGCTCGGCGCGCCGAGCCTGGCCGCGATGGCGCCGACCGTCACGGCGGCCAGGTCACCCTCCCCGCCAGCGCCGCCGCGGCGTCGAGGATCTGGTCGGTGTCGAACTTCGCCGGTCGTCCCACCCCCGCACGCTATCGGCCGCCCCTGCCCGGACACGCCGTCGGCCCTGCCGTCTGCCGCGACGGCCGGACCCGGCGTCACCCGCGGGCGGCGGCCGCGGCGCCGGCCGCGCTGAACGCGGAGGCCTGGGTCGAGCGGTACCGCGAGGGCGGCACGCCGTACCGGTCGACGAACGCCTGGCGGAGGGTCTCGGCCGTGCCGAACCCGCAGCGGGCCGCCACGGCGGCCAGGGGCAGCGAGGTCGAGGTAAGCAGGTGAGCGGCGGCCTCGACGCGGGCGCGCCGGACGAACCGGCCGGGCGTGCACCCGAGGTGCTTGAGGAACAACCGGGTCAGATGCCGCTCGCTCACGCCCGCCGCCTCCGCCAGCGTGGCCGTCGCCAGGTCCGCGCCGGGATTGCCGGTGATGTGGTCGGCGACCCGCTTGACCAGGCCGTCCGGGATCGGCGGAGCGGCGGTGAACACGCTCATCTGCGCCTGGTTGCCGGGCCGCTGCAGGTACGTCACCAGGTCGCGGGCCACCTGCCGGGCGAGATCGGCGCCGTTGTCGTCCTCGATGAAGGCGAGGGTGAGGTCGAGGGCGCTCGTGACGCCGGCCGCCGTGAAGACGTTGCCGTCCTGGATGAAGATCGGGCCAGGGTCGACGGTCACGGCGGGGTGACGGGCGGCGAGTTCGCCCGCCCACCGCCAGTGGGTGGTGGCGCGGCGGCCGTCGAGCAGCCCGGCGGCGGCCAGGATGCTGCTGCCCGTGCACACCGAGGCGACCCGGCGGCTCTCGCGCGCCAGACGGCGGACGTGCCCGACGATGAGGCGGTTGTCCGCCGCCTCCTCGTACCCGATGCCTCCCGACACGATGAGCGTGTCGAGCGGCCCGGTGAGCCGTTCCAGCGCCTCCTGAGGGTGGAGCACCAGCCCGCTGCCGCAGGTGATCGGATGCCCGCCCGGCGCGGCGAGGCGGACGCGGTACGGGGGCGACGCGCCCAGCCAGTTCGCGCTCTCCAAGCTCGACGTCACGCAGGCGATGTCGAGCAGCTCCGCCGCGAAGTACCCGATGACCGCGACCCGCCGTTCCTTCATGGCCGCGACTCTATGCCGGAATGACCGGGTGCCCAAGGATCCGGACCTGTACGGGCGGCTCCCTGGGGGGACGGCGCGCCCGGCGGCACGGTTGAGCCATGACAGCACTCGATGCCCGCCCCAGGTGGGGACGCTGGAGATGTGCGCGGCCATGTTCGCCCCGGCCGTGCCGCTCTTCCCGCTGCTGTGGCTCGGCGCCATCGACGGCGAGGCGCTGATGATGCTCGCGCACGTCGCGATGTTCCCGCTCATGCTGGCCGTCATGCTCCGGCGCCGTGACGAGTACGCGGGCTGCGCGGGCTGACAGCCTCCGATGCCCGGCACGCCAGATCTGCTCAAGGAACGAAGTGCCGGGAGGCGAGCCGGCTCAGAAGGCCGGGGCGGCGGGACCGTCCTGGTCAGCGGGGGCGTCCGGGCCGGCTCGGCGGGCACCGGCGGGCCGGCGGATCGCGGGCAGACCCGTGAGTGCGACGAGAACGCCCGCCACCACCACAGGCCAGTCGGCCGTCGCCGCCGCGCCGGTCAGGCGGCCACCGCCACAGCTGGGCCACACGAGCTCCACGACCGGCTCGGCGAACCCGAAGACGAGGACGGCCGACGCCGCGACCAGAAGCGGGGCGACACCCCGGGTGGCCACGGCCACCACGGCCGCCACGGCGACCAGCCCGGCCGGGACGGCCAGCCCGCGCGCATACTCGAACCACATCAGGAACAGGTCGGACGCCAACGGCCTCACCGGACCCGCCGCGTAGCACGACCATCCGTACGGTTCGAGCCGCCCGTACAGAGAGACGGCCGTCGACACGACGGCGGCCAGGCCGGCGCACGTCCACAGGATCAGCTCGCCCCGGCGCGGGGCGCGCCCGAGGAGAGGCGTCCGTGCGGACGCAAGCAGGAGAGCCGCACCCACGGCGTAGCACCCCAGTGGCAACCATGCGATCACCACCGGCCGGCGCGCCCCCGTGCAGATCTCATGAGGGGGAAAGGCCACCGCCACCGCGACGACGACCACGATGACCAGCCCGATCAGGCCGATGCCGGCGACGGGCGCCCATCTCCTGCCGTACCGCTCGGCCACGAGCACGGCGGCGACCATCGCGGGCAGCAAGAACTGCGCCCAGGTGGAGATGTGCCCGGCCACCACCTCGGCCTGGGACGGCTCCCAGAGCGAGCCACACAGGAAGCCCTCCGACGTCCGTCCCCAGCCAGACGCGTACATGACGAGCGGCAGTACGGTGGCGGCGACGGCCAGCACCCGCACGACGACGGCCCTGCGGACCGCGAAGGTCCCGGAGTGCGCCATGGACTCCCCTCCCTCGACATGATCTTCGAGAGAGTAGACCACCCGCCCATCCGCCGCCCGCTGTATCCGGCCATGGGACGACATCACGATTCTGGCGTCACGGGGCTCCACATTCCGACCCGTACCGCCACGCCGGGAGACGCGTGGACGAGCGGGTCGTGGTCCGGAGCCGGGAGCCCGGCCGCCTGGATGAGCCCCTGGTCGAGGTGGGCCAGCCGTGCGTGGTGCAGCGGCCAGCGCCGGTGCTCGACCTCCGCCGACGCGGGCATACCCGCGACGACGGTGAAAAGGCGGTACCGCTCGGTCAGGAAATCCACCAGACCGTCGCGTTCGGCGTCCGCCAGCGGCGCTCCGAACTCGACGTCCGCGTCGCATCGGGCTCCCGCCGGTCCCGGCCATCGCCGCCGGCAGCGGTAGCGGCGCCGCTCCCCCTCGACGCGCACCGCCATGTCCGACCAGAAGTACGGCAGCCAGTAGGCGGCCCGGGCCCCCAGCATGACCGGGAGCCGCCCGGCGTCCAGGGAGAGGAACCACAGCCCGTCACGCCCCCGCGCGTCGCGCGCGTACGTGCGCACGTTGGTCTCGGGGAACCGCGACAGCCAGGGCAGGGCCGGCACGCCGGGTGCCCGCACGTCCCGCATGAGGAACGGCGTGAGCCCGACGTAGGCCGCCCCGTCGAAGGTGTCGACCGTGAGCCAGTCCGGCAGGAACGCCTGCACCAGCTCCGGCGGGTACCGCCAGTGGATGAACGTCAGATCCGCCCACCGGTGATACATCACCGGCCGCCGGACCCGGCGCGACCGAGTAGTGACCATGCCACGCCCCTACCCGGGGGGGCCCGTCCGGCACGGCAGCCGGGGAACGGCGCTACCCGGCAGTGCGTGTGCCGTTCCTGGAACCGGTGGAGTGCCAGCCCTGCCGGTGCAGCCGCTCGAACCCGTCCAGCAGGACGTCCAGGGCGAACTCGAACTCGAACTGGTCGTCGCAGCCCCGGCCGACCGCCGACCCTTCGTCGTGTGACCCGGCCGTGGCGATCTCGATGATGTGGGGATACCGCGCGGCCAACTGGCGGAACATGGCCGCCTGCGCGTCCGGATCGGCGGGTGGCGGCGGCGTGGGGAACACCTCCTGGGTGAATCCCCACATCCTGCTGCCGAGGGCGTGCATCACGTGGTGGGTGAGATCGGCGGAGAAGCCACCGGCCAGGAACATCCCGATGACCGAGTTCATGTAGTCGAGCACGACCGGCGACGCCTGGGTGCGCGACTCGATGACGTGGGATGCCCAGCGGTGGCGCAGCAGCGCCTGCCGGGCCGAGAGTATCCGCCGCCGGATCGCGTCCTTCCATTCGGCGCCGTGTATCGGCGGGTCGATCTCGCCGACGATGACGTCGACCATGCCGTCGAGCAGCTCCTCCTTGTTCGCCACGTGCTTGTAGAGCGCCATAGGCACCACGCCCAGCTCCTGGGCCAGCTTGCGCATGCTCAGCGCCTCGATGCCGGCGTCGTCGGCGAGCGCCACCGCGGCGCGCAGCACGCGGTCCCGGTTCAGCGGGGCACGGCGCAGGGTCTCCGCCCGCTCAGTCACGCCGCCCTCTTCCCACTCGCCGGCGAAGACCGGTCTTGCCGCTTGACATGGTGTACATCGTACACCTACCGTCTGAAGCAGCCGCAGGTGTACGCCGTACACCCCCCGGCGTCTCAGGAGAGGCTCACATGACCCCAGCCAGAAGGACCGCCATGGTCGCCGGCGTCCTCTTCCTCGTCACCCACGTCACATCGGTCCCGGCGCTCGTGCTCTACGGACCGGTTCTCAACCACCCCGGGTACGTCACCGGCTCGGGCCCCGACACCTCGGTGCTTCTCGGCGCCTTCCTCGAAGTGATCCTGATCCTCGGCATCGTCGGGACCGGCGTCGCGCTCTTCCCCGTCGTCAAGCGCCAGCACGAAGGCGTCGCCCTCGGCTATGTGGGGCTGCGCACCCTCGAGGCCGGCATCGTCGCCGCCGGCATCGTCCCCCTCCTCGTCATCGTGACGCTGCGGCAGGACCTCACCGACACGGCCGGCGCCGGTGCCGTCGGAAGCGCCCTGGTGGCGTTCCACAACTGGACGTTCCTGATCGGGCCCAGCTTCGTCTGCGGGACGAATACGGTGCTGCTCGCGTACCTGCTTCACCGGTCCGGACTCGTACCGCGCTTCATCCCGGTGCTGGGACTGATCGGAGGCCCGCTGGTCTTCGCCTCCGGCACCGCCTACATGTTCGGCCTCTACGAGCAGATCTCGGTGTGGTCGGCCCTCGGCGCCGTCCCGGTGTTCGCGTGGGAGATCTGCCTCGCCGTCTACCTGATCGTGAGAGGGTTCCGGCCTTCGGCCATGGCGAGGCTCGACCCGGCACCGGTCGCAGCCGGCGCCCAGCCCGTGGCCGTGTAGCCCCGGCCGGTGCGGTCGCCCCGTGTGCGGGGCGGCCGCAGTCGGTCGGCGGCGGGCCGGGTCGTGCGGATTCCGGTCTCGCGGAACCGGCGCGACGTCAGGCAGACTCGGTTCCAGACCCGCCCTCTCACATCGGGGAGTCCCCGTGGACCTGGACGAGTTGGAAGAGGCCATGCAGGCGATCCGGCGAGCGGTGGATGGCTCTGACGCCTCGATTCCGGACGGCCGCCACGAGGGCTTCGACGAGGCGGACCTGGCCTACCTTCAGGCCACCTACCTGGCGAACCTGCTGGAGGAGGCGGCGAAGGTCGCGCGTCACCTGCGGGAACGGATGGTAGGCCTGCCCAACGACCAGCTGATCGCATCCCAGCACGGAGGCGACCCCAGGTATCACCGCAACCAGGCGCGAATCCGCCTGGAGTCGGCGATCATCTCGCTGCACGCCGCGTTCGTCGACATGACTCATGTCCAGGCGGAGATCGGCCTGGTGGATCTGCGCAGGCCGGAGCCGCGTCTCAATCACCACTGGCCGGAGGAGCTCCCGCTTGAGCCGACCGATGGGGACCCCTACGGGGAGGACCAGTCCCGGTGATCTCACCACTGTCGAATGTCATGCGGGACGACCGGCGGCGCGAGCCCTTGCGGGGATCGTTCATGCCGGGAGGGCGTCTCCGGGGAAGCCGTGGCACGGGTGAACCTCGCAGCGGATCATCCCGGCGCGCACGCAGGGGTCCCCGGCCATGATCTCCGCGGCTTCCTCGGCAGGCACGGTCATGATCGCGACGCCGGCCACGGTGTCGGAGGCGACCGGGCACAGGATCGCGATCACCCCCTCAGCGCGCAGCGACACCATGCGTCGCTGGTGTTCGAGTTCGATCGCGTCCGCGCCGTCCATGGTCCGCTCCGGCCCCCACCGAAGGAGCGCCAGGCTGTAGGGCTTCGCGGTCGCGGCCAGAGCCCGGATCTGTTCGTCGGTCACGGTCGTGCTCATGATGTCTCCTCACTTCTCGATGCGCTCGGCCAGCGAGACGATGATTCCTTCTGGCCCGCGGACGTAGGCCATCCGCCACACGCCCTCGTATTCGCCGATGCCTCCCACCAGGCCGTAGCCGTCGGCCGCGGCATGGTCGACCGCGGCGTGGAGGTCGTGCACCTCGAAGGCGACGTTGCGCAGGCCCAGCTCGTTGGCCGGCGCGGCAGGCGAACCCGGCAGGTGCTCCGGCCGCGTGAAGCTCGAGAGCTCCAGCGTCGTGCCTCCGCCGGGCGGTCGCAGCATGACGATCTCGGTGCGGGCGCCGGTCATGCCGATCACCGTGTCCAGGAATTCGCCTTCGACGGCCATCTTCCGATCGGCCTCCAGACCAAGGCCGACGAAGAACGCCGTCACAGCGTCGAGGTCGGCGACGGTGATCCCGACGTGGTCGAATCGCCTTATGAATGTCATCCGATCCCTTCCGAAGTTTCTTAAGGAGACGCTGAGAAGGTAGCACCCAAAGGTTCCGTAAGGGAACCCCATTTGCTCGATTGGCGCCATGCAGGGGACGCGGTTCGGGGAGACGGCGCGTTCCGTCGCGCGTACCTTGGACGCGATCGGCGAGCCCCGGCCGCTGCCGATCCTGCGCGTCGTCGCAGCCCCGCGGGCCCTACTGGTGAGGCCGTGTCCTGGTCCTACGCGGCCGGGATGAGTTCATCGACCTCGACCCGTACTCGACCACCTGACGTGGTTGACGTGACCCACAACCGGCCCGCAGCCGGCGAGCGTCAACGAGAACGGGCGGGACTCCGTGAGACTGGAGGCCCGCCCGATGATCTGTCGTTCGCCCTGGTCAGCGACTTGATCTGCTGGTCAAGGTCTGGTGCCCCCTGCAAGATTCGAACTTGCGCTCCCGGCTCCGGAGAGGGTTGCAACTTTCCATCACGTAGCCCTCTTGACCAGGGATTATGCATCTTCGGATCGCCCCCTATTGTGCTGCTGGCCCATGATTGGCCCACGATCATGCCGTGAGGGCTCTGGACGCCTGGACTACCGGGACTTATGAAACCAGGCCATCTCAGTGCCTCGATGCGCATGCCAGCCAGCCAGCCGCTAGAGCCTCACAAAGTGTCGGCGCCAGGCCGTACCCTGCCGTAAACGGGAAGCGCTTGGAGGTTGCTGTGAGGTTGACAGACCTAACTGATCCCGAGGCTGTACGGAACGCTGCTCGGGAGTACGACGCCCTCGGACGTCAGGAATTCCTTAGGCGGTACAACTTCGGGCAAGCGCACCAGTACTTCCTCCACCTCAATGGCCGACTCTACGACGCGAAGGCCGTCGTAGGTGTTGCCTACGGCCGGCAAGATGGTCGAGAGGAGCTCGACCATGACGACCTCGCAGGAGGGGTAGCCGCAGCGAATCGGGCCCTGGAACGGCTCGGATTCGAAGTCATCAACTCTCGCCCCGGCGATCTCTCTGGTGAGCTCGCTTGGCGAATGGCCGTTTGGAGCCACATGCAGGCGCTATCCACTGCCAGTGGAGTGATTAGGGTTCGCCCTGCCGACCTACATGAGTTCGGTGCCTACGGGGGCGCGCAGGGCGTCTGGGTGGACGCGAAGCGTACTAAGGATCTACATCTGGGCGGGATCGCCGTCTCGATTCTCCATACCGGGCGACACTACCCGGACGATCTGTCCACGGATGGGATTCTTTACCACTATCCCGAGACCAAGCGTCTTCCCGGTCGTGATGCCTCAGAAATCGCGGCGCTGAAGAGCGCCGCAGAGCTGCGGCTACCTATCTTTGTTATCACGCAGCCAAGCGCCACGATGCGGGATGTCACCCTGGGATGGATCGAAGGCTGGGAGGACAGAAGTCAGCTTTTCTCTATCACCTTCGCGGACAAACCCGCCCTCCTACAGGTTGAGGATCACTCGGATGACGAACCGTTCGAGCTCATGGCACCGCTCCGAAAGGTGTCGACGCGTACAGTCCGGGCGCGGCCCAACCAGAGAATGTTCAAGCTGCGGGTATTCCAGAGGTACGGTCCGCGTTGCCCGCTCTCTGGTGTATCGGTGCCAGAGATGTTGGAGGCCGCACACATCATGGGCCACGCGCAAGGCGGCGGAGACGACCCTCGTAACGGCCTACCGCTGAACGTCGCAATCCACAGAGCCTTTGACGCCAGCCTATTCGCCTTCAACCCCGACACCCTCGAAGTGGAAACACGCCCGTCTGGACCGAGCCTCGATGACATGGGGATCCGATACCCCGCAGGACTCAAGGACCTACCTAAACGCCCCCATCGCGATGCATTGCTATGGCGATATGAGCGCTGGGCGCGTCGATAGTCCCGATAGCAACCCATCCCCCCTCAAGTCATGGCATGAGATTAGAGGCGAAAACCTCACGAGCTAGCGAATAAAGGAACGGACAATTATCACCTGAGGCCTTGAGCTCTCCATCGATGGCGTTAGTGCCCCCTCCCCCAAAACTGACGGTGAGAGTAAGCCTCGACTTGGGACTAGGGGCGACCTTAGGATGGAATTCAACCTTCTTTAGGTGCCAATAATGGATATTATCGGCAAAGATAATACCATCCAAATCGTCTTCCGCTAGGAAATTCTTGGCCTCAAGCGCCATTCTTTCCGTGAAGAACCATACGTTTTCGAGATTTCTAGCACCCTCAGTATCGACAAACTCGCTGATAAACAGTCTGTTGACTGGTCCATCCTTCGAACTTAGATCCTCGGCAAGTTCAAGGAGGTCCGAAATGCGCTTCTCGGCTACCGTGGTCAGCGCCATCTTATACATGTACAGCGCGATGGATTCAGGAATACTCACTTTCGACCTCCGCGTTCACGTACTTCCATGATCATACCCTCGACATAATGAAGGATATGTCCAAGATAGTTAGGAATAAACTCAGGGTTCTTGTAATCCCACTGCCATTTAACATCTGCAACGGAGGTGCGAGACCTCCTTTGCGTGTAATAGTCGTGCGTCAACCTTCTGATAACATCTTGGAGCTGAGTCGTCACTTGAATTTCGAGCCGTATTGAGACCCTCTCTGTATCCCAGTTAGCTGCCGGTATTTCTAAATCAAACCACAGATAGCAATGGGCGGCATAATAACCCTCCTCCCTCGCTTCGTAATCCACAGAGAATCTGATCTTGCAGCTATCGGCCATCTGGCGAATATGGTCGACAATGATACCTACGCCATCAAGATATTTGACGACGACAGTCGTCCGAACGATATCATTTACCCTGCCATACCAGTTCAATGGCGTAACCCAACCACCATCGGGAGGGCTCGGCCATCCACTATTTTGCGCTACATTCTTTCTGAAACTTTTATCCAGAAGAGAGTCATAAGGTTTTGTAACAATTTCAGGCGCGTTTGGCGTGGCGAAAAGCTTAAATCCAGTCTTGGCAGTGTACCCATCTTCCACTTCGGCGCGGTATTGCAGTATCTTCCCCCACACTTCGGAGGATAGTACATCGGACTTAACCTTCGTGGATATAACTTCATATCTTGACTTCGCGTGCCGAAGAGCGTTTTCACCAATAGTTGCGCGAAGCCAAGTCGGATACTCTTCCCAGGTAACCTCAGAAGGAGCTCTGTAAGAATCCCCATGTGGTCTCGCACCACCAGGCACCTAACCCTCGACCTCCCGAACTATGACCATGCCGGCCAACTCCTAGCACCCAGCATTCCACATATAGGCCAGGACAGTCGACGGTTTGCAAGGAATCCGGACAGAAGAGGGCACTACCAGGGGCGCAAAGCAGCTCGTGGACGTCCATCACGAGGTAATCGACACCTGCCGCAGCGAGTCGGAGAGCCTTGCCGGGACAGTTGGCATATCTGATAGCCGTCATTCAACCCAACAAAGCAGCTGGATCCCTAATGCGGATTCTCAATCCGCGAGATAGTGGAACGCAGGCTTCGGGTGCATTAGGAAGTCATGGTGCGAGATGTTCCATGCGTAAGCCCCAGCCATCAAAAATTCGACCACGTCACCGGGCTTGAGGCTTACGGGCACATGTCGCGCCATGGTGTCCTTCGGCGTGCAGAGCTGACCGACGATCGTGGTCGGCTCGCCTGGCTCTTCTATGACCATGGGCTGACTGTGCCCCTTCGTCGCCGGCGTCCGGATGTGGTGGGTCCCGCCAGCGACTATCGCGAACAGTTCGCCATGCACGCGCTTCACGTCGATGACCCGCGTGACGTATCGGCCGCAGTAGACCGTCAGGGACCGGCCCGGCTCGATCCGCAACGTCTCGTCAGGACGCCGGAGATCGGCCAGCCCCTTGCCGTACGTCTTCCAGTCGAAGCGATCGTCTGGATCGGAGTAGGACACGGCCATTCCGCCCCCGAGGTTGATCTCGCTCACGCCAAGACCACGGGCGTAGTCGAGAATGGCGGCGGCCAGTTCAAGCATGGTCGGCGCGTCCAAGCCGCTGGCCAGATGGGCGTGGATGCCGCGCAGCCGTACCGCGTCCTGACCGGCCAGCATCTCGACGCACTCGGCAATGCCCGCAGGATCCATGCCGAACGGCGTGGCACCTCCTCCCATGGCCAGCGATGCGCCGGTAATCGGGATGTCGAGATTGACGCGCAGCAGCACGTCAGCGGACCGACCCGCCGCGAACAGGCGCCGGATCTCGTTGGGACTCTCGATGTGCAGCCGGTACACCTCGGAAAAGAGTTCGGCGTCGGTCTTCCCAGGGCCACCGAACGCGATGGTCGTATCAGGAAAGAGGCTGCGCACATGTGCGAGCTCTCCCGCGGACGCCACCTCGAAGCCATCGACGTAGGGCGAGATCACCTGCAACAGCTTTGGGTCGGGATTGGCCTTGACCGCGTAATGGACCTCGATGTCCCCGAGTGCCTCCCGGATGGCAGCCGTATGAGCGTCAAGGTCGGCTAGGTCGTACACGTAGGCGGGCAACTCGCCGCCATCGGCCAGTTCCATGGCCCGTACGCGCATCGGCACGGCTGTCATCGTCGTATCGTCTCCGTTCGGGTCGTCGCTGGCCGTAGATCAGGTGAGGGGGAAGGTGTTCTCAATCACGAGGTAGTGAGCGGGCGTGACGGTTGTCGTTACCTCCACAGCCTGCCCGCTCTCGGTCTTGCCGACATGGAAGATGTCGAGAACGGTCCGCTCCGGGCTGATCTCCAGGGCGTCGGCTTCGGCGTCCGTCGGGGGGCGTACCACGATGCGCTCAGTCGCCTCCGTCTGCGGGTAGCCGAGAACGGCTAGGGCCGACTTTACGCCGCCGTGGATAACCGGCCCCTCCTCCTCCAGAACCGTCCCGTCAGCGATGGACAGGGGGAACCATGAGGCGTTCAGCCGAACGGGGATGCCGGACGCCAGTAGGCGCCTGCGACGAACAAGGGCGTTCTCCTCACCGCGCGGCAGTCCAAGGGCGTCAGCAACATCGTCTGTCGGGGTAGCCCGCTCGACCGTGATCTCGTGGTGCGGTTCGAGCCCGATCGCCCGAACTTCCGCATCGAACGCACCTCGCGCTTGCCCGCTCTCGCGTGCCTCTCGCGAGTAGCGCGCCGGCGAGTGCAGCATCGGCGGAATGTAAGTGACCATGGTGCCCCTCCCTTGACGAGGGCGGATCATGCCCTCTGCCGCGAGTACCTGCATTGCTCTATTGACCAGGCTTCGGGAGGCGCCGTACCGCTCCGCAAGCGTGGGCTCGGGCGGCAGGACGGTGGCAGGCGGATAGACGCCCTTCACGATCTCCTCCCGGATCTGGGACGCGATCTGGCGGAACCCCAACTTGCTCGAATGGTTCATTTATCCCTCACTGTCCAATTCTCGGCCTTCCTTAAACATCAAACGTTTGATGTTTGTTGACACCCCTTCTGCTGGAGTGCAATATCGACCCATACGACAAACGTTTGACGTTTCGCCAGGCAGCATACCTGGTTCGTCAGACGGAGTCGAACGACCTCGCTCAGCCGGAAGACCTGGGAAGGCGGCGCAAGCCGCGCGCCGACGGGCTGGAGCGCACGCAGCTTCGAAAACTGAATCGGGCTACTGCCTCCCACCGAAAAGGCGGCCCGCGTAGGGAAACGGCCCTGCGCACCTCCCTCACGTGAGGGCTTCAACCCAAGGGCATGCAAGCTCACGCCCGATCCCTCTGACCTGCAAGGAGGTCATCCGATGGCCAGAAACGTCGTATCAGCCCCGACCAAACGAGGCGGCTGGCTGCCTCTCCTGGTGTTCGTCGCCGTGGTCGGCGCGATCGTCTATGGGATCAACGACCCGGTTGGCGCGGCACACGCAGTCAAGACCGCTTTCCATGCGCTGGTCACCTTCGCCGAAACGCTGGCCGCGGATAGCTAAGGAGTAGCGCATCATGACAAACGCTCTGATCGGCAAGGTAACGACGTTCACGCATCCCGACGTGCTGACCATCGGTGTGCGCGATGGTTGGGCTGACCCGGAGACGGACCCCGCCCGGATCGACTGGGAGCCCCGCCAGCGCGCCGCCGCGATCCCGTTCGAGGTGATCGACGGCCGTCCGGTCAACCCGTTCGCACCGACCGGCATCCGGTACGGCCGCAACGAGCTGGGTCACTGGGGAGAGCAGCTCGCCGCAGACGCCATCGTCACCACGACCGACGAGGACGGCCGGCGATGGCTGGTCATGGTCGAACGCGCGGACGGCCACGGCTGGGCCGTCCCCGGCGGCTACGTCGAACCCGGCGAGGACCCTGGCGCCGCGGCAGTCCGTGAGCTGGAAGAAGAGACCGGCCTCGCCCTGGCCGGTGCGTCCTGGAAGGGGCTCCCCGCGCGGTACGTGCCCGACCCGCGTGCCAGTGATGAGGCGTGGATAGTGACCGTGCCCGCCACGCTTCACCTGGGCGCCCTGCCGCGCACGGACTTCCCCATCCCCGAAGGGGCCGACGACGCCAAGTGCGCTGCATGGGTGCGGGCGGACAGCTACCCCGCCCTGGTCGCTCACCTGGCGGCCACCTACAGCGGGCGGGTGTTCGCCGCGCATGTGGCCATGCTGACCGATCTGCTCGGCTGACCAGTTCGGTAGCTGGTTCACCGCCTATAAGACGGGCGCGCTCCGGTGTGGTCAATCCGCCAAGACCAGCCCACACCAGGTGCGCGCCCGCTCGCCCCTACTCACCCATCAGATCAGAGAGGCAATCCCCATCATGTCCCATCGCCCCGCCCATCCCTCCCGTATGTCGCTGACCGACATCGAAGCGACCTGGCACGTCGACGGCGACGCTGTTGCCCCGGAGTGCGCCTATGACCCCGAGCTGCACACCGGCCCGCGCGACCGTATCGAGACCGCCGAGGAGCGCGCCGCCCGCGAGGCCGTCGCCCGCGAGGTCTGCGAGGACTGCCCGGCCCGGTTGTTCTGCACCACCTACACCCTGGCGGTTCGCCCCACGTCGGGCGTGTGGGCGGGCATGACCGCCGCCGACATAGCCGGCGAATCGGCTGGCCTACGGGTGGTGGCCTGATGAGTCACCACCAGTGCCCCAACGGCCTCTCCGCGGGCAGCTATCCGCATCTGAGGATGGCCGCCGCCGGCCGCCCGCTGGGCGAGGTGCCGGTGGAGTTTTTGCCGTCCAACCCGACCACCCGTCACGGTCTTAGCCGCCTGGTGCTGCGCCCCGGTGTGATCGACGACGCCGCTGATGAGTTCTTCGCGTGGGGGTACTGCTGGCTGTTGGCCGCGGCCCTGCATGAGGTCACCGGCTGGCCGTTCGGCCTCATCGAGCGGTGGCGCGAGGACGGTCAGGAGTGGGAGTGGACGCATGTGGGCGTCATCACCCCCGCCGGCCGGTTCCTGGACATCCGGGGATGCCACGACCGCGCCGTCCTGACCGCCGGCCTCACAGGCGCCTATGGGATGCCGACCCGGATTCGCACCGGAAGGTTTCCCGCCCTGCGGCAGGCCATGCGGATGGCTGAGGACACCCCGCCGGATTGGTGGTTGGGCGCGCTGACCGACCCCATCCTCACTGAGACCGTGCGCTACTTCGCCGCCCATCTGATCAACCAGGTGTGCCCGGCAACGGAGGTGGCGTGATGTCTCGTATCCGCGCCCGATTCTGGGACCCCGCCGGTAAGCGGTACGGCATCCCGACCTACCCGTGGCGGATGTCCCCGCCGCATCTGATGACGTTGCGGCAGCTCACCGCCGCAGGGCTGCGGCCCGGCGGGCAAGGCGTACAGGCCCAAGTCCTGTGGCGCTCACGCCGCTACGGCGCCCCCGGCGTCCGCGCCGCCTACCTGTACGACGTCCGGTTCGCCCTGCCCAAACGCACCGCGACTCCGCGGCAGCGTGACGCGCTGGCCAAGGCCAACGCCGCCCGCCGCACCTGCCCGGACTGCGGCCGTGACGCCGGCTACGTCCTGCCCCGCCACCTGGGCATCTGTCTGGACTGCGCTGGAGACTGCGCGGCATGAACGTCTGCACCGAGACTGTTATGCCGTTCCGGCGCCGCTGGCTCACCCGTCGTGTAGATCGAGGTGACGATTGGGCAACGGCCGGTGCATCATCCCGGAGGAGTGGGCAGGGTGGTGGGCCATGACGACCCGACCCGCTTCCCTTGTGCGCAGCCTCTCATCGGGCGTACTTGCTTCACTGGGGTGGCAGGGCTGCCAGGTGGTTACAGTACGCGCGCTCAGCACGCGGCGCCTGGTGGTGTGCGAGTTGGACGAAGGCGAGCATGCCAGGCGGCAGGAAGCAGGATTGGTACCCTCGGCCGATGCCCTGTTGCTGCACTGCCGGGCACACGTCGATCCCTCGTTTCTCGGGCGGCCGTCACCAGTGCGTATCCGCGGAGCCGTGACTATAGGAGGCTCATGGCGGTCCGCGCGGACGAACCTGGCAGGATTTGCCGCCTTCGGTGCCCGCGTGGCCGTCCTGCCCGCGGAGATCGCGTACCGGGATGCGGTGCGAGCCGAGGCCATCTATCACGGCTTTGGCCTGGTGACCACCGAAGAGCCTCATAAGGTGATCCAGGTCCCTGATGCGGACATCGGTATGGAGCGGACATGGGTCCACCGCCTGGTGGAGGAGATCGTCTATGACGCCGTACTGTCGCAGCAGACCACTCAACGCCAGGACTTGGGCAGCCAGGCGTTCATGAAAGCCGGCGAGTCCCACGTGAGGTGATACTCGTCTTGCATCCACAGGTACCAGCCCAGCGCGTCACTGATCGCCCGCTTCCATGACTCCGGCCCAGTGATCTGCTGGTGGAGATCATCCAGAATGCTGACGTTGTGGATAGCGAGGCTGAGATCCGTGCAGGTGACGAACCGATCCATGGTGCGGTTTCCGCATTCTGTGCACCAGCAGCGCCACAGATTCTCATCCAAATCCGCGTGAAGTTGAGCCCGAGCCCAGCCTTCGGCGATGCGTTCAACGTTCATGAACGTCATCAACCGCGGGACGATCGCATGCCGCGCCGGCGATGGTCTGAAGGGAGGACCTTTCTTGTCGGCCGGGTACAGATGCCGCAACGCGGAGGTAACTCCGACTGCCGCCCATGCCGCCCCGTAAGCGATCGCACCCAAACCAGAGATGTCGGTGCACAGCAGACTGACCGGTACCTGCGCCTGACTGAGTAGATTCTTAAGCCCAGTAACCGCCCTCTGGGTACTGAGTGGGTCACTAGCGTGCTCCAGGACGAGCGCCACCGGCACCTGATACTGATTCACCTCGCCGACTAACAGCTTCAGGCCGGGATCGGCAAGCCAGGTGATGTGTAGCGGGAGGACAGCGCACACATTGTCCCCAGCCCGTGTCGTCTGCTCCAGGATCGCGACTAGGGCTTCCTGATCGCCTTCTCCCACGTACCCGGAGTCGGTGAGCACGGTTGTCGTGCTCAGGGCGCGCTGACTCTCGATCCAGGAAGGATCGAACCTCGCTGTCCCGCGCAGTCGACCGCGCCCCGAGTAACGACGGCGATCCACCAGGACTGGTCGGGTCATCTTGTGAGTTCTCGTGGATGCGGCAGTTAGAGCGCTGGCCCCAGTCACCACGATCCCCCCGCTGTCATCGTCACCTACCGACCAGAAGTCTGTTGCCTGATCGGCAGGGACCTGCATGAGTAGCCGATTGTTCAAATTCAATCCGCCACGGTCACGGTCTTCGGACCGTTGGCTCGCATCAGTGGTGCTCATTGCGATCTGGCCCCTCCATCCCTCGCCTTGAGAAGGGAACATCTCGATCCTTTTCGACGGTGAACGCACACCCCCTATCAGTCAAGACAGAGTCAAATTCCGCGATGCCAGGGTCAATTCCTGAGGCGAAACGCATCGTGCGTGATTGACGTTTCCACCTCTCGCATGGGCTTGAGCATCGACACCTCAAGCGACATCACCATCGACCGATGCCCCCGACGGAGGCACCCATGAGCACCACATCTCCCATCCCGGAGCCGACACCAGAAGACATCTCGCGAGGTCTGGCCGAGATCGAACGCCACCTGTCCGCACAACCCCCGCCCGCACCGCCGTCCCCAGCCGACAGGGATACCAAGCGTGTCCAGCGCTTACGCGCCGAGGTGACCGAGGCGCGGCTACTGCGCGACCTTCAAGCCGACGAGACGCCGCTGATGCTGGACACGGCCAAGGTCCGCCGTCACCGGAAGGCCGCGCACGAGGCCGCTCGGCTGCACGAGCTGGCCCAAGACCCCGCGATGCGCGCCTGGCAGGCCGCGAGGATGCGCCGCGTCCTGGTCACCGCCGCCATGGTGTCGCTGGCGCTCGCGCTCGGTTGGTCTACCGCGGGCGTGCAGTCCTTCGCCGCCGCCGGCGCCCCGGCCGGGTCCCCGGGCTGGCTGTTCGCGTGGCTGGTCGAGCCGTTCATGAGCCTCGCGCTCTTGGTTGTCGTCGGCGCCCGCGCCTACTTGGGCACGCGCGGCACCCCGCTCAACGATCCCAAGCTGGTCCGGATCGAATGGCTGTTCCTGGGGCTGACGCTCGGCATGAACGCCTGGCCGCACCTGCCGTGGGCGCTCCCGGCGGGGGAGGACTTCTCCTTCTCCCGGCTGGTGCTGCACATCTTGGGACCGGTCGTCGCGGTGGCCGTGGTGACCGCCCTGCCGATCATCTTGGCCGCGTTCACCGCCCTGGATCACGGGCGCGGGGAACGGCTTACCGGCCTTACGTACGGCGCAAACACCCACGATCCGGTAAGAACCGCGGGGCCGAACGTGCCCGCTTTGATCGAGCGTGCCCGCGCCTTGATCGCCTCCGGGGACCTGCCCGCCGCCCCGTCCGCCTACCGGCTTCAGCGGGTGCTCGGCTGCGGCATGAACGACGCCCGCGACGTCCGCGACGCCCTCAACCCTCCCACCAAGTAGGCCAAGGAGCCGCCCGCCATGTTCCCCTTCGCCCTCATCGCCAGCCTCGCCTGCCTGGCCGTCCCGGTGTCCACCGGCATCCGCATGCTCCTCACCCGCCGGCGCACCGTCGCCCAGATCCACGCGGCCATGTCCGAGCACCGGCGCACCTGCTGCGGACACCGCGCCGACCAGCACACCGAGGTGACCTCATGACCACGCCCGTCCCCGACCTGCTGCCCAGCGACGACTTCGACGCCACCAATCCCAGCGACTTGGCGGCCCTCGCCACCCTGACCGGCCAGCCGACCGGCGTCGGCGACCACACCCCCGAGGATCTACTCCTCACCCTGCGCGCTGTCCACGCCGAGATGCTGCGCCGCAAGAACAGCCACCGGCTTTTGACGCTCGACCTCACCGACCTGCACCAGGCCGAAGCCCTGTTCGCCGACCCCGGACCGGTCGGCACCGAGGCCCGGCTGTTGGGCCGCCGCATCACCTCCGAGGGCTGGGTGGTCGGTGTGCTCGTGGTCGCCGACTACGGCCCCAATGAACTGCCCGACGACGACACCGACAGCGACAGCGACGACACGCAGGACGCGGCCCCATCCGCCAAGACAACGGCCGCGCCCTGCCACCCGCGCCACATCAGCGAGCACGAGGTGACTTCATCATGACGCACATCCCCTACGACTCCAGCGACCCGGCCGGCCTACCGCCGGAGCATCCCAACCCTGGAGGGGACGACGGGAGGGGCGCGGACGTCGTCCACCTGGATACCGCCCGCGCCGGCCGCCACCCCTCGCCCGCCTCGACCCTCCCCGCCGCAGATGAGGCCACGACCGCCATGCCGGCGACCGCGGACGCGCCGCCCCTGGACGGTCGCATCGTTCGCGTCGACCAGCCGGGAGCCGAGCGGCGCGACTGGCTGAGCGAGCTGGAGGACAAGGCGCGATCCCGCCGGCCGATCGTGCCGCTGTGGCTGCGCTCCCGCACCGATGCCCTGGCGACCCTGCGATGGATCGCACGGCATAGCGCGTATGTGGCCGGTTTCCAGCTCACTCGCGCCCCGCTGTACGCCGGCAGGTTGGCCGTCCGCTCGCCCCGCGGCTTTGCCCGCGTCGCCGGCGGTTTCGTCAAGTGGGTCTTTGACCTGGAAGGGGAGCCGGTACGGCTGGCCACGGTCCGCAAGGCCGACCCCGAGGCGTACCTGAAGGTTTCCCGGCAGCGGGATGCCCGCGTACGGCTGCGCGTCCCGATCACCCTGGTCGTGCTGGTCACGCTGCTGATCGCATCCATCATCGTGGCCAACGCCCCGGCCGTCGCCCAATGGGTCGCGCTGGCCGTCGCCCTGGGGGTGCTGGGCGTCATCGGCAAGCCGGCCGACCGGCCGCTGATCGAGCGTGCGGTGGTCGCCTCCCAGGTGGAGAAGTTGACCAGCGACATCGTGATCCGCGCCCTGACGGTGCTGGGCATCGCTGGCATCACCCAGGCCATGTCCAAGAGCCCCAAGGATGCCATCCGGTTCGTTGCCCCGATCACCCGCGACGGTCCCGGCTGGCGCGCCGACATCGACTTGCCGTACGGCGTGACCGTCACCGACGTGATGGACAAGCGCGACCGCATGGCGTCCGCGCTGCGCCGCCCGCTGGGCTGCATCTGGCCCGAAGGCGACAGCACGATCCACGAGGGACGGCTGATCCTCTGGGTGGGGGACAAGGACCTGTCCAAGACCGTCGTCAAGTCGCCCCTGACCAAGGCCAGCGGCCACGATGTGTTCAAGGGCATCCCGTTCGGGACCGACCCCCGCGGTAGGGCGATCACCGTGCCCGTCATCGAGCACAACATCCTCATCGGCTCCCAGCCCGGCCAGGGCAAGACCGCCTCAGTGCGGGTACTCGCCTCCGGTGCCGCCCTCGATCCCACGGTGGAGCTGTGGATTCAAGAGCTCAAGGGCACCGGCGACCTTGACCCGCTGGAGCCGGTCTGCCACCGGTATGTGTCCGGGATCGAGGATGAGGCGATCGGCTACGCCGCCGATTCGCTGACGCTGCTGCGTAAGGAGGTGATGCGCCGCGCCGGCGCGCTGAAGGCCCTTCCCGCTGACCTGTGCCCGGACCGGAAGGTCACCCGTCAAATCGCCGACAAGCGCACCCTTGGCCTGCACCCGCTGGTGTGCATCATCGACGAGTGCCAGAACCTGTTCGCGCACCCCGAGTTCGGCGACAAGGCCGGCGATGATGCCGAGTTCATCATCAAGCTCGGACGCGCCCTGGGTGTGATCCTCATCCTGGCCACCCAGCGCCCGGACAAAGACAGCCTGCCCACCGGGATCAGCGCGAACGTGTCCATCCGGTTCTGTCTGCGGGTCGCCGGCCAGCTCGAAAACGACATGATCCTGGGCACGTCGGCCTACAAGAACGGCATCCGCGCCACCGTGTTCCAGCCCAAGGTAGACGCCGGTATCGGCTACCTGGTCGGGGCCACCCCGATGCCAAAGGTGGTCCGCACGGCCTACCTCGACACCCCCGCCACCCAGCGCATCGCCGACCGCGCCCGCGCCCTGCGGGAGACCGCCGGCATGCTGTCCGGACACGCCGCCGGCGAGCGCCCCGAGCAGATCACCCCCGCCTACGACCTGCTCGCCGACATCGCCGCGGTGGTCCCCACCTCCGAAGCCAAGGTGTGGAACGAGACGGTCGTAGACCGGCTGGCCGAGCTGCGCCCCGAGGTCTACGGGCCATGGGCCGAGCTGGAAGGCGGCGCCAAGACCGGACAACTCACGACCGCGCTCAAGCCCTACGGCATCAAGACGGGTCAGGTCTGGGGCACCCCGGAGAGCGGCGGCAAGGGCGCCAACCGCATCGGCATCGCCCGCGCGGACATCATCACCGCCATCACCGAGCGTGACAAGCGGAAGGGAACCGAGGCCGCTTCATAGCCCCGGATCACCTCTAGACCTAGAGGCCGCACCCTCTAGGTCTAGAGGCCCCGCTAGAGCCTTACTCGCCGATCTACCAGCGACCTAGCGCCTAGAGCGCCACTTGCGAAAACCCCGGAACCGGCCCTGGAGGCCCTGTGGCAATCGCCATCGCCCTGCTAGTCGTCTGCCTACCCATCATCACTCTGTGTTACATCGGTCGGTGTCTCGTCTCCCCCTGGGGGACCTGCGTCCAGTGCCGGCCCGGCGGCACGAACCGCACCTGCCGCGCCTGCAACGGCACCGGGATGCGCCCCCGCATCGGCTGGCAGCTCTACACCTACGCCCGCCGCCTCCGCGACGGCACCCGCTGACCGCCTCCCCGAAAGGAACCCCCGGCATGCGCAAGATCCAGTCCATCTACGCCGTCACGCCCGGAAGCCTGTGGGCCGACCGGTCCGCCCAAGGCCGAACCGTCCTGATCACCGCGATCGACGGCCGGCACGCCATCTGCACCACCCTGACTAACTCCTACGACGTCCAGCGCATCGTGAACAACCCCTCGCTCGGCAACGCCCGCGACATGCGCGGCACCACCCACCGCATCCACCTGGACCGGTTCCGCCCCACCCACAACGGCTTTGAGTTCGTGACCGCGACCGCCCATCACCTGTCCGCCCTGCTGTCCGGCACCCGCTGACCCCCGGAAAGGAAGGCCACCCATGTCCGGCGAGACCACGATCACCATCATCGGCAACCTGACCGCAGACCCCGAACTCCGCTACACCGGCACCGGAACCGCCGTGGCCGGGTTCACCATCGCCAACAGTTCCCGCACCTACAACAAGCGGCTGGAGCAGTGGGAAGACGGCGAAGCGCTGTTCCTGCGCTGTAGCGCGTGGCGCGACCTCGCCGAGCACGTGTGCGAGTCCTTGACCCGCGGCACCCACGTCATCGCCTCTGGCCGGCTGCGCATGCGCACCTACGACACCGCCGAGGGCGAACGCCGCACCGTCTATGAGATGACCGTGGACGAGATCGGCCCGTCCCTGCGCTTCGCCACCGCCGAGGTGAAGAAGACCAGCCGCACCCGCACCGACGCCGCCAGCGGCGGCAACAGCGGTGGCAACAGCGGGGCGGAGGCCGACCCCTGGCACACCGGCGCCCCCGCCTCGACCGGCACGCCCGGCGGCGCCGGCGGCTGGGATGGCGACGAGCCGCCGTTCTAACCAGGGGTTGACCGATGGACCCCGAAGGCATCGTGACCTACCGCGGCGAGCGCTACCGGCTACACCAGGGGCGGCGCATCGTCCTCATTTGGGGAAAGCCCGCCCGGCCCATGCTGCGCCACCGCACCGGCTGCGTCCTGTGCTGCACCGTACGGGTCACCGCCGGCCCCGGCTCATCGCCCCGCCACCCGCCCGGCTGCACCAACTGTGTCCGCTACCGCGGCCCTCGCCCCGACCCGTGCCGCTACTGCCACGAGACCGCCCACTTCCGCGACGACGACGGCCAACCGGTGCACAAGGTGTGCCACGAACAGGCGATCACCGCCGCCGTACTCGCCGACCTCGCCACCGCCGGCAGGGACCACCTTGCCGCCTGACCACAACCGCCCCCCGCTTGGTGGCCTACCGACCCGCCCGACAAAAGCCACCAAGTGGGGGACGGTCCCCCCTCTGACCGCTTCCGCCTCCCCGTCACCCGCCCGCACGGGCACCGACCGGAACGGAGCACGCATGTCTCGTGAGCTGATCGCCGCGGCGCTGGAGGCCGCCGACCGCGGCTGGCGCGTCTTCCCCCTCACCCCCCGCGGCAAGTACCCGCTCCGCAACTTCACCGCCTGGGAACAGCACGCCACCACCGACCCCGACCGCATCCGCCGATGCTGGGCGCGACAGCCGTACAACATCGGCATTGCCTGCGGCCCCTCCCGCCTGGTGGTGATCGACCTCGACCAGCCCAAGCCCGGCCAGACCCCACCCCCGCGGTGGGATCTACCCGGCGTCAACGACGGCGCCGACGTCCTTGCCGTCCTGTGCGAGCACGCAGGCCAACCGTTACCGTTCGACACCTTCACTGTCACCACCCGCCGCGGCGGCCGGCACCTGTACTTCACCGCCCCGCACGGCGCCACGCTCGGCAACACCTCCGGCGACAAAGGCAACGGTCTGGGCTGGCTGATCGACACCCGCGCCCGCGGCGGCTACGTCGTCGGCCCCGGCAGCTACGTGGCCCTACGCGACGGCGCCGGTGCCTACACCGTCACCAAACCGACCCCGCCGGCGCCGCTGCCTGCCTGGCTCGCCGAACGACTCACCGCACCCCCGCCCACGCCGGCGAGCACGACCCCGCCCGTCGCCCTTGACCGCCTCGACCGTGCCCGGCTGTCCCGCTATGGGCACGCCGCCCTGACCGGCGAAGTCGAGCGCGTCGCCGGCGCCCCCCGCGGCACCCGTAACCGCGCTCTCAACCTCGCCGCATGGAAGCTCGGCAAGCTGATCGCCCGCGGCGTGCTGCCCCGCGAGGTAGTCGAGCACGCCCTCCACGGCGCCGCCGAGGCCGCCAACGCCCAAGGCGACCCCAACAGCCCCCGCGAGATCGCCGCTGTCATCACCGCGGGGATCACCGCTGGCATGCGCACCTGATCACGTCGCATCCCACCCCCTCGCGCACATCACCACCCGGAGGGACACGACCATGACCCGCCCCACCCAACCACCACCACCCACCGGCGCCGCACTGCTCGACCAGCTACACGCCGCCCTGGCCCGATACGTGATCCTGCCGACCCCCGAGTCCGCCGACGCCGTCGCACTGTGGATCGCCGCCACCCACGCCCAACCCGCCTGGGCACACGCCGCCCGCCTGGTCATCCGCGCCCCCGAAAAGCGCTGCGGCAAATCCCGGCTCCTCGACGTCGTGGAGGCCACCTGCCACGAGCCGTTCATCACCGTCAACTCCTCACCCGCCGCGGTCTACCGCTCCATCACCGACGACCCGCCCACCCTGCTGGTCGATGAGGCCGACACCATCTTCGGCCCCAAAGCAGACGGCAATGAGGACCTGCGCGGACTGCTGAACGCCGGCCACCAGCGCAACCGCCCCGCCAAGCGCTACGACGCCGCCGCCAACCGCGTGGAATCCATCCCCACCTTCGCCATGGCCGCACTCGCCGGCATCGGCGCCATGCCCGACACCATCGAAGACCGCGCCGTCGTCATCCGCATGCGCCGCCGCGGCCCCGGCGAAACCGTCGCCCCCTACCGGCACAAACGTGACCGCCCACCCCTGCGCCACCTCGCCGGCGACCTCGCCGCCTGGTTGCGCGCCGACCTGCCCACCCTGGAGAAAGCCGAACCCGTCATGCCGCTGGAAGACCGCGCCGCCGACACCTGGGAACCCCTCATGGCCGTCGCCGACCACGCCGGCGCCCACTGGCCAGAACGCGCCCGCATCGCCGCCCTCGCCCTGACCGCCGAAGCCGACGACAACGACCAGACCTCGACCCGCATCCGGCTCCTCGCCGACTGCCGTACCGCGTTCGGCGCCGATACCGCTCTGCCTACCGCCGTCCTGCTGGAACGGCTCAAGGTCGACCCCGAAAGCGGCTGGGCCGACTTCGGACCCGCCGGCCTGACCCCGATGAAGCTCGGCACGATTCTGCGCGAGTACGACATCCGCCCGGCCACGATCCGATTCCCCGGCGGGCAGGCCAAGGGCTACCACCGCGGCGACTTCGCCGACGCCTGGCAGCGCTACTGCCCCACCGCCGACTCCCTCCCGCAGGCCGCTGTGGTCCCGATCGAGAGGGGAAGCCGTACCAGCCGTACCAGCCTCAATTCCGCAGGTCACAGCGGTACGGCTTGAAACCCTGGTACGGCTCAAGCCGTACCACGAAAAAAGCCGTACCAGCCCTGACCAGCAAAAACGAGGCTGGTACGGCTGGTACGGCTCACCCCCTCAAACGTGCACGCCCACCTGTCCACGCGGCCTCGTGACAGCCGCGCCCCGAGGCCGCAAGCGCACCGATCCATCACGCCGAAAGGCAGCTTCGACCATGACCATGCGCACCAAGAACATGCTCTCCATCGCCGAAGTGCTCGACGAGATCGACGTGCCGAAGTCCACCTTCTACCGCTGGCTACAGACCGGCCGCGGTCCCAAGTCCATAAAGTTCCCCAACGGGAAGGTTCGCATCCGGCGCGCCGACCTCGACGCCTGGATTTCCGCGTTCGAACGCGACGCCGCATGACGAAAGGCCAACGCATGCTGACTCATGATGTCGTAATCTGGGCTATCCGCAATCGCAAAGGCCGCGCCAAGCCGTACGAGCTTCGATGGAAGGTTGCGACCGAGTCCAAGTCCAAGTCCTTTCTCACGAAGGCTCTCGCCGACAGCTTCCGCGCCGATCTCCTGAAAGCAGCACAGAGAGGCGAGCTGTTCGACACGGACACTGGCTTTCCTAAGTCCATGCTGCCGAGCGAACCAGAGAAGCCTAAAAAGAGCTACTTCGAGTTCGCGCGTGAGTACGTGGAGATGCGATGGCCTTCCGCCGCCGCGAAGACCCGAGAGAGCATCGTGGACAGCTTGACTGTAGCTGCATTCGCGATGCTCGATGGTGAATCGGCTGACTTGCCGCGAAAGGAAGTTCGTGCCGCGCTGCAATGGACGCTCATTCCTCACAGCGATGATGACGCCGTACCGACTGGCCTCGACAAGGCCATCCAGGTTCTCCATGAGGGCACTCTTCCACTGGCAGACATGGCAGATCCGATCGTGGCCCGGCGGGTTGCCGAGGCGCTCACGCTCACCCTCGATCAGCGGCCGGCCGCCGCGGAGACTGCCGGCCGCCGCCGCCGAGGCCTGAATACGGCCTTGGAATATGCGGTTGACCTCGGCGAGCTGGCCGAGAATCCGCTCAAGCGCGTCAAGCGAAAGCACATCGCGAAAGATGACTCCGTTGACCGTCGTGTTGTCGTCAATCCAAAGCAAGCCCGCGAATTACTTACTGCGGTCTCCTATGTCGGAAGCTGGCGCCGCGCCCGGGGCCGCCGACTGATTGCCTTCTACGCCACCCTCTATTTCGCCGGCCTGCGGCCTGCGGAAGCGGTTGGGCTTCGTCTGAATGACTGTTACCTGCCCAAGGAAGGGTGGGGACTGCTCACACTGGCCAAGACCCGCCCGAGCAGCGGAAAGCAGTGGACCGACGCGGGAACCGTTCACGATGAGCGCGGCCTGAAGCAACGCGACGCCCGCGCCGTCCGCGAGGTGCCCATCCCGCCCGAACTGGTTGCCTACCTCCGCGCCCACATCGAGGAGTTCGGTACCGCCTCCGATGGACGACTCTTTCGTAACGAGCGCGGCGGCATCCTGGGCGCGTCCACCTACTCACGAGCGTGGGAGCAAGCGCGACGGCTGGCCCTCCCCCCGCAACAGGCCGCCTCTCCACTGGCCGGCCGCCCATACGACCTCCGCCACGCCGCCCTGTCCACATGGCTAAATGCGGGAATTGATGCCACCGAAGTAGCCGCCCGCGCCGGCAACAGTGTCGAAGTCCTTCTCAGGCGGTACGCAAAGTGCCTCGATGGCCGGCATCATGAGATCAATCAACGCATCGAAGCAGCACTACAGCCCGACAGAAACTTCGGCGGAGAAGCGTTGTGAATAGGGACTACATGCGCTGATCGTCGAATTCCACGCAGTCTGGTTATACAACACTCCAATTTCGTGGACACGAGCACTACCCGCGGGTTATGGAATCCGACGTCGCGGGAACCACACCTATAGGTTTCCCGGAGACCCTCTTCTCAACCAGGTCGAGAGAGGGCGAGCCCGACAAGTCACACATCAAGCCCGGCGACCTCACAGGGCGCGCGGCCTCTTGCTGCCGCCCTGTCACGCCACTCTCTCTTACAGCATCATTGAGTGACGTCGCGACCCGGATGTATGCTTGCCATCCCGTCGAAAGGACAAATTATGGCCATCATCAAGCACGCCGCCCGCCAGACCCTAGGGCAACTAATTGGGGCAAATAACCCGGTTGTAACGGTTCCGGATGACAGTCAACGCCAATACGCATGGACCAAGAAGGAAGTGGATACCTTCTGGACCGATGTCGAGAAGTTCTCAAAGTCGCGAGCAACTGGAGGTGAGGCTTCTTCGGAATACTTTATTGGCCCAATCGTCACGATCACTGACGAGCAGGTCAAAACCAGGGCACTACTAGATGGCCAGCAGCGCTTGACGACCTCAACCATTCTCCTATCAGCCCTGCGAGACGCACTATGGGCAATCGGAACAGCGGAATCCAGAGTCCAAGCAACGAATCTCCAGCGCGACTACATCGCGAGAAAGGCCAGTCGCCGTCAGCCTATGGAATATTTTCTAACCCTATCAAGATTCGACAAAGATTTTTTTCGAGACTACATCCAGAATTGGGACGAAACCCAAGGGCAACCCGAAAGAGTAGAGAAGCCTATAAATCCGTCACATCAACTCATCATCCAAGCGCGGTCTAATTTTGACCTCAAGATAGCCCAAAAACTCTCCGAAATGGATCACATTGAAGACCAACTTGACTGGGTTGAGGACTTCTCTAACTGTTTAATTGATGGACTCGTATTCGTCGAGATACAGACTCCGACATCCAGTGATGCAAACGAGGTGTTCGAAACCATAAACTCCCGCGGCAAAGATCTGTCGACGGTGGATCTCGTGAGAAACTTCCTTATGGAAAAAAGTCTGGACTCGGACGAAAAAGATCGCGTAAATCAAACCTGGGACTTCCTCCTGCAAGGCTTCGACAAGCGGGAGGAAATCGAGCGTTTCTTGCGCCACTCATGGGTTGCCCGACATGGCGATGTTAAAACTCACAGCCTATACACAACAATTAGAACCAACCTAGAAAAGAGGTTCGAGAAGAAAGTTCAAGCATATTCTGTCCGAAGCTTCGCCGCCGAACTGCGGTCCGACTCAGAGCGTTACATGGACCTGATCGCCGGTACGACAGGCCACGTAGGCATGGATTCGTACTTGGCAGAAGTGAAGGCCCTAAGCGCCGACGCACTATACCCACTCCTTCTCGCAGCTTCCGAAGATAACGAGTACGGAGATCTACAGCAGCTAGCACAAGTCGCTCTGAGCTATTACGTACGGTGGACTCTAGTCGGCCGGCGGGAGTCTACCATTCTTGAGGAGGTCATATTTGAGGCAGCAAAGGAGCTTTCCAGTGGATCCCGGGTGGAGTCCGCCGTATCGCGCATCAGTGACGCCCTTCCGGACGATGACGCCTTCCAGACAGACTTCGGAAACGTGTCCATATCAAAGAGTTTTCAGGCTCGCTATTTGCTAACAAAGATCGAACAGTTCATGCGAAAAAAGGAGGGCGTTGATGAAGTGGAGGTTGCTGGAAGCAAGGTTGTGCACGTTGAGCACATCTATCCCCAAAACCCTCCGCCCGATTGGATTCTCAAAGATCAGCCCGGCGACCGACCAGGGGAGCAGCACAATAGGTGGGCAGCACGCCTAGGCAACCAGACTTTGCTGCATGGAAAAAAGAATCAAACAGCTTCCAATCGCCCATATCCTGAGAAGAGTCATCTCTACGAAGAGTCGCTACTATTGGTGACAAGGTCAACTGAAATTCGAAGGGTATGGGAGCCATCGGCAAACTTTTGGCGCCCCGAAGGGATTCGGGAACGTCAAGCACTCTTGGCTGAATTGGCCGTGAAGATCTGGCCAAACGGCGACTCGTTCAGCTAAAACTTGGCACCGCAGACTCTGGGCGCCTTGACTACCCGCGGCCCATGCCTCGCTGATGGAAGCCGGCAAGACCTGGGCATGCAAGCATGTCCACCTGGCTGACGATGACAGACAGGTGAGTGGCAGCGCGTGCGGCAGCAGCGGGGAAGTTCTCCGCACGGCTATCTCACGTGTGAGCGGCTGGCAAGAGGCTGGACAACCGGCGGATGAGGTAGTCCTAGGGGGGCTGGAGACCTGGCCCACAACTGGCCCACAACTCGCGAGCATCAATGAGAACGGGCGGGACTCCGTGAGACTGGAGACCCGCCCGTTCCTGTGCTGTTCGCCCTGGTCAGCGGCTGGATCCGCTGGTCAAGGTCTGGTGCCCCCTGCAAGATTCGAACTTGCGCTCCCGGCTCCGGAGGCCGGTGCTCTATCCCCTGAGCTAAGGGGGCTCAACCGGAAACTAGGCTACCAGGACTTGAAGGCCACTCGTCACACCATTACCGGGGGCGACCCCGTGCCCCGGCGGGCGGGGAAGCACCCAGATCGCCAAAACCGCACGGCAGGCCTCCCTTACCGGCTAGCTTGGCGCCGTGGGTGAGCTCATGGGGCGCGTGCTGGTCGTGGATGACGACGAGGTCATCCGGCAGCTCATCGCGGTCAACCTGACACTTGAGGGGTTCGAGGTCGAGTCGGCGTACGACGGGCAGAACTGCCTCGACCGGGTGCACGACGTGAACCCGGACGTGATCACGCTCGACGTGATGATGCCCCGCGTGGACGGCTGGGAGACGGCCACCCGGCTGCGGGCCGACCCGGGTACCCGTCACATCAAGGTCGTGCTCATCACGGCCCGGGCGCAGGAGGACGATCGGCGGCGGGGGTTCGAGATCGGCGTCGACGCCTATCTCACCAAGCCGTTCGATCCGGCCGAGCTGATTCAGATCGTGCGGGACCTGGCGAAGAGCGACGACCCTCGCGACTGACCACAAATCGGTCCGGCCTCCACACGCGGGCCACACGATCCCACGCACGGTCCTCGCACGACCCTCGTCAGGCAGCGCAGGCGCAGCCGGTCACGGCACGGGCGGCGCCGTCGATGTAGCCGGCCAGCCAGGCGGGGTCGGCGAGCACGGTCAGATGGCCCCTGCCCGGGATGTGGGTGAGACTCCCGTGCCGGCACGCGCGCAGGAACCGCCGCTCGTCCACCCGGAACGGGTCGCGGGAGCCGTTCACCAGCCAGACGCGTCCCGGGTACGTCGCCAGCGACGCGACCGGGTCCTCGGCCGCGACGGCGTCGACGACCGACGGCATGACTTCGCAGTGCACGCCGCCCTCCACCACCGCTTCCCCGGCGACTCCGGGCAGGGCGCGGCGGAAGCCGTACCGGCTCATCTTGTCGGCGCGCTCCGGGTCGGCGGCGGCGAGGCGCCCCGCGATCCGGTAGAGCCCGGCGCCGATCCAGTCGGGCCGCGCCGTGCAGCCCATCGCGACGAGCCCGGCGACGAGTGCGGGGTGCCGCGCGGCGACGGAGATGCCGACGTAGCCGCCCAGCGACAGGCCGACGACGAGCGCACGGCCGCCGAGCTCTTCGATGGTCTCGGCGACCACCGCGCACGCCGCGTCCGTGTCGTACGGAACGCCGCGCCGGGAGCCGTGGCCCGGCAGGTCGGGAGCGGCCGACGGGGCGGTGAGGCAGGACCGCACCGGGGACCACATCGTGCCACTGACACGTATGCCGTGGATGAAGACGACGGGAAGGGGCATGCCCCACCTCCAGAAAGCGACACAACGTTGCGTTGCATTACCTCGAAAATACAACACAACGGTGCGTCGCACTAGGCTTGGCCCATGGCGCCACGGAAGAAGGACCACATCCTCACCGCCACGCTCGAACTCCTGGCGGAGAAGGGCTACGAGGGCCTCACGATCGAGGGCGTGGCCGGCCGGTCCGGGGTGAACAAGACGACGATCTACCGCTGGTGGCCGTCGAAGGCGGCGCTGCTCGGCTCGGCGCTGATCGACGCCCGGGTGCTCGACTTCGAGGTGCCCGACACCGGCAGCCTGCGAGGGGACCTGCAGGCGCTGCTGCGCGGCACGGCCCGGCTGCTGACGACGCCTCCGGCGTCCGACGTCGCTGTGGCGGCGCTCGGCGCCGCGGTCAACAGTCCCGATCTCGCGATGGCCGCCAAGGCGTTCTTCGCCGACCGATTCGCCCGGGAGATGCCCGTCTTCGAACGGGCCCGCGAGCGTGGCGAGATCGACGAGTCCACCGATCCGATGATGATTATGGACCTGCTCGCGGGGGCCGTTTGGTTGCGGGTGGTGTTCCGCCAACTGCCCCTGGACGAGGACTTTACCGATCGGTCGGTGAACGCCCTGCTCGACGGGGTAGGGCGGCCAGGGGATCCGGGAGCAGGCCGACCGGCACGCCGCGGCGGCTGACTGGGAACCGGATCGATCGGGCGGACCGCTCAGGAGTGCCCCTGGGGGGCCGTCTCGCAACCCGGCGGGACCGAGCGCGGCTTCGCCATGCCCTAACGCATGCCCTGACGCATGGCCTGACGCATGGCCTGACGCATGGCCTGATGCATGTCCGGGGCAGCCCGCGCGTGGCCGCCCGCATGACACCGTACGGGTGCGGACCAAGCGTGAGCCCACCCGCATCGCACACGGACCCACCACACAGCCTGGCCGCACGGCACGAGCAAAGGCCCCGCACGAGCAAAGGCAGCGAGCAGAGGGAGCATTTCGATGTCCGATCCCGAATTCAGAGCGCCTGAGGTTCCCGCCGAGAGGCCGTCGCGGCCGAAGGCTCCGCGCCGCCTCCTGCTCGGCCTGGCGACGGCGCTGGCGGTCGCCACGGGCGCCGGTGTGGCCACGGCCGCCGCCCTCCCCGATCACCAGGTTCAGCCCTCTCCGGACACGTCCGAGACGACGATGCCGGGCGAGCCGGGCGCGCCCACGCCCCCGGGACAGGGGCAGGCCGGGGGGTACCAGACGTTCACCAGCCAGACCGGCACGGTCACCGCGGTGCAGGGCGGCTCGATCTCGGTCAGCGGCGACAACGGCGCCGCGCGGACCTACACCGTCGACGAGAGCACCCGGCTCGTCGCCGGGGTCAGGGGCCTGGCCGGAGTCCAGACCGGCGACACCGTCTGGGTCGTCGGCACGCCCGGCGACCAGCCGCGAGCCCTGATGCTCGTCGACGTCACGCGCCCGGAATGGCCGGGGCACGGCATGGGCGGCGCGCAGCAGCCCGGCCGGCAGCCTACGGAGACGCCCCCCTCGGCGCCCGGCGAGGTCCCGCCGACGACCGGTGAGACGGGGCCGGGCGAGCCCTCGGCGCCCGAGACGGTCGCGCCGACCGGATGACACGCCGGAGCGGTTCCGGTGCGGCGCGGCCGTACCGGAACCGCTCCGCGTCCTTGCGTAGGGTTTCGCGGCGTTTCGTGCAGCTTCGCGAGGCCGCGTGGATCAGTGGTCCCATCTCACAGGTCGCTGTTGCACAATCGAGTGGTCCGAACCACGAAGGTCGGGCGATCGTGTGCATCGTGTGCATCGTGTGCATCGAGTCCGGGGCCCGGCGTGCTCCCCGAGCGCGGCGGAGCATCGGGCGAACGGCCTCCAGGGGGACGCATGAAACGACCCACACTGGAGGCGGTCGCCGCGCGGGCGGGAGTGTCCCGCGCGACCGTCTCCCGGGTCGTCAACGGCCGGCTCACGGTCACCCCGCAGATCAGGGACGCGGTGAAACGCGCCGTCGACGAGCTGGGATACGTGCCGAACTCGGCGGCCCGCAGCCTCGTCACCCAGCGGACCGACTCCATAGCGCTGATCGTGTCCGAGCCGCCGACCAGGGTCTTCTCCGAGGACCCGATGTTCTCCACGGTCATCCGTTCGGCGAGCCTGGAGCTGGAGGCCGCCGACAAGCAGGTCGTGCTGATGCTGGCCGGCTCGGCCAAGAGCCACGCCAGGATCGAGCGCTACATCGCGAGCGGCCACGTCGACGGCGTCATGCTGATCTCGATGCACGGCGCCGATCCGCTGCCCGCCGCCATCACGCGGATGGGCGTCCCCGTCGTGTCGTACGGCAGGCCCACGGTCCCCGTGCCGCTGCCGTACGTGGACAACGACAACGTGGGGGGCGCGGAGACGGCGGTGCGCCACCTGCTGGACCGCGGGCGGCGGCGCATCGCGACGATCGCCGGGCCGCAGGACATGATCGCCGGTCAGGACCGGCTCACCGGATACCGCCGGACGCTGCGCGACTCGGACCGGCGCTCGATCGTGGCCGTCGGGGACTTCACCCGCGAGTCCGGCGCGGTGGCCATGCGGCACCTGCTGCAGGACGACCCGGAGCTGGACGCCGTCTTCGCCGGCAACGACCTCATGGCGATCGGCGCGCTGCAGACGTTGCGGCAGGCAGGCCGGCGGGTGCCGGACGACGTGGCCGTGGTGGGGTTCGACGACATCGAGGCCGCCCGCTACACCGAGCCGCCGCTGACCACGATCAGGCATCCGATCGCCGATCAGGCCACCGCGATGGTCCAGCTCCTGCTCGACCTGTTGACGGGCGGCCCGGCCACCCCGGTCATCCTCCCCACCGAGCTGGTCGTCCGCGACTCCGCCTGAGCGCGACGCCGGCGCCTGGAACGTTCAGGCGAGAGCGCCGGGGATCCGGTTGAGCGCGTCGAAGGGCGTCAGGCCGTACGCGTAGAAGTCGACCGCCTGGGCTCCGGCCGTCCTGGCGGTGCGGACCTTGGCCGCCAGCCGCTCCCCCGAGTCGGTGTCCGGCATGCCGGGGCGCAGGACGGCGCGCAGCTCGCGGTTCTTGCCCACCGACCGGCGGTAGGCCGCGATGTCGTCGGCCACGCGTTCGGCGTCTCGCGCGTAGGCCGCCACGGCGAACGACGGCACGAGGTCGCCGAGGGCGACGAGGTCCACGCCGAGCTGCCAGGCGTCGTGCGCGGACAGCCCCCCGGAGGGCCGTCCGTCCGTGTGGGCCTTGAACGCCCCCGTCGAATCCAGGAACGTCAGCTCGGCGCCCTCCGCGGTGACCGCCGCCGACACCTCACCGACCAGCGAGGTGACGCTCTCCGAGCGGGCACGCGCGTACGCCACCACCTCCGGACCCGCGTACGCCGTGAGGGCGGCCCGCGTGACCTCCCCCTCGGCCGGCGGGTCGCCGTCCAGCACGCCGGCGACGATGCGGGCGCACTCCTGCCTGGCCGCCTCGGCGTTCACGCCGAGGTCGGCGGCCCGGCGCATGCAGTGGCGGCAGAAGCACAGGCCGAACAGGAAGGCGTCCATGGGGCCGAGAGCCACGAAGCAGCGCTCATGGTGGTAACCGTGCCGGAAGGTGCCGAAATGGAGCGACTCGGCGACGACCGTGTCCACGCCCTGCCGGGCGACCGCGCGCGCCAGCGCCACCGCGTACGCCCTGACATCGGGATTCGACGGGCACAGGTCGGCCGGGGATCCGCGGTCGCCGAAGCAGTCGCTCACGGTCACCGCCGGCTCGGCCAGGCCGATCGTGGTGTTGTGCAGGAACACGGTCCAGCCGTGCAGCCGCAGGCCGCGGCCGGCGCACGCGCGCCGCAGCTCGGCGATCGGCTGCCCCTCCGCGCCCTCCTGCACGGGCACCGGCAGCCGCAGCCCGCCGAAGAGGTCCTCGGGCGGCGGGAAGTGCACGCCGTCGCGCCGCAGCGTCAGCCGGGAGGCGCCGTGCGGGGTCACGTCCCTCGCCTGGTGGTAGGCCGCGGCCACGGTGACACCCGCCACGCCGTAGGCCGCCACGCGGTCGAGGACCTTGTCCACGCCCTCGCCGCGCAGGTCCTCGACGAAGACGTAAATGCTGCTGTCCATCCTCAGCGACCCTTGCGGGCCACGAAGTCGATCTCGGCGAGGATGCCGGCCGGCAGGCCCGAGCCGGCGGTCGTGCGCACCGGGCACGGCGAGCACGCCCCCGGCGGCGCCGCCGCGGACGTCCTGATCTCCTGCTTGCCACCCATGTTCACCGCTCCTGGAATCAGTGCCGCTGCTCGGTCGTGCGTGCTCAGAAACACGTGTCGATCAGATCGACGACGACATAATCGTCGTCGACCACGGGGATGACCCGCCATTTGTCGAAGGCCGTGCACGGGTGGGAGATGCCGAACGACACCAGGTCGCCCGGCCGCAGCCCCTCCCCAGTCAGGTACGCGTGCTGGTCCTGCACCCGGGTCACCGTCACCCCGCCGAGCGGGACGGCCGCCTCGGCGGGACCACGCCGTACGGCACGGACGGTGGGCAGGTCGATGTCGTACGGGACGTCCCGCTTGCCCATGCCGACGAGCGCGAGGCCCGGCTCCGGCACCGAGAGCACCTGGGCCCACACCTCCAGCGCGGGCCGCAGCCCCTCGCCGGGAAGCCGGTTCCATGGTGTGCGCTCCCGGTAGAAGCCGTCGTCGTGGGCGATGTAGGCGCCGCTGCGCAGGATGACGAGGGCCCCGAGCTCGCCTGTCAGCGGGCCGAGCTCCTCGGCGACCAGGTCGAACCACGCGCTGCCCCCGGCGGAGACGACCAGGCGGCCGGGCACGTGGGGGGCGACCGCCTCGGCGGCGTCCCGCAGATCCCGCAGGAACGCGCGCACCTCTTCCGCGCCCTCGCGGGTGCCCTCGTAGCAGGCCACCCCGGCGAGCTCGACGCCCTCGGCGTCACGCGCCGCCGCGGCCACCTCCATCAGCTCCGCCAGGCCCCGGCACCCGGTCCGGCCGCCGACGTGCCCCAGCTCGGCGAGCACCCGGAACGGCACCGCTCCGGCCGCCTCGGACAGGGCGCGGACGCCCTCCAGCGAGTCGACGAAGCACAGGAACTCGAAGTGCTCGATCTCCCCGGCCAGCCAGCGCAGCGCGGCCGCGTCGAGGATCTCGTTGGCGAGCAGCACCCGGGGAACGCCGGCGGACCTGTGGACCAGGACCTGAGCGGCGGACGCGGCGCTGATCCCCCACGCCCCGGCGTCGAGCTGGGCCTGGAAGAGCGCGGGCGCCATGGTCGTCTTGCCGTGCGGCGCCAGGGCGAGCCCGTGCCGCTCCGCGAACGCGGCGAGCGTGCCGACGTTGTGATCCAGCGCCGTCCGCTTGGCGACCATCACCGGCCAGGTGAACGAGCCGTCGAACAGCGAGTGGCGGCCTGACGCGAACCGCTCCCCCGGCACCGGCGGGCCCGGCCACAGGAATCCGCGCGTCCGCCGGCCGACCAGGATCTCGGGAAGCGCCAGGCGATCCGCGAATTCCACGTCGCCCCCTCGTCCGCCCCGGGCCCGCCTCCGGGTCCGCCGCCCGGTATGCACCACCTGGCTGGATCGTACTGGAACGCCCCGCCGGTGCCCGCTCCGGGGAGCACTCGAATGATCATGCGGTGGGGCGCAGCGCCCGGCCGGGCGTCGCGCCGGTGAGCCTCCCGCCCCGCAGCACGGGCACGCCGCCGACCAGCACGTCGCCGACACCGACGGCCGGCGACCGGGGGTTGTCGTACGTCGCCGTGTCCGCCACCGTGGCCGGGTCGACGACGGCCAGATCGGCCACCTGCCCCCGCCGTACGAGCCCGCGGTCGAGCAGCCCGAAACGGCGCGCGGGGTGGGACGCGAGATGGACGGCGGCCTGCTCCCAGGTGAGGTCGCCCAGCTCGCGGACGTGCCTGCCGAGGTAGCGCGCGAAGGCCCCGAACCCCCGCGGGTGGGGATGCCCGCCCACGTAGATGCCGTCGGAGCCGCCGGTGTGGCCGGGATCGCGCAGGATCGCCCGCACCGACTCCTCTCCCGCCGGGCCCTCGTCGGGGCGGGCCATGACGCAGCCCGCCTCCAGCCGGGTCTCCATCAGCAGGGTGCGGCAGAACTCGGCCGGCTCCACGCCGTGCTCGGCGGCGGCGGCCGGCAGCGTCATCCCCTCCGCCCACTCGAACCCCGGCGCGTGCGACAGGGTGATCCTCGGCCAGGCGTCGTCCAGCGCCTCCCATTCGCGCGCGAGCCGTACGCGACTGGACTCCAGCAGCGCCAGCGCACGGTCGGTGTCGGCGGCCGGCACCCAGGGCGGCAGCGTCACCATCGCGAGGATCGTGCTGCTGCGCAGGTAGGGGTAGGTGTCGAAGGTGAGGTCCACACCCTGGGCCCGGGCGTCCCTCACCAGCGGCAGCAGGGTCGCCGCGGGCCCGTGATAGTGGGAGACGTGCACAGCGGCGCCCGAGCGCCGCGCGATCTCGACGGCCTCCGCCATGCCCACGGGAGCCTGAGCGCCGTATCCGCGCATGTGCGTCACGTACGGCAGGCCGCCGAGCGGGGCGCACAGGTGGGCCAGCTCCCCGGCATCGGCGTACCGGCCGGGGGCGTACTCCAGGCCGGACGACAGGCCGGCCGCGCCCTCGGACAGGCCGAGCTCCACGCGCCGCCGCATGGCCCTCAGCTCGTCGGGGCCGGCGGCCGCCTCTCCCGGCCCCATGACGTCGAACCGGACCGTCCCGTGGGGCACCAGGTAGGCGGTGTTGAGCGCGGTCGCCCGGTCGTAGCCGGCCAGCAGCTCGGCCACCCCCACCGGCCCGTCGGCCGACGGGTGCGAGCCGTTCACGGCGGCGAAGTAGCGCCGGACGTGGTCGAACGCGGCGGCCGACGTGGTCGGCGCGAACGACAGCCCGTCCTGGCCGAGCACGAACGTCGTCACGCCCTGCCGCAGGGCCGCCCGCTGGACCTCCCGGTCGAAGACGGCGGCGTCGCCGTGGGCGTGACAGTCGATCATCCCGGGCAGGACGTACCGTCCCGCCGCGTCGACGACCAGGGCGGCCCGCGCCGCCTCCAGCCTGCCCACGGCCTCCACTCGGCCGCCGCGCACTCCCACGTCGGCGCGGAACGCCGGCGCGCCGGTCCCGTCCACGACCTGGCCACCGCTGATCACCACATCGAACGTCACCCGTCCGATTCAACCCCGGATCAGTCGCCGGATCCCGCGTACCGGGAGACGGGGCAGTTCGCCGTCTCCAGCACCGGATGCCGCTTCAGCAGGTCGCGGGCCGACGCGCGGGCGAGATTCCAGCCGTTCCAGCCGTCCGGCCGGTCCAGGTGGTTCACGGCGACCACGTCGCGAAGCACGCAACTGCGGGCCGGCTCGGGCAGGCGGTCCAGCGTCGGCACGGCCTCGGCCCCGAGATCGCCGAGGTAGTTGTGGTCGAGCCGGGCGACCCCCCGGATCGTGAGCTGGGTCTCGGCCACCCGGGCGTCGGGGTTCCAGACGGCGAACACGAGCAGCGAGACCCCGGTGAGCAGCACCAGCGACCGGGAGAACCAGCCCGCGCCTCCCCCTCTCAGCCGGACCGCGCCGGCGGCCAGGACCATCACGAACACCGCCCCCAGCCACAGGATCGTCGCGCCCACGGCCGCGCGCAGCCGGGACAGGCCGTACGCGTCGGTGTAGAGACCGAGGCGGTGCAGCGCCGACGCGAGGACGACCAGGGTGAAGGCGCACAGCAGCCCGAGGAGCACGGCGAGGACCCACCGGTCCCCCCGGTTCCTCAGGCGCAGCAGCGCCACCGCCGCCCCGACGATGCCCAGTACGAAGAGGCTGACGGTCATCAGCTCGAAGAATCCCGACCGGGCGTACTCGGCGTAGGTCAGCCCCGCCGTGGACAGGACCCGGCGGTTGCCGCCGAACAGCACCGTGATCTGCACCGCGACGAACAACGCGAACAGCAGGTTCAGGCCGACCAGCGGGATCATCCACACGCCACGGGAGATGGGCATCCGGAGGTCGGGGCTCGCCGGCTCGGCCACCGGCCGCAGGGCCACCAGCACGGCCGCCGCGACCAGCACGGCGAACACCGCGAAAACGAAGATCCGCGGCGGCAGGCCGTCGGCCCAGTCGGGCACCCGGGGCAGGCGGGACACGAACGCGGAGAACACCGCGTCCGCCGCCGAGAACAGCAGCCCGAACACACCCAGCAGGATCACCGTGAGGCCCACGCTGATCAGCGTCGGCAGCAATCTGCGGTGGCGGATCAGGCTTCTGACCGGGCCGGACAGGAACCACGGCAGCGGGAAGACCGCGAGGAGAACCGACGCGCCTCCTCTGATCACGCCCGGCCAGCCGCTCCCTCCGCCCGACAGCGCGAGCGCCGCGATGCCGAACGCCGCCAGCAGCGCGGGCGCGACCAGCCAGTCGGCGCTGCGGAACAGCGCGACCGAGACCAGGGCGTACGCGACGACGCCGAGGCCCGCCGTCCATGGCGTGAGCCGCTCCCGCCCGTGGATGAGCAGCGCGGGCAGCACCGCCGCACCCATCACGACCGCCGTGAGGACCAGCCCCAGGCCGGTCGAGGCGTACGGCAGGGCGATCGCGGCGACGAGCCCCACCGCGGCCACCACCGGCAGAAGCCACCGAGGCGCGTCCGGAAGCTCCGGCCTGGGGAACAGGGGTGGGGGCACGTAGGGAGGCGGCGGCGGGTAGTGCGCCTGCCCGTACGCCGGAGCCGGCTGGACGGCGTGCGGGGACAACACGGGGGCCCCTTGACCGGGCGGGCCGGGTTGACCGAGTGGCCCGGCCGTCGCGACCGTCGTCCCCGCGGGAATGGACGGCTGCGGCCATGGCATCGGCGGTGAGCCGCCGGCGTGTTCCGCCGCCACGCTGCCGGAGGGGACCGTTCCCGCGACCGGGGCCGAGGCCGCCGCCGTGGGGCTGTGGGAGATCGAGGAGCCCGGGGAGGCCGGCGCGGCCGTCCCGATCTCGCGGGCTGTCCTGGGGTCGTCAGGATTCGGCACGCGCCCACCCCGTCCTGTCCTGGTCGTGTCCGTCATGGCGGTCGTACTGGCCGTACTGGCCGTACTGGCCGTGCTGGTGGTGCTGTGCGTGCCGGCGCCTGTCGTGCGGGTCATACGGGCCGGGTCGGTCGCCGCGGAGGCGGGAACGTGGCGGGCCACCCCGTCCCAGGCCGGTGGCGGAGGACTTCTGCGGGCGCGGCCCGCCCCCGAGGAGGAGCCGATCGCCGCCCCCGCCGCCGCGCCTCCGCAGGTGAACAGCAGCATCGCGATCGGCCCGTACACACCCCCGAGATAGAGGCCGAGGAAGAACGCGACGAACAACCCGGCCGCGAAGCCCCCGAACATGCCGATCGCCGCTCCGAGGGCCGCGCGGAACGTCCCCACCCTCACCTCGGCGGGATGCGCGCCCGGAAGGTACGCGACCGGCACGGCGGGCCGTACCGAGCCGGCACCCCCGGCTGCCACGACATTCCCGGCGGGGACGGCGCCTTCGGCAGGCCCGGCCCTCTCGTCGGTGGTGAGAACCTCTCCAGCCACCGCACCGCCGGTGACGACTCCTTCCACGGTCCCGGCGCTCTCGGCGCCAACTGCCGTGACGGCGCCTTCGGCCCTGACGCCGCGGTCGGCGTCCACCGCCTGAGGCGTGGTGCGGGCCGGGCGGCCAAGACCGCCTCCGGAGCCCGCCTCTTCAGCCGGCGGACCGTCACCCGCCGTCTTGGGGTCGTCTCCGGCCCCGGGCCCCGCGACCCCGACCGGGCCGGTGAACGGCTCGCGGCCGGTCGCGGCGCCGCCGATCACGGCCTCTGCGGGCAACGCCACGACCATGCGGCAGCCTCCGGAGCGAGCCCCGCTCGCCGCCGGGCCGGGCTCGATCTCACGCCCCTCCGCCGTACGGCCAGGAGCCCCGCCACCCGGAGAGTCGCCGACGAAGACGGAGCCGCCGTGCAACTCGGCGATCTCCTTGGCGATCGCGAGCCCCAGCCCGGCCCCGCCGCTGTCCGCGGCCCGGCCCGCGTCGAGCCGCGAGAAGCGCTCAAAGACGCGCGCCCGCTCCGCCGCCGGGATGCCGGGGCCGGAGTCGGTGACGCTGATCTCCAACGCCGTCCCCGACCGGCGAGCCTCCAGCACGACGGTCCCGCCCGGCGGGCTGTGCCGCACCCCGTTGTCGAGCAGGTTGGCCAGCACCTGGGCCAGCAGGGCGGGGTCGGCGAACACGGCGATCCCTGAGGGGACACGGCTCACCACGGTCACGTCGTCACGCGCGATGGCCGCCTCGGAGGCCGCCTGCCGGCACAGCGAGGCGAGGTCGAGCTCCTCCGGGTCGATCAGGCGGGCGCCGGAGTCGAGCCTGGACAGGTCGAGCAGCTGGGCGACCAGCCGGCCCAGGCGCTGGGTCTGGGCGAGAGCCGTGCCGAGCGTGTCGAGGTCCGGCTGGGACACGCCGTCCACGACGTTCTCCAGCACGGCCTGAAGGCCGGTGATCGGCGTCCGCAGCTCGTGGCTGACGTTGGCCACGAGCTCACGCCGCTGCCGGTCCACCTTCCCCAGGTCGGCGGCCATCGCGTTGAACGCCCTGGCGAGCTCGCCCACCTCGTCCCTGCTGGTGGCCGTCACGCGCAGGCCGTACCGTCCCTTCGCGATCGTCTGCGCTGCGGCGGCCATCTCGCGCAGCGGCCGGATCATCCCCCGCGCGAGGAGCTGCACCATGATCAGCGCGAGCACGACCGCGATCGCGATCCTGATCTCCCGTGACAGCCCGGCGGCGATGCCCGCCTCGTTCACCGCGAACGCGGCCACGACGGCGAGGACGATCACGATGCCGAGCTTGGCCTTGATACGGCCGAGGAAGTCGAGCGGCCTCATCGATCGCCTCTCCCCGGCGTACGGGCGGCGGTCACGGCCGCACCAGCGCGTAGCCGACCCCGTGGACCGTGCGGACCACCTCCGGGCCGAGCTTGCGGCGCAGCGCCCGCACGTGGCTGTCCACGGTCCGCGTCGCGGCGGCCTCGGAGAAGCCCCAGATGTCCGACAGCAGCCGCTCGCGCTCGAAGACCTGTCCCGGACGCTCCGCGAGGCGCCTGAGCAGGTCGAACTCGGTCCGCGTCAGCTGCGCCTCCTCTCCCCGGACGTACACCCGGCGCTCCGCCGTGTTGATCTCGACCTCGCCCACGCGGATCACCGTGTCCTCGTGGGCGAGCTGACCTGCCCGCTCGACCCGCCGCAGCAGCGCGTGGATCCTGGCCACCAGCTCCCGCATGCTGAACGGCTTGCTGATGTAGTCGTCCGCGCCCACCCCCAGGCCGACGAGCACGTCGGTCTCCTCGCCGAGCGCGGTCAGCATGAGCACCGGCACCGGCCGGGCCGCCTGCATGCGGCGGCAGACCTCCAGCCCGTCCAGGCCGGGCAGCAGCCGGTCGAGGACGACGACGTCGGGCTCCGCCTGGGCGTAGGCGGCGAGCGCGCCCTCTCCGTCGCTCGCGACGCGCACGTCGAAGCCCTCCGCCACGAGCCGGAGCCGTACGGCTTTCGCGATCGTCTCGTCGTCCTCGACCAGAAGGACACGCCGCTGCGGAGGGGTAACCATGGACGGAAGCGTAGGACCCCGCTGTGCAGACAGGTCGTGCCGATATGTGGAGATCCTGTGCACCGGGAAATGTCGGTGCCACGGGTTAGCGTGGCGGCGTGAACACAGGGGTGCGAGTTGAGGACTATCTCCGGCGGCTGGGCCTGCGGGCCGGAGGCGGGCCGAGCGTCGAGGAGCTGTTCGGCCTCCAGGCCGCCCATGTCGGGCGTGTGCCGTACGAGAACCTGGAGATCTGGCTGGGCCGGCCCACCACGGTCGATCCCGTCGAGTCGTGGCAGCGGATCGTTCGCGGGCGGGGTGGATACTGCTTCCATCTGAACGGGGCGTTCGCGCTTCTGCTGAGCATGCTCGGTTACCAGGTCGTCCGGCACTTCAGCGGCGTGCAGGGCGGGCCGGACTCGCCGGTCGGCGCCACCGGCAACCACCTCGCCCTCACCGTCACCGGCCTGCCGTCCGAGGCCAATCCCGGCGGCGCGTGGCTCGTCGACGCGGGGCTCGGCGACGCGATCCAAGAACCGCTGCCGCTGATCGAGGGCGTGCACGAGCAGGGCCCGTTCCGGTACGGCCTGCGCCCCTCGGAGGCCGAGCCCGGCGGCTGGCGCTTCGAGCACGACCCGCGAGGCAGCTTCAAGGGAATGGACTTCAGGCCGGGGTCCGTGGAGATGGACGCGTTCGCGGCCAAGCACGAGCACCTGTCGACCTCTCCCGACTCCGGGTTCGTGAAGGTGGCGGCCGTCCAGCGGCGCGACGCGGCGGGGGTCGACGTGCTGACCGGGCTGGTGCTCAAGCGGGTGGGCTCCGCCTTCCCGGCCGGCCTCTCCCCCGGCGCCCCCGACGGCCACTCCGACGGTCACTCCGACGGTCACTCCAACGGCCACTCCAACGGCCACTCCAACGGTCACTCGGCGGATCATGCGCCCGGCTCGCCTGACTCGGCCGGCCATGGCATCGGCCGGTCCCCCGGCGAGACATCCGGCCCGCCGGCCGGCCCCGCGACCGGGCCGGCCACGAGCCAGTCCCGTACCGCGACCGCCGCCCCCGTCTCCACCGCGGCGGACGGGTCGATCACGCTGGACCGGCGGGATGACTACTTCGCCGCGCTCGCCGACGTCTTCGGGCTCACGCTCGACGACGTCACGCGGGAGGAGAAGTCGCGTTTGTGGGCCCGGCTGAGCGCGGCCCACGAGAAGTGGCTGGAGGAGCGGCAGCCCCCGGCCTGACCGTCCCCGCGAAGAGCGGCCCTTTCGCTCCGTCAAGTGACGATCTATGCGGCCCATCACAGGTAAAAGCCCAGGTGGAGGGTTTCTGACCCTGGTTACGGGTAGCCCGAATATGACCAGAAAAGGGGGACCCATGGACCGTAAAACACGACCGGAGACCATGCGGGAGAGCGACGTGATCGACCTCCTGTTGCGGCAGCACACCTTGATCAGGGAGCTGTTCGACGAGGTCGAAAGGAGCCAGGGGGAGCAACGGAAGGAGGCGTTCAGCCGGCTTGTCCGCCTGCTTGCCGTGCATGAGACGGCGGAGGAGGAGATCGTCCACCCGTACGCGCGCCGGAAGCTGGTCGGGGGCGACACCATCGTCGACAACCGCCTCCAGGAGGAGGAAGAGGCGAAGGAGATGCTCAGCCGCCTCGACGACATGGACGCGACGTCACCCGAGTTCGCCCAGGAGTTCGGCCGGCTCCGGGCCTCCGTCTTCGCCCACGCCGCCGCCGAGGAGCGTTATGAGTTCTCGGAGCTCAAGGCGGCGACCAGCGAGACGGAGCGCCGCGCCATGGCCGTGGGCGTCAAGGCCGCCGAGGCCATGGCCCCGACCCACCCGCACCCCGGCACGGAGTCGGCGACCAAGAACCTGCTGCTCGGCCCGCCGATCGCCATGATGGACCGCGCGCGCGACGTGATCCGCAAGGCGATGGGCAAGCCCGAGTCGGGCGACGGCTGACACCCCCGCCCGGCCGGGGAGCCGGCTCAGCCCGGCTCGAAGTGAATCTGCGTCCGCTCCAGCGGCCGGGTGCACGCCGTACACAGCAGGACGGGAGACAGCGCGGCGCCGCACGGGCGGTGGGTGATGGTCAGCCCCGAGCCCGGCGGCGCCGCGAGCTCCCGCTGCGCCCAGTCGACCAGGAACGCGAAGACCGCGAAGAACGCCAGCCCCTTGTCCGTGAGCCGGTAGTCACCGGACTCCAGGCGGAAGACGCCCAGGTCGGCGAACCGGCGCAGCCGGTCGGTCAGCACCGAGGGGGCGATGCCGAGCCGCGTCTGGAAGTCGACGAACCGCCGCGCCCCGAGGAAGGCGGCGGCGAGCACGGTCGTGCTCCACCGGTCACCCAGGATCTCCATCGAGTCGGGGTAGGAGCCGAAGCCGTCACCGCGGTCGCCGTCGGCCCGCGCGGTGCGGCGGTGCTGCCGGGGCGGCCCCGCGCCGGCGAACGTGGCGTCCGGACCGGGGACCATGGAGGAGTCGCGGGCGCTCATCGGCTCGCCGCACCGCCCGCACGCCAGGTACGGCCTCGTCTCCTGGCCGCACAGGTCGTGGACGAGCACCGGGAACGAGTCGGCGCTCCAGGCCCGCTCCCACGAGTAGATCGCCACGAGCAGCGACCACAGGCCGATTCCGCGGCCGGTGAGCCGGTATTCGTACCGCGTCCGGCCGGCGTGGTACGGCGTGAGCGTGAAGATGCCGTGCGCGACCATCTCCTTGAGACGGCCGGCGAGGACCGACTCCGAGATGGGCAGCGACTTGCGGAAGCCGGCGTACGTGCGGATCCGCAGCGCGAACGCGCGATGGAGGATCAGCAGCACCCAGCGATCACCGAGGAGGGCCAGGGCCCGCCCGATCGCGGTGCGGCCACCCTCAGGGTCCCCCTCCGCCATCGGCCCTTCTTCCCGCCGGTGCGGGCGCCGCGGTCCCGCCCGCAATCCCCGACTCAGGCACACCCCCGGCCGCCTCCATCGTAGAGGCTGCGGCCGCGCCTTCCGCGATCACGCCGGTCTCCCATGGCGACCATGGCGGCCGGTGACATACGGAACTGGAACTCGGGCGCGCGCGTGCGCGTTCTCCTGGCGACGCAGACTGAAGATGTATCGCGTGGGTCCTCCACGCGGACGTGTCGCCGTGGTCCCGCAAGGGGGCCCCGACAGGAAAGGCCCGACGATGTCGCCACTCGGCAAGTACTACGTGGGCGCGGCGATCGTAGCCGTGCTCGCCTTGTTGTTTCTCCCGGGGCCCGCGCTCCTCGGCTGGCTGGTCGCGCTCGGCGTGCTGGGCGCACCGGTCGTCGCCTACTTCATGCTCGACGAGTCGCAGCGCGCGCGGCTGCGCCGGATCCGCCGCCGCCAGATCGGCTCCTGATCTCTCCAGAGGACGCGCGGGACGCGTCCCGCGCGTCCCGCCTCTCAGGCGGAGGCGGCCGCGATCTGGTGCCGGACGCGGTCGGTGACGCTCCGCTCCAGGACGAACGACAGGAACGGGATCGTCCCGGCGATCAGCACCAGGAGCAGATAGCCGACCGGCCACCGGGTCTTCAGCCCCAGGTTGAGAGCGGCCGCCAGGTAGACCATGTAGAGGAAGCCGTGGATCGGCCCCACGACGGCGACCATCGTGCCGCTGCCGAAGCCGTACTTGACGACCATCGCGGCGCAGAGCACGAGCAGCATCACGCCGACGATGTACGCCATGACGCGGTAGAACTTGAGCGCGGATTCCACGTCGATCATTACCTCTGCTGGGGAAACGGTCATCACACGATATCGGGGCCGGCCTCCGGCCCCCCGGGCGGTGTACGGCGGGTGGCTCACGTCGTCCCCACCGGCGCGGCCGGCCGCCGCTCCCCCGCCCGCTCGGCGCGTACGGCGTCGCGGACGAAGTGGAACCACATGAACACGGCGAACAGCGCGAAGATCCACCACTGGGCGGCGTAGGCGAGGTTGCGCCAGTTGAACCCGGCTCCCTCGATCGGCGGCGGGACGGCGACCGCCGTCGCCTGGGAGGGCGGGCTCTGCTCGGTCGCCACGACGAACCCGTCCCGCACCCGCGCGTCCGGCCAGAGGTTGATGAGCTCGGCGATGGAGACATTCGACACCTGGCCGCGGGGAAGCGGGCCGGAGCGCTGCACGTCGCCGCTCTGCTCGGCCAGCTGGAGCCGTCCGGTCACGGTGACGGGGCCCGGCGGCACGGCGGTCGCCGGGTCGTCCGGTCTGGCGACCCAGCCGCGTACGACGGAGACGGTCGTGCCGTCCGCCAGCCGCAGCGGGGTGAGCAGCCAGAAGCCGCGGCCCTTGGCGGCGCGGCCGCCGGGGGCGGAGACGTCGGGGAGCCGGTCGGCGACCAGGAGCTGGCCGGCGGCGTCGTAGGCGCCCTGCGCCGTCACCCGCCTGCCCACCACGTCGCCGGGCATGTACTCCCCGACCTGGCTCAGCCGGCTCACGGCCACCGGCGCGGGGTCGGCGGCGAGCCGGGGCTTGCCCGAGGACTCGAAGACGCCGAGCTGCCAGCGGCCCAGAATCGTGAACGACACGAGCACCCCGATCACCAGCAGGTGGAGAGCCACCAGCCGGGGGGCGAACAGGGTGCGGAGCATGCCTCCAACGCTATCCGCCGCCCCCGCCGGTCACGTAACCGAGACCTGGGGGGCGGAAGCCGACGGCGGGGCAACGGCCAGCCAAACGCCCGGCAAAATCCGACAAATCAGGGCCATGCCGCCCCGCGTGTCGCTAGAGTTTGCGCCATGTCCGACCCTCAGATCGACCCGGCCGGCAATACCCAGGCCTTCCGGGCGTTCGCCCAGAACCAGGACGCCGCGACCTCCGAGCCGCAGACGTCCCGCCTCCCGATTTGGCTCGCCGCGGGCGCGGTGCTCGTCGTGGCGATCGTCGTGATCGCGTACCTCCTGGTCCGCTGACACACACCTGCCAGCCGCCGGCGACCGCGCCCGTCGGCGGCTTCGTGATGCCCCCCGGCAGGCACTGGACCGCCTGAGCGACCCGCCCTTACCTTGGACGGAGATCCAATTGGAGGCCGCATGGGCAGCCCGGGAATCACGATCATCGGCGCCGGCTTCGCCGGTCTCTGCATGGCGATCAAGCTGAAGGACGCGGGTTACCACGACTTCACGATCCTGGAGAAGGCCGGCGACCTCGGCGGCACCTGGCGCGACAACACCTATCCCGGATGCGCCTGCGACGTCCCCTCGCCGCTGTACTCCTTCTCGTTCGAGCTCAACCCCGGCTGGTCGCGGCTGTTCTCCCCTCAGAGTGAGATCTGGGACTACCTCCGAGCCTGCGTCGAGGCGTACGACCTCCTCCCCCACCTGCGCCTCGGCACGGAGGTCCGCGAGCTGGAGTACGACGACGAACGGGCCGTCTGGCGGGTGTCCACGGCGGGCGGCGAGACGTTCGAGACCAACGCCGTCGTGTCGGGCGTCGGCGCCCTCCACGTGCCGTCGTTCCCGGACATCCCCGGCCGCGACCGCTTCACCGGCGCCGCCTTCCACTCCGCCCAGTGGGACCACTCGTGCGACCTGACCGGCAAGCGGGTGGCGGTGATCGGCACCGGCGCCTCGGCCGTCCAGTTCGTCCCGGCCGTCGCGGAGCGGGCCGGACGGCTCACGGTGTTCCAGCGGACGGCGCCGTGGATCCAGCCGAAGCCGGACGTCGCGATCCCCGAGGGCATGAGGCGGGCCCTCCAGGTGCCCGGCGCCGCCCGGGCGCTGCGCGGCGCGGTCTACTGGCTGCTGGAGACCCGGGCCGTCGGCTTCGCGATCGATCCCCGCCTGATGGCGGTCCACCGCCAGGTGGCGGAGCGGCATCTGGCCAAGCAGGTGGCCGACCCGGAGTTGCGCGCCAAGCTCACCCCCGACTACACGATCGGCTGCAAGCGCATCCTGCTGTCGAGTGACTACTATCCCGCTCTGACCAGGGACGACGTCGAGCTGGTCACCGACAGGGTGACCGAGATCCGGGAGCGTTCGATCGTCGACGCGGCCGGCAGGGAGCACGAGACCGACGTGATCGTCTACGGCACCGGGTTCAGGGTCGTCGACGCACTCACCGACCAGCGGATCACCGGCAGGGGCGGGATCAAGATCCAGGACGCCTGGCGCGACGGGGTCGAGGCCTACCTCGGCGTGAGCACCGCCGGGTTCCCCAACCTGTTCTTCCTGCTCGGCCCGAACACCGGTCTCGGGCACAGCTCGGTCGTCTTCATGATCGAGGCGCAGGTCCGGTACGTCCTGGAGTGCCTGCGCCTGCTCTCCCGGACCCGGGCACGTGCCCTCGACGTACGGCCGGGGGCCCAGCGCGCGTACAACGACCGGCTGCAGCGCCGGCTGGAGCGGCTGGTCTGGAGCGAAGGCGGCTGCACGAGCTGGTACCTGGACCAGCACGGCAGGAACCGATCCCTGTGGCCGGGCTTCACCTTCGAGTACTGGGCGAGGACCCGCAAGGTGAAGCCCGAGGCCTACGAGCTCATCGCGGCGCCCCCTGGGCGGGGGTGACGACGAGCGCGCTGCCCCCGCCCCGGCGGGTGGGCTCGGCGACCGCCTGCACCTTGCCGTGGCCGAGGAACTCCAGACCGGTCGCCGCCCCGATCTCCCCGACCGGAGGTCCCGGGACGAGCGTCAGCGTGTGGCCGCGGGCCCGCAGCTCCGCGCCGTACCGGTCGATGAACGCCTGCTCCGCCTGGGTGGCGCCGGTGTTGCGCTGCGAGGCCCGTGAAGCGGCGATCGCCTCGGGCAGCGTCATCCCGAAGTCGAGCCGGTTGACCAGGATCTGCAGGACGGTCGTGATGATCGTCGCGCCTCCCGGCGAGCCGACGGCGAGCAGCGGCCGGCCGTCCTTGAGGACGATCGTGGGCGCCATCGAGGAGCGCGGCCGCTTCCCCGGGGCGGGAAGGTTGGGGTCCTTCGGCGCGGGGCCGAATGTGAAGTCGGTCAGCTCGTTGTTGAGCAGGACGCCCCGGCCCGGCACGACGATGCCGCTGCCGCCGGTCTGCTCGATGGTGATGTTGTACGCCGCGACGTCGCCCCACTTGTCCGTCACGACGAGATGCGTGGTCTCCGGCCCCTCCGGCTTCTCCTGCGTCTCCGGCTTTCCCTCGGTCTCCTTGGCCGCCGCCACGACCGCGGTGACGGCCGGCGCCGACGGGGACGCCGAGGGAGACGGGGAGGCGCATGGTTCGTAGGACCCGTCGGGCGAGCCGGGCGCGGCCGTCGCCTGCGTGGTCGTGGGCCCGATCAGGCACGCCCGCTCCTTGCCGAACGCGTCGGAGAGCAGCCCTTCCAGCGGCACGTCCACATAGGCCGGGTCGCCCACGTACGCGTTCCGGTCGGCGAAGGCCAGCCGGGAGGCCTCCAGGTACTCGTGCAGCCCGACGTCCGGCAGCGCCTCAAGGATGTTGAGCGCCTCTCCGACCGTCGATCCTCCCGACGAGGGCGGCGCCATGCCGTACACGTCGAGGCCCTTGTACGTCACCTTCGTCGGTTGCCGCTGGAGCGCCCGGTACGCCGTGAGGTCGGACACCTCCATCAGGCCCGGCCGGACCACGCGGGTGGATCCCGGCGTCACCGGCGGCTTCTTGACCGTGGCGACGATCTCCTTACCCAGCTCCCCGCCGTACAGCCACCCGGGCCCGCGCCTGCCCAGCTCGCGATAGGTCTTCGCGAGAGCGGGGTTGCGGAAGACCGACCCGACCGCAGGCGGCTGGCCGCCGGGCAGGTAGAGGGCGGCGGTCGAGGTGAAGTCCGCGAAGCGGGCCGCGTTCTGCTGGGTCTGGTCGTAGAACGTCTGGTCGACGACGAAGCCCTTCTCCGCCGTGTCGATCGCCGGCCGCAGGGCCTGCCCGAGCGACAGCGTGCCGAACCGCCGCAGCGCCAGGTCCCACTGGGCGACGCTTCCCGGCACGCCGACCGACAGCCCGCTGGTCACCGCGTCGGCGAACGGGATCCCCTCGAAGACCGTCGAGGTCATCGCGCGGGGCGCGGTCTCCCGGCCGTCGATACTGGTCACCCGATGGGTGCGGGCGTCGTAGTAGACCAGGAAGCCGCCGCCCGCGAGACCCGCGGAGTAGGGCTCGGTGACGCCCAGGGTCGCCGCGCCGGCCACCGCCGCGTCCATGGCGTTGCCGCCCTTCGCCAGCACCTTCAGCGCGGCCTTGCTGGCGTCGAGGTCCACCGTCGCCACGGCGCCGCCGTACCCCTCGGCGACCGGCTTCTTGACGTACGGCTCCCGCGCGCCCCCCGAATTCGCGCCTCGATCGGCCGCCTGCCCCGGGTCCGCGTTGGCCGGTGGGGCGACGAGGGCCGTCAGCGATACCAACCCCAGCGACGCGACGACGAGCTTCCTCATGCGTGACCTCCACCACATCCGGTGATCCGTCCAGCATGACTTACCACAGTCAGGATCAGTGCGGGAATGTCCACATTCGGACGCTCGGCCCGCGTACTCCGCCTGGCGTACGCGGCCCTGCGGCGCCGGGGGGATGCGCTGATCAGCGGCGATGGCCTAGCGTGCCGGTGTGCGCTCCCGTTTTGCATGGTTTCACTGGATCGATCCCGTCCTGCCGTTCGTCGTGGCGCTGATCGCGGTCGTCCCCACGCGGATCGCCGAGCACTTCCAGCTCCAGAACCCGCAACTCGGACGGGTGCCGCTCGACTGGCTGGGGTACGCGCTGCTGCTCGTGGGGCCCGCCGCGATCGCGGTCCGCCGCCGGCACCCGGTCGCCGTCCTGCTCGTCACGGTGGCCGCGACGTGCGGCTACCTGTCCCTCGACTACTCCTACGGGACTGTGTTCCTCAGCCCCGCCGTCGTGATCTTCGCCGCGGTCGTCTCCGGCCATCGCCTCACGGCCTGGCTGGCGTCGGGGGCGTTCTACCTGTTCATGGTGGCCTACGCCACGTGGCTCATCCCCAACCCGCAGGGGTGGTTCCACCACAGCGCCATCGCGGCGTACCTGCTGCTCACCCTCACCATCGCCGAGTTCCACCGCACTAGGCGCGAGCGCCTCGCCGAGCGGAAGCGGGTGGAGCGGGAGGAGTCGCGCAGGCAGGCCAGCGAGGAGCGGCTGACGATGGCCCAGGAGCTCCACGACGTCCTCGCGCACAACATCTCGCTGATCCACGTCCAGGCGTCGACCGCGCTGCATCTCCTCGACGACCATCCGGAGCAGGCCCGTACGGCGCTCACCACCATCAAACAGGCGTCCAAGGACGTGCTGACCGAGATGCGCGGCGTGCTGAGCCTGCTCAGGGAAGGCGCGCCCCGCTCCCCCACCGCCGGGATGAGCCGCCTGCCGGAGCTCGCCGAGCGCAGCGGCGTCCCCGTGACGCTGGAGGTGACCGGCGAGGTCCGGCCGCTGCCCGCGGGGATCGACCGGGCCGGCTACCGGATCGTCCAGGAGTCGCTCACCAACGTCTCCCGCCACGCGCCCGCCTCCCAGGTGACCGTCACCACCCATTACGGCCCCGACGAGCTGGTCATCACCGTGGAGGACGACGGCGCGGGCGCGAGCCCCCCGGAGCCCGGCCTCGGCGGCGGCAACGGCATCCCCGGCATGCGTGAGCGCGCCTCGGCGCTCGGCGGATCGCTGTCGGCCGGGCCGCTGCCCGGCGGGGGCTTCCGCGTGCGGGCCACCCTTCCCCTGCCCCCTTCCGCGCCCGACCTTCCGAAGGAGCGCAAGTGATCACTGTCCTGCTCGCCGACGACCAGGCCCTCGTCCGGGCCGGGTTCCGCGCCCTGCTCAACGCACAGGACGGCATCACCGTGGTCGGCGAGGCGGCCGACGGCGCGCAAGCCGTACAGCTGGCCGGGGAGATGCGCCCCGACGTCGTGCTGATGGACATCCGCATGCCCGGCATGGACGGGCTGATGGCCACCCGCCTCATCGGCGAGGACGCCACGCTCGACGGGACGAGGATCATCATGCTGACCACGTTCGAGCTGGACGAGTACGTCTTCGACGCCCTGCGCGGCGGCGCCAGCGGCTTCCTCGTGAAGGACACCGAGCCCGCCGAGCTCATCCAGGCCATCCGGGTGGTGGCCTCCGGCGACGCCCTGCTGTCCCCCGGCGTCACCCGCAGGCTCATCGCGGAGTACGCCGCCAGGGCCAAGGAGCCGGGCGTCACCACCGGCCTCGACCTGCTGACCGACAGGGAGCGGGAGGTGCTGGCACTCGTCGGCACCGGCATGAGCAACGACGAGGTGGCGGGCGAGCTGTTCATGTCTCCCGCGACGGCCAAGACCCACGTCAGCCGGATCATGGCCAAGCTGCACGCCCGCGACCGCGCCCAGCTCGTCGTCGTCGCCTACGAGTCCGGCCTCATCAAGCCCGGGTGGCACTAGGTCGTGCCCGCCGCCTGGAAAACCGGTTTGAGTCTCCAGCGGCTGGAAGGTCGAGACTGTCGATGTGAACGACCGCACTGAGCCGCTCACCATCGGGCAACTGGCGCGCCGCACCGGTGTGCCGGTCAGGACCATCCGGTTCTGGTCCGACATAGGGGTGATCCCGCCGACCGACCGGTCGGCGGGGGGTTACCGGCTCTACGACGCCGAGGCCGTGGCCCGGCTGGACCTGGTGAGGACGCTGCGCGAGCTGGGGCTCGACCTGGCGACCGTGCAGCGGGTCCTCACCAGGCAGACCGGGCTGGCCGAGGTGGCGAGGGCCCACGCGTCAGCCCTGGACGCGGAGATCCGGATCCTCCGGACGCGGCGCGCGGTCTTGCGGTCGGTCGCGGAACGCGAGAGCTCGATCGAGGAGATGAGATTGATGCACGAGTTCGCCCGCCTGTCGGCACGTGAGCGGCAGGGCGTGATCGACGACTTCGTGGACGAGGTCTTAGCCGGCACCGACCCAGGGGCTCCAGGTGCCGGCATCGCTCAGGCCATGCGCCGGCTGCCCGCCGAGCTTCCCGACGACCCCCCCGCCGAGCAGGTCGACGCGTGGATGGAGCTGGCCGAGCTGGTCGGCGATCCGGGTTTCCGGCAGCGTGTGCGCCAGATGACGACCGGCGAGCCGGATCCGTCCCCGATGCCGCACGACCCACGGGCCGTCCAGGAGCAGGCCGGAGCCGCGCTGGCCGCGGGAATCTCCCCGGACTCGGCCGAGGGCAGGGAGATCCTGGACCGGCTGGTCGGCCCCGATCTGCCCGCCGCCGAGCGCGTACGGCTCGCCGACGCGGTGGAGAGGTTCACCGACCGGCGGGTCGAGCGGTACTGGGCGCTGCTCGGCGTTCTCAACGGCGAGCCGCCGTTCCCGCCCGCCGTGCCCGCCTTCGAGTGGTTCATCGCGGCGCTGCGAGCCTGAGCGTCACGGGCCTGAGTGCTTCCGGGCTGAGTGCTTCGGGGCTGAGTGCTTCGGGGCTGAGTGCTTCGGGGCTGACCGGCCGGAGACTCCGGCGGCTCACCACCGCACCGGACCGTCGTCGTCGAAGAACCCTCCTGTCGGCCCGTCCGGGCCGGCGGTCGCCAGCTGTACGACGATCCCGGCCCCCTCGGCCGCCGTACGGGTCAGGTCGTAGCCCAGGTCCCTGGTGAAGTCGGTGTCACAGGCGCCGGGAGCCACGGCGTTGACGAGGATCCCGTACGGCCGCAGTTCCTTGGCGTACTGAACGGTCAACGCGTTGAGCGCGGCCTTGGACGACGGGTAGCCGACGAGGGCCGGCAACCGGGACATGTAATGGGCGGGATCGGTCATGTTGCCCATCGAGCCCACTCCGCTGGAGACGTTCACCACCCGGCCCTGGGACGACCGGCGGATCAGGGGCAGCACGGCGTCGGTCACCCTGATCACGCCGAAGACGTTCGTGTCGAAGACGGCCAGCACCGTGTCGAGATCGGCGGCGCCGGGCGTCTGTGAGGCGCCGCCGGATATCCCCGCGTTGTTGACGAGCACATCGAGGCGGCCGAAGCGGGTCTCCACCCGCTCGGCCGCCTCCCTCACGCTGCCGGGCTCCGACACGTCGAGAGTCAGCCGATGTACGTCGAGCCCCTCAGCGCGCAGAGCCGCGGTCGCCTCGTCTCCCCGTCCGGGGTCGCGGGCGGCGAGCAGCACCGTCATACCGTCGGCGGCCAGCGCACGGGCCACCGCGAAGCCGATTCCCTTGTTGGCGCCGGTGACCAGCGCGATCCTGTGATGGTCGATCATGCGTACACCCCATCACCCTCCCCCGGCCGGAGGCCAAGACCATTCCGGTCACGCGCAATACCCTGACGGTATGGACGAAGTGGAGACCCGGGAGCTGGCCTACTTCGTCGCGGTCGCCGAGGAGCTGAGCATTGGGCGTGCGGCACGGCGCCTCGGCATCGCGCAACCCCCGCTATCACGCGCGATCAAGCAACTGGAACGCCGTCTCGGAGTGCGACTGCTGGAGCGCGACAGCCGGGGGGTGTCCCTCACTGAGGCGGGCCGCGTCCTGCTTCGCGACGGCACCGCTGTCCTCACCGCGACGGCGGCCGCCGTCCGCAGGACACGGCGTGCCGGACGGCCCGATCCGCGCCTCGTCCTGGCGATGAAGCCCGGAGGGGACGCCGACCTGCTTCCCGAGATTCTGGCGGCGTACGAGTCCGCCCCCGGCGCACATCCGGTCGAGGTCGTCTGCACCGTCGGCGAACGCGCGGCGATGCTGCGCGACGGCCGCGCGGACGTCGCCCTCCTCCACGGCCCGGGGGAGGACTTCAGCGGACTCGCCGTCGAGGAGCTCCTCGTGGAGGACCAGGTGGTCGTCCTGGCCCGGGGGCACCGGCTGGCCGGGCGGTCATCCGTGACCTTGGGGTGCCTGAATGGTGAGCGGATGCCCAGGTGGCCGCAGAGGCCACAGGGCGACGGCCCGCTGGTGCAAGACATCGGGCACTTGGGGCAGCTCATCGCCCTTGGCCGGGCGGTCGCCGTGGTGCCCGAGTCCGTCCGCCCGCACCTGCGTCACGACCTGGTATGCGTTCCGGTCGCCGACGCCCCGCCGACCACCCTGGTGGTGGCCTGGCCGCAAGACGCCCGGTCGCGGGCCGTGGCGTCGTTCGTCCGGGTGGCCGCGGACATCGCGGCCGCCAAGCGGGCAGCGAAGGTCGCGAGGGCACGGCGGGCTTGACGAACGTCCGGAACCGACGCATCCGCCGGGGCGTGCCATCAGTTCCTCGCGGGCCAGCGAAGTATTACTGGTCGCTCCTGGCCGGCCACGTTACGTTGCGGAAAAGGCTTCCCGGCTCAAGGAGGACGGCGTGAAATCCATCGCGCGTTTCTGCGGCAACTGCAGCTGCGGCTGCCCGGAGCTGTTCGTGGACCTGTCGGCTCCGGCTGAGCGGCAGGTCGTCATCACCGATGACTTCGGGCAGCGGGTGGAGATGAGCATCGACCAGTTCGGCTCGATCGTCGAGGCCGCCAAGTCGGGGACGCTCGACGACCTGGCCCTCGCGCACTGAACGTGAATGCCGCCGCCCTGTTCGCCGGCGGCCTCGCCGCCGGCCTGGCAGCGGGCACGGCGTCGTGTGCGGCGGTCCAGGGCGGCCTGCTGATCGGGCTCGTCCGGCCACCGCCCCAGGTGACGGCCGGGACCGGCGAATGCTGCGGCACCCCCACGGCGGCGAGGGCCGGAGGGGTGGCGAGAACCAAAAGTCCGGCGAAAGACACAAGTTCGGCGAACGTCGAAAGCCCGGCGAATACCGGAGGCTCGGCGAAAACCGGCGGCCTGGCCGCCGTGGCGGCGTTCCTTTCCGGCCGGCTGTTGTCTCACGTGTGCGCCGGGGCTCTCCTTGGCCTGGCCGGCTCCGCCGTACAGATCGGTCCGCGGACCAGGGCCGTCATGCTTGTCGTGGCGGGGGTCGCGGTGCTCGCTCTCGCGTTCCGGCTCCTCCGGAAACGGAGCACATGCTCTTCCCCCATGCCCTCGAAGGACCCGCCTTCCCTTGCCGCCGTTCCCGCGGCGTCAGGCGTTGGGGCACCGGGATTCGCGGCACGAGGGTTCGCGGCACGAGGGTTCGTGCTGGGTGCCGCGACCATCTTGGTGCCCTGCGGAGTGACGATCAGCCTGGAGATCGTGGCCGTGTCCACCGGCAGCGGGCTGGGCGGCGCGGCGGTCCTCGCCGGGCTCGCCCTGGGCACGACTCCCGCGTTGGCGGCGCTCGGGCTGCTGATGCGCGGCATCGCCTCGACCAGGCTCAGCGCACTCGCCGGCGTCGCGGCCCTCGCCGCCGGGCTCTTCACCGTCGCGTCGGGCCTGCGGCTGGGTGGCTGGCTGCCCGACTTCGGCCCACCCGCCGCGACCGCCGGCCCGGCGAGGCCGTACGGCGGAGGCACGCAGAGGGTCGTCATCTGGGCCACCGGGGAGGGCTTCCGTCCCGGCCTGGCGAGCGTGGCGGCCGGGCGGCCCGTGGAGCTTGTCTTCCGTACCCGGGACAACGGCGGCTGCACCCGGACGGTGGCCATCGCAGGACAGGACGTCGCGTTGCCCGTGACCGGCGAGCGGGCGGTGCGGCTGCCGCCCCAGCCTCCCGGAAGGATGCGTTACGCCTGCGGGATGGGAATGTACATCGGTTTCATTGAATTCGAGCAGGTCATCCCCGCCCCTTCTGCGGCCAAAGGTCTTCGCAATAACGCTCCGTAACGTCACGGTCACGTGTCAATCTGTCTCCCATGACATTGGTGGGAGCTACGGAGACGGCACCAGCCTGGTCCGGCGTCCCGGTCCCTCGCGTCCCGGAAGCCGGGGGCTCCGCGGAGACCTACCTGCTCGCCAGGGCGCGGGAGGGTGACCCGGACGCGGCGCATCGCCTGGGCCGCCTCTACGCGGAGCACGGCGACCGATGGGCCGCCCGTCACTGGTGGGAGCGGGCCGCCCGGACGGGGCACGTCGACAGTGCGTACAACCTGGGCCTCTGGCACCGCCGGCACGGCACGGTCACGGCCGCCATCCACTGGTTCGAGGTCGCCGCCGGCACCGGCGACATCGAGGCGGCGACCAACCTGGCGGCACTCTTACTCGAGCGGGACGGCGACGGCCGGGCCGCGCGGCACTGGTTCGAACGGGCGGCCGAGGGCGGCTCCCGCGACGCCGGCCGCCTGCTGGCCCTGCTCTGCGAGGACCAGGGAGACGGCACGGGCGCCCGGCGCTGGCACTTCCGCGTGGCGCTCGACGGCGACCTGCGATCCGCCCACGACCTGGGCTTCCTCGGCTACGCCTCCGGCGACGAGGACGAGGCCCGGCACTGGTGGGAGTTCGCCGCGCGTGGCGGGCACGCCGAGGCGGCCTACCACCTGGGCCTGATCCTCCACGCGACAGGGGATGAAGGGGACGCGGAGACCTTCTTCCGGCTCGCCGTCAGAGCGGGGCACGCCGGAGCCGCGGTCCGGCTGGGGGGTCTGACACAGGCAAGGGGCGACCTCCGTACGGCGAGGGCCTGCTTCGAGCGCGCCGCGCACGCGGGCCACCGGGAGGGGCTGCGGATGGCGGGGCTCGCCTGCGCCGAGCTGGGTGACCGGATGGCCGCGGGCCACTGGTTCGGCAGGGCCGCGGCGGACGGCGACCCGGAGTCCGCCTACCGGTTCGGGCTGCTTCTGGTCACCGAGCAGAACGACGTCAAGGGCGGCCAGCACTGGTTCCGCCAGGCAGCGGCGAGGGGCCACCTGGGTGCGGCGGCGGAGCTGTGCACGCTGCTGTCGCTGACGGGGCGTTCGGCACAGGCCGAGCAGTGGCTGCTCGACCCGCCCCCGCCGTACTGGGACCGCGTGCCGGAGCCGGAGCACCTGGCGCGTGCGGAGCTCGCGGTGGCCGCCGCCCGGCGTCGTGGGGATGCCGCGGCGGATCCGTCCGACCTGGTGGAGATCCTCGGCACCTGGGATCTCGCGACCCGGGAGATGCCCACGACCGCCGACCCCGTCCGCTGGCTGACAGAGGCGAGTGGCGTGCACGGCACAGCCGTCGAGCACCTCGGGTCGGTTCGGGCGACCCTGCTAAGGCCGGGCACCGCCCCTTGGCCCGCCCCGGCCGAGGTCGAGCACGTCCTGGGCACCGCCCGGGAGCTGCGCGCACGCCTCTGCCTGCGGTGAACCTCCATGCGCGCCATGAACCAGCCCACGCCGTACGGGCCTGGGCCTGACCGGGCAGGCCGCCGGCTCGGGGTGCTCAGACGGCGGCGAGGACCTCGGCGGGCGGAGTGAACGGCAGCTCGTGAGCCACCGCGACCGGCTCGTTGGTGAGCACACCGGCGTGGGCGTTCAGCCCGAGACGGAGGGCCTCGTCGCCGCGCAGGGCGTCCCGCCAGCCCCGGTCGGCCAGCTTCACCGCGTAGGGAAGGGTCGCGTTGGTCAGCGCGAAGGTGGACGTGTTCGCCACCGACCCCGGCATGTTGGCCACGCAGTAGAAGATCGAGTTGTGGACCCGGAAGGTCGGCTCGGCGTGGGTGGTCGGGCGCGAGTCCTCGAAGCATCCGCCCTGGTCGATGGCGATGTCGACGAGGACCGAGCCCGGCTTCATGCGGGAGACCAGCTCGTTGGAGACGAGCGTCGGCGCCTTGGCGCCCGGGATCAGCACCGCGCCGATGACCAAATCGGCGTCCAGCACGGCCCGCTCGATCGCGTACGACGTCGACACGAGGGTCGTGAGGCGGCCCTGGTAGATGGCGTCGATGAAGCGCAGCCGGTCGATGTTGACGTCGAGAATCGACACGTCGGCGCCCATGCCGACGGCGATCTGGGCCGCGTTGAGGCCGGAGACGCCGCCACCGATGACGACGACCTTGGCCGGCGCCACGCCGGGGACGCCGCCGGGGAGCACGCCGCGGCCGCCGTTGAAACGCATCAGGTTGTACGCGCCGACCTGCGGGGCGAGCCGGCCGGCGACCTCCGACATGGGAGCGAGCAGCGGCAGCGCGCCGCCCGCCTGCACGGTCTCGTACGCGATGGCGGTGGTGCCGGCGGCCAGCAGGGCGTCGGTGCACGGGCGGGACGCGGCCAGGTGCAGGTAGGTGAACAGGACCTGGTCCGCGCGGAGCCGGTGATACTCCTCCGCGATCGGCTCCTTCACCTTGAGGATCATCTCGGACTCGGCCCAGACGTCGTCCGCGCCTTCGATGAGCTTGGCGCCGGCGGCCAGGTACTCCTCGTCCGTGATGTGCGAGCCAAGCCCCGCTCCCCGCTGGACGGCGACCTCGTGGCCGTGGCGGACGAGCTCGTGCACGCCCGCCGGTGTGGCGGCGACGCGGTACTCGTGGTTCTTGACCTCGGCGGGAACGCCGATCTTCATGGGAAGGATCCTTTCGGGAAGTACCCGCCGCGGCCGGGTGTCACCGGCCGCGACGGGCGGGTGGTCAGAGACGGGCCCACGCCTCGGTGAGCACCGAGCGGAGGATCGACTCGATCTCGTCGAACTCCTTGGGCCCGCAGATGAGCGGGGGGGCGAGCTGGACGACCGGGTCTCCCCGGTCGTCGGCGCGGCAGTAGAGGCCGGCTTCGTACAGCGCCTTGGACAGAAAGCCCCGCAGCAGCCGCTCGGACTCGTCGTCGTCGAAGGTCTGCTTGGTCGACTTGTCCTTGACGAGCTCGATCCCGTAGAAGAAGCCGGAACCGCGGACGTCGCCGACGATCGGCAGGTCGAGGAGCTTCTCGAGCGTGGCGCGGAACACCGGCTCGTTGGCCGTGACGTGGCCGAGCAGGTCCTCCCGCTCGAAGATGTCGAGGTTGGCCAGGGCCACGGCGGACGCGACGGGGTGGCCGCCGAACGTGTAGCCGTGGGCGAACGTCTCGGTGCCGCTCTTGAACGGCTCGAACAGCCGCTCACTGGCGATCATCGCGCCGATGGGGGTGTAACCGCTGGTCAAGCCCTTGGCGCAGGTGATGATGTCGGGCACGTAGTCGAACTTCTGACCGCCGAACATCGTGCCGAGGCGGCCGAAGGCGCAGATGACCTCGTCCGAGACGAGCAGCACGTCGTGCTCGTCACAGATCTCCCGCAGGCGGCGGAAGTATCCGGGCGGCGGCGGGAAGCAGCCCCCGGCGTTCTGCACCGGCTCGACGAAGACGGCGGCCACGGTGGCCGGGCCCTCCATCTCGATGGCCTTGCCGATCTGGTCGGCCGCCCAGCGGCCGAACGCCTCCGGGTCCTTGTCCATGCCGGGGAAGCCGGTGATCTCGTCGGCGCGGTAGATGTTGGTGTTGGGCGCCTTGATCGCACCCGGCACCAGTGGCTCGAACGCCTGCTTGAGCGACGGGATGCCGGTGATCGACAGGGCGCCGTGCGGCGTGCCGTGGTAGGCGATGGACCGGCTGACGACCTTGGTCTTCATCGGCTTGCCCGTGAGCTTGAAGTACTGCTTGGCGAGCTTCCAGGCCGACTCGACGGCCTCGCCGCCGCCGGTGGTGAAGAACACCCGGTTGAGATCGCCGGGGGTGAGCTGGGCGAGCCGGCCCGCCAGCTCGGCGGCCTTGGGATGCGCGTACGACCACAGCGGGAAGAACGCGAGCTCCTTGGCCTGCTTGGCGGCGGCCTCGGCGAGCTCCTCGCGGCCGTGGCCGACCTGGACCACGAACAGCCCGGCGAGACCGTCGAGGTAGCGCTTGCCGTGCACGTCGTAGATGTACGCGCCCTCGCCCCGCACGATCATCGGCACCTCCGCCCCCTCATAGGAGCTGTGCCGGGTGAAATGCATCCAGAGATTGTCCTGTGCGGCCTTGAGAACCTCGGGGCGCGTCATCGCAACCTTCCCTCAGGGGATACGTGTACCCACAGTTTGCAGGGTGCTTCTGCGTTTTGCCAAGTGATTACGTAGCTGCACTCTGCAAGATGTTCGGATTCCGCGATATCGCCTTGTAACAACGACGAAATCCGTGAAGCCTCAAATCGCTTGAGCTCTCACGCCCGGCACGTCCCCGGCCACCCGGGGTGCCGGTGTGGTGCAATGGGGTCCACCATCAGGCCAGAAACACTCGAACCACGCATATCGGGAGAGACGCCGTGACACCTGAGGAGATCGAGCGCGCCGTCGAGGCGGGGATGCCCCAGACTGTCGAGGACCTCAAGAGGCTCGTGGCGATCCCCTCCGTCGCCTTCCCCGGCCACGCCGAGGCCCCCGTGCTGGCGGCGGCCGACCTCACAGAACGGCTGCTGCGAGCGGCCGGCCTGCCGCACGTCCGGCAGATCCCGGTCGAGGGCAGCTTCCCCGCCGTGTTCGCGGAGGCCCCCGCCCCGCCCGGGGCGCCCACCGTGCTGCTCTACGCGCACTACGACGTCCAGCCCGCCGGCGACCCCGCCCTGTGGCGTACGTCGGCGTTCGAACCGACCGTGATCGACGGCGCGATGTACGGCCGGGGCGCGGCCGACGACAAGAGCGGCCTGATCGCGCACGTGGCGGCGCTGCGGGCGTTCGACGGCCGCTTCCCGGTCGGCGTCAAGGTCGTCATCGAGGGCCAGGAGGAGTACGCCGGGGAGCGGCTGGAGGCCTTCGTCGAGGCCAACCCCGAGCTGGTCCGCGCGGACGCCATGGTCATCGCCGACTGCGGCAACCCCCGTGTGGGCGACCCGGCGCTGACCACGTCCCTGCGCGGGATGGCGGCCTTCACCGTCGAGGTGCGCACGCTCGCCGAGGCCGTCCACAGCGGCGCCTTCGGCGGCGCGGCCCCCGATGCCCTGGCCGCGCTCATGCGCATGCTGACCGCTCTGCACGACGACAACGGGGACGTCCGCGTACCCGGCCTCGCACGCGGCACCTTCCCGGGGGCGAGCGACCCGGAGGAGGAGTTCCGGCAGACGGCCGGCGTGCTCGACGGGGTCTCACTGGTCGGTTCGGGCAGCCTCGCCGACCGCCTCTGGGCGTCGTACGCGATCACGGTGACCGGGCTCGACGTCCCGACGGTGAGCGGCGCGATCAACGCGGTCCAGGCCGTGGCGCGGGCACGCGTCACCGTCCGCATCCCCGCGTCCGGTGACGCCAAGACGGCGCTGAACGACGTGACCGCCTACCTGGAGAAGGTCGCGCCGTGGGGCGTGCGGGTCTCGTTCGACGACTTCGTGACGGGCTCCGGGTTCGAGGCGCGGTCCGAGGGCCGGGCGCGCGACGCGGTCGAGCGGGCGATGGCCCGCGCGTTCGGCCGGCCGCCGCGGCAGGTCGGGCAGGGCGGCTCCATCCCACTGGTGGCGACGCTCGCCAGGCAGTTCCCGGCGGCGGAGATCCTGCTGTACGGCGCGGAGGACGAGGGGGCGGCGATCCACGCGCCCAACGAGCGGGTCGTGCTGGACGAGCTGCGCAGGATCATCACCACCGAGGCCCTCTTCCTCGCCGAGTACGGCGCGGGCGCCGGATAACCCAAGCGCGAGCCGGACAGTACGAGCCGTACAGGCACAGAGGCCGTACCGGCTGAGACGGAAGGCCCGGCGGTCGCGTGGACCGCCGGGCCTTCGCCTCATCATCTACCGGAGGCGGCGTCAGATCACCTGTAGGTGATGTTCGACGCCGTGTAGAGGCAGTTGGTCGAGTCCGGCCCGCTCCCGACCTCGGTGGGCTCGCTTCCCTTGGGCACGCCGTTGTACTTCTGGCAGACGACGAGCTTCCTGTTCGGGTCGTTCACGATCGTGATCCCGGAGATGCGGGCGGTGTCACCCCAGTTGACGTTGATGCCCACCAGCGCCTTGCCCGGCATGGTCGCCGTGACGTTGGAGACCACCACGTGCCGCTGGTAGGAGTTCGTGCAGTTGCCGCAGGCCCGGTAGAGCTTGCCGAAGTTCTCCACCTGGAAGTTGCGGATGGTGAAGGTGCCGGGGCCGTTGTGCTGGAAGACCTTGTCGCTGGCCGCCCTGGCGCCGCCGCCGTCGACTGTCATGGTCTGCGAGGCGGAGGTGCCGAGGAAGGTCGCGGCGTCCTCGCCGACGTCCTCCCACCAGACGTTCTGCAGCGTGCAGGTGCCGAGGCAGTGGACGCCGTCCGCCGCCGGGTTGCCGAGGATGACGTTCTTCAGCACCGCGCCGTTGGCCAGCTCGAAGATCGGCCCCTGGTCCTCGCTCTGGCCGCTGGTGCCGAGGTCACCGGTGCCGTAGTAGCGCTTCATGCCGCCGTCGTAGGTGCCCGAGACGGGAATGGTGCTGCCGACGGCCTGCTGGCCGTTGGCCGATGGCCACCCGGAGGGCGGCGGGGTGACCGTGGGCGTGGGGGTCGGTGTCGGGGTGGGCTGGGAGCCCGCGGACTGGAGCGTCCAGCGCTTGCTGGTCACCGAGTCGCACGAGTTCTGCTGCACCAGGGCGCCCGCTGCGGTCGAGCTGTCCTTGACGTTCAGGCACTTGCCGCCGTTGGCGTTGACGAACTGGTACGTCGAGCCGCTCACCAGGACGGTCTGCCAGGTCTGGGAGGCGGCCCCGGTGCAGGTCTCCTGCTGTACGGCCTTGCCCGCCGACGTGGAGGCGTCCCTGACCCCGGCGCACTTGCCGCTGCCGGCGGCCGTCAGGCGGAAGCCGCCGCCCTGGGCGCTGAGGTTCCAGGTCTGGGCAGCGACGTTCGCGCAGCCGCGCTGCGCGAGCTGAACACCGTCCGACGTGCTGCTCCCCGGAACTTCGAGGCACAGCCCGCTCGCCGCGTTGACCAGCCGGTAGGCGCCGGCCGTCGGCGCCGCGCTCGCGGCCGGGACCCCGCCCACGACGCCCGCTGCCAGAGCGACGGCCGCGGCGACCGTGCTGATCACCCCGGCTCCGATTCTGCTTTTCCTACTCAAAGCCAAGCTCCTCGCAGGTCAGGCAGGACCCCTGACCGAGGGGGTGGCGGAGGGACACCACTCCTGGTCCCGCATTTGAAGTTCACAAATGTGTACGACATTCATGAACTAGAACAGTCGTCAAAGTACGGATCGCGTGATGGACGGTCAACGTCTCCGATTCCCGGTCGCGGACACGGCCCGGCCACTTCACCGGTTCGACCTGATGGGAGCCGGGCCGCACCCGCGCCGGCCCGTGAAAATTTCAGGCGGTCGCCGACGTCTCATCGGCCCGCCGGGTGGCCGGTGCACGCGACGCCCGCCGAGCCCGTCCACAGGCGGATCCACGACCTGACCGACCGGCGTTAGCAGCCCGAGATCATCGGCAACTAACGTGAGGCGCCATTCGTCGGGATAAGTGCTGGCATTCCCCGTGCCTCGAGGAGAACGCGTGTACCCCCCACCGCAGCAGAAGCGCCGCCGCAACTACGCACCGTTCATCGTCGCCGTCATCATGGCCGGCGCGCTGATCGTCGGTCTGCGCACGCTGTTCGGCGGAGGGGACGGCGGGCACGCCCTCTCGGGCGGCGGCGGGGGCGGCGCCACGCAGAAGCGGGCCTGCGGCGACGACGGCGTCGTGCTGACGATCGCGGCCTCCAGCGAGAAGGCCGAGCTGCTGCGCACGATCGCGAACGGCTACAACGGCCACGAGGTCGGCGGGCACTGCGTGGACGTGGTCGTCAACTCCATGGCGTCCGGCGGCGCGATGCAGGCGCTCGCCCGGGGATGGGACGAGCGGCAGGACGGCGCGCGGCCCGACGTGTGGACGCCCGCGAGCGCCGGCTGGATCAGCCTCCTCCAGCAGCGCGCCGAGGGAAGCGACCGGGCCGGCCTGGTGGCGCGCGACAACCCCACGATCGCCGGCTCGCCTCTGGTCATCGCGATGCCCAAGCCGATGGCGCAGGCGCTCGGCTGGCCGTCCAAGAAGATCGGCTGGTCGGACGTCCTGGACCTGGCCAACGATCCGAAGGGATGGGCCAAGTACGGCCATCCCGAATGGGGCAAGTTCCGCCTGGGCAAGACGAACCCCAATTTCTCCACCTCCGGGCTGAACGCGACAGTCGGCGCGTACTTCGCCGCGACCGGCCTGTCCGGCGACCTGACGGTGAAGGACGTGGCCGCGGCGCGCACCCGGAGCTTCGTCAAAGGCGTCGAGCGGTCGATCGTCCACTACGGCGACACCACGCTGACCTTCCTGTCCAACCTCCAGCACGCGGACGACTCCGGCACCGCCATGTCGTACATCTCGGCGGTGACCGTGGAGGAGAAGTCGGTGTGGGACTACAACCAGGGCAACCCCACCGGAGACCCCAAGACGCTCGGCGACCACCCGAAGCCCAAGGTGCCGCTCGTCGCGATCTACCCCAAGGAGGGCACGCTCGTCTCCGACCATCCGTACGCCGTGCTGTCATGGGCGGACGCGGACAAGAAGGCCGCAGCGGCCGACTTCCTGAAGTACCTCCAGGAGCCGGACCGGCAGGAGGAGTTCGAGAAGTACGCGTTCCGCTCCCACGACGGGAAGCCGGGCGAGCTGATCACCGCCGCCAACGGGCTCGACCCGAAGCAGCCGGCGACGACGCTGAGCGTGCCGACGCCCCAGGTGCTCGACAAGATCCTCGCTAGCTGGGCCGACCTGCGCAAGCCGGCCAACGTGCTCATGGTCATGGACGTCTCGGGCTCCATGGGCGCCGGCGTCCCCGACACCGGCAAGACCAAGCTCGACCTCGCCAAGCAGGCCGCGATCAACGCGCTGCCCCAGTTCGGCCCGAACGACCGGGTCGGCCTGTGGATGTTCTCGCTCAAGCAGGACGGCGGCAAGGACTACCGGGAGCTGGTGCCGATGGGCCGCGACACCGGCAAGCAGCTCAAGGACCGCATCAACGGCCTCATCCCCAGCGGCGGCACCGGCCTGTACGACACGGCGCTGGCGTCCTACAAGTACGTCATGGACCACCAGAGCGGCGACGCGATCAACGCCGTCGTCTTCCTGACCGACGGGAAGAACGAGGACAACGACTCGATCTCGCTGAACAACCTGCTGCCCGAGCTGAACAAGGAGGCCGGGGAGGACACGGTGCGGATGTTCACCATCGCGTACGGCTCCGACGCCGACCTGAGCGTCCTCAAGAAGATCTCGCAGACCACCGACGCGGCGGCCTACGATTCCCGCAAGGCGGGGAGCATCGATCAGGTGTTCACCGCCGTCATCTCCAACTTCTAGGCCGGGAGCCCTCCGTTGTCCCGCTTCACCGAGGAACTGCGCGACCCCTGGGGGCTGCTCCTGGGCGCCACCGCGGGAGGCGCCGCCTGGGCCGTCGACGTCCACCCGGCGGGCGCCGCGTTCGTCGGCGTCACGGTCTGGCTCGCCAAGGCGTTCGCCTCGGCGTGGCAGTCGACCGGCGGCGAGAGCCGTACGGAGGAGCCGGTGGAGCTGCCCGTCACGCGGGGCAGCGCCGAGGAGGCGTGGCTGCGGCGGGGCGAACGGGCGGCCAAGTCGTTCGCCGACCTCACCGCGTCGATGCGCGGGCAGATCCTGCTCGACCGGATCGCGGCGATGCGGCCGCAGGTGGACGACACGGTGGCGACGCTGCGCAGGCTCGCCGGGCGGGCCTCGGTCACCGGCTCCGCGCTCGCCCGCTTCGACCCGCGGTTCCTGGAGCAGGAGCGCCTGCGGCTGATCCACGCGAGGGAGCGGGCGCGCGGCGAGGTCGCCGGCGAGCTCGACCGTTCCCTCGCCTCGCTCGCCGCCCAGCAGGAGGTGTACGACCGGCTGTCGGGCGCCCGGATGCGGGTGCTGGCCCGGCTGGAGTCCGGCGCGATCGCCTTAGAGGGCCTGGTGGCGCGGGCGGTGGAGCTGTCCGCGATGGCAGCCACCTCCAGCGGGGCGGACGGCGACCCTCAGGCGCTGGACGAGCTCACCTCCGAGCTGGAGCTGACCCGGCAGAGCCTGCACGAGGTCGAAGAGGCCACCCGCCGCGACCTCGCCTGAGGGAAACCGACGGGCCGGGCCCGGTCGAAGAGCCCACCCGCCGTGGAGTGAGCCCGGGAATCAGGCCGCGAGCATCCGGCCGAGCTCCGCCGGGCCGGCGTTGCCCCCCGTGCAGACGACGGCGACCCTGCGGCCGGCGTACTCCTCCCGCCGGGCCATCAGCCCCGCCAGGGCGGCGGCGCCGGCCCCCTCGGCCAGTGTGTGGGCCTCGGTGAGCAGGATTCGCTGGGCGGCGTCGATCTCGTCGTCGGTCACCAGGACGAAGTCGGCCAGGCCGTCCCGCATGACCGCCTGCGGCATGGGGAAGGCCGACCCGGTGGCCAGGCCGTCCACGACGGTCTTGACCGGCCGGCTGACCAGCTCGCCCAGCCGCCACGAGTCGTGGGCGGCCGGAGCGGCGGCCGACTGCACGGCGACGATCCGGCATCCGGGCGCGAGCGCCTGGGCGACGACGCACGCGGCGGCCGCCCCGCTGCCGCTGCCGACCGGCACGAAGACCGTGTCGAGATCCGGCCGCGCCGCGAACACCTCCGTGTAGAGCGTGCCCACACCGGCGATGATGTCGGGCTCCTCGGCGGGGCTGACCAGCCGCTTCCCCTCACGGAGGGCCAGCTCCCGAGCGTGCCCGGCGGCCTCGACCATGGTGGCCCCCGCGACCGTCACCGTGGCCCCGAGCGCCTCGACCGCCGCGACTTTGGCGGGGTTGGGGCTCTCCGGCATGACGATCGAGCAGGGCACGCCGTACAGGCGGGCGGCGTACGCGATCGACTGGGCGTGATTGCCGGTCGAGTAGGTGAGGACGCCCCGATCCCGGTCAGGCATGCGGTCCAGCAGGGTGATCCCGCCGCGCACCTTGAACGCACCGGTCGGCTGCACGTTCTCGTGCTTGACGAACACCTCGGCGCCGACCAGGGCGTCGAGCACCGGATAGGACCACATCGGCGTCTCGGGAAGATGGCGGGCGACCAGCGGCCGGGCTTGCAGCACGTCACGGATGTCTGTCACGGGACCAGCGTGCCCCGTCGGCCGCTCATAGGTCTAACTCAAGTTTCAGCGTGAACCCATAGATGGACTTGATATGTTGCCTGGATGCTGGACATCGCACGGCTTCGCGTGCTGGTCGCCGTGGCGCGGTCGGGATCGGTCACCGCGGCGGCGCGGGAATTGCACTACTCGCAGCCGTCGGTGAGCCACCACCTCGCGCGGCTCGAAGCGGAGACCGGGGCGAAGCTGGTGCAGCGCGTGGGCCGCGGCATCCGGCTCACCGAGGCGGGCCGCCTGCTGGCCGAGCGCGGCGCCGAGATACTCGGCCGGCTCGACTCGGCGTCGGAGGAGCTCGCGGCCCACGTCGGGTTGCGATCCGGGCGGGTGCGGCTGGTCGCGTTCCCCTCGGCGCTCGGCACTTTCATCCCCGAGGCGGCCGTACGGCTCGCGAAGGAGCACCCGGGCCTCGATCTGCGGCTGGCCGAGGCCGAGCCGCCCGAGGCGCTCCGCATGCTCCGCGACGGGCAGGTGGACGTGGCGGTGGTGTTCCAGTACGGCGACAGCGCCGAGGACGGCATCCGCATGACCCCGCTCCTCGACGACCCCAGCTACCTCGTCGTCCCCGACTTCGCGGAGCCCGGCCACGAGGAGCCCGCCGAAGACGTGCCGGCCGATGGAGTGCCGGCCGATGGAGTGCCGGCCGACGGGATTCCGGCCGTGCCGCGGCAGGGAGAAGGTCTCCTCGCGCATGCGGGCTCGCGGTGGATCGCGGGATGCGACCGGTGCCGGGCGCACCTGCTCGACCTGTGCGCGGAGGCGGGCTTCGAACCCCGCGTCTCGTTCACCACGGACGACTATGTGGCGGTCCAGGCCATGGTGGCGGCCGGGCTGGGAGTCGCCGTGCTGCCCCGGCTGGCGCTGTCGGCCCATCGGCATCCCGGCGTCCGCGTGGCCGAGCTGCCCGGCTCGACGCGGCGGGTCTTCGCCGCCACGTACGGCGAGCCGCCCGACCCGCCCGCCACAGCGGCCCTGGTCGCCGCCCTCCGCACCGCGTAAGCCGCCCGAGGCCCCGCGCGCGCAGGCGGACGGCGGAGCGGCGAGACGCGGTCCGCCGATCGGTGCGCCTGTGCTGGAGAGATGCCCGTTTCACGCCCTACGGGTGATCAGCTCCGGTAACCTCACCCCGTCTCGCGTGCCATGAAGGGAAGGGATCGCCGTGCCGCAACCGCTTCGCCCGGGCGACCCCCAGCAGGTGGGCGCGTACCGGCTCGTCGGGGTGCTCGGGGAAGGCGGCCAGGGCACTGTGTACCGGGGCGAGGCCCCGGACGGCGGAGCGGTCGCGGTCAAGCTGCTCCACGCCCGCTTCAGCGGCGACGCCAAAGCCCGCTCGCGCTTCGCCGCGGAGCTGGGGCACGCCAAGCGGGTCGCCGCGTTCTGCACGGCGCGCGTGCTGGACGCGGACGCGGACGGCGAGCGGCCCTACATCGTCAGCGAGTTCGTCGACGGCCCTCCGCTCTCCGGCATGATCGCCTCTGGCGGGGGGTTCGAAGGGCCCGCGCTGGAGAGGCTGGCGATCGCGACGGTGACGGCGCTCGCCGCCATCCACCAGGCCGGCGTCGTCCACCGCGACTTCAAGCCGAGCAACGTCATCATGGGCGCCGACGGGCCGCGGGTCATCGACTTCGGCATCGCCCGCGCCCTCGACGCCACCGGCACGCTGTCGAGCGCGATCGTGGGCACGCCCGCCTACATGGCCCCCGAGCAGATCCGCGGCGACCAGGTCGGCCCCGCCGCCGACGTCTTCGCCTGGGGGTGCACCATCGCGACGGCCTCCAGCGGCCTCACGCCGTTCGGGCAGGACTCGATTCCGGCGGTGATGCACCGCATCCTGCACGAAGACCCTGATCTCGGCACTCTGCCCGGCTCGTTGCGCGACGTCGTCGCGGCCTGCCTCGCGAAGGACCCGGCCCGCCGTCCGTCCGCGCGTCAGGTTCTGCTCCGCCTGATCGGCCAGGAGGCCCCGGGGGACACGCTGCTCACGGAGGGCGTCCGGGCCTCCACCGCTCCCGGAACCGGCGCCACTCCCGGCGCCGGGGCCACTCCAGGCGCTGGGGCCACTCCAGGCGCCGGGGCCGGTCACGGAGCCGGGTCGGAGTTCCGGCAGAGAATGGCCACGGCGTTCATGTCGGACCCCGCGTCCGTGCAGAGCTCACCGGCCGCCGGCCGTACGCGCCGGGAGACCCAGGGCGCGCCGGCAGCCCCCGGAGCCGCGGCGTCGCCGGAGGACGCGCAGTCACGACCCTTCTCCGCCCGCAACGTGATGACGACCCTGGTCGCGGTGGTGGGAATCGTCTTCATGCTGACGACGGCGATGCCGTGGGGCGAGGTGGGTGTGCTGAGCGAAGTGATGAGCCTGCCCATCGACGTCGCACAGGTGACCGGGCTCGACACGGGCTGGGGCGTCTTCGCGCTCGTGATGGACCTGCTCGTGACAGCCATCGCGACCACCGACCGGCTCACCCGGCGCCTGTCCGTCTCGTGGGCGGCGGTGCCGGGACTGGCAGCGGCCGCCTCGATCCTCGGCTTCGCGAACCGCGTCGAGGATCTGGGCTCACACCACCCGCAATATGGGAAGCTCTCGCCGGCCGATCTGGCGCAGTTGCACTTCTCCTTCGACAGTCACATCGTGTGGGGCTGGTACGTCGCGTGCCTGGTCTCCGTGGTGCTCCTGCTCGTCGTGCTGTTCGTCCCAAGGAGACGCCGCTCCTGAGCCGGTTCGCCGCCGCACCGCGCAGGCGTAGGGCGAAAACCCCGTGGCGGAACGGTGAAGCGGGTCCCTACCATCGCGGCATGCCGTCCGTCACGACACTCGCCCTGTTCTCGGCCGCCACGCTGGCGCTGCTCCTGGTGCCCGGCCCCGCCGTGGTCTACATCGTCACCCGCAGCGTCGCCCAGGGCCGTACGGCGGGGCTGTTGTCGGTGCTGGGCGTCCACGCCGGGTCGCTCGTGCACGTCGCCGCCGCCGCGCTCGGGATCAGCGCGCTGCTCGCCGCGTCGGCCACGGCGTTCGCCGTCGTCAAGTACCTCGGCGCGGCCTACCTCGTCTATCTCGGCGTGCGGAAGCTGATGACCCGGTCGGAGGCGGGGCCGACCGAGGTCAGGCACGCGTCGCGGTCGCGGCTGCTCGGCGAGGGCTTCGTCGTGAACGTGCTCAACCCGAAGACGGTCATCTTCTTCCTCGCCTTCCTCCCTCAGTTCGCCGACCCGGCCCGGGGCCCGCTGGCGCCCCAGATCGTGCTGCTCGGGGCGATCTGGATAGTGCTCGGCATGGCCAGCGACGGCTCGTACGCGCTGGCGTCGTCGGCCCTGGCCGGGCGGCTCCGCTCCTCCGCGCGTGCCCGCAGGCGGCTCGACGTGGGCAGCGGCGTCGTCTACCTCGGCCTGGGCGCCGTGGCCGCCCTCGCGAGCGAAGGGGCCAGGAAACTGTAGACGAGGGCCTCGCCCGCGACCGGCCACCGGCTCGATCCGCCGATCCCTCCCGGCCTAGCCGGCTTCCAGCGGGGCCCAGTCGCTCCAGCCGCCGTTCTTGACGGTCTGCCAAATGTGATAGGGCTGACCGGCACCGCGAATGGCCACCACCTCAAGCCTGCCGTCCTTGTTGCGGCCCGCGCCGAGACCGGACCGGGTGAATCCGGTAAGGGTGCCGAGCTTGTTCCAGCCGCTCCAGCCGCCGTTCTTGGCCAGCTGCCACATCTGCTGGATGGTGCCGTTGCTGTTGACCGTGAACGCTTCGATGCGTCCGTCCTCGTCGTTGGCGATCGCCACGGGAGCGGTCGTGTCGATTTGACCGTTACCCCGGTTCTCGAAGGCATGCCAGCCGCCGGTCGGCCCCGGCAGCTGCCACTGCGCGCACAGGTCGCCGTTGTAGTAGCCATGGGTGGGCACTATTTCGAGGAACTCGAGTCTTCCGTCCTCGTTTTTGGCGGTGGCAATGGAATTCAGGGTTTGGTCGTTGCAGTGGCTCATCGGCGCCCAGCCACTCCAGTCACGACCGGGAGCGTTCTGCCATTTGTGGTAGACGCTCGGAATACCGCAGTCATAAGGGCTGGCGATACCGCACCCCACAGCGAACACCTCCAGCCGCCCGTCGCCGTTCTGCGCGGCGGCCACCGGGCCGTTCACCAGGTAGGTGAAGGCCGGAGTGCCGAGGTCGGCCGACCCCCAGCCGGTTCCCGACGTGGCCGAGAGCTGGTAGACCGACCACAGATCACGGCCGTCGGACAGGAACGCCTCAATGCGGCCGTCCAGGTTGACGGTCACCGACAGGCCGGTCGTCATCGGCCATTTGCCGAGCTGGGCCCAGCCGCTCCAGCCGCTGTTCTTGGCGACCTGCCACATGTGGTAGAGCCTGCCGTCGGCGGTCCCGGCGAATATCTCCATGCGTCCGTCCTTGTTGGACCGGACGATCGGCCCTTGGGTGACGACACCCTCGGGAATCTGGGCACGGGCCTGCCATCCGCTCCAGCGGCCCCCGACTTGCTGATAATTCGTGTACAGAGTGTCGTCGCTACTGAAAGCGATGACTTCGAGCCGCCCGTCTTCATTTGAACCGATGACGGTGCCCCAAAGGGGCTTTGGTGCGGCCGACGCCGGTGAGACGGTCGTGATGCCGAGCGCCGTCAGCATGAAGGCACAGACGAACAGCCTCAGGAATTGCCTCATGAGCGGTCGTGGGCTTCTGCCCATCTTCCAGCCCTCCAGTTCATCAGCCGGGAAGTGGCTCTCGGCGAACGTAGGACGAGCCGGTATAGGTCAGGTATATGCCCTAGTGAAGCGCAATTCTGGTGGCAGGCGGTGGCGCCGAAGCCGTTGTCAACCCTTCTCGAACACCCTCTCAGCCGGCTTGCCGGAGCGCCGTCCCGCCGCCGTTCCCGCCCTCGGCGCAGGCCGCGGCGAGCTCGTCCAGCGACAGGCCCAGCGCGGCGGCCAGCGCCGCGACCGTGAAGAAGGCCGGCGTCGGGGCACGCCCGGTTTCGATCTTGCGCAGCGTCTCCGCCGACAGCCCGGCGGCCGCCGCGATCTCGACCATGCTGCGGTCACCGCGCGCCTGCCGGATCAGGAAGCCGAACCGCTCCCCGCGCTCGCGTTCCAACGGACTCAATGGAGGTCTCACCATGACCGTGATACTAATACCGGTATAACTATTGGTCTACCGAGGAGCCCGCAATGGTGGAGATCAAGTCGGACGACGCCCTGGCGGTCATGCGGGAGGCGGGACGGGTCGTGGCCCGGGCCCTGACGGCCGTACGGGAGGCCGCGGCCGTGGGCGTTCGCCTGCGTGACCTGGACGAGGCGGCCCGCGCGGTGCTGGACGCGGCGGGCGCGCGCTCGCCGTTCCTCGGATACCGGCCCTCGTTCGCGCCGACGCCCTTCCCCGGGGTCATCTGCACGTCGGTGAACGACGCCATCGTGCACGGCGTCCCCGGCGACTACCGCATCAAGGACGGCGACCTGCTCGGTGTCGACTGCGGAGCGGAGCTGGACGGCTGGACCGGCGACGCCGCCGTCACGTTCACGGTCGGCACGCCGCGTCCCGCCGACCTCCAGCTCGTCGAAACCACGCGGCGGGCCCTCGACGCCGGCATCGCCGCCGCGGCCGTCGGCAACCGCGTGGGCGACATCTCCCACGCCATCGGCGCGGTGGCGCGCGCCGCCGGATACGGGATGCCGCGCGACTTCGGAGGCCACGGCATCGGACGCCGCATGCACGAAGACCCCGCGGTGCCGAACGACGGACGGCCGGGCCGCGGCTACCCGCTCCGCCACGGCCTCGCCCTGGCCATCGAGCCGATGATGATGGCGGGCGGCGGGAACCGCTACCGGACGGACGGCGACGGCTGGACGCTGCGGACGACGGACGGCAGCCGGGCCGCCCACATGGAGCACACGGTGGCCATCACCGAGGCCGGCCCGCAGGTCCTGACCCTGCCCTGAGGGCCGGCCGCCCGCACTCCTCCGCGTACCGATGCGCGGCGGCGTCGCCCACCTCGGCGCCGGCGCAGCGGCAAGCGGTGGGTGTGACATTTGTACCGCCGGGATCGGTATCGGTGATTCTTACGCCACCACCGCGCCTCAGCGAGTCTGGACACATCACCCCAGACCACTGAGGAGTCCCCGATGGCGCAGACACTGACCACGCCGGGCGGTGCCACATCCGACGCCCTCGGCGGCGACGAGACCTCGTCAGCCGGCGAGAGACTCGCGGCGGGAGCGGGCGGACGGCGTGGAGGGCTGGGCAGGGCCCTGCGGCCGATGGCCCTGGACTTCGCGCTGCCGATGGGCTGTTACTACCTCCTGCACAGCGCCCTGGGGCTCGGCGAGGTGCTCGCGCTCGCTCTCAGCGGTGGCATCCCGGCCGTCCGCACGGTGGCCGAGCTGGTGCGCGACCGGCGCCTCAACGGGCAGGCCGCGCTGATGCTGGCGGTCAACGTCGCCGGCATCGTGCTGAGCTTCACCACCGGCGACGCCCGCATGATGATCGCCAAGGACTCCGCTCTCACCAGCGTCGTCGGCCTGGCCATGCTCGGCTCCGCGTTCACCTCCCGCCCCCTCATGTCGATGCCCCTGCGCCTGTGGGTCACGCGAGGCGTCGCGGCCAAGGAGGCGGCCTGGGACCGGCTGTCCTCCCGGTCGCCGCGCTTCCGGCGCGCCGAACGCGTCTACACCGCCGTCTGGGGAGTGACGCTCACTGCCGAGTGCCTCGTCCGGCTCGCCTGCGCCTTCACCCTGCCGGTTTCCACCATGGTCTGGCTGTCGAACGTGATCTTCATCGTCGCGACCGCGTTCGCGCTCGTCGCGAGCGGGCTCCCGGCAAACCCGATCATGTCGATGGTCAGGGCCGAGAGCCGCTGAAACCGGCAAGACCACACTGAGACCGGGCGCGCCCGGAACGTAGAAAGGGACCGTATGCGCACCAAGGGCATCAACTACGACACCGGCTTCTTCCCCGGCGGCTACAACACCCGGGTCACGTTCGACCCCGAGACGGTCCGGCGGGAGATGCTGACCATCGCGAACGACCTGCACTGCACCGCCGTGCGCATCACCGGCGGGGATCCCGAGCGCCTGAGCGTGGCGGCCCGGCACGCGGCCGACGCGGGCCTGGAGGTCTGGTTCGCGCCCTTCCCCTGCGAGATGACGCTGGAGGAGCTCGCGCCGCTCTTCGCCGACTGCGCAGAAAGGGCCGAGGCCGTACGGCGTGGCGGGGCCGAGGTGGTGCTGGTCACCGGCTGCGAGATGAGCCTGTTCAGCGCGGGTTTCATCCCGGGCGGGAGCGTCTACGAGCGCATCGCCGCGCTCGGCTCCGGCGACCACGAGGTGTACGCCGGGCTCGCCGAGATGCCGGCCCGGATGAACGCCTTCCTCGCCGAGACCGTCGAGGCCGCCCGCAAGGTGTTCGGCGGGCGGATCACCTATGCCTCGGGCGAGTGGGAGGACGTCGACTGGGGCCCGTTCGACATCGTCTCCGTGGACGCGTACCGCGACGCGGACAACGCGGCCACCTACCGGGAGGGGCTGCGGTCCCGGAAGGGGCTCGGCAAGCCGGTCGCGGTCACCGAGTTCGGCACGTGCGCCTACGCAGGGGCGGGCGCACGGGGCGGCATGGCGTGGGCGATCCTCGACTGGACCGCGGAGCCGCCCCAGCTCGACGGCGACTACGTCCGCGACGAGGGAGAGCAGGTGCGCTACCTCCAGGAGTCGCTCGCGGTGTTCGAGGACGAGGGCGTCGACGCCGCCTTCTGGTTCACCTTCGCCGGATACGGCACGCCGTACCACCCCGATGACCCCCGGCTGGACCTCGACATGGCGTCGTACGGCGTCGTGCGGATCCTCGGCGACGGCGGCCAGGAGCCCAAGGAGGTCTTCCACGCCCTCGCGGCGGCGTACGCGTAGACCGCGCTCGCGCAGAAGGCCCACGGCCCGTGGCAGCCCGTCTCACCGAGGCTGGCACAGTGGACGGGTGACGATCCGCGGAGTGCTGTTCGACATCGACGACACGATCTTCGACTACTCGGCCTCGGAGGAGACCGGGCTGATCGGCCATCTGACGGCCGAGGGGCTCCTGGAGCTGTTCCCGTCGGCCGCCGACGCGGTGGAGGTCTGGCGGCAGATCATGGAGGAGGAGTACGCCCGGTGCCTCGCCGGGGAGCTGACCTTCGCCGAGCAGCAGCTCGTCCGGACGAGGCGGTTCCTGGCGCACGCCGGGCGCCTTCCCGCCTCGGGCCTGACCGACGACGAGGCGGCCCTCTGGTTCGGACGTTATGTGGAGTTCCGGGAGGCCGCCTGGGCGGCGTTCCCCGACGCCGACGCCGTTCTCCGGAAGCTCGCGCCGGCCTTCAAGCTTGGCGTCGTGTCCAACTCGTCGCTCGCCCACCAGCGGCGAAAGCTCCAGATGGTCGGCCTGCTCGGCCACTTCGGCGACGCCGTCGTGTGCTCGATCGAGCACGGCGCGGCCAAGCCCGACCCCGCCATCTTCCATGCCGGCTGCGACCTGCTCGGGCTGCCGCCCCATCAGGTCGCGTACGTCGGCGACCGGTACGACGTGGACGCCTTGGGAGCCCGCGCGGCGGGCCTTCGCCCGTACTGGCTGGACCGGGCCGCCACCGCGACGACGCCCCTCGGCGGCGTCACCGTCATCCGGTCCCTCGACGAGCTGGCGCTCGACCTGCTGCGGCAGACGTGACATGAACCGTTGCACGCCGGCCGCATGAGGAGGCTGGCGGCATGGAGAGCAGGCAGGGGCGCACCGTCATCGGACAGGCCGTTCACGTGCGGCATGGGCCTGGTCGAGGGCCGCGCGCGACGAGATGTCGTGTACGTGACGACCGGTGACTCGGCTCCCCGGCGCTTGACGCCGTAGAACCCCCGCCGGGTTGCCCGCATCTAAGAGGTGTCGAGAGACGAGGATGTGGGACATGGCGTTGGCCGCACCATTGCTGCCGGAGGATCCGGAGCGGCTGGGCGACTACTGGCTGGCGGGCCGGCTCGGGGCGGGCGGCCAGGGGGTCGTGTACGAGGCGTACGACTCCACGGGCCACCGGGTCGCGGTCAAGGTGCTGCACGGAGAGGCGGCCCGCGACCGGGAGCTGCGCGGCCGGTTCGGGCGGGAGGCGACGGCGGCGCGGCGGGTGGCGTCGTTCTGCACGGCACGGGTCATCGACGCACGGCTGGACGGCGATCAGCCGTACATCGTGAGCGAGTACGTGGAGGGGCCGAGCCTGCGCCGCGCCGTACGTCAGGAGGAGCGCCGGTTCGACGGGGACGACCTGCACCGGCTGGCCACCGGCGTGGCCACCGCGCTGGCCGCGATCCACGACGCGGGCGTGATCCACCGGGATCTGAAGCCGGACAACGTCCTGCTCGGGCCGGACGGGCCGCGGGTCATCGACTTCGGTATCGCCCGCACGCTGGAGATGTCGCTGACCGCGAGCGGGCTGGTCACCGGCACGCCCACCTACATGGCGCCCGAGGTGTTCACCGGGCAGCGGGCCGGCACCGCGGCCGACGTCTTCGCCTGGGGCGCCACGATGGTGTTCGCCGCCACGGGGAAAGACCCGTTCGACGCGGAGAGCCTCGGTGGCGTCATGCACCAGGTCCTTTCCGCCGACCCCGACCTGACCATGCTCGCCGGGTCACTGCGTCCGCTGGTGGCCGCCGCGCTGCACAAGGAGGCGGCGGCGCGCCCGTCGGCGCGCGACCTCCTCATGGCCCTGGTCAGCGGATTCCGCGGCTTCCAGGGAGATCTGCTCGCGCTGGGCAGCGCCGAGGCCGGTCTGCTGGGCCGGGCCGACGACGGGGTGCCCGGCCTCGGCGTGGTCGCCGAGGAGGTGTACGGCGGGCTCGGCCCGGCCCAGCAGGCCGTCGTCCCCGACGTGCTGCTGCGCATGATCGCGGTCGACGAGCACGGAGACGAGAACACCCGCCGGGTCCGCCGCGAGGAACTGCTGGAGGGCCGCTCCCCGGAGGAGAGGGCCGCCGTCGAGCGGGTGCTCGCGGACCTGGCCCAGGCCGGCCTGCTGGCCGGTGCGGACGGCTCGATCACGCTCGCCCGGCCGGCCCTGCTGCGAGCCTGGCCCCGCCTGCGCGCCTGGGCGGACGAGGAGCATGATGGCCTGCGCGCCCACGTCGAGCTCGCCGCGGCCTCGTACCGCTGGCGCAGGGACGGCCGCAAGGACGCCGACCTGCTCCAGGGCGCCCGGCTCGACGCGGCACTGGGCTGGGCCGCGGGCGGCCGCCGCCACCTCGCTCTGAACGCCTGGGAGCGCGAGTATCTCGACGCCGGTTCCGCCCTGGTCAGAAGGCACGCCACCCGGCGACGACTGCTGACGCTGGTGCTGGCCGCGCTGCTCGTCGTATCGGTCGCCGGTGGCGGCCTGTCGGTGTACCAGGGCCGCCGCATCGCCGAGCAGCGCGACCAGGCGACCGGACAGCAGATCTCCGCGTTCGCGGGGACGATGCGCACGACCGATCCGGGCACGGCGATGCTGCTGACGGTCGCCGCGTGGCGCCTCGCTCCCGGTACCGACACCCGCTCCGCCCTGACGACCTCCCTCTACCAGCCGGAGATCGCCGCCTTCCACGATCCTCAGGCCACCGGCACCACGCGGCGCGCGCTCAGCCGCGACGGCCGCGTCCTGGCCGACGTCAGCGCCGACGGCGTCCGCCTCTACGACGTGCGCACCGGCAAGAGGAACGGCGGCTGGGCCCGTCCCGGGATCGGGGCGGACCAGTTCCTGCAGGATGTGGCCCTGAGCCCGACCGGCCGTTATCTGGCGGTGGCGCTCAGCGCGAAGGTGGTCGTGTGGGACACCCGCACCGGGAAGCGGAAGCGCGAGTACGACCCTTATGCGGACGACCCGTCGAAGCCCGAGGACCGCCGGTCGGTCGTACCGTACGGCCTGGAGTTCGGCGACGACGACTCGACCCTCATAGTGCACGAGAATCAGGGCCTGTTCCTCTGGAACGTCGGCAGCGGCCGTTTCCACGGCCACGAGAAGTGGGGTCTCGGCCACGGAGCCGTCGCGTCCTCGGGGCGGCTCGCCGCGACGGTCGCGGAGGGCGCCGAGCCGGGAATCCACGTCTGGCGGCTCCCCGGCGGGACCGAGGACACCCGCTTCCGCACGTCCTGCCCGGGCACCCCGGTCTTCCTGGCTTTCAGCCCGGACGGCCGGACGCTGGCCTGCCGGGGCGACAGGGCGGTCACCCTCGTCGACATGGGGACGGCCCGCCGCGCCGGAGAGTGGAAGGCGGCGGGGCCGGTGAACCTGGACCTCACGACCAGGCCCGAGCTGCGGTACAGCCCGGACGGCCGGCTGCTGGCCTCGTTCGCCGACAACCGGATCCAGGTGTGGCGGGTGGCGGACCGCCACCTGGTGCTGGACTACCGGCTTGACGGCGCCGCGTCGGATGTCCGTTTCGACTCCGACGGGCATTCGCTGCGCTACCTCGCCGACCAATCGGTCGTCACCCTGGATCTCGGGCAGCGCCTCGCCGGCGGTGGGATTCCCGGCAGACCGAGCGTGGCGGCGCTCAGCCAGGACGGGCGCCTGCTGGCGGTCCGGACGAGTGAGACGGGGCCGGTGCGGCTGTGGGACGTCCGCGGGCGCCGTTTCCTCGGGGAGCCCCTCCGGGGGTCGGAGCCCGCCTCCGACGCCGTCGGCTCCGATCCCCCGAAGTTCAGTCGCGACGGCCGCTTCCTGCTCACCCACGACGGCATGCGGGCGTACAAGGTGTGGGACGTCGCCACCCGCAGGGTGCTGCGCACGATCTCGGGGAAGGCCGGCTGGCACCTCGAATCGGCGGCGTTGAGCCCCGACGGCGGCACCCTCGTGGCCCAGATGTCACCGTTCGTGATCCGGTCGGCCAGTCAGGAGGACGAGCTGTGGATGGGGCTGTGGGACGTCCGCAGCGGCGAGGTGCGCAAGACCGTGCGCCTCACCTCGTCCCCCGGGGAGTACGTCTTCTCGCCGGACGGGCGTTACATCGCGGTCGGCTCCGATCTCGGCCGCTTCGTCGACGCCGCCTCGGCCAGGCCGGTCGGCGGAAGCTACGACCTGTCCTCGGAAGACGGCTACGGCTTCGGCGAACTGACGTTCGCGCCCGATGGGCGGATGCTGGCCATGGGCGATGGAATGGGCAGGATCGCGATCTGGAGCACCCGGGGCCCGACGCTGCGGCCGCCGGTCCTGCACGGCGCCCTTGAGCCGGTCGAGGCCGTCTCCTTCTCGCCGGACGCTCACGTGCTCGCCACCGGCGGAGGCGAAGGCGGCGTCCAGCTCTGGGACGTCGCCGCCGGACGCCGTCTCGGCCCCGCCGTCGACCTCTACGGAAGCGAGATCCTCAGCCTGGCGTTCAGCCGGGACGGCTCCGCGTTGTACGCCGCCGACGGGTCCGGGGGTGTGCACGAGTATCCGGTGGATCCGGGGCGGATCGCGCGCCAGGTGTGCGCGCGGGTGGGCCACACCCTTCGGGAGCGAGACTGGGAGAGGTACCTTTCCGGCCTTCCCTACCGCGACGTCTGCGCGTAGGGAGCGAAGGGGCCGCGGGCGAGGACCGGATCGCCTCGGCCCCCGCCGCTCAGGGGAACGCGGAGCCGGCGATCTCCTTGGCCCAGCGGTAGTCGGCCTTGCCCGCCGGGGAGCGGACCATCTCGTCCACGAACGCGTACGTCCGGGGGACCTTGTAGCCCGACAGCCGCGTCCGGCAGTGGGCGTCGAGCTCGGCCGGCGTCGGCGAGGCCCCCTCGTACGGCTGGACGACGGCGGCCACCCGGAAGCCCCACCGGTCGTCGGGCAGGCCGGTGACCACCGCGTCGAACACCGCGGGGTGCCCCTTGAGCACCGCCTCGACCTCCTCGGGGAAGACCTTCTCCCCGCCGGTGTTGATGCACTGGGAGCCGCGCCCGAACACCAGGATCGTGCCGTCCTCCTCGACCCTCGCCAGGTCGCCGGTGAGCAGCCACCGCGTGCCGTCGCCGTCGGAGACGAACGTGGCGTCGGTCTTGACGGGGTCGTTGTAGTAGCCGAACGCGATCCGCCCGGCCTTGGCGACCATGCCCATCTCACCGGAGCCCGGCTTGACGGGGGTGAGCGTCTCGTCCATGACGGCGATGGCGGCGCCGGCCTTGGGCTGGTACTTCAGGCCGGACTCGGGGGACGACCCGGACACGCCGGACGCGGTGTACCCCGACTCGGTCGAGCCGAAGTTGTCGAGGATCATCCTGTCCGGCAGCAGCTCCTCCAGCCGGGCGCGCACCGTGCCGGTGAGGATCGCCCCCGTCGAGCCCACCACGAACAGGGACGACAGGTCGTACGCCCTGCGGGCGATCTCCTCGGCGAGCGGGCGGGCCATGGCGTCGCCGGTGATCGTGAGCGAGACGACCCGCTCCCGCTCCACGGCCCGCAGCACGGCGGCCGGGTCGAACTTGCGGACGTACACCATCGTGCCGCCCATCCACCAGGCGATGAACGTGCCCATCTGGGCCGCGCCGTGCATGAGCGGGGCGGCCGTCATCATGATCATCGGCGTGGCGCCCCTGGCCTGTTCGATCACCGCCTCGGGCGTCGGCAGCGGGTCGCCGTACGGGTTGCCGCCGCCGAACGCCATGAACAGGTCCTCCGACCGCCACATGACGCCCTTCGGCATGCCGGTGGTCCCGCCGGTGTAGATGATGTAGACGTCGTCGCCGGACCGCGGCGGGAAGTCCCGCGCCGGGGACCCGTCCGCCACCGCCTCGCCGTACGGCACCGCGCCGGGGACGGCGGACTCCCCGCCCACCGCGATCAGGTGGCGCAGGGCGGGAGCCTCGGGGGCCGTGGCGCGGACCCGGTCGTCGAACTCCACGTCGTAGAGGAGGGCGACGATGTCGGAGTCGCGGTAGAGGTAGAGCAGCTCCGACTCGACGTACCGGTAGTTCACGTTGATCGGCACGGCGCGCAGCTTGAGCGCGGCGAGCAGCCCGGCGACGTGCTCAAGCCCGTTGCAGAGCTGGATGCCCACGTGCGTCCCCGGCCCCACGCCCTGGTCGCGCAGGTGGTGCGCCAGCCGGTTGGCCTGCGCGTCGAGCTCCGCGTAGGTCAGGCGGTCGTCACCGCACACGACCGCCACCCGGTCCCCGATCGCGTCCGCGAGCCCTTCGAACAGATCGGCGTGGTTGAACTCCATCCCGGCGGACCTCCCGCGATCAGGGTTTGCGGCTTCCGACGATCCACATGGCGAAGAACTGGGCGCCCCCGCCGTACGCGTGGCCGAGGGCGAGCCCCGCGCCGTCGACCTGGTGCTCCCCCGCCATGCCCCGGACCTGAAGGGCCGCCTCCGCGAAGCGGATCAGCCCCGACGCGCCGATGGGGTTCGACGAGAGCACCCCGCCCGAGGCGTTCCACGGGATGTCGCCGTCGAGGGCGGTGCATCCGGCCTCGGTCAGCTTCCAGCCCTCGCCCTCGCCCGCGAACCCGAGGTTCTCCAGCCACATCGGCTCGTACCAGGAGAACGGCACGTAGACCTCGGCCACGTCGATGTCCCTGCGCGGGTCGGAGACTCCGGCCTGGCGGTAGACGTCGGCGGCGCAGTCCTTGCCGGCCTGCGGGCTCACGGTGTCGCGCCCGGCCCGGAAGATCGGCTCGGAGCGCATGGCCGTCCCGTGGACCCAGGCCGGGGTGCCGGTCACCTTGTCCTCGGCGGCCAGCACCATCGCGCACGCGCCGTCCGACGACGGGCAGGTCTCCAGGTAGCGGATCGGCTCCCACAGCATGGGGGTCGACTCGACCATCTGCCGGCTGATCCCGGGGATGCGCAGGTGGGCGTACGGGTTCTTCAGCGCGTTCAGCCGGTCCTTGACCGCGACCAGCGTGCCGATGTGCTCGGGCGCGCCCGACCGCCGCATGTACTCCCGGATGTGCGGGGCGAAGTAGCCCCCGGCGCCGACGACCAGTGACGCGCTGAACGGCAGGTGCGTGGACAGGGCCCAGGTGGCGTTCGACTCCGACTGCTTCTCGAAGGCGACGACGAGCACCCGGCCGTGCACCCCCGCCTGGATGAGGGACGCGCCGACGAGCGCGGTGGAGCCGCCCACAGAACCCGCCGTGTGGACGCGCATCATCGGCTTGCCCGCCGAGCCCAGCGCGTCCGCCAGGTACGCCTCCGGCATCATCACGCCCTCGAACAGGTCGGGCGCCTTGCCGATGACGACCGCGTCGATGTCCTTGAACGTCAGCCCCGCGTCGTCCAGCGCACGCAGGGCGGCCTCCCTGACCAGCCCGGCGATGGACACGTCGCGCCGCTTCGTCTGGTATCTCGTCTGGCCGACGCCGATCACCGCGCAGCGGTTTCCCATGGTCAGGCCTCCAGTACGGCGACGAGGTTGTGCTGCAGGCAGGGGCCGGACGCGGCGTGGGCGACGGCGCGGGAGACGGCTCCGCCGAGGATCCGCCGCGCCGCCTCGCCGATCCTGATCAGCCCGGCGGCCATCATCGGGTTGGCCGCCAGCGGCCCGCCGGAGGGGTTGACGACCGTCCCGTCCGGCAGCCCGAGTGCTTCGCGCAGGATGAGCTCCTCATGGCTGAACTGGGCGTGCAGCTCCGCCACCTCGACCGGGCCCTTGCCCACCCCTGCCGCCCTGGCGGCGTCGGCGGCGGAGACCGAGCGGGACAGGTCGCGCATGCCGAGATAGTGCGGCTCGATCCGGTGCGCCATGCCGGTGACCCAGGCCGGCCGCTCCGCCAGCTCCCTGGCCAGGTCGCCCGCCGCCAGCACCACCGCCGCCGCGCCGTCGGTGACCGGCGCGACGTCGTACGGCCGCAGCGGCTCGACCTCCCACTCGTCCCCCGAAGGGTCGGGCAGGTCGAGGGCGTAGGCGTTGGCCCTGCCGGCGGCGCGGCTGCGCCGTACGACCTCGTCGAGGGCGGCACGGCTCGCGCCGAGCGCGCTCGCCTGCAGCGCGGCGAACGAGACCTGGTCGAGCCCGAGCGGCGCCAGATAGTACGGGTCGAGCTGGAGCGTCATGATCTCCCGGACGTCCGTCATCGACGACTTGCCGAAGCCGTAGACGAGGGCGGAGTCGACGTCGCCGTGCTGGAGCCTGACCCAGGCCTCGTACAGGGCGAAGGCGCCGTCCATCTCGACGTGGCTCTCGGTGATGGGCGGCCAGGCCCCGAGCGCGTCGAGCGCGGAGACGAACGAGAACGGCGCCCCGGCGAGGTAGTCGCACGAGCCCGAGCAGGTGAAGCCGAAGGAGCCGAGCCCGGACGCCCGCTTGACCTCCTCGATGACCGGGAGCAGCATCTCGGGCTCGCTGAGCCCGGCGTCGTGGCCGGTGTGCGTCGTCTGCGCGAAGGCGATGACGGCGACGTCGCGCATCAGGCCTCCCCGTCCGCGCCGGAGGACTCACCGGGCGGCCCCGCGGGCGGCACTGGGGACGGCACGCCGGGCCGCGTCGCGGGGGCCTCGCCGAGATCGGACAGGTCGTCGTCGGGCTCCCCCGTGGGGGCGAACCACCGGATGTTCGTCATCGACGCCGTCCGCTCCTCGGGGGGCACCCACACGGCCCGCACCCGCATGCCCTGCCGCACCTCGTGCGCCGGCACGCCGGCGACCAGCGCGATCATCGGGGTGTCCGCGCCGTCCAGCAGGATGTACGCCGAGACGAACGGCACCTCGGGGGCGCGCGGGTCGGGCAGGTTGTTGATGGCGAAGGTCGTGATCGTACCGGTGTCGGCCACCTCGACCTCGTCGGCGATGACCGAGCCGCAGGCGGGGCACGACAGCCGGTAGGGCACGTAGACCTTGTCGCACCGGGGGCACCGGCCGCCGAGGAGCACGCCGTCGCGCACGCCCTCAAGGAACCGGGCCAGCGCCCGCCCGGGTGTGACGCGATACTCCGCCCGCACCGGGGCGACCATCCTCGTCACCTCGGGGAGGAAGCACTCGATGTCGGTGATGTGCCCGGCGGGCTCGCTCCTCCAGCGAGGCCGGACGCGCAGGCCGGGCAGCATCGCCTTGGCGTTCCCCGCGTCGACCGCGTGGACCAGGGTCGTGTCCGCGCCGTCGAGCCGGATCAGGGCCCAGGCGAACGGCCGGTCGAGCGGATGGCCGGGGCGGGGGGCGCCCACCCAGGCCCACGCCTCGACGGTCCCGGCCGGCCCCACCTCGACGTACTCGCCGGTGACGGACTCCCCGGTGTCCGGGTCGTACTCCAGCGGGGGCACCAGCACCCGGCCGGCCGCGGTCCGGACCCCGACGAGGCGCCGGTCGCGCAGCTCGGTCAGGAAGCGTCCGATGACCGGCCCGGTCGTACGGGTGTAGCCGCCGGGGAACTCCAGGACGTGGACTGCCGTCAGCTCATCGGCCCGCCTCTCAGATGGCACGGTCCCTGCCCTCCCAGTAAGGGGCGCGGAGCTTGCGTTTGAGGAGCTTCCCGTTGGGCTCCCGCGGCATCTCCTCGATGAACTCGACGGACTTGGGCCACTTCATCCGGGACAGGCGGCCCTCCAGCGAGCCGAGGATCTCCTCGGCCAGCTCCGGCCCGGGGGTCGCTCCGGGCGCCGCCTCGACGATCGCCTTGATCTGCTCGCCCCACTCGTCGTCGGGAACGCCGAAGACGGCGACGTCGGCGACCTTCGGATGGATGAGCAGCTCGTTCTCGATCTCCGCCGGGTAGATGTTCGTCCCGCCGGAGATGATCATGTCGGCCTTGCGGTCGCAGAGGAACAGGAAGCCGTCCTCGTCGAGGTAGCCGATGTCGCCGACGGTGAAGAAGGCCGTGTCCCCTCCGGCCCCCGTCCGGGCCGGCGCCGAGAACCGGTTCGCGGCCGTCTTGTCCGGGTCGCCCTTGTACTCGAAGGCCAGGCCGGCCATCTTCATGTAGATGGTGCCGGGGGTGCCGGTGGGCACCTCCTGGAGGTCGTCGTCCACGATCAGCAGCTCGCTGATCGGCCAGGCCTTGCCGACGGTCCCCGGGTGCTTCTTCCAGTCCTCCGGGGTCGCGATGGTGCCGCCGCCCTCGGTGGCCGCGTAGTACTCGTAGACCACGTCGCCCCACCACTCCAGCATCTGCCGCTTGACCGGCACCGGGCAGGGCGCCGCCGCGTGGATCATCCACCTCAGCGACGACAGGTCGTACGCGCGCCGCACCTCCTCGGGGAGCGACAGCAGCCGCTTGAAGTGCGTGGGCACCATGTGGGAGCTGGTCACCCGGTGGCGCTCGCACAGGCGCAGGGCCTCTTCTGCGTCCCACCTGTCCATGTAGACGAGCGTGTGGCCCATGTGCAGCGAGGTCGCGCCGAACTGCGTCACCGCCGTGTGGTAGCTGGGCGAGGTGACCAGGTGCGCGTTCGGCCGTCCGGGTGTCACGCCGAAAAGCGTGAGCAGGAACGTCATGCGCTCGGCGGCGTCGTCGGGGTCCAGGCCGGTCAGCGGGCGGCGGACGCCCTTCGGCCTGCCGGTCGTGCCGGAGGTGTAGTGCATCGCCGCCCCGGCCGTACGGCCCTCGGGCATGCCGTCGCCATGGCCGGCGGTGAGCTCGGCCACCGGCCGGAAGCCGTCCACCGTCCCGAACGCGAAGCACCGGTCGGCGCCGATCCCCGACTCCTCCGCGCCCCTCGCGCCCTCGGCGGCGTACCGCTCGTGCACGAAGAACGCCTTGGCCTCGCTGTCGGACACGATGTAACCGATCTCCGGCCCGGTGAGGTGCCAGTTGACCGGCGTGTAGTACCAACCGGCCTGCATGGCGGCGAGGTAGAGGGTCAGCCCGTCGGCGCCGTTGGGGACCAGGCCGCAGACCGCGTCGCCGACCCGCAGGCCGAGGCCGCGCAGGCCGTGCACCAGCCGGTTGGCCCGGGCGAGCAGCTCCCCGGCGGTGTGCTCGGCGCCGCCCGGGTCGATCGCGGCGACCCAGCCGGGATCGGCCTGAGCGAGCCTCCAGAAACCGAGCGAGCCCATGTGCCTGCTCCTTGTCCGCGTCGCGCCTGAGGTCTTCGGCCGCCGGCGCCGCCCCAGCGCCCCACGGGTCCGGGCCCCCGGAGTGAAACACGCCGGAGCCGGGCTGGCAAGGGCTGGTGTTACGGGACGACACAGACGAGAATCGGTTCTAGTTCTTCGGGCAGACTAACTCTCACGACCTCAGCCAACAAGCGCTTGATATGCCTACTGCGCAGCAGTAGCCGCCATTCGGGGCCGTCATGCGAGATCGTCCCCAGAAGGGTGGAACGCGCTACCATTCGCCCGGATATCCGCTGTCCGACCTGGAGGGGGACGCCTGTGGAGCCGCTGCCGATCAGCACGCCACACTGCCGGATCGAGCGCGACGGGCACATCGTCACCGTCACGATGGACCGGCAGGAGGCCAGGAACGCGCTGTCGACGGACATGCTGGTGGGGCTGGCGGACGCCTGGCAGTACATCTCGGACGAGCCGGAGGTGCGGGTCGGCATCCTCACCGGGGCGGGCGGCACGTTCTGCGCGGGGGCCGACCTCAAGGCGATGGGCACGCCGTCCACCGACCCGCGTGTGCTCAAGCGCTCACAGGAGATCCCCGACTTCCACTGGAAGGGCCTGCTGCGCGACAGCGGCTCGCTGCCCACCAAGCCGATCGTCTGCGCCGTCGAGGGCTACGCCGTGGCGGGAGGCACCGAGCTGCTGGTCGGCACCGACCTGCGGGTGGTCGCGGAGAGCGCCACGCTCGGGCTGTTCGAGGCCAGGCGCGCGCTGTTCCCCATGGGCGGCAGCGCCGTACGGCTCCCGCGCCAGATCCCGTACGCGTTCGCGATGGACGTGCTGCTCACCGGCCGGTCGATCACCGCCACCGAGGCGCTGGCGATGGGCCTGGTCAACCGGGTCGTCCCGGACGGCCAGGCGCTCGACGCGGCCAGGGAGATCGCCGAGCGGGTGACGGAGTGCGGGCCGCTCGCGGTCCAGGCGATCCTGCGCACCTACCGCGAGACGCTGGGCATGCCGGAGGCGCAGGCCCTCCAGGTCTCCGACGGCATCGGCTGGCCGGTCATCGGCTCCGAGGACGCCAAGGAGGGCTCCCTGGCGTTCCGCGAGAAGCGGCCACCGGTCTACCGGGGCCACTGAGGCGACCCGGGCCACTGAGCGGAAGCGTCAGGGCCTGCCCTGGATCATGCCGTGGGTGCCCGTGGTCCGCCATGGGTCACCGGTCGCGTCCAGCGCCGCCAGGGCCGGGCTGGGGACGCCGACGAGGACGTCCGACTTCAACGTGCGCAGCGCGACGACCGGTCCGGGGAAGTAGGCGGTGACGTCGGCGAAGGGTGTCGTCCCCGGCCACATCAGGTCGCCGACGAGCCTGCGGTAGTTCAGGTCCCCCTTGGTGACGGTCAGGGAGGCCGAGGCGAACTCGGCACGCAGGTCGTCCGGCATGTCGCGGTACGGCAGCGGAGCGCAGGCGAACGGGTGGGCGCGCAGCGTGAGGCGCCCCGTCGCCATCGCGTCCCAGAGGCGGCCACCCGCCTCCCCCGCCCGCCCGGGCGCGGCGGCCAGCCGCCGCAGGCAGGCCACCACGTCCGCCGGCGTGGCGTCGGACACGAAGTACGGGTGCGGCTTCACGTGCAGCACCACCTCGCTCGCCAGCCCCTCGGCGAGGAGGTGGTCGGCGAGCAGGAGGTCGGGCAGCAGCTCCCGTCCCGCGTTGTCGCCGACGAGAACGACCTTCCCGGCGGCGCGGTCCCCTCCGGCGTCTCGGAGCAGTGACCACAGCAGCGCGCTGTCGTCCACGACCAGGGAGGCGACGCGGTCCCGCCCCGCCGGAGTGTCACTGAAGGCGAGGTCGGCGCGGTTGCCCCACAGCGAGCCGAGGAGAAGCGCCTCGGCACGCTCGTCCGGGGGCAGCTCGGCGGTCTGGTCGAGCGCCGCCAGCTCGCCGTCCACGATGTCGCCGCCGAGCTCGCCCTGCTTGAGGGGCCCGAACGGGTCGACCCCGCGCCACGGGCCGTCACCGAAGTAGCCGGTGGCCTCCAGGAGCTTGCGGTAGAAGTAGCTCTCGGCCCACAGGAACGGCACGTCGACCCAGCGGCGGCCGAGCTTGCCCCGCCCCCATTCCACCCAGACCGCGTGGTCGTGCGCCGACGGGTCGAGCGGCTCCATGACGTCGCGGACGACCTCGTCCAGGAGCCGGTCGAGCGCGCGGTGCCGGTCGGCGGTGTACGGCAGCGCCTCCCTGACCTGCTTGAGCAGGGCGGGATGCCGGTCCCTGAAGACTCCGAGGGCGTACGAGCCGGGAACGTTGCCCAAGATGGGCGGAGCGTCTGCGAGGGCGTCACCGGCGGCTCGGCTCATCCCGGGCATCCTCCCGTTATCGTGGGCCGTTCGCCACGTGAAGGGCCCTGGGGCCATCATGCCGGGTCGGCCCACGGGCCCGGGCGCTCAGTCCCCCGTGATGCGGTCGAGACGCTCCATGACCTCGACGTACTCCTCGATCATGTCGAAGACCACCTGCCTGGCCGGCTTCACGTGGTTCATCGTGCCGATGATCTGACCGGCCGGGAACGTGCTCAGCTCCGCCGCGTCCGAGTTGGCGATGCGCCGCAGGGCCGGGGAGATGAGCATGAACTGCAACGGCATCGGGAGCGTGCCGGGCGACTCCGCCGACTCCCACGCGTCGGTCCACTCGTTCCTGAGCAGGCGGGCCGGCTTGCCGGTCCAGCTCCGCGATCGGACGGTGTCCCGTGAGGTGGCCTGGAGGATCTTCCGCTTGGCGGCCTCCGGGGTGTCCGCCTCCTCGACGGTGAGCCAGATCGAGCCGGTCCACACGCCCTCGGCGCCCAGGGCCATCCCGGCGGCCATCTGGCGGCCGCTCCCGATCCCGCCCGCCGCCAGCACCGGCACGTCCACGGCATCGACCACCTGCGGGATCAGCACCATCGTGGAGATCTCCCCGGTGTGGCCGCCGGCCTCGGTGCCCTGCGCGACGACGACGTCCACCCCCACCTCGACCTGCTTGACGGCGTGGCGCGGCGTGGAGGCGAGGGCGGCGACCTTCACGCCCTTGGCGTGCGCGAGATCGACGACGTCGGCCGGAGGCGGGCCGAGGGCGTTCGCGAGCAGCGCGATCGGATGCTTCAGGGCCACCTCCACCTGTGGCCGGGCGGTCGCGTCCGTCCATCCGAGCAGCACCCTGCCGGGGTCGGAGCCGGTCAGCGGCGCCACCCCGTGCCGGGACAGCAGGCCCTCCACGAAGTCGCGGTGCGCCTGGGGGATCATCCCCTGCAGCCGGGCCACCAGATCGGCCGGGGAGTCGACCTCCAGATCCGCCCCCGCGTACGACGCGGGCATCACGACGTCGACGCCGTACGGCCGCCCGTCCACGTGGTCGTCGATCCACTTGAGCTCGATCTCGAGCTCCTCGGGGGTGAAGTACAGGGCGCCGAGCACCCCCATGCCGCCGGCCCGGCTGACAGCGGCGACGACGTCACGGCAGTGGCTGAAGGCGAAGATCGGGAACTCGATACCGAACATGTCGGTGACACGTGTCCGCATGCCCCGACTGTACGGCGGACCCCACTCAAACTGCAACGTGTTCTACCTAGGCCGTTCAAGCGAGGACGAGCCCGCCGAATGGAACGCGTTTCATAGCAGCTCGCGGAACCCCGCGCCCGTGACCTGCCGAATGGTAATAACCACGAGTTACAGTCAAATTTCATGACAAGACGGGATTGCAGGCATACCAGGGCGGCCGTACGTTCCCGATATGGATCTGGAGATGCGTCACCTCAGGATCGTGAACGCGGTCGCCGAGGCCGGAAGCGTCACCAAGGCGGCCACCCGCCTGGGCCTGCCTCAGCCGTCGCTCACCGCACAGCTCAAACGCATCGAGCGGTCCCTGGGCGGCCCTCTGTTCGAGCGTGACCGCAACGGCGCCCGTCCCACGCCCCTCGGGGAGATGGTGCTGTCCCGGGCCCGGGTGCTGCTGCCCGCCGTCCGGGACCTCCAGGAGGACGCGGTGCGCTTCGCCAACGCGTCCGTGGAGCTGACCGGCTACCGGCTCGGCGCCACCCACGGGCCCATCCTCGGCGGGCTGGTCGAGCGCCTCACCGCCGCGCAGCCCGGAACCCCTGTGACCACCCGCACCTCCTGGTCGTCCCGCGAGCTGACCGCGCTGGTGGCGGCCGGCCGGCTCGACTACGCGCTGGTCGGCGCCTGCGGCGACAGCCCGCCGCCCGCGGGCGACGCGATGAGCTGGAGCACGGTCGGCACCGACCCGGTGTTCGCGCTGCTCGGCGAGGAGCATCCGCTCGCCGGGGAGAGCGAGCTTGAGCTCTCCCAGCTCGCGGACGAGTGCTGGGCCCTCACCCCGGGGGACGGCTGCTTCTCCGACTGCTTCGCCGCCTCCTGCTCGCGGGCCGGGTTCGTCCCGACGTCCATCTACGAGACCGACGTGGCCACCTGCCTGCACCTGGTCAGGGTGGGCAGGGCCGTCGCGCTCTGCCAGGCGACGTTCCAGCTCACGTCCGGGCTGGTGATGATGCCGCTGGCCGGGGCGCCCCTCCGGTGGAGGCATCTGCTCGGCTGGCACGGCGACTCCGTGGCCTCCCGGCTCGCACCGGTGGTGGCGGCGTACGCCCGCGCGGCCTACGCCGACGCGATCGGGCGCAGCGCCCGCTACTCGGAATGGCTGACCACTAATCCCCAATACGGCACTGTTGCATAACAGGAGGCCACTGACTTCTATATGTGACTGCATAGAGTAATCACTCGGTTACGATTGGGACATGTCCCGACCCCCGAGGAGGACTCCATGTCTCACACGACCCCCACCATCACCTGCGTCGCGCTGCTCGTCACCACACTCGCCATGACCGCCGTCCCCGCCCGTGCGGGCCCGACGCCGGACGCGGTCCCGGCCGCCGCGCCGTCCACGCTCGTCATGAAGCCCCCGCCCGGCATGGTGGAGGCCATGCAGCGCGATCTCGGCATCACCGCCGCCCAGGCCCGGCGCCGCCTCGCCAACGAGGCCCGGGCGAGCGCCGTGGAGGCGAGGCTCCGCGAACGGCTCGGCGGCGCCTTCGCCGGCACGTGGGTCACCGGGCCCACCTCCTCCACCGTCCTCGTCGCCACGACGGATCCCGCCAAGACCGACTCGATCTACGCGGAGTCCGCGCAGCCCCGGGTGGTCGTCCGAGCGCTCTCGGCGCTGGAGGCCGCGAAGAAGGCCCTGGACGCGGCCGTGGCTCCCGCCTCCACACCCGTGTGGTACATCGACGTGCGGACCAACAGCGTCGTCGTACGGTCGTCCGACCCGGCCGAGGCCCGGGCGTTCGTGGCGGCCAGCGGCGCGGACAAGACGGTGGTGCGCGTAGTGAGGTCGCAGGAGCGGCCCAGGACCCTGTACGACCTGCGCGGCGGCGACGCCTACTACATCGACCGCGCGGCCCGCTGCTCGGTCGGATTCGCGGTGACGAGGGGAAGCACGAACGGCTTCGTCAGCGCCGGCCACTGCGGCGTCGCCGGGGCCGGCACCACCGGCTTCAACCGTGTCGCGCAGGGGACCTTCCAGGCCTCGTCCTTCCCCGGCAACGACTTCTCGTGGGTCGCGGTCAACAGCGACTGGACGCCACGGCCCTGGGTGAACAACGGCGGCGGCGGCGACGTGGTCGTCAGCGGGGCCGCATCGGCCGTCGAAGGCGCGTCGGTCTGCCGGTCCGGCTCGACTTCGGGCTGGCACTGCGGAACGGTCCAGCAACGCGGTACGAGCGTCGCCTACGCCGAAGGCACCGTGAACGAGGTGACCCGCACCAGCGTCTGCGCCGAGCCGGGCGACTCCGGCGGCCCGTTCATCTCCGGCGCCCAGGCCCAGGGAGTGACCTCCGGCGGCTCCGGCAACTGCACCGCCGGCGGCACGACCTACTTCCAGCCGGTCAGCGAGATCCTGTCGACGTACGGGCTCACGCTGACGACCTCGGGGGGCACCCCGCCGCCCAACGGCTGCACCGGCTACCAGCAGACGCGCGCCGGCAGCCTGATCAGCGGGCAGAGCGCCTACCAGCCGGACGGCACCTACTACCAGTCGACCGCCGCCGGCGTCCACAGGGCCTGCCTTGACGCCTCCGACGGCACCGACTTCGACCTCTACCTGCAGAAATGGAACGGAACGAGCTGGGTGACCGTCGCCAGCAGCACCTCTCCCGGCCCCGACGAGGCGCTCACCTACTCCGGCACAGCCGGCTACTACTACTACCGCATCCACGCCTACTCCGGCACGGGCATCTACGCGTTCGCCTTCACCAAGCCGTAGCCCCGGCCCGCACACGCCGCCGTCCTCTCCCCGGAGGGCGGCGGCGTTCGCCTGCCCGCACGGCCGTCCGGTCGCCCGGCTCCCGTCCCTTCCATACCGCAGTGGTAGGGGCGAACTGATACATCCGCATGCGAGCACCTCCCGGTTACGGTGACGGCACCCCCCAACCAAGGAGAGCCCTCATGCTCGACAGACGCACGGTCATCGCCGGGTGCGCTCTGACCGTGACCGCCTTCGCCATGGCCGCCACCCCCGCCATGGCGGAGCCCGCCCCCGCCGCCGCCGGTGTCTCCGCGTCCTCCGCCGTCAAGCCTCCCCCCTCGCTGATCGAGGCCATGCAGCGCGACCTCGGCATCAGCGCCGCCGAGGCCGAGGCGCGCATCGCCAACGAGTCACGGGCCGCCGCGACCGAGACCGCCGTCCAGGCCAAGATCGGCGACAGCTTCGCCGGCTCCTGGGTCACCGGCCCGGCCTCCGCCACCCAGGTGGTCGCCACCACGGACGCCACCAAGGCGAGCGCCATCCTCACCGCCGGCGCCCAGCCCACCATCGTCGGCCGCTCGCTCTCGGCTCTCACCGCCGCCAAGGAGGCGCTCGACAAGGCCGCGGCGAGCGCTCCGGCGTCCACCTCCGCGTGGTACGTCGACGTGCGGACCAACAGCGTCGTCGTGCAGTCCTCCCAGCCCGCCGAGGCCGAGGCGTTCGTCGCGGCCAGCGGAGCCGACAAGGCGGCCGTGCGCGTCGTGCAGTCGTCGGAGCAGCCGCGGACCTTCTACGACGTGCGCGGCGGCGACGCCTACTACATCGCCAACGCGGCCCGCTGCTCGGTCGGCTTCTCCGTTCGCCGCGGCAGCACGAACGGCTTCGTGAGCGCGGGCCACTGCGCCACGGTGGGCAGCAGCCTCACCGGCTACAACCGGGTCGCCATGGGAAGCTTCCAGGGCTACTCCTTCCCCGGCAACGACTACTCGTGGGCCGCGGTCAACAGCAACTGGACGCCCCGGCCGTGGGTCAGGGGCAGCAGCGGCAACGTGACCGTCTCCGGCTCCACCGTGGCCGTCGTCGGCGCGTCGATCTGCCGCTCCGGCTCCACCACCGGCTGGCACTGCGGCACGGTGCAGCAGCGCAACACCAGCGTGCGCTACTCGCAGGGCACGGTCTCCGAGGTGACCCGCACCAACGTCTGCGCCGAGCCCGGCGACTCCGGCGGGCCGTTCATCTCCGGCAGCCAGGCCCAGGGCGTCACGTCCGGCGGCTCGGGCAACTGCAGCTCCGGCGGGACGACCTACTTCCAGCCGGTCAACGAGATCCTCTCGGTCTACGGCCTCACCCTGGTCACCGGCTGAGCCCGATCCGAAAGGCGAGACGCCGCCGTCCCCGGCCGGGACGGCGGCGTACGCGTGTCCGCCACCGCGGACGGGTTCAGACGACCTCGACCTGGAACGATGCGGTCCTCGTCACATCGGCCACCGTGTACGACACGGTCACCGTCTGCCGCCCCGGGGTGGCCGGGTCGTACCCCGACACCAGGTAGCCGCCGTACCCCTCGGCCAGGACCTCGTCCTTCATGCCGTCGGTGTAGCCGGCCGTGACCACGAGGCCCGTCAGGTCGAGGGGCTCACCGGTCACGTAGACGGCCTTGGCCGGAGGCGTTCTCACCGCGACCGCCGACAGGTCCGCGCCGCGCAGGCAGGCGTGCTCGGCCTGAGTGAGCGCGAAGACGTTCCCGTGACGCATGACGCCGTTCGCCAGGTCGTAGTCCGGCTTCTCCCAGTCGACGGGGGTCCACTCCCCCGACGCGAGGTCCCTGCTCCAGTACGGATGAAGCTGCTCCTCCATGGGCTCCCCCGCCGGTGAGCCGGCCCACTTCTGGTCCGCCCACAGGTAGTACCCCTCTCCCCGCGCGTCGCCCGGGTTCGCCTTGACGACCATCGGCGCCTCGGCGTAGGTCGTGTCCATCGTCTCGTGCGTGATGCAGCCCTTGACCAGGGTCCACTCACCGGCCGGCGCCAGCACCGACACGGCCCGCTCCTGATAGATGTCCTCCGAGCCGCACCCGGGGACGTACTTGGTCGTCCCGGCGCCGGTGGACGTGCGGTCGGTGACGAACCGGTGGTAGGACCCGTCCTCGTCGTCCTTGATGATGACCGCGTCGAGCGTCCCGTGGCCGGGCCTGCCGCTCATCACCCGCGCCGGCGTGAACGTCACGAAGTCCCGCGTCGTGGTGTAGAGCGTCTGGTTCCGCGTGAGCGGGAAGCGGCGCTTCGGATCGTTGCGGTCAGTCGTGTAGTACGTCCCGGGCGCGTACATCGAGGAGGTCCAGTAGACCACGTACGCCCCGATCGACTCGTCCCAGATGGCCTCCGGGGCGAACGCCATGCCCGCCTCGTCCGGAGCCACCCGCACGTGCCTCTGCTCCGACCAGGTCCGCAGGTCGGTGGACTCCCAGACCTCGATGTGGCGGCTGGCGTCGCTCTGGGCCCAGTCCCAGCCCCGCCACCCGTACGCCGTGCCGTCGACGTTCAGATCGGTGGCGACGAGGTAGAACCTGTCTCCCTCCGGCGATCGGACGATGGACGGGTCGCGCACGGCGTGCATGCCCTTGGTGGACCGGAGGACGACGTGCCCGTCGTTGACGGCCACCCAGCGGGTCGGGTCGTCGCCGACGCTGGAGGCCATGTAGATCTGCTGCCCCGCCTGGCTGTTGGACCTGGCGAAGTTCGCCATGCCGTACCGCGAGAACGGGGCGAGCTTCACGGCGGGCCGCACGGTCAGCTCGAAGTCACGGCGCGCCTCGGCGGAGTCGACGCTGACGCGCGCCGTCAAGGTCACCTTCACCGGGTCCGCCCCCACCGGCGGGCGCGTCACCGCACCCGCCGCGATGGCGCCGTCCGCCGTGTCGGAGACGATGTCCGGGTTCGACGACGTCCACTTCACCACCGCGTCCGGCGCCGCCGCCACCGTCGTCGGCAGCGTCACGTTCCCCCGCACGTCGCCGGCATCGGGGATCACGATTCCCGCCAGCGCCTGCTCCGCCGGCCCGCCCGCAGCAGCCTCGGCACGTGCCACCTGTCAACCTCCCGGCTGGTGGGGGCGGCCCGTCGCACCGGGCCGCCCCGTTGATCATCAGCAGGTGCGGGCGCCGTACCCGGCGTCCAGCGACACCGACATCGGCTCGCCGTCCACCGTCGCGGTCCCCTTCACGGTCACCGTGCCGGCGTCGATCTGCCCGGCCCGGGTGTTGAAGGACTGGTAGGCCTGCTTGCCCGGGGCCACGCCGGCCACGGTCTTGGAACCGTACGGGGTGGTGATCGTCACCGTCGCCGGCACGTCGAAGTCGTTGACGGCCGTGACCGCCAGGTACACCGAGGTGCCGATGCAGCGCGTGGAGGCGGTGACGGTCAGCTTGGCCTGCGCGTCGAAGGCCCAGGAGTCGACCTCGAACAGGTCCGCGCCAGCCGGGCCGGCGTAGGTGAAGTACACGTCGTGTACGCCCTTGACGCCGTCGAGCTTGGCGGACAGCTTCGTCCACTGGCCGAGCGGAGCATCGACGGGGATGGTCGCCACCACGGGCGAGTTGCGGCCGTCCAGACGGACCTCGATCTTTCCGCCGGCCGCGAGCGGGCGCACCTTGGCGGTGACGCCGGTGGCGCCGCCGTCGCCGAAGTCGACCTTCGCGAGCGACGTCCAGTCGCCGTTGTCGATGTCGTACAGCTCCAGGTTCGGCGCCTGCGGGCCGAACTCCTCCGACCCGCCGTCGATCTTCCTCGTGGCGATGCCCTGCTGCCAGGCGATCGTCTCGGCCTCGATCACCCGGTACGGGTCGAGGTCGCGGATCTGCTCGACGCCCTTGTAGTCGCCCTTCACCTCCTTGATCGTGCCGTCGCCGTTGAAGTCGAGCTTGGCGAGGTGCGGGCTGCGGAAGCCCTGGGTGGCGCCGCCCGTGATGCGGCTGTTGAGGGTCTGGGCGTGGTAGGTGAAGTAGTACTGCCCGCCGAGCTCGAACACCGACTGGTGGTTGTTGCCGCCGGCGCCGAAGTAGGTGCCGGGGTTGCGGAAGATGATGCCCTTGTACTTGTCGGGGGTCCAGGGGCCCATCGGGCTGTCGGCCATGAGGTAGGCGATCGCCCCGGTCGGCGGGCCGTTGGGGTCGATCGGGCCGCCGAACCCGAAGTTGGACGAGTACGAGTAGTAGTACTTGCCGTCGCGCTTGAACAGGTGGCCGGCCTCGAACACGAGCGGCGCGTCGATGACCTCCGCCGAGCCCTGTGTGCTGATCATGTCGTCGCCGAGCTTGATCACGCGCGTGGACTTCGGGTGGTTGGTGTTCTCGGCGCTGCGCGTCCCGTCGTCGCCGCCGCCACCGAAGACGAGGTAACCCTGGCCGTCGTCGTCGATGAAGACGCCGGGGTCGAAGAGCCAGTTCTTGCCGTTCGACGCGCCCGGCGTCGCGCTCGTGATGAGCAGGTTGCCGCGCTCGTCGCGCCACGGGCCGACCGGCGAGTCGCCGACGATGACGCCCGAGCCGCCGCCGCTGTTGGCGAAGTAGAGGAAGAACTTCTCCTTGCCGTCGACGACCTTGCTCTCCATGGCGGGGGCCCACGAGTTGGTCGCGTAGCGGGCGACCCCGCTCGGGCCCGCGACGGGGATCTCACCGTGGTCGACCCAGTTCATGAGGTCGTCGGACGAGATGACCGTGATCGTGTTGATGCTGGCGTACGTGTTCGTGGGAGAGATGCCGGTCGGGCCCGGCTTGTACTCCTGGGTGTCGTTGGTCATGTAGAGGTACACGCGGCCGTCGTGGACGAAGGCGTTGCCGTCCGCGCCGAACTTGTGCGAGATGAGCGGGTTGCCCTCGCCGGGGTTCTTGCCGAGCGCCTCGATGGTCGTCGACGGGACGAACTCCACCAGGGAGACGTCGTCGACCTTGAAGTCCATGAGGTGCGTGTCCGGGGCGGACGCGGGGTCCGACGTCCAGGGCGTCTCGAAGAAGAGCCTCGCGGTGGAGACGCTCTGCCCGGCGGGAATCGTGAACGTGCCCTGGATGAGCCCCCACTGCCCGCGCGCCACGGTCACCGTGCCGACGTTCGTGTACGTCGAGCCGCCGTAGTGCATGGTGGCGAAGAACTGCTTGGTCGCCGGGCTGCTGGGATTCTCGTACTTCACCCGAGCCGTGATCGCGTAGGTCTTACCGGCCTGCACCTTGCCGGACAGGTCCTGCATCGGGCCTGACCCGGTCGTCTTCCTGCCGGTGACGAGCACGGCGCTCGAACCGGCGTAGGCGTCGGTCGTCGGCGACAGCGTGGCGCCGTCGGACGCGTTCCCGTTGTTGGTGAACCAGCCGGTGAGGCCGTCCTCGAACCCGCCGTTCACGATGGCGTTCTGACCGGCGGCCTGGGCCGGCCCCGTCGTGGCGGCGACCGCCGTGGCCAGCAGAGCGCCGGCCACCGCCGCGGCGGCGACCCGTCGCAGGGCCGCCTTTCGAACACGCTTCAACACGAACATCCTCCTTGACCTGAGACTTCTCCGGGGACACGCGGACGCCCCGACGATCCGCGCGACGTGTTAGGGGGGTGGGGCCGGCCGTCTGGCCGGCCGGTCCCGGTTGTTCGGTGTCCTCGGCGGGTGGACCGTGGTCTCCCGCCGGTGCGGTCAGCGGCAGTCGGCGGCGGGGTAGGCGGCGTCGTAGGCCGAGGTGGCGCCGTCGATCGTCGCGGTCCCCTTCACGGTCACCGTGCCGGCGTCGATCTGCCCGGCCCGGGTGTTGAAGGACTGGTAGGCCTGCTTGCCCGGGGCCACGCCGGCCACGGTCTTGGAACCGTACGGGGTGGTCATCGTCACCGTCGCCGGCACGCCGGAGTCGTTGACGGCCGTGACCGCCAGGTACACCGAGGCGCCGATGCAGCGCGAGGAGGCGGTGACGGTCAGCTTGACCTGCGGTGGGACGGACCTGAGCGTGCCGAGCCTGGCCAGCCGGTAACTGAGCGCGCGCTCCGGTGCGTCGATCTGGTTCTGGGTCCCGAACTGCCCGGCCCGCGCAGCCTTCGCGTCGGCGAGCGCGGCCCGCATGCCGGCCCAGGCGTCCGCCGGGTAGTCGCGCTCGTCGAGCGTGCCCGCGTGGGCGATGGCCGCGTCGAGTGCGCCGGTGTCGAGCGCCTTGCCCTGAGCGGTCAGCGTGTCGCTGAGCAGGTAGTAGTCGAAGTCGACGTGCCCGCCCTTCTCCTGTGTGGCGTAGTCGAACAGCCCGACCCGGTGCCCCATGAAGTGCGAGAGGCTGCCGTCCAGGGTCTGCGGGCCGACCCGGCTGCCCAGCTGGGTCCACTTCAGCCCGTCGAGGCTGTAGTAGAACGTCGTCCACAGCTGTCCGACCGGCGAGGCGAAGTCGAGATCCGCCTTCACGTACACCTGGGTCGCGTCCCCCAGCGGCACCGTCGTGCCCGGCACGAAGCTCTCAAGGGTGGCCTGGTTGAGGTCGACCGCGAACGGCTGCACCCGATTGACGACGCCCAGCGTGTTCTCGCCGCCGGCCCGCTTGACCGCCACGTACGAGAATCCGCGGTTGTAAGCGGCCAGGCCGGCGACGTCGCCGTTCTTCATGCCCGATATGTCCAGCTTGGTCTCGGCCGACTGCCGCGGCCCGAACGTGCGCTGCGACAGCGTGTTGCGCGCCTCCTCGAACCATGCCAGCTCGTCCCGGTTGGACAGCTTCGTGTAGACGTACTTGCCGGTGACCACCTTGCCGGTCGTCAGCCGCAGCCATCCCTCACGGTCGGTGAGGGACCAGTACCGGTTGTCGGGAGCGTGGTTCCACTCCCACACCGTGTCCAGCCGCGACCCGTTGGGGGCGATCTCCTCCTTGGCGGGGTACTCGGTCGTCACCGGCTGCCCGACGATCGACACGTCGTCGACCAGATAGTCCACACTCGACGAGGGCGGCTGCGGGTCGGCCCACGGCGTCTCCACGGCGAACTTGAAGTTGTCCGGGTTCGCCGTCTCCGGGACGGTGTACTGGCCCGACACCGTCGTCCACTGCCCGGCCGGGACGTTCCCGGACGCCATCACCTGCACGCCCGCGCCCCAGTCGGCGGCGAGGTTGAACCGGATCGTGCTCGGGCCCGACGCGTACTTGATCTTCGCCGACACGGTGTAGGTCACACCGCGCTGCATCTTCCCGTTCAGGAACTGGTTCGGGCCGGAGCCGTTGACCGTGCGGTTGCTCACCTTCAGCGCCGCCGAGCCCGAGGCCGGGTCCGTCGTGTCCCGGCTGAGCGTGGCGCCGTACTGGGCGGCCCACGGCGCGACCGTGCCGGACTCGAACCCGGCATTCTGCGCCAGTTCGACGCCGAGGAGCGATTCGTCGACCTTCGGCGGAGCGGGGATCGTCCACTCCTCGTCCATGTACGCCTTGTGCGGCGCGTCGTTGGCGAAGTCGTCTGAGGCGACGAGGCTCTTCTGCTGCTCGAACGTCTCCTGCTCGGGGCTCAGTTTGATCGGCTTGCCGAACGTGCCCTCCACCGGCACGACCCCGTTGTTCCCGAAGGTCGGCCAGCCGTCCTGCCACGTGGCGGGGATGAGCGCGGGCGTACGCCCGATCGGGAAGTTGTCGCGGAAGAACATGCCGTACCAGTCGGTGCCGCCGCCGTCGCGTGAGATGGGCACGAGGCTGCCCTGGGCGAAGCCGTTGGAGTTGAGCACCCCGCGCGCCTCATAGGTGTTCGAACCGTCCGCCGACGTGTAGCGCCCGAGCAGGTCCTTCGAACGGAACATGACGACCTGGCGTCCCTGCCCCGACGGCCAGGTGATGACGACCACGTAGTAGTAACCGTTGATGTGGAAGACCTGGGCGCCCTCGAACAGGCCGCCGATGAACGGCTTGCCGGCGTAGTTCGCCGCGGTGAAGATGTTCGGGTAGTCCTGCGCGATGGCCGTCATGTCGCTGTTGAGCCGCACGGCGCTGGTCCCGCCGGATCCGTAGAAGATGTACGGCGTGCCGTCGTCGTCGAAGAAGAGCGACGGGTCGTGCAGGCCGCGGCCGAGGGGCGTGCGCTTCCACTTGCCGTTCTCGACGTCGTCGGTGCTGTAGAGGTACGCCCCGCCGAGGTTGTTGGTGTTGAAGACGACGTAGAACATGCCGTCGTGGTAGCGCAGGGACGACGCCCACTGGCCCTGGCCGTACGAGTTCTGCCCGTTGCGCAGCGAGAACGCGTCTCCGATGCTCGCCCGGTCGAAGACGTAGCCGACGGTCTCCCAGTTCACCAGGTCGTAGGACTTCATGATCGGCGCACCCGGGCTCAGGTGCATCGTCGTGCTGATCATGTAGTAGACGTCGCGGCCCTCGTCGTTCTGGGCGGCGGGGACGCGCTCCACACTGACGTCCGGCACGTCGGAGCGGAGGAGCGGCACCGAATATGTGCCGTCGCCCTTGTCGGTCGAGGTGTACGACGGCTTGGGCGACCACTCGACGGCGGCGTCCGCCCTGTCCCCGCTGGACACGAGGCCGGCGCACAGCAAAGCGGGGATGAGAAGCGACAACGCGGTGAAGAAGCCGGCCGACCTGGCCGCAGGGCGCGATTGGAGGACGGGAGGGGGGAGGGGCATGCGAGCTCCAGACGCAATTGCGGTGCGGAAGCTCATAATGTTTGCGATAACATTACGTGTCAATACCCTAGAAGTAACCCATCCGAAATACCGGTGAAACCGTGGCGGCGCCACATAAGGCTTCCCGTGCCCAAGGCGCCACGCCGACCGGACACGTGGGCCCGCTTGCCGCCTTTGCGGCCACATCCCCTGCGAAGGACAAGCCACCCAATAGTAGACGCTGTCCACCAAATTGGAAGAAATATCCTTCACGGTCGCGATCGGCGATTCCGGCCTGCGGGCGGGTCCCTGCCGAGGTCAAGGGCTGCCCGCGTTCGTACCTCAGGCCCCGCCGGCGACGCGGACGGCCCGCGTGGCCGGCGGTGGCCGGTGGGAGGGCTACTTGCCCGGCTCGGGGTCGCGCGGGAGCCCGAGCATGCGCTCGGCGATGATGTTGAGCTGCACCTCGGTCGTCCCGCCGTAGATGGTCATGGCGCGGGTGGCGAGGACGGCGCGGTTCCAGTAGCCGGCGTCGCCCAGCTTCCAGTCGGCGGCCGTGACGGCGGCGGCGCCGAGGAAGTCCACCGCCGCCTCCGACACGTGCTGGGCGTGCGAGGTGGACAGAAGCTTGCGTACCGACGCGTCGGCGCCCGGCTCGGCGCCGGCGAGCTGCTTGAGCGTCACCCGCAGCGACAGCGCGCCGATGGAGTGGCTCTCACAGACCACGGCGGCGAGCCGCTGCCGCTCCGCGGGGGTGAGGTCACGCCCCAGCCTGCCCGCCAGGCCGAGGAGGTCGGGGACCGAGGCCCCGGTGCCGCCCGAGCCGGACGACAGCGACACGCGCTCGTTGGACAGCGTGTTCCTGGCCACCCGCCAGCCCTCGTTCACCTCGCCGACGACCAGCTCGTCCGGTACGAAGACGTCGTCGAAGAAAACCTCGTTGAACAGGTTCTCCCCCGTCATCTCGGTCAGCGGCCGCACGGTCACGCCGGGCGCCTTCATGTCCACGATGAAGTACGTGATGCCGTCGTGCTTGGGCTTGGAGCTGTCGGAGCGGGCGATGCAGATGCCCCACTCGGCGACATGCGCCACCGACGTCCAGATCTTCTGCCCGCTGAGCTTCCAGCCGCCCTCGACCTTCTCCGCCTTCATCTGCAGGGAAGCGAGGTCGGAGCCCGCCCCCGGCTCGGAGAACAGCTGGCACCAGATCATCTCGCCGCTGAGCGTGGGCGGCAGGAAGCGCTCCTGCTGCTCCGGCGTGCCGTACGAGACGACGGACGGCACCACCCACGCACCGATGATCATCTGCGGTGGCCTGATCTTGGCGGCCCTGATCTCCTGGTGGATGAGCACCTGCTCCAGCGGGGAGGCGTCGCGGCCCCACGGGCGGGGCAGGTGCGGCATCACGAAACCGGCCCCGGCAAGCGCGCGGTCGCGCTCCTTGCCTTCGAGCGCGGCGATCCCGGTCAGCTCGTCGCGGATGGCCTGCCTGATCGCCTCGGACTCCTCCGGCAGGTCGATCTCCATCTCCCGGGTGACGCCCTTGAGCGCGAGCGCGGCCACCGACTCGGCCCACTCGGCCGACGGGCCGAGCAGCGCCCGCAACGTGAGCGCCCGGCGGTAGTACAGGTGCGCGTCGTGCTCGAAGGTGTACCCGATCCCGCCGAAGATCTGGATGGCGTCCTTGGCGCACTGCACGGCGGCGTCGGGGGCCATCACGCCGGCGATCGCGGCGGCGTAGCCGCGCTCCTCTCCGGTGGCCCGGGTGGCGTCCCACACGGTCGCCCTCGCCTGCTCCAGCGCGACCAGCATCCGGGAGAGCTTGTGCTTGACCCCCTGGAACTGCCCGATCGGGCGGCCGAACTGCACGCGCACCTTGGCGTAGTCGGCCGCCGCCGTCACACACCAGGCGGCCAGCCCGACGGCGTCGGCGCCGAGCAGGATCGCGGCGAGGTTCGCCACCTCCGGCCGGGCCGTCCCTTCGAGGACGCGATCCGCCGGCACGGCGACCGCGTCCAGCTCCACCTTGGCCACGCCCCGCGTGAGGTCGAGCGACCTGAGCGGGGTGACCGTCGCCTGCGCCGCGTCGATCGCCACCCACTCCTCGCCCAGGTCCGTCGACACCGGCAGGACCAGCACGTCGGCGAGGGCCCCGCCGAGGACGGGCTCGGCGGCGCCGCTGATCGTGAGCACGCCCCCATCCCGTACGCCGGTGACCGAGCCGTGCAGCGCGACGGCGCCGGTCAGCGAGCCGTCGGCGAGCCCGGGGAGCAGTGCGCCCCGCGCCTCAGCGGTGGAGGCGGCGATCACCGCGCCGGCCAGCACGCTCGGCACGAACGGACCGGGCGCGGCGCGCTCGGACAGCGCCTCGATCGCCACGGCGGCCTCCAGCAGGCCGTAGCCCGAGCCGCCATGCTCCTCGGGGATGTGCAGGCCGAGCAGCCCCTGGTCGGCGAGGCCGGCCCAGAAGGCGGGGCGGTCCTCCGCGCCCGAGTCGGCCCCCGAGTCGGCCCCCGAGGCGGCAAGGGCGCCGACCACGCTCCGCACCACGTCGGCCGGGATGTTGCGCTCGGCCCATCCGGTCACCGACTCGCGGAGCGCCTCGTGCTCCTCGCTCAGCCCGATCGCCATGTGATCCCTCCAGCGCTAGGTCCTCGTAGAACCATATTCTAGAGGATTGTTCGCCGGCCAGGAGGCCCCGGCGACTACAGGGGGCTCAGGGTCCAGAAGAGCATGTCGAGGTCGCGGTACAGCTCGGACCGGCTGTCGGGCACGCTGGCGAACAGGAGAGCGGGTTTCCTCTTCCCGGCCCCGGCGACCATCACGAACGCCTGCGACGAGTGCTTCTTCGCGCCGATCCGGTAGGACGCCTTGTAGCCCAGCAGCCAGCCCATCCCGCGCCGCAGCGGCACGGACGCCGTCCAGGTGATCTTGCTGTCCTGTGGCTGGTGGCGCAGCGTCCACTTGGCCGCCCTCGCCGCGATCTTCCGGTAGTCGGCGTACGTCGCGAGGGTCCCGGGGGCCGCGCCGGGCAGCGGGGCGCTGCCGATGAGCGCCGGCACCCCGTCCTCCGCGCCGGTACGCTGCGCGAACGCGAACGGCGCCAGGTCGCCGTCCTCCCACGGCGTGCCGTACTTCGCGTAGCTGATCCCCGACTTGCGGTCCAGGACGTACGACACGGTGGAGCTGCCGGAGCCCGGGAAGATCGGCATCGCCCGGCTCACGGGCACCTTCGGCAGCACGGGCGACGGGCTGGGGGTCGGCGACGCGCTCGGCGCAGCGCTCGTCACCCCGGCGCCCCCGGCGGCCGCCTCCTGGACCCGCTCGCGCTCCTCCGGCTTGTCCCCGGAGAAGACCAGGAAGACCAGGAGCACCGCGACGACCGTCACGACGGCCGCGCCGGCCGTGTAGACGACCCGCAGCGGCATGTCGCCGACGCCGCGCCCCACCGTACGGCCGGCCGCCCTGACCCGGTCGCGCACGCCCGGCTCCTGGGTGGCCGGCTCCTGGCGGATCGGCGCCTGGAGCAGGTCCTCCGGACGGACGCGGGGAAGGGGGGTGGTGGGAGCGTCGTAGTAACGGTTGAAAAGCTGCCTCGGCCGGTCGTCCCCGGCCGGATTCCCACCGCCCTCCGCCATGCCCGCAGAGTACGCCACAAACGGCTATCAACGCAGATCGGACATCGGCGTCCGTCGCGTCCCGCCCCAATACTGGTACGCACCTGTGGCATCAACGGCGTGCTTCCTTATCCCTGGAGGCCTGCCGGGATAGACAGGGTGTCATGGAGCAATCACGGAGGGTCCGGCTCGTGCTGTCCGGGCTGGCGGTGGCCACGCTCGCGTCTTGCGGCATCGGGACCGGACGCGTCGCGAGCACCCAGGCGGCCCACACCACCGCGCCCGCCCCGCCCGCCCCGACCGATCCCGCGGCCCTGCAGAGCAGGTTCGAACAGGTGATCAAGAGGGTCCTCCCGGCCATCGTGCAGATCACCACCGGCGAGGCGCTGGGCTCCGGCATCGTCTACGACACCGCCGGGCACATCCTCACAAATGCTCATGTGGTGGGTAAGTCGCGGGAGTTCCAGGTGACGCTCGCGACCGGCGGGCCGTCCAGGAAGGCCCACCTGGTCAGCGCCTTCCCCACCGGCGATCTCGCGATCATCCAGGTGGAGGACGCACGCGGGCTGACGCCGGCGACGTTCGGCCGCTCCGCCGACCTGCGGGTCGGGCAGATCGTGATGGCGATGGGCAACCCGCTGGGCTTCTCCGGCAGCGTCACCGAGGGCATCGTGTCGGCCCTGGGCCGTACGGTGTCAGGGGAGAGCCACGGCGGCGCCCCGCCGGCGATCATCACGAACGCCATCCAGACGTCGGCGCCGATCAACCCCGGCAACAGCGGCGGCGCGCTCGTGGACCTGGCCGGGCGGGTCATCGGCATTCCCACGCTCGCGGCCGTCGACCCCGACCTCGGCGCCGCGCCCGGCCTCGGCTTCGCCATCCCCAGCGACACCGCCACCGACGTGGCACGCCAGATCATCCAGTACGGCCGGGTGGTCAACAGCCGCCGCGCGGCCCTCGGCGTACGGGTCGGCACGGCGGTCGACTCGGACGGCAACCCCATCGGCGTGGTGGTCGGCTCGGTCACGCCCGGCGGCGGCGCGGACCGGGCGGGCATCAAGCCCGGCGACGTGATCAGGAACGTCGCGGGCACGCCCACCCTCACCGCCAACTCCCTCTCCCAGCTCATGGCCGCGCACAAGCCCGGCGACCAGGTCAAGGTGCAGCTGCTCCACCCGGACGGCAAGACCGCGACGGTGCTCGTCACCCTCGTCGAGCTGCCGTCCACCTCGTCGTGACCGGGCCCGCTCCACTCGTCGGCATCCTGACAATCTGGTGTGAGATACCGCAGAATCGCTTGGAGGAGGCCGCAGGCGGCTTGTTACGGTCGGGGCGTGCTTGATCCCGAACTCACCCGATTCATCGCCGGCCTGCCCAAGGCGGAGCTGCACGTCCACCACGTCGGCGCGGCATCGCCCCGGATCGTCAGCGAACTGGCCGCCCGCTACGAGGGGTCGACGTCGGTGCCGGCCGACCCCGTCCTGCTCGAATCCTTCTACGACTTCCGCGACTTCACCCACTTCATCGAGGTCTACCTGAAGGTCGTGGACCTGATCAGGCAGCCCGGCGACCTGTGGGCGCTGATCCACGGGATCGGCCGCGACATGGCGGGCCAGCGGGTGCGGTACGCCGAGCTCACCGTCACCCCGTACCTCCATCTCGGGACGCGCTTCGGCGCCGCCGAGTTCTGCGAGATCATCGAGGACGCCCGGCGCCGGGTCGAGACCGACTTCGGCACCGTGCTGCGCTGGTGTTTCGACATCCCCGGCGAGTACGGCGTCGAGGCGGCCGACGCCACGCTCTCCGTGGCGCTCGACCAGCGGCCCGACGGGCTCGTCAGCTTCGGGCTCGGCGGCCCGGAGGCTGGCGTGGCGCGCGACGGGTTCGCCCCGCACTTCGCCGCCGCCCGCGCCGCCGGGCTGCACTCGGTGCCCCACGCCGGGGAGACCACGGGAGCCCCGACCGTCTGGCACGCCATCAGGCAGCTCGGCGCGGAGCGGATCGCCCACGGCGTGCACAGCGTGCAGGACCCGGCGCTGCTCGGCTACCTGGCGGAGAACGGCATCACGCTCGAGGTGTGCCCGACGTCCAACGTCCGCACCCGCGCCGTGCCCAGCCTCGCCGAGCATCCCCTGCCCGAGCTGGTCGCAGCCGGTGTGCCGGTGACGATCAACTCCGACGACCCGCCCATGTTCGGGACGTCGCTCAACCAGGAGTACGCGGTCGCCGCCGAGCTGCTCTCCCTCGGCACCGGCGGGCTCGCCGACCTGGCCCGCGCGGCCGTACGGGCGTCGTTCCTCGGCCCGGAGGACAAGCGGGCCCTGCTCGCCGAGATCGACGACTACGTCAGCGGGCCGCCGTCAGAACTCGTCGGTCCCGGCCACCTGCGTGACGGGGAAGACATGTCGTGAGGCCGCACAGACGGTGAGCAGGGCGTGGACCGGGGTGTCGCCGGCCGAGTAGGCGGCCCGCAGGATCTGGACCACCCATTCGGCCGGGTCGAGCTCCAGCGTCCGGGCTTCGGCCGGCGAGGGCGGCCGGGCGACCAGCATCTCCTCGGCCCGCCCGAACCGGTGGCCCAGCGCCTCGATGCCCGCCTGCAGGCTGGGCGTCATGAAGCCCGGCGCGCACAGCGGGGTGCCGTCGAACAGGTCGAGCCGCAGGTAGCTGGTGGCGATCCGCACGGGCACGTCGTCGGCGAGCAGCAGCTTGCGCCGCGCGAGCACCGGCGTGCCCCGCTCCACCCGCAACGCGGCGGCCACGTCGTCCGGCGCCGGCTCGGGGCCGACGTGGAGCATCCGGCGGCCGGCCCGCACCCCCTGCCGCTCCGCCTCGGTCAGGAACAGCGACGCCGATCCCCGTACGGCGGGCTCCGTCGGCAGCGCCCGCCGCACGACCACCCGCGCGCTCCGCTCTCCCATCGCGTCCCCCCCTCCGTCGCCGCCGCGACGCCGGTCGCCACCCTGACGGTAGCGGTACCCCCCCGACGGTAGCGGCCCCGGTCACCGGCGGCCGGAGGGGGTCACAGCGGCGGATACGCGTTGGCGAGGAGCTGGCGGAACTGAGCGGAGAACCACTGCCCCGCCGCCGGGGCTCCCGGGAGCGCTCCGCTGGGCACGTACGCGTCGCGCGGCGGGGAGTACGCCGGATCGCACATGGGGTCGTGCCTGATCCCGTCCGGGCTGGTCACGTTCACGCTGGATCCGTCGGAGAAGCCGGGGGGCTGGATCCAGGCGTAGGCGTCGACGCCGGGAGCCGGATCGGCGCGGGGACGCTCGCCGAGCCCGGCGCCGCTCTGGTTGCACCAGTTGGCCGTGGTGACCCTGCGGTCGGTCCTGGACTGGTCGATGAAAGTGTTCACGTCCATGGAGGTGCCGGCAGTGGCAGGACGGGCCGGTCCGCCCCAGCCGTCGCGCGAGGTGTCGATCACCATGCCGATGCCGGACGGGAAACCCGCCGCGATCAGCCGGTTCCGGAACGCGCGGGCGAAGGAGAGCTCGTCGACGTAGTCGTTCCAGTCGACCCAGCGGCTGTACCGCGCCGGCTGCCCGCTGATCACCGTGTCCGCCGTGAAGAACGGCTCGGTCAGCGCGCCGTAGCCGGCGACGTTCACCGTGAACCCGTGCACCGGCGGCGGACCTCCGCCCGCCCCGTCCCCCAGGCCGGCGAGCAGCTCGGCGGCCGGGCCGGCGTAGCTCTCGTAGCCGAGGACGCCATGGTGGGAGACGTCGAGGTAGACGTACACGTTGGGGACGGCGTGCAGCCGGCTTATGGCGTACCGCACCGCCTGGGGGTAGACACCGCTCGTCCGGACCGCCTCGCAGCCGAAGGCCTGCTGGGTGTAGGGCTCGATGACGAGACCGGGCAGGAAGTCGGGCTCGACGACCGCCACGACGCGCAGCCTCCGGTACGCGGGATCGGCCAGGATGGCGGCGATCGGATCGACGTACTCGGTCCGGTAGCGGTCGAGCCCGCCGGCCTCCACGGTGAAGTCGCCGTTGGAGACCAGATGGGTGCAGTTCCGGTCCGGCAGGTCGTACAGCACGACCTGGATCGTGAGCGGTGTGGCGCCGTTCGCCGCGTCCTGCCGGACGGCCTCGTCCAGGTGCGCGCGCAGGCCGGGCGTGGACGGCGTGCCCGCGATGCGGGAGACGCGGTCCAGCCAGACGCCGGTCGAGGAGTGCGCCACCGCTGAGCCGCCGGGCTCGGCCGCGGCCGCCGCCGACCATGCCGGGTCGAGGTAGCCGGTGGCGCCGGCGTAGGGGTTGCCGACACGCTCGCCGGGCGACGGTTCGGCGCTCGGGGTCGGGCTTGGACTCGGAGTCGGGCTTGGAGTCGGGCTCGGACTGGGGCTCGGGCTCGGACTCGGACTGGGGCTCGGGCTCGGACTCGGACTGGGGCTCGGGCTCCGGGTAGGGCCGATGCAGCCGATCCCGTTGAGCGTGAACAGGGTCGGCGCGATGTTGGCCCCGGTGTACACCCCGTTGAACCCCAGCTGGATCCGCGCCCCCTGGGCGAGGGTGCCGTTGTACGGCAGGTTCACCGCGGTGACATCCCGGCCCGCCTGGCTCCAGGTCGCCTCCCAGCCGTTGATCACCCGCTGGGTCCCCGGCCAGGTGAAGCCGAGCCGCCACGAAGTGATCTTCGGAGCCATGTTCTCGATCGTGACGCCGGCTCCGAAGCCGCCTGAGGCGTCCCAGGTCGTGACATACGTGACCCTGCACGTGGCCGGAGGGATCGCCGCTCCGGCCGGGGCCGCGAGGACGGTCGCAGCGGACAGCAGGGCCGCCGCCGCCGCGATCAGCGTCCGGCACCGTGCTTTCGGCCGCGCCACCGCTTTCGACCACGCCACCACGCCGTACCTCCTCGGCCGGAGCCCATGGACGCCCCGCACGAAGAGGGCGCAGACTCCCACCATTCGCTCCCCGCGCGCGGATGTACACCGCCAGGCAGGGGCGGCGAGGCGGGGTACGCGGGCCCAGCGGGGGGCGATCTCCCGTCCGATCTCGGCGAAGCATCCCGCGACCGGCCGCCCTCGCGCCGCCCCGTTTCGCACGCGCCGCTGAAAGCTTCACCGGACGGGCCGGACTTTCCCGGACATGACAACGGCGGCGCCGTTCCGGGAAGGAACGGCGCCGCCGTGGTGGTGGAGGTGGCGGGAATCGAACCCGCGTCCTTCAACATCAAGAAAGGGCTTCTCCGGGTGCAGCCTGCTGTGATTTTCTCAGCCCCGGCGATCACGCAGGCGAGTCGCCGACGGGCTCAGTCACTGTTAGATGTTCCGATCGACCCCGTGACCGGGCCTTTCGGTGGAGCCTCCTAGCGATGTCGGTTCCGGGCCGGAGGCGCTCCCGGGCCGACAGAGGTTACTCGCTGCTGATTAGGCGGCGAGAGCCAGAGTGTTCTGGCTCACCTCAGTGCTCTTTGTATTGGCACTTATTGATTGCGGTCACAGTGTTGACGGGGTTATGTCCGCAGTCCCCGACCCGCTTCCCCTGACTTGTAATGCCGAAGTCGAAGCCGGTCACCCCCCTGTTGAGTTGTCAACCCGCCCCCGGAGGGACAGGCAACCACATCTTACCTTTGCCAACACGGGCGGCGCGACTCGGATTCCCCGCCGGGGACGCCGAAGCCCCCGGGAGCGCGGCGTGAACGCACGCGTCCCGGGGGCCGACCGGCAGGGTCGAGCCGGTCCGGACGGCAGGGCTCCCCCCGAGATGGAGCCCTGGTCTCATCACGGCGACTGAGCCCCGCAACCCCCCGAGCGGGTCCCAGTCACCCTGAAAGACGCCGGCGAGGGCCCGGATGGTTGCTTGTCGCCCGGAAGTTTTCATGTCCGTCTTTTCGGGTCTCGGCTTTCCGACTCCCCGGCTTCTCAGGTCCCGGCTTCTCAGGTCCCGGCTTCTCAGGTCCCGGCTTCTCAGGTCTCGGCGGGGAGGCCGCGGAAGAAGCTTCCCGCGATCTGCGACGCGGTCGCGACATCCCCGCTCTCGGTCATCACGGCGACGGCCACGTCACCCCGCCAGCCGACGAACCACGACAGGCTCTTGCGCTGCTTCTTCTCCACGTACGGCACCAGGGCCGCCACACCGGACACCGGGGCACCCGGGACATCGGCGGCATGGGCGGCGCCGGAGGTGACGCCCATCCGCATCAGCTCCCGCAGCGTGGCGGTCCGCCCGGCGTCGAGCGCGACGGGCTGCACCGGCGTGGGCGGCGGGGCCTGGTCCGGCGCCGGCGCCTGGGTGGCCGGTGAGGACACCAGCACCGGCGGCCGCCAGGTGCCGCTGCCGACGGCCGCCGCGACCAAGGCCATGCTCAGCGGGCTGACCTTGGCCGTCTGACCAGAGATGATCTTCGCGACCGCGGCGTCCCCCGTGGAGGCGGGGATGGAGCCGCTGAACGTCCTGAGGGGCAGCCCCCAGGGGACGCCGATGCCGAACAGCTCGGCGCTGGACAGCAGATCCTGCTTGGTTGTCCGCCTTGCGAGGGAGGCGAGGGCCGTGACACAGCCCTGGGCGAAGTCACTGCGGAAGGTCGAGGTGGTGGAGGCCACGCCCCCGGTCTGCAGGAACCGGGCGCCGCCGACCGTGCGGTCGGCACTGCACGGCACCTTCTGCGCGGGGTCGAAGCCGCCCTTCAGCAGACCGTCCGCCGCGATGATCGAGAACGCGGTGCCGGCGGGGAACTTGCCGGCCAGGGCGTCCCTCTCCTGGTTGTACTCGCTGGTGGACACCGCCATGATCTGGCCGGTGGAGGCCTGCACGGCGACCAGCGCCGCCGGCCGGGAGCCGCCGATCGCGGCGTCGCCCGCCGCCTGCGCGACGCTGTCGATTGTGGTGCGGACCGGGGCGTTCTGCCGTCCCGGCCAGGCCTTGAGCTCCTTGACCAGCCGGCCGGTCTTGGCGTTGAGGATGACGACCTTCGTCTCGGTCGAGCCGGTGAGCTGGTCCTGATACGCCTTCTGGAGGCCGTCCCTGCCGATCGTGTCGCCCGCCCGCTGGGGGCCGCCGAGCTGCTGCTCGGCCTCCGGCGTGACGGCGGAGACCCGTCCGACGATCTGCACGGGCGACTTCGGCGCCACGGGAGGGTCGTCCGTCGTGAGAGTGAGCCCGCTGACGGCCTTGAGCTTCGCCTCGATCTGGGCGAACTTCTTGGCGCCGAAGGTGGCGAGCGGCACGAAGACCTGCGGCGGGGCCGACAGGATGCGGCTGAGCAGGCGGTCCTGCGGGAAGCCGGTGATCCGCGCGAGCTCGTCGCACAGCCGGCCCGGGTCCTTCACCTTCGCCGGCGTCACCCCGGCGACATGGAGGATCGTCTCGACCTGCAGGGCGTTGCCGTCGCGGTCGAGGATCGGGGCGCGGACGTGGGGGTCGGTGTCGACGGCGAAGCGCTGGCCGGGGTGCAGGTCGGGGTGGATGACGCTGGGCGACCACTGCACCTTCCACTGGCCGCCGACGAGGTGGAGCGGCACGGCTCCGTCGTACTGCCACAGCGGGTTGTTCTCGCCCAGGTCCACCTCGGCCTGGAAGTCGGCGCGGGCGGTGTCGCCGTTCTTTGTGATCTTCTTGAGGGAGAAGCGGATAGACGCGGCGTCGAGCTCCAGGCGGGCGTCCTCCAGCTCCTTCCGCACGGTGGCCGGATCGGTGTCGGCCCGCCTCGCGGCCGCCGCGTAGTCCCCGGTCTGCCATCCGACGAGGAAGTCCCGCACGGCCTCGTGCGGAGACACCTCCTCGAAGCATCCCGTCAGCAGCGGCGCCGCCAGCCCGACCGCCAGCGCGACCCGTACGGCTCTCGCGTAACCCGACACGGGCTAGCGGCCCCCCCGGCGGCGGACCGCGTTCGACATGGCCCGGGACATCTCGCGGGTGGCCTGCTTCTCCAGCAGTGTCTGCCGCTTGTCGTAGTCCCGCTTGCCGCGGCCCACGCCGATCTCGATCTTGGCCTTGCCGTCCTTGAAGTACATCGCCAGCGGGACGAGGGTCAGGCCGCGCTCCTTGAGCGTCCCCTCGATCTTGGCGATCTCCTTGCGGTGCAGCAGGAGCTTCCGAGTACGGCGGGCCGCGTGGTTGGTCCAGGTGCCCTGGCTGTACTCGGGGATGTAGGCGTTGATCAGCCAGGCCTCGCCGTCCTGCACCGAGGCGTACCCCTCGGTGAGGTTGGCCTTGCCCGCGCGCAGGGACTTGACCTCCGTGCCCGTCAGCACGAGCCCGGCCTCGTAGGTGTCCTCGATGAAGAAGTCGTGCCTGGCACGCTTGTTCTGGGCGATGAGCTTGCGCCCGGTCTCACGTGGCATACAGGGAGCCTACCGTCGGCGCGGCGAACGGAAACGAGGCGCGAGCGCGCCCGCGGCCGCCGGGGAGGTGTCCGGGGGATGTGAGTTCACGCCGATCACACGCGCAGATAGCGGCGGAGCGTGATGAACGAGGCGAGCACGCAGATCAGCACGCCGACGGCCATGGTGCCGGTGATGATGCCCGCGACCGTGTCCCAGCCGAGAGGGGCCGCCATGTAGGTCTGGATCCCCTCGAAGATCAGGACCTTCGTGGTGATCAGCAGGACGGCGGCGAGGACCCCGCCGATCAGGCCCGCGATCAGGCCCTCCATGACGAAGGGGAGCTGGATGTAGATGTTCGAGGCGCCGACCAGCCGCATGATGCCGGTCTCCCGGCGGCGGTTGTAGGCCGACAGCCGGACGGTGTTGCCGATCAGCAGGGTCGCCGCGAACAGCATGAGGAAGGCCACGCCGAGGGCCATGGTGCGCAGCTTGCCCATGAAGCCGAAGACCGACTGGAGGATGTCCCGCTGGTTGATGATGTTCGAGACGCCGGGCTGGCCCTTCAGGCTCGCCATGACGGCCGGCGCCTTGTCCGGGTCCTTGAGCTTCACCCGGAAGGACTCCGGCATGTCCTCGACCTTGGTGATCGACAGGAGCACCTGGTTGGACTCCGTGGCCTGCCAGTTCTTGTACGCCTGGTCCTGGCTCTCGTATTCGATCCGCTCGACGTCCGGTATCCCCTGGATCGTCTGCTTGAGCTTCGCCTTCTCCTCGTCGGTGGCCGCACCCCTGTTGCGGCAGGCCTCGAAGGAGGAGCCCTTGGTGCACAGGTAGACCGACAGCTCGATCTTGTCCGTCCAGTATCCGGTCAGGGACGTAACCTGGGAGTTGATCATCAGTCCGACGCCGAGCAGCGCCATGCCCACCGCCACGGTCACGATGACCGCGATGGTCATCGTGAGGTTACGGCGAAGGCCGATCCAGACCTCGGAGAAGATGAAGTTGGCCCGCATGGTCCCAGTTACTCCTAATAAGCCTGGCCGTACACGCCCCGCGACTGGTCGCGGACGATCTTTCCGTCCTCCAGCTCCACCACGCGCTTGCGCATGGAGTCGACGATCGCGGCGTCGTGCGTTGCCATGAGGACGGTTGTGCCGGTCCTGTTGATGCGGTCGAGCACCTTCATGATGCCGATGCTCGTCGCGGGGTCGATGTTTCCGGTCGGCTCGTCGGCGAGGAGGATCATCGGCCGGTTGACGAACGCGCGGGCCATGGCGACACGCTGCTGCTCGCCGCCCGACAGCTCCTCCGGCATCCGGTGCGCCTTGCCCTCGAGGCCGACCAGCTCGATCACCTCGGGCACCACCTTACGGATGAAGCGGCGCGGCTTGCCGATCACCTCCAGCGCGAACGCGACGTTCTCGTAGACGTTCTTGTTCGGCAGCAGCCGGAAGTCCTGGAAGACACAGCCGATGCGGCGCCGCAGGTGCGGCACCTTGAAGTTGGACAGCCTGGAGAGGTCCTTGCCGGCCACGTGGATGGCGCCGGAGTTCGGCCGCTCCTCCTTGAGGACCAGCCTGAGGAAGGTCGACTTCCCCGACCCGGACGGACCGACCAGGAACACGAACTCACCCTTGTCGACATCCACGCTGACGTGGTCGAGGGCGGGCCGGTTTTGGTTCGTGTAGAGCTTGGTGACATTATCGAAATGGATCACGGGCGCATCACGGCTAGCCAGTCTAGGGGTTGGGACAGCCGGTCGGAGGTCGACGGTCACTTTGCTCAGGATCGACGTTCCGTTTGGCCAGAGGCCAGTCTAGGGGTAACACTGGCATGGAACGTCCATAACGGAAACAAAACGATTAGGCCTTGGGTCTTGGGGCGGTAAAGCTGCTATGAGCTGCGAACACTTGATCTGCGCCGCGTGCGCGGGCCCCGTCGTGGAGGGCCGGTGCCCTGTCTGCCGCGAAGGCCGCGCGAAGGTGCACCACCACGGGTTCATGGGGCTGTCGCCCCTCGTCATCGCCCTGCTGGTGCTGCTCGGGCTGGCCCTGCTGGCGCTCTCACACGTCAGCGGCTACTACTAGGCCGCGGCCGGGGCCGCGGCCCGCTAAGCCGTGGCCGCGCCGCTCTCCTGGCGGCGCATCCAGCGGATCTCGCCCTCGATGAACTCGTCGATGTCGCCGTCGAGCACCGCCGTGGGGTTGCCCGCCTCAACGCCCGTGCGCAGGTCCTTGACGATCTGGTACGGGTGCAGCACGTAGTTGCGGATCTGCGTGCCCCAGGAGGTGGTGGACTCGCCGCGCAGCTCGTTCATCGTGGCGAGCTCCTCCTGGCGCTTGCGCTCCAGCAGCTTGGCGCCGAGGACGGTCATGGCGCTCGCGCGGTTCTGCAGCTGCGACCGCTCGTTCTGGCAGGAGACCACGATGCCGGTGGGGATGTGGGTGATCCGCACCGCCGAGTCGGTCGTGTTGACGCCCTGGCCCCCGGGCCCGGACGACCGGTAGACGTCGACGCGCAGGTCGTCCTCGTTGATGTCGATGTGGTCGGTCTGCTCGACCACCGGGACGATGTCCACACCGGCGAAGGAGGTCTGGCGGCGGCCCTGGTTGTCGAAGGGGCTGATCCGGACCAGCCGGTGCGTGCCGTGCTCGCCGCGGAGCGTGCCGTACGCGTAGGGCGCCTTGATCGTGAAGGTGGCCGACTTGATGCCCGCCTCCTCCGCGTACGAGGTGTCGTAGACCTCGGCGGGGTAGCCCTTGCGCTCGGCCCACCGCAGGTACATCCGCAGCAGCATCTGCGCCCAGTCGGCCGCGTCGACGCCGCCGGCCTGCGAGTTGATCGTGATGAGGGCCTCGCGGGAGTCGTACTCCCCCGACAGCAGGGTGCGGACCTCGAGGGCGCCGACGTCGGACCGCAGGGAGATCAGCTCCTTCTCGGCCTCCCGTAGCGCCTCCTCGTCGCCCTCCTCCGCGGCCAGCTCGAACATGATCGGGATGTCCTCGAGGCGCCGGGCCAGGCTGTCCACCCGGTTGACCTCGCCCTGCAGGTGGGAGAGCTTGCTCGTCACCCGCTGAGCCTGCTCGGGGTCGTTCCACAGGTCGGGAGCGGCGGCCTGCTCCCCCAGCTCCGCGATCTGCTTTCGCAGGGCGTCGAGGTCGAGCACGTCCTGGATGCTCTTCAGCGTGCCGGTAAGCTCGTGGATCTCTTCGGCTGGATCGATGGCTGCCACGTCTGTAAAGGGTACGCGAACGCGGGACCTCGTCTGGTACGGCACCTCGACTAGCATGAGAAGCCATTGCACTTGGAGGGGGCGTGAACGGGGTCGTTCGAAGCACGCTGGCCCTCGTCCTGCTCGCCGCCCTGTCCGCCGCCTGCTCGGGCGGGAGCGCGGGCGGGCCCTCCTCCGGCGCGGCGTCGCCCGCGGCGGCCGCGTCGAGCGCCCAGGCGCCCGGTCTCGGCACGTCGACGAGCCCGTCCGTCAGCACGTCGACGAGCACGTCCGCGAGCCCCTCGCCCGGCTCCGAGCCGCCCGCCGTCACGCCTGCGGAGGCCCGGCAGGCGTTCCACGCCTTCCTCGCCACCGCGGACGTGCTCGCGTCGGCCCAGGCCGATCAGTGGGCACTGTCCCTGACCCGCGACGGCCAGCGGCCCATCAGCATCGCCGAGATCCACGCGAGGGGCGGCAAGCCGCCCCCCCGGTACACCTGGGACTCCCAGAAGGTCTGGGTGCCGCGTCAGCGCTCCGGGAAGGCCGCCCAGTGGTTCGCGGCCACGGCACAGCGGCGAAGCCCCTCCGGGCAGGTCCGCACCGCCGTGATGACCTTCGTGCGGACAGACCCCCGCGGCCTGTGGCAGCTGGGGTTCGAGTCGCTGCTGTCCCCCGGCCAGAAGCCGCCGGATGTGGCGCTCGACGCGGACGGCTACGCGCTGTCCCTGGACTCCCGGGACTCGACGGTCGCCATCAGCCCCTCCCTGTTCGGCCCCCTGCACGCCACGACCGCGGAGGACTCGAAGAGCTACGCGTCCAGCCTCATCGCCCCCGGCCCGCTCACCACGGACATCGCCGACGAGATCGACAAGGACAAGGAGGAGCTCGAGCACAACAAGTGCCTGGCCTACGACTCGATCTTCGCCTTCGCGTCGAACTTCCCGGTGTTCGCCCTGCGGACCGACGACGGCGGAGGGCTCGTGCTCTACACGCTGATCCGCACGACCACCTGGTCGACGCAGAACGGCCCTAAGTGCAGCCAGGGCCAGCCGGTGCCGATCCCGGCCGCCGCCCGGTGGCTGCTGCACAAGACGACGCTGCTGTTCAGGCGGCAGATCATCGAGACCCAGCAGTACGTGGGCGCCGTGCCGCCCAAGGCGTCCACCGCGCCCGCGCAGGTGATCGGCTACGACGGGACGATCACCGGCGCCGCCGAGGCCAAGAGCCCCTGAGCGGCGCCGGCGAGCCGCCGGTCAGCCACCCTCCGCGTGCGGGAGGTTGCTCGTCGACACCAGCGTCCGTACGGCGCGCAGGGCGACGGACAGGGTGGCCAGGTCGAACGTGTCGCTCTCCCAGATCTCCGACAGCGTCTGCCGCGACCGGTTCACGGCGGCCTTGTTGCCCTCCACCCAGCTCGCCAGCCGCTCCTCGGGCGTGAGGCCCGGCTTGCTGTGGATGAGCACGTCCCGGGTGAGCGTGGCGTGTGCGGCGTACAGGTCGTCGCGCAGCGCGGCGCGGGCCATGGAGTTCCACCGGCTGTCGCGGGGCAGCGCGATCACCCGCTCCCTCAGCCGGGCCAGCTGGAGCCGGTCGGCCAGGTCGAAGTAGACCTCGGCCACCTCGTCGACCGGCCGGCCCGTGTAGGTGGAGATCTCGACCAGGTCGAACGTGGAGTACGCCGGGACCATCGAGGCGACCCGCTCGGCCAGGTCGTCCGGCACGCCCCTGGCGACGAAGGCGTCCCTGCGCTCCTCGTACGCCGCCAGGTCCGGGCCGGTCAGCAGCTTCGGAAGGTGGGGCGCCAGGGTGCCCGCGCCGTCGATGAAGAAGCGCGCCGTGGACGCCAGATCGAGCGGCGGGCGGCGGTTGCCCAGCAGCCAGCGGGTGCCCCGCTCGGACAGCTTGCGTCCCTCCAGCAGCATGGCGAGCTGGGTGGCGGTGTCCACCTTGTTGTCCAGGGCCTCGACCTGCCGGACGAACGACGGAAGGTCGAAGACCTCGCGGGCCACGAGATACGCGCGCACGATGTCGGCCGTCGACGCGCCGGTCTCCTCGCCGAAGCGGTAGACGAAGCTCGTCCCGCCGAAGTTCACCATGTCGTTGACGACGCGGGTGGTGATGATCTCCCGGCGCAGCGGGTGCGCGTCCATGTACGGCCGCAGCCGCTCGCGCAGCGCCGACGGGAAGTACGACACCAGCCAGCCGGCGAGGGACGGATCGTCGGGGATGTCCGACTGGAGCAGTTCGGCGTCCACCACGAGCTTGGTGTAGGCCAGCAGCACGGCGAACTCCGGGCCGGTCAGCCCGAGCCCCGACTGGCGGCGTTCCGCCAGCATCTTGTCCGACGGCAGGAACTCCAGCTCTCGGTTGATCAGACCGGCGCGCTCCAGCCACCGCAGGTACCGGGCGTGGATGTGCAGCATCTCGGGCGCCTGGGCGCGGGCGGCCGCGAGCACCACGTTCTGCGCGTAGTTGTCGTCCAGCACCAGCCAGCCGACCTCGTCGGTCATGTCGAGGAAGAGCTGGTTGCGCTGCTTGTCGGTCATCTCGCCGTCGCGGACCACCTGGTCGAGCAGGATCTTGATGTTCACCTCGTGGTCGGAGGTGTCCACACCGGCGGAGTTGTCGATGAAGTCGGTGTTGATCAGCCCGCCGCCGAGCGCGAACTCGATCCGGGCGAGCTGGGTGAAGCCGAGGTTGCCGCCCTCGCCGACCACCTTGCACCGCAGGTCGGACGCGTTGATGCGCAGGGCGTCGTTGGCCTTGTCGCCCACGTCGGCGTGGCTCTCCGAGGTGGCCTTGACGTACGTCCCGATGCCGCCGTTCCACAACAGGTCGACGGGGGCGCGCAGGATGGCGCTGATGAGGTCGTTGGGAGCGAGCGCGGCGACGCCGTCGGGGATGGCGAGCGCGGCGCGCATCTGCGGGGAGACGGGGATCGACTTGGCCGTCCGCGGCCACACGCCGCCGCCCGCGGAGATGAGGGCCCGGTCGTAGTCGGCCCACGAGCTGCGCGGCAGCGCGAACAGCCGCTCCCGTTCGGCGAAGCCGCGGGCCGCGTCGGGGCTGGGGTCGACGAACACGTGCCGGTGGTCGAAGGCGGCCACCAGCCTGATGTGGGGGGACAGCAGCATGCCGTTGCCGAACACGTCGCCCGACATGTCGCCGATGCCGGCGACGGTGAAGTCGGTGGCCTGGACGTCGACGCCGAGGGTCCGGAAGTGGTAGACCACCGACTCCCAGGCGCCCTTCGCCGTGATGCCCATGGCCTTGTGGTCGTAGCCGACCGAGCCGCCGGACGCGAAAGCGTCGCCCAGCCAGAAGCCGTACTCCTTGGCCACCGCGTTGGCGATGTCGGAGAACGACGCGGTGCCCTTGTCGGCGGCGACCACCAGGTAGGTGTCGTCTCCGTCGTGCCGCACGACGTCCGCCGGCGGGACGACCTCGCCGGCGACCAGGTTGTCGGTCAGGTCGAGCAGGCCGGAGATGAGCTGGCGGTAGCAGAAGACGCCCTCGGCCATCTGCTCGTCGCGGCCGCCGGTGGGGGGCCGCTTGACGACGAACCCGCCCTTCGACCCGGTCGGCACGATCACCGTGTTCTTGACCATCTGCGCCTTGACCAGGCCGAGGATCTCCGTGCGGAAGTCCTCCATCCGGTCCGACCAGCGCAGGCCGCCGCGGGCCACCTTGCCGAAGCGCAGGTGCACCCCCTCGACCCGCGGCGAGTAGACGAAGATCTCGTACTTGGGCCGGGGCAGCGGCAGCACGCCGATCGCCTGGGGGTCGAACTTCAGCGCGATGTACGGCTTGCGCCTCCCGGCGACGAACTGGCTGCCGGCGGTCCCGGCGTCCCGGCCGTCCTCGCTGCCCTGCTGGAAGACGTTGGTCCGCAACGTCGCCTTGATCATGTCCAGGTAGGCCCTGAGGATCCGGTCCTCGTCGAGCGAGGCCACCTCGTCCAGCGAGGCGAGGATCTCCTCCGTCAGCGCGTCGCAGACCTCGGCCCTGCCCTCGTCGGGCCGCCGCGGGTCGAGCCGCGCCTCGAAGAGCCGGACCAGCAGCCGGGCCAGCCGCACGTTGCCCAGCAGCACCCGCTCGATGTACTCCTGGCTGAACGTCGTCCCGGCCTGCCTGAGGTACTTCGCGTACGCCCGGAGGATCTCGGCCTGCTCCCAGGTGAGGCCGCCGGCGAGCACGAGCGCGTTGAACCCGTCGTTCTCCACCTCTCCGCGCCACAGCACGGCGAAGGCGTCCTGGAAGAGCCGCTTGAAGTCCTCACGCTCTACCTCCCGCGAGGGGGTGTAGCGCAGCCCGAAGTCGTAGATCCAGGCGTCCTTGGTCGCGGGGTTGTGATCCCGATCGATCGCGTACGGCCGCTCGTCGACGACCTCCACGCCCATCCGCTGCAGCAGCGGGAGCACGTAGGACAGCGAGATCGGGGCGCCCAGCCGGTAGAGCTTGAACCGCCGCTCCCCCTCGGCCGCGCCGTACGGCTCGTAGAGGTTCATCCCGATGGCGGTGGGGTCCTCGCCGAGCTGCTCCAGCCGCTTCAGGTCGGCCACGGCCGTACGCGCGGGGAAGTCCGCCTTGTACCCCTCGGGGAAGGCGGCGCTGTAGCGGCGGACCAGCCGGGGGGCGTCCTCCTCCGCGCACAGCTCGGCGACCGCGACGGCGAGGTCGTCCTCCCACGTGCGCGTGGTCGCGGCGAGCCGCGCCTCCAGCTCCTCCACGTCGACCGGCCCGTCGCCCAGCGGCTTGCCCCGCTCCCCGCGGATCACCACGTGGAGCCGGGCCAGGGCGGCCTCGCCGATCATCGTGCTGTAGTCGAGCGAGGTGCCGCCGAGGGCCTTGAGGAGGATCCGCTGCATGTCCAGCCGCACCTTGGTGGTGTAGCGGTCACGCGGCAGGAAGATCAGGCAGGAGATGTAGCGGCCGTAGTCGTCGCGGCGCAGGAAGAGCTTGACCTGCTTGCGCTCGCGCAGCCGCAGCACGCCCAGCGCGATCGGCAGCAGCTCGTCCACGGAGATCTGGAACAGCTCGGCGCGGGGGTAGGTCTCCAGGATCTCGATGAGGTCCTTGCCGTCGTGGCTGTCGGGCGACAGCCCGGCCCGGTCGAGCACCTCGGCGAGCTTGCGCCGCAGCACCGGGATGCGCGAGATCGACTCGTTGTACGCCACGTGGGTGAACAGGCCGAGGAAGCGGCGCTCGCCGATGACCTCGCCCTCAGGAGAGAAGAGCTTCACCCCGACGTAGTCGAGGTAGTGCGGCCGGTAGACGGTGGCGCGGCTGTTGGCCTTGGTGACGATCAGCACCTGCTTCTCGCGGGCCTTGGCGCGCAGCTCGGGCGGCATCGAGGCGAAGCTGTCGGACCCGGCCTTGTCGGCGCGCAGGATGCCCAGCCCGGTGCCCGGCAGCGCACGCAGGCTCTCGCCGTCCTCGGTGTCCTCCAGCCGGTACTCCCGGTAGCCGAGGAAGGTGAAGTGGCCGTCGGCGAGCCAGCGCAGCAGCTCCAGGCTGTCCTCGGCCCCGGCGGTGTCGGCGGGCGGCGGGCCGGCCGCCAGCTCGTCGGCGGTCCGCACGGCGAGCGACCGCATCTTGGCGAAGTCCTCGACGGCGTAGCGGACGTCGAGCATCACCCGCTGGAGGTCGGCGTCCAGCTGCTTCAGCGTGGCGGGGTCGGACTGGCGGTCGATCTCGATGTGCATCCACGACTCGCGGACGACCTGGCCGGTGACGTTCTCCTGGCCGGGGCCGAGGGCCGCGCCGGTCATGTCGCGGCGGACCAGCATCTGGGGGTGGACGACCAGGTGGGTGCCGAGCTCGTGCCGGTCGAGCTCGGTCGTCACCGAGTCGAGGAGGAACGGCATGTCGTCGGTGACGATCTGCACCACCGTGTGGCCAGGGTCCCAGCCGCACTCCTCGAGCGAGGGGGTGTAGACCCGCACCACGGCACGTCCCTGCGGCCGGTGCTCGGCCAGATGGCGGTGGGCCATCGCCGGCCCGAACACGTCGACGGGATCCCGGTCGGCCAGATCCTCGGGGGCGACGTGCCGGTAGTAGCGCCGCAGGAAGCTCAGCGCGTCCTCGCCTTGCGGCACTCCCGGCGTGTGCGCGCACGCGTCGGCCGCGGCGCGCAGCAGTTCGTCGAGCGCTTCGTCTGGTTCGTTCTGATCTGGCGCCACATCGAGCGGCATGTCGCTACTCACTCCCTTGTGAGCCTTGAGATTCACAGCCAGGCCCGTAGTTCCCACAGCAGGGGGAAGAAATGAACACGTGTCCGCCCCCTCAGGTACGGTGCCCCCGACGAGCCTCCGGTACCGGATTTCGTGCCGATCTGACGCTCGACCATCTGGACGTGCCGCATCCGCCAGAGCGCGGTTGTCTCGTCATGGGTGAGGAGGTCCTCGGCGAGTTCCCACAGATCGTCGTACGATCCGCGATCCCTTGCCACGGCCAGCAGGGAATCCATGATCTCCTCGTCGGAGACCGCGAGGCCACGCTGGGACAGAGCGGTGAGGTAAGCATCCCACAGCGTCGGTTCCGCGAGGCGCCGTCCGAGACGGGCGAGTTCCACCTCACCGGCGTCCCTGAGCCTGCTCAGGTACGACGCGTCCTTGGCCCCGGAGAGGAATTCAAGCTCGCGGAACTGGACCGACTGGAAGCCGCTGGCGGGGGCGAGGACCGACCGGAACTCCAGGAAGTCCTGCGGGGTCATCGTCTCCAGCACCTGCACCTGCTCGACCAGGACCCGCTCCACGGCGTGGACCCGGCGGAAAAGGTGCCTGGCCCGCCAGAGCGCGCCCTCGATCATGGCGTCCCTGATCCGCTCCAGCTCACCGAGGAGCAGCTTGAACCACAGCTCGTAGACCTGGTGGACGGTGATGAACAGCATCTCGTCGCTCGCGCCGGACTGCGGCGCCTGCTGGCCGAGCAGGCCGTCCAGGCGCAGGTATCCGCCGTAGGACAGCCGGCCGCCGTCCTCGCCGAAGCTGCGCGGGGAGGGCCGGACGCCCCCCGCTTCGGGCCGCCCGTACGGCATCGCAGGCATGCGCCACTCCTCCGGTGGCGAATTTCTCCCGATCCCCATTGACCGAAAGCCCGTTACCACCGCACCCGATATCACCCGATATCGGCACAAACGTCAACTTGACGCGCGGTCAAGGACGGGAACGTTCCTGTGACACGGAGTCGGACTTAAGGGCGTCGAGCATGCCGGGCAGCTCCTGGTTTTCCAGCAGTTCCGCCCGGCACGGCGCGCATTCGTCGAGGTGCCGCTCGAAAGCCTCGGCGTCGTCGTCGTCAAGCACTCCCAGGGCGTACGCTGCCACATCGAAGTGAGGCGACGACGCGGACATCAGCTGGCCACCCCCCTGTCCTTCAGGGCCGTTCGAAGCGCGCGCAGAGCGTAAAAGAGCCTGGACTTCACCGTACCCGGTGGGATGCCCAGAATCTCCGCCGCCTGGCTTACCGTACGGTCCCGTAAGTATGTCTCTTCGATAACTTCCCTGTGCTGGACCGACAGGCCGCGCAGCGCGTCGGCGACGACGATGGCCGACAGTGTGCGGTCCGCCCCGTCCGGCACGGCGATGCTGTCCTCCTCGGGAGCCTCCACCTCCTTCGGCCGTACGCCGCGCCTACGGCGGCCGTCGATAACGATGCGGCGGGCGACGGTGAGGAGCCAGGCCCACAGCAGGGGCGGCTCCCACGTCAGCTTCGCCGAGTTGCGCCAGGCACGCACCAGCGTCTCCTGGACGACGTCCTCAGCCCATTGCAGGTCGTTGCCGGTGGTCTTCCTCACCTGACGCAGCAGCGGACCGCCGAACTCGCGGTACAGCTCCCGGATCAGGCGCTCGTCCCGATCAGGGTCGTCGTAGTCATCGGAGTCCAGACGCACGAACCGGCTGTCGAGTTGTCGACGCACGCGCACATATTTGCACCGCTGTTACTCCCCCGTACACCACATCCGTAACTCCAGTCATTTCTGACTATTTCCTGAACCCTTGCCGACGCCCCCGCGTACCTCCGACCGAAGGTCACGAAAGGAGGCACGATGCGGTTCCGGTTTGGCGAACTCCTCGTGTTCGGCGTCTTCCTGCTCGCGGCGGCCGTCTCGGTGATCGTGGTCGTCCCCCGGAGCGAGGCGTCACAGGCCGGCTGGACACAGACCCCGTACGGGCCCCTCGGCCCGGCCGACCGCGACCTGCTCGTGCGGGTCAGGTGGGCGGGCCTGTGGGAGATCCCCGCCGGTCGCTGGGCCCAGGACCGGTCCGGCAACGAGAAGGTCAAGGACGTCGGCATGCATCTGGTCACCGACCACACCAAGCTCGACGCCGAGGTCCGGGCCCTGGCGGCCAAGCTGGCCGTGCCGCTGCCCGACCAGCCCAACCCGGATCAGCGGCGCTGGCTGGACGAGATGGCCGGCAGCCGGGGGGCCGAGTTCGACCGGATCTTCGCCGACCGCCTCCGCAACGCCCACGGCAAGGTGTTCACCGTCGTCTCCGCGGTGCGGGCGGGCACCCGCAACGAGCTGGTGCGCGCGTTCGCCTCCCGGGCCGTGGAGGTCGTGATGAAGCACATGACCCTGCTGGAGAGCACGGGACTCGTCGACTACTCCACGCTGCCCACCCCTTCGCCTTAGTTCGGTTCGTCTAGGAGGAACCATGCGAAAACGACTCCTGCTCGCCCTGTCGGGCGTGCTGCTCGGGAGTTCGCTGACCGGCGTCGCGGGGCCCGCGCTCGCCGACCACTGCGACCCCGCCGTCCAGGGCGCCGAGTGCGAGGACGTCGGCCCCGCCCTGGAGGACTTCATCGACATCCGGCGGGTCCCGCCGGGCCGCACCGGCGTCCGGGCCGGCCGGGGCTCGTTCACCAGCCAGTGCGGCCGCAACCAGAACGGCCACCGCAATTCCGACAACCACATCGTCGCGCCGGGGGTGTCCAACGGCGCCCACCACGTCCACGACTACGTGGGCAACCTGACGACCAACGGCTTCTCCACCGACGAGAGCCTCGCCGCCGGCGGGACGACCTGCCGTCTCGGCGACAGGTCCGCGTACTTCTGGCCGGTGCTCCGCAGCCGGACCGGCCAGAAGCCCCAGGCGTCCCCGACCGCGTCTCCTTCCATATCCGCGTCCGCCTCGCCGTCCGCCCGGCCGACGGCCTCGCGGAGCGCGTCGCGGCCGGACCCCGGCGATACGGCGACTCCCAAGGAGACGGCCACCTCGGATCCGGAGGCGTCCCAGGCGGCGGACACGGCCGCCGCGACCTCCTCCGGCGGCACGGACGCCTCGGACACCACGACTTCGGACACCACGACTTCGGACACCACGACTTCGGACACCACGACTTCGGACAGCACGGGAACGGACGGAGCGGGTTCGGACAGCAGGGCGGCCACCGCCGGCGGGGCGGAGGCCGATCACGCGGACGAGCCGGGCGACGAGGATCACGCCGACGAGCCCGGCGGCGCGGCCGACGGCAATGTCGGCAGCATCCTCCAGGCGCGGTCGGTGCAGCTCCAGTTCCGCGGCAACCCGGCGAGCAGGGTCGTCGCGATGCCCCGCTTCCTCCGGCTGATCACGGGCGACGCCAAGGCGGCCACCAACGGCGGCGCCAACGCGCGGGCCCAGTGGAGCTGCACCGGCTTCACCAACCGGGTCACCTCGAAGTATCCCCTCTGCCCGCGGGGCAGCCAGGTGCTGCGCATCCTCGACTTCCCGAGCTGCTGGGACGGCCAGAACACCGACAGCGCCAATCACAGAACGCACGTCCTGTTCCCGGCGGCGAACGGCGCCTGCCCGGCGGGCACCCGAGCCATCCCTCAGCTGCGCATGACGCTCTCCTATTCGGTGCGCAGCGGCCCGTCGTTCGCCGTCGACAGCTTCCCCGAGCAGCAGCACAGCCCGGTCACCGACCACGCCGACTTCGAGAACGTCATGCCCACCCGGCTGATGAACCTCGTCGTCTCCTGCATCAACAGCGGCCGCCGCTGCTGACCGCCCCCAGGACGTGCCGTTCCCCGTCCGGTCCCTCGCAGGCCACACCCGCCTGAGGTCCCGCCGGAGGACTCGTGGAACGGCGCCCACCGGTTCCGAGTACGCACCCTCACCAACTCGTCACCGGTACATCCGACGGAGGAATCATTGCCCCAGCGACGGGCTCCCCGGCACACCCGGCCGGACGCCGGCCTCGACCTCGAAAGCCGTGGCGTACGCATCGGTCTCGGCGTCGTCGTGACGCTGGTCGTGAGCGGAGGGCTGCTCGCGGCGAGGACCGAGGCGGGCGCCGGGTTCATGGCCGAGGCGCAGGCCTTCCTCACCTTCTACGCGGGCGTCGTCTCCCTGGTCGCCCTCACCACCACGGTCGCCCTCGGGCTGGCGGCCACCGAGCGCGTCGTCCTGCCGATCCCCCACCGGGTGGGCGCGCAGCTCGTGCACCGGTCCGCCGCCCTCGTCGGCGTCGGCTTCCTCGTCGTGCACATCGCCATGAAGATCGCCGCCGGGCTCGTCCCGCCGTACGGCTCGGTCGTCCCGAGCACGAACCTGTACGTCGGGATGGGCGCGCTCGCCTCCGACCTCATGATCGTCGTCATCGCCACCGGAGTCATGCGGGGCAGGTTCGCCCAGGCGGAGCGGCCGTGGGCGTGGCGGATCCTGCACGACCTCGCCTATCTCGCCTGGCCGCTGTCGATCCTCCACGGTCTCGCCGCCGGCCGTACTCCCGCCGCGTGGGTGAGCTGGAGCTACGTGATCTGCCTCGTGGCGGTCGGCTCGGCGCTGCTGCTGCGGGTCGTCGCCGCCGCCAGGCCCGCAAGGGCGCCGCGGATCGATGAGCGGGAGGCCGCACCGGCCCGGACCCTGCCCCGGCAGGTCCCGCGAGCCGTTCCCCAGCCGGTCAGCGCGCTGCGCAGCACCGGCACCGACGGCACGCCTCCGGCGCGCGGGTTCCCCGGCACCGGGACAAGGCACGCCGGGACAAGGCATGCCGGGACACAGCACGCCGGAACGCAGCACGCCGGAACGCAGCACGCCGGAATCCACAGCGTCGACGCACCGGGCGACGCACCGCAGAGCAACGGACCACAGGACACCAGGCTCCGGAGGATCGTGTGATTCCCTACCGCGTCTCGCAGGTCAGGCGGCTCGGCCCGGCCCGGCTCACCGCCGGGCTCGACCAGCACCGCAGGCTCGACCTCAACACCCACTACACCGTCCACGACCAGCTTCCCGGCCAGACGGTCGACTCGCTCATCGCGATGGCCGAGGAGGTGGACCTGCGCGGGCGCGGCGGAGCCGCGTTCCCGTTCGCGCGCAAGCTGCGGGCGGTCGCCTCGCGCGCCCGCGACTCCGAGACGGTCGTGCTGGTCAACGCCGCCGAGGGCGAGCCGGCCAGCATGAAGGACAAGATGCTGCTGACCCGCGTGCCGCACCTCGTCCTGGAGGGGGCGCTGCTCGCCGCCAGCGCGATCAACGCCAGGCAGGTGGTGGTCGCCGTCGCCGCCGGAGACCTCGCCGAGGCCTCGATGACCGCGGCGGTCGCCGAACGGGGCCTGTCCGGCTGCGTCCGGGTGGCGGGCATCCCGGAGCGCTTCATCGCCGGCGAGGGCGGCGCCCTCGTGCGGGCCGTGAACGGCGCGTCCGGCGTCCCCCCTGGCCGCAAGACCAGGTCGAGCGAGAGCGGTGTGGACGGGCTGCCGACCCTGCTGTCCAACGCCGAGACGTTCGCCCAGCTCGCCGTCCTCGCGGAGCTCGGACCCGAGGAGTACGCGTCGGTGGGGACCGTGCAGGAGCCGGGGACGGTCCTGCTGACCGTCGGCGGCTCGGTCGCCTCCCCATCGGTCGTCGAGGTGACGCCAGGCGTGCCGCTGGCCGCCGTACTCGACCTGTGCCAGGCCACCGTCGGCGACGGCGTGCTGCTCGGCGGGTACCACGGCAAGTGGATGGCGGGCGCCGACAGCTACGGCGCGATCGTGTCGCGGCGCGGGGCGGCGGAGGCCGGGGGCGAGCTCGGCGCGGGCATCGTGGTGCCGCTCGACGGCGACACCTGCCCCCTCGGGGAGACGGCCCGCGTGGCCGCCTATCTCGCCGCCCAGTCCTCGGGGCAGTGCGGGCCGTGCCGGCTCGGCCTGCCCGACCTCGCGCGGGCGTTCGCCGAGGTCGAGGACGGCGCACCCGACGGCCCTGACCTGGTGCGGGCGGCCGCCGCGGCCGTACGGGGAAGGGGCGCGTGCTTCCACCCCGACGGCTCGGCACGGTTCGTGCTTTCCGCCCTGGACGCGTTCGCCGACGACGTGGAGGAGCACCGCGTCCACGGCGGCTGCGGGCGGCCGGTGCTGGACGTGCTGCCGTTGCCGATCACCGACGAGTCGGACGCGCGGCTCGTCGTCGACTGGACCCGCTGCCAGGGGCACGGCCTGTGCGCCCACCTCGTACCCGAGCTGGTCAAACTCGACCACCACGGATATCCGGTCTTCATGGACAGCGGCATACCGTCGTGGCTGAGGGGCGAGGCCCAGAAGGCGGTCGAGATGTGCCCGGCCCTGGCCCTGCGGATCGGTGAGAAGTGATGGCACTGTAACCAACCAGAGCGGATCACCACACGTCTCACGAGGTAGCTCTACACCTCGGAGAGATGACCATGATGGACAGGCGAAGCTTCCTTCGCGTCTCGGCGATGGCCGGGACCGTTGTCGTGTCCGGCACGGCCGCCGCGGCGGCCGGGCCACGCGCTTCCGACTGGGCGGCGCTGGGCCGGGGGCTGGACGGACGGCTGATCCGCCCGGGGGACGCCGCGTACGACCCGGCCCGCCGGGTCTTCAACACGGCCTTCGACTCCGTACGGCCCGCCGGTGTCGCGTACTGCAAGACACCGGGCGACGTGGCGGAGTGCCTGGCGTTCGCCCGGCGGTTCGCCGTACCGGTGACGTCCCGGTCGGGCGGTCACAGCTATGCGGGCTGGTCCACCGGCAAGGGGCTGGTCATCGACGTGTCGCCGATGAGCGGGGTGTCCCACTCCGGCGGCCACGCGACCGTCGGCGCGGGAGCGCGGCTCGTGGATGTGTACGCGAAGCTGGGCGCGCACAAGGTGAGCATCCCGGCGGGCACCTGCCCCACCGTGGGCGTCGCCGGGCTCACCCTCGGCGGCGGCATCGGCGTGGTGTCCAGGACGTACGGCCTGACGTGCGACGCGCTGGAATCGGTGCGGATGGTGCTGGCGGACGGGCGGGTGGTCACCTGCTCGGCCACCGAGAACCCCGACCTGTTCTGGGCCTCGCGTGGAGGAGGCGGCGGCAACTTCGGCGTGGCCACGTCGTTCACGTTCCGCACCCACCCGACGCGGGACGTCACCGTCTTCTTCCTGCACTGGCCGTGGGCCAAGGCGGCGGCCGTGCTGCGGGCGTGGCAGGCGTGGGCGCCGTCCGCGCCCGACGCGATGTGGTCGAACTGCCATCTCAACCACGACCCCTCGCTGGACGTGCAGGTCGGCGGCCTCTACCTCGGCGGCAAGGCCGGCTGCGAGAAGCTGCTGCAGAAGCTCGTGGACCGCGTCGGCTCGGGCCCATCCACCCGTTACGTCGCCACCTCGGCGTACGACCACGCGATGATGGTCATGGCGGGGTGCTCGTCGCTGACCGTGGCGCAGTGCCACCGCCCCGGCTCGCTGCCGGGCCAGACCTCGGGTGGGAAGCTGGTGCGCGACTCGTTCTCCGCCGCGTCCCACATGGCGTACGCGCCGCTGCCGACGGCGGGGATCAAGGCGCTGGTCGCCCAGGTCGCGGCGGGCGGGCGGCACTCGGTGCTGCTCGACGCGCTCGGCGGAGCGATCGGCCGCGTGCGGTCCGACGCGACGGCCTTCCCCCACCGGAAGGCGCTGTTCAGCGTGCAGTACTACGCCCACTTCGGCGGGGCCGCGGCCTGGACCCAAACCGCGCACGCCGCCATGCGGCCGTATTTCGGGGACCACGCGTACGTGAACTACATCGACCCGAAGCTCAAGGACTGGCGGAAGCAGTACTACGGCGCCAACGCCGCCAGGCTCGCCCGCGTCAAGGCCGCCTACGACCCGAAGAGGCTCTTCCGCCTCCCCCAGGGCATCTGACCGGTCCGACCGGGACGCGGGGCGACGGCCTTGAAGGTCGGCCAGTCCAGCGGCTCGTCCCACACTCGGTTCGCCATCGCGGCCAGGTGAATTCCGGCTCGGATGATCTCCGCCTGAGAGATGCCACGGCGCTTCGCGGCCTTCCTGATGACCGCGAGGTCTTCGGGATCGGCGTACACGGCGATCCTTTTCATCGGCATATACCACCACTCAGTGGATCACGTTGTCCGGCCGATCCAGCCAGACGTGTTGGCCTTCTGGCGTGACGGTCAGGCCGAACCGGTCACGGCCGGGGGAACCGGAGGAAACCCACCGCAGGAACGCGGCCTCCAATTCGTCCCAGAGATCACGCGGCCCCCGTTGGAGAACGGCCACGCGCTTGTACTCAGGTGAGTAGTGCACCTGAGCATCGGAGTCGTCCGACCACAGCCACAGGTGGAACTCGCCGTTGTCCTCGTCGGCGTGCCGGCCGTTCAGGTCGGGAATCATGCCCGCGACCGCCACATCGGCCCCGACGGAGGAGCGGACGATACGGCGTGGGTCCAGGTAGGTCGACGACTCCCGATAGTCGCCCGTCGCCTCGGGTACGCCCCGACGTTGCGACCGCAGCATCATGAAGGAACAGCTCCGGTAGAACCTACCCACAGCCGTGCCGTCTCCGGTCACGGTCAGCCTGGTCAGGTGACCGGCCTCCCACCGAGGCATCCAGGGGATTACGATCAGGCCCGCCGGACGCGTCTGCTCGACCCAGGCGTGGGGCACCTCATCGACGCCGCAGGTGACGTGGACGCGGTCATAGGGCTTGCCATCCGGCCACCCGGCACTCCCATCCCCCAGGACGAGCCGGGGAAGACGCCCAGCGTTCTTGAGGTTCTCGGCCGCTGCGGCGAGGACGGCCTGATCTATCTCGACACTGGTGACGTTGCCGTCGCCGAGGCGATGGGCCAGCAGGCCCGCCGTCCAGCCGGTTCCCGTACCGATCTCCAGGACCTCGTCACCGTCGTAGGGATCGAGCAGGTCCAGGCCCGCCGCGACGATGCTGGGCATGGAGCATGACGAGGTGTAGTCCCCGCTTCCCGCTGTCAGGTCGGTCGCCCCGTCGTCAAGCTGGGTGACGATCGCCGTGTTCGAGTAGACAGCGTCCATCCACCCGTCCGGGTCGGCGGTCCGGTCGATCAGATACCCCGGCTCGTCGTCAGGAGAGCACCACGCTTGATCAGGGATGAAAAGGTGACGCGGCACCGCCCGCATGGCGTCAGCCCATCGCGAGTCGAGGTCCTGGAGCTGTGCGATCAGGTGCGCGTTGTCCGTCACGTCACTTGGCCCTGGGGCTTCTCGTGCTGACCGCCCCCGGGATTGGGGCGGTCCCCGTCCGGAGTCGGCTTCTCGGGTGTGAAGGGCTTGCTCGACGGTTTCTGTCCCTCATGTTTCGGCATGCGGTGAACTCCTTCGTTCGGGGAACCACGTCGTCTGCCTGTTCGGAGCGCTCGGCCGGCAGGTGGCGTACGTACACCTGGATGCGGTCACGGTCCTCGGGGAAGACCCTCTCCCACTCGTCGCAGAGCTCGAACCACTTCGGCGGCTGGCCGGTTTGCCCCCGGAAGGGCACGTCACGGTCAGTGATCGCCATGTACGACAGGCCCAGCGTCGGCGACCAGTCCGCCCGGTAGGAACGTACGGACACCGCCGCCGGAACCGGGAACAGCTCGGCCCGCAGGCCGGTCTCCTGAGCGAGCACGCGCGCCGCTTTCTCGAAGCGGTTACAGAACACCACCCGGTTGTCCCTGTGGCGCTCTTCGGCCAGAAGTCGGAACGACATCGGGCGGGCATCGCGTCAGTCCTCCTGGGGTGAGGGCCGGACAAGGATCACGAGAGCACTGAGCGACGCGCATAGTAACGAGTCGCACACACTCGGTGCTCCAGGTCAGGATGCTCCCTGCCTGCGCTCTCAGCAACACGCTTGAGGAAGTTGCTCGACCATCGGTTGTGGCCACCTGTGGCGAGTCGTCTTGCGGAACTCACCCTGCGATGGCAGCTCGGCGGAATAGGTCCGCTGGCATTTCCTCAAAGAGTTTCCAGGTGATGGCCATCGGACGATCGCCTCGATGTTCGACGTATCGCGCAGTGCCGTGGAAAACGAAGGGTTCGGGGTGGCCGCTCTCGTTCTCCTTACGCTCCCTGGTGAACAGGAGCACGTGGCTGCCCTCAGCCTCATGGTTCTGGTAGCGCAGACCTGTAGTGGAGTGAGAACTCGTCCGGTTCTGTGACTCCCAGTGGAAAAGACGTGGGGTGAGCGCGTAGTCTCGGTACATGGTCTGAGGGGAGAACTCTTTTTCGTTCTTGTGGAGAGTGACGAACAGTGCATCGCACTTAGTCACCGGGCTCCATGCGACACCCTCACGCATCGTCGACGGCACCAGCCCACCAAGCGATGCCCAACCGATCGCGGCGAGCACTTCCTCCGTGGAATAACGGGCGTTGACCGCGAGCGGCACTGCACCAACTTCTGGATCAAGCGGTCGGGCCACGTACCTTGGGCGGTGAACGCCGTAGGTCAGAACCTGCCGGATCTCCTCACACAGAACAGGCTCAGCGCGCAGACGATCGAGCGCCTCATCGTAGGAAGAGAAGTTTCCGCCGTCACGCCAGAAGGAGAAGCACAGCATCCGCGCAAAGGCCTGGTCCGTAGGCGAGCAGTCCGCGTAGCGTGGGCCGTCGGCGCTTAGGAGTCGGGCATATGCTTCGCCACGGCGACGGTCGTCCACATGCAGAAGCGTCCGGACTCGCCGGCCAAGCACCTCCTCTAACGGCGAGCCAGACTCAGGCAACAGGCCGGCCCGCCGAAGGAGCGACGTCCAGTACCTTCGGTTGCGGTACAGGTCGCCGATGTCCCGCCCCATCTCTTCGAGATACGCGGTAAGCGACGTCTCCGCACAAGAACGGATCTCCTGTGTCAACGTGTTCACCGTCGCCCCGAGATGGATCTTGAGCTCGGCCAGCAGCCGATCCTTGGTCACTCGGTCCAGCACAATCTGGCTACCCGACGGCAGTAGCGGGAACTCGTCTTTGACTTGCTTGTCTAGCCTACCGCGAGAGAACCCGGTCAATGCCTGGAACCGATTAGCGAAGCGGTATTCTTTGCGGTGCTGGCCGACGAAGTCCAACACCGTCAGCACCTCTTTCTCCGGAGTACGGCGAAGCCCTCGACCAAGTTGCTGGAGGAAGATAGTGGCACTCTCAGTCGGCCGTAAAAGCAGCAGGGTATCTACATCAGGTACGTCCAGACCCTCATTGAACAGGTCGACCGCAAACAGGAAGCGGACCGCGCCATCCCGCAGCGCCCGCAGTGCCGCCTTTCGGGAAGCGTCATCAGTGGAGCCGTCCACCGCAAGAGAGGGCAACCCTGCCCTCGTAAAGAAGTCGGCCATGAAGCGCGCATGCCGTACTGAGACGCAGAAGCCTAGGCCACGCACAGTGGCGAGGTTGCTAACCTTGTCGTTCAGCGTATTGAAGACCAGGCGGGCTCGGACATCGTCGCCAGTGAACAAGTTGTCGAGCGCATTGCTGTCGTAGGAGCCACGCGACCATTTGATGCTGGTGAGGTCGGTTTCGTCATTGATACCGAAGTAGTGAAACGGGCAGAGTAAGTCGGCATCCAATGCGTCCCACAGACGCAACTCGGAGGCTATCCGGCCCTCGAAGAATTCGTCCTGAACCCAGGTACCGTCGGCACGTTCCGGGGTAGCAGTGAGCCCCAATAATTCCTTGGGCTTGAGATGATCGATGATCCGTCGATAGGTACGAGCGGCGGCGTGATGGAACTCGTCGATGACGACTACGTCGAAATGCTCAGGGTCGAATGACTCGATCCTCATGGCTGTGAGCGACTGCACGCTGGCGAACACGTGCCGCCACTCTCGCGAACGGTCATCGCCTACATGCAACTCACCGAAATCTGGCACAGCCAGCACCTGCCGGTACGTGCGCAATGCTTGAGCCAGGATTTCGTGCCGGTGCGCGACGAACAGCAATGACGGCTGGCGGCCCAGCCGTTGCTGCAGGTTACGGTAGTCGAAAGCCGCTACTACCGTCTTGCCGGTACCGGTGGCCGCGACGAGGAGGTTGCGATGCCGACCGTGCACGCTGCGCTCGACGTCCAGGTCCTCCAACATCTCCCGCTGGTGGTGAAAAGGATGCGGCACCAAGGCGGGGATATCGAAAAGCTGCTGACCCACCTTTGATCGGGACAGCGCCTCATCCAACCGGTCGCCGTCAACTGCCGGATCGTAAGGTTCGAACTCTGGCCGGTTCCAGTAGGAGTCGAAGGTCGCCTCGAACTTGTCCAGCAGCCGAGGGGTAGTCACGGACGAGAGCCGTACGTTCCATTCGAGCCCGTCCAGCAGTGCCGCCCTGGAGAGATTGGAGCTGCCGACGTAGGCGGTGTCGAAGCCGGTCTCCCGGCGCAGCAGCCATGCCTTGGCGTGTAGGCGGGTGGAGTTCTGCTCGTAACTGATCCGCACCTCGGCGCCGAAGTCGCGCACCAGTCGATCCAGCGCACGCCGCTCAGTCGCACCCATGTACGTCGTCGTGATCACTCTGAGAGGGACACCCCTGCGCTGCAAGTCCGCGAGGGAGCGTTCCAGGATTCTCAGCCCCGACCACTTGACGAAGGCACACAAGAGGTCCACGCGGTTGGCACTGACTAACTCGGCCGCCAACTCATGTGCCAGGTTGGGATCCTCGCGAGCGTTGGTTAACAAGGCCGCTTCAGACAGTGAGGTCAACGGGCGTACTGGGGTGCTCGCACCCGGACTGGCCCGCACGATCGACAACAGCCTGTTCGGCCCATCTGCTACGGTCTCGGGCTCCGTCAACTGGTTCAGCAGCCGGTTGACCAAATCAACCTGCTCTTGTGGCTCTTTCAGCATGGCCAAAGCTCGGGCTGCTGTTTCGCCAACGAAACGGCCCAGCAGATGAGCTACCTCTTCTTTGTCAACTTCGGACACCTCCACGAGGTGTCCCATCTGCCGCGTCGCGTCGATGCTTTTGGTGAGCTTCTCAGTGAGCAGCGAGTCGTACAGGCCAGGAATCAGGGCGTCGTCCACTACATGTCCTTGTGGCTAGGTCTGCGCTACAAGCGCACCGCAAGCGATCATCGTATTGAAACGCCGGCCCAGATTTCACCATAACGGTCACAAAGCTGCCACTCATCCCGCGCTTGCTGCCGCCCAGATGTCTCGGCCTACTGACCACAGCTCTTTGACGTGGTAGGCGAAGCGGTCGTAGAGGCCGTCGTCCTGGTAGCGCTTCAAGTGCAGCATCGGTGAGTCGTGGCCGACCAGCTTGGCCAGGTGCGGGGTGACGAGCATCTCGTCGTCGAACTGGAACACCGACATGGCGATGTGCTCGTCGCCGAAGCGCGCCTCTATGCCGGACACGCCCTTGAGTTGCTCCAACTCGGCAAGGGTGATGCGGATGCGGGTGGAGACCGTCAGTGGCACTGCTTCCGCGTCCTCACGGCGGTGCGTCACGTCGCTGTCGGGATCGCCGATCAGGAACCGAATCTCGCAACCCTGTTCGGCCTTGCGCTTGAGAGCTTTGGCCAAGTTGGGATGCTCGAGCCAAAGAAAGTAGTTGGTGTATCCGGCGATGGTGATGTTCGACTGCGCTTCAGTGATCAGCGTTCGCCATACGCTTTTAGGACAGGCGGAACGGTACGGGTAGACCGTGACAATCTCCCGATCGGGTCCGATCTTGACCGTGTTCCTTATCGCTTCAGGCCATAACACCGACTCATCCACCCCCAGAGCCTCGGCCGCCGCCCACCGGTGACGCGGATGCGGGACACGCGCTTCGTCAGCCAGCCAGCGGGACACTGTCTTGATGTCCACCTCGCACCGCAATGCGAGGTCCCTTTCGGTAAGTCTCGCATCCGTCATTGCTTGCCGTAGAGAGTCATTTGACACGCGCGACCTCGAATCGAGAGGACGTTGAGGACGTATCTGAGCGGCAACGCAAAACGTCCCACACGTCCCAAGAACGGAGTGTAAACGATCCACCACCAAACGTCACCCTGTCGCCATGCGGGCAACGACAACCTTGAAAGAACTGCAGGCCACGTTCCCCGGCTGGACGATCTGGCGAAGCTCCGCGGATCGCCTCTGGGCTACGCGCAATCGACAGCTCACCGATGAGGAGTTGGACCATGGGCTGAGCCACACGATCGACGGAGATGACACCCACCAACTCGGTGAACAGCTCGGCGACCAGGAGCGACTCGCTTCGGAATTGCCACCCCGATGAGCGCGCCGCCATCTGCCCTACGAGCATCCGCCGCCCGGGCGCTCAAAGCCCTCAGCCATTTCGATGACGCCTGTCCGGGGCTGCATGTGGCTCTCGAGCAGCCCGGCCACGTCGCGATCCGGTGGATGCGTGAGACCCAGCGCAGTGTCTCTGTCCGGGTCGTCACCCACACCTGCGACGACTGCTCGCCGCTGGCGTATGAACTGTGCGCCTCCAGCGGACTGCTGTTCATCCGCCGTACCGACCACACCGCCAAAAGGCCGGAGATCATGGAGACCGAGCGTCTGCGCGACGCGCGGGCGCGCCGGATCTGGCTGAACCTGCTGCTTGGCCGCGCCCGATGAATACCGACCGTCCGCCTGCGAAAGTGCGGCTGGCAGCGTGGTCTATTGCTCAACGTCCACGCCGGCTACCGCTGCGCGCCTCTGATTCGGCTATGAGCCTTCCGACCAGAAGAGCTGCAGACGAGCAAGCGCCTCGTCCCTCGACATCTGGGCGACCTCGGCATCCGTAAGCCCCACTCGGTGAATGAGGAGGTGTACGAGATCTGCGGGAAGAGCCTCTGGTGGCGCCTGAGGGCCTCCCCTGTCAGGGACGATCCCCTCCCGGACGCAGCCCCAGAACTCCTCCTCCGATACATGGAGTTGGTCCCGCAGGATGTGAGCCCAAAGGCTGGGCCCGTAAGTCGTACGGTCAGGTGGATGCGAGATCCGCGTCCGTAGGATGCCGCCCGTGGGAAGGTCGAACTCGTACGTGACGTGGTGAGTGCCCGTCCGTCCCCTGGCGTCCCGGATTCGCCTCCAGCCCTCGGCCTTGCAGAAGCACTCGTGATCATCTCGGGTCGGCTGCGGCCACGTCACGGAGCCACCCCGGTCAGCCACTCACGTAGCTGGTCGTCGCTGCTCAGGCAGATCATCTGCACCAGACCCCAGTTGTCCCGGTGGTTGGGAGCGTCCAACAGGTGGTCTTGCCAGTCCTCGGCGTACTCCCGAAGTGCGTCGACCATCTCGCCGATGGCCTCGTCGAACGTCCGCCCGTCCGCGGCGACCGGCAATCCTGGAATGAACACCGACCATCCGCCATCTTCAGCGACTACCTGAGTGTTCGATACGCAGATTCGAGCCAGGAAGTAGCGCAGGCGCTCACCGTCAACTACAGCGGCGGTCCGACCGTCACGACGGACGGTCGCGCTTCTACCGCGGTCAGCGGCGTCGAGGAGCTCCTTGAGCTTGGCTCTGGCCTCGGTGTAGCTGGCGAAATGCACTCCCATGCCACTTCCTCTCGTCCGATCATCAGTATCGGAACGCGAGGCACGTACGTCAAGTACACGAAGTACTTGTGCGCAGAACCCAGCCGTTCTCAGGTTGGCCGGCTTCGGGCCGGCCGGGGTACCGGGCGTCAGGCACCACCGGTCACTTTGACCGCCTGTCCGGTGATGCCGGTGTTGGCGGCCGAGCCCAGATAGACGACGGCGTTGGCGACCTCGGCGGCGTCGAGCAGGCGGCCGATCGGAGCCCGCGCGCTGTAATGGCCACCTACCTGCTCGGCCATCGCGACGTTGGTCTCGGTCCTGGTGAAACCGGGCATGACGACGTTGGACAGGATGTCACCGTCCTTTCCGAGACCGAACGCGGCTGACCTGCTGAAACCGTGCAGCGCTGCCTTGGCCGCCCCGTAGTACTCCCCACCGGGCATGCCGTCGGCCGCGATGCTCGACGAGATGTGCACCATCCGGCCCCAACCGCGCTCTCGCATGGACGGGACGACCGCCCGGCTGAGCCGGAGCGCGCCCTCGACGTTGGCCCGGATCACCCTCCGCCACCTCTCGTCGGGCACGGCCTCGAAGGAGCCGCCCGTGTCCGGCTCGGCGGCACCCCAGTGCACGGCGTTGTTGACCAGCACGTCGATCCGGCCGGACCATTCGAGCACGGTCCCGACCAGGCCACGGGCCGCCTCGTCGTCGTCCAGATCGTACGGGGCGACGAGTGAGCGTCCGCCGATCTCCTTGGCGAGCCGCTCCGCGCCCGTCTGGGAGCGGTGATAGGTGAGCACGACGTCAGCCCCTTCGGCGGCGAACCCGCGGGCGATCTCGCGGCCGATGCCGCCGGAAGCTCCCGTCACGATGACCGTACGGCCGCTGAGTCCCAGATCCATTTCGACGCTCCTCACAACAGTGGAAACCCTGAGCAGGGCCAAGGATCCGGCGACGGGGATCTCCGGAGGGAGGCCGCGCCGAGACTGGCCCCCACAGGGCCACGATCGGAGACTCGGCCACTCGGTAGCCTGCGACTCGTGAGCGACAACACCCTGGGCGAGTTCCTGCGGGCCCGCCGCGAGGCCGTCACCCCCGCCGAGGTCGGGCTGCCCGGCGGCGGCCGGCGCCGTACCCCCGGCCTTCGCCGTTCCGAGCTGGCCACGCTCGCCGGGATCAGCGTCGAATACCTCACCCGTCTTGAGCAGGGGCGCGATCGTCACCCCTCGGCACCCGTACTCGCCGCCCTCGCCGACGCGTTGCGCCTGTCCACCGGCGAGCGCGTCCAGCTGCTCCATCACTTCAAGGCGGCCGGCGGCGCCGGCCGGCTGGTCGGCCAGTGCCATCGGCCGCCCGCACAGTCGGTGCGTCCCACCGTCCGGGCGCTGCTCGACCGGCTCGAACCCGCCCCCGCGTTGGTGATCAACCGGCTCAGTGACGTGCTCGCCCACACGAACGGCTACGAGCGGCTCACCGGTCCCATCGGACTGCTTGACCACAGGCCGGCCAATCTGCTGCGTTACCTGTTCGCCGACCCGAGGGCCAGGGCCGCCTATCCGGAGTGGAAGCGGGTGGCCGACGAGCGGCTCGCCGGCCTGAAACGGGGCGTCTCCCGCGACGACCCGCACGTCGAACATCTCGTCGACGAACTGACCCTCGCCGTCGGCGCCCCCTTCACCGACCGGCTGAAGGCCCCGCGCGGCCCGGCCGGACGCACCGGCCTCGAACTGATGGCGCATCCGGAGGCGGGCCAACTACGGCTGGCCTACGAGACCCTCGACCTGTCCGACGACGACAGCCAACTTCTGATCGCCTACCTCCCCGCTGACGACGCCACCGCCGCCAGGCTCGACCGCCTCACCGGCCGCCGTCCCGGCGCCCTTCGCGCCGTCAGCGGCTGATGATCTCAACCGCTAGGGTCGAAGAGCATCGAGGGGAAGGCGGCACGGTGAGCGCGCCTGAGGTACGGCTGCGGCCGGTGACAGAGAACGATCTCGTCATGTTCCGGCGCTTCGCCACGGAGCCGGGGTTGATCGGCCTGGACTGGGCGGGGTTTCGCGACGCGCAGGCCCCGGCACGTCGCTTCGCCACGGACGGCTACCTGGGCGTGGACGACAGCAGGATCATCGTCGAGGCCGACGGCACGGCCGCAGGCCTGATGAGCTGGTCGGCGCGAGTGGCCGGGGTCTCCCGATACTGGGAGATGGGGATCGCCCTGCTTCCGGACTGGCGTGGGCGTGGCATCGGCTGGCGCGCTCAGGCGATGCTGTGCGACTACCTGTTCACCCACACCCCCGTCGAGCGCATCCAGGCGGTGACCCATGCGGAGAACATCGCGGAACAGAGGTCGCTGGAGAAGGCAGGCTTCAGGCTGGAGGGCGTCTTACGTTCGGTGGAGTTCCTCGCCGGTCAGTGGCGCGACGGCTGGATGTACAGCAGGCTGCGAAGCGATCCGCGGCCGCCGAATCCGTGACCGGGCCGGATCCCACACCGGCCAGGCGGAACGTCCCCATACGCCCTCGGGGGGCTACCGTCGGGTGAAGGTCATGTGGGTGACGCCGCTCGGGGTGGTCACTGACTCGATCAGAAAGCGCTTCTCGAGTCCTTCGAGCCCGTCCCACAGGCGTTCACCGCGGCCCAGGGTGATCGGGACGACGACGACGTGCATGTGGTCGACCAGGTCGGCGGCCAGGAACTGTCGGACGGTGCTCGGCCCGCCACCGATCCGCACGTCGAGGCCGCCGGCGGCCTCGCGGGCCTGACGCAGGGCCTCTTCGGGGGTGGCGTCGATGAAGTGGAACGTGGTGCCGCCCTCCATCTCCACCGAGGGCCGGGGGTGGTGGGTCAGGACGAAGACAGGCGTGTGGAACGGCGGGTTCGGCCCCCACCATCCGGTCCACTCGTGGTCCTCCCACGGCCCCCGCTGCGGCCCGAACTTGTTGCGGCCCATGATCTCCGCGCCGATGCCCGCGTCCCACGTACCGGTGACGGCGTCGTCGACCCCGGTGCCGCCGCCGGTCTTCCCCTGCATGGCGTGGAAGGTCCGGGTCTTGAAGAACCACTCGTGGAGCCGTTCGCCGGCGTGGCCGAACGGCTCTTGCAGGCTCTGTCCCTCGCCCGTGGCGAAGCCGTCCAGAGAGACAGAGAAATTGTGCACTCTGACACGAGACATGGCTGACCTCCTGCTTCCGGCTAGTGATTACGGATCGCGACTACTTGGAGAGAGCGTAGAGGCGACTACCCAATGCAATCACTAGGGAGACCGGAGCGACGCGATCTTCGGCGAGCGCCGCACCCAAGCCCGTGCGACGGCAAAGGGAGCGCCGGATCGCGGCCGTCACCTCACGGGTAGGCCGCGAAGTCTCTGGCGCGCGCCCTTGAGGTGAGGTGAACTTGCATTGAAGATCAACTGAGTCGACGTGAACGGAGAACCACCGTGGGCGATCGTCCGACGCGTGCCCTGGCCGCGTTCCTGGTGTTACCGGCCCTCGGCGCGTGCTCTGCGCCGCCCGTGAACCCGGTGCTGAAGGACCCGGCCCAGTGGCCGCTGAACAAGTTGAAGGGTCTGACCGATCATCCCGAGCTGCCCGATGAGGCGGAGCGGCACTGGCGCAGATAATGGTCGGCTCGTACGACATGATCGCCTGGATCCACTCCTCCGGCCGGTGCGGGCTGTCCGGCTCCGATTGGAGCATGGACGTCGACCTGGCCAGGTCCGAGGGGCAACCGGAGCGGGATGAGGGGTTCTCCGGACCGACCGAACCGGCGGTGGGCTCAACGCCGTCGTCGGTTCGCGGGAAGCGCAGCAGGAGTCACTGCCCGGCGCGACCTGTGACCCGGGGTGGATAGCGGCGACGCGGATGGGCCGGAGAAGTGGCGTCACGCTCCCGGAAACGTCACGGACGGGAAACCGGAGTGACGGGATTTGGGCGAGCCTCACATACTGGCTCCACACCCTTTTCCGAGGAGTCTTCCATGTACCCCCCAGCAGTCCCCGCACCCCTGCGTCCGATACGCGGCTTGGGGACGGCGGCCGTCGTGATGCTGATCGTCGACTCTGTGGTGGATCTGATCGCCGCCGGCATCAGTGCGCAGCGTGCCACTCTCATCGAGTCCTTCATCTCCGACGGAGAGTCCTTCGACCTCGCCGACGCCGAGGCCAGCGATCAGCTGTACGCCGTCTCCGGCGTCGTGGAGTTCCTCGTCTACGTCGCCACCGCCGTCGTGTTCCTGGTCTGGCTGTTCCGCGCCCGCGCGAACGCCGAGTCGCTCAGCCCGTGGCCCCACCGGCGCGCCAAGCCGTGGCTGATCTTCGGATGGGGCGTCCCGATTGTCAGCCTCTGGTTCCCCAAGCAGATCATGGACGACATCTGGACCTCGTCCAAGCCGGGTGTCATCGCGCGGATCGGCAGTCTCGCGACCGCTCCCCGTTCCGGTCTCATATGGGCGTGGTGGCTCACCTGGCTGCTCAGCACCTGGGTGTCGCAATTGGTGAGCCGGTCTCTCACGCGAGCCGACGAGCTACCGGACATGCGGGATGCGGCTGCGTTCGACGTCGTGGCCAACGCCCTCAGCATCCTCGCGGCCGCACTGGCCATCGCGGTCGTCCTGATGATCACCCGGCTGCAGGAGGACCGTCGCGACGTGATGGCACAGCAGCCGTTCCCTGCGATGGGGCCGCGCTAGATCACAGGTCAAGGAAAGCGATGACCGAGACCGCCCGCTAGATCGGATCTAGCGGGCGGTCTCGCGCCTTGGGGGTGATGACGCACGACTAGGAGACGACTTCATGAGTGACCGGATAACGGACCTGGCCATCGATACATCGGGCCTGGTCAAGGCCTTCGGCGAGAACCGCGCGGTGGACGGCGTGGATCTCAGGGTGCCCGCGGGCACCGTCTACGGCGTGCTGGGCCCCAACGGGGCGGGCAAGACCACCGTGGTCAAGATGCTGGCGACCCTGCTGCGCCCCGACGGCGGTGAGGCCAGAGTGTTCGGCCACGACGTGCTGCGCGAGGCCGACGCCGTACGCGGCCGGGTGAGCCTGACCGGTCAGTACGCCTCGGTGGACGAGGAGATGACCGGGATGGAGAACCTGGTCCTGCTCGGCAGGCTGCTGGGCCACAAGAAGCCCGCCGCCAAGGACAGGGCGATGCGGCTGCTGGACGCCTTCGGGCTGACCGAAGCGGCCGGGCGGCAGGTCAAGACCTATTCGGGCGGCATGCGCAGGCGGCTGGACATCGCGGCCAGCATCCTCAACACACCCGACCTGCTCTTCCTGGACGAACCCACCACCGGCCTCGACCCGCGCAGCCGCAACCAGGTCTGGGACATCATCCGGATCGTGGTCGCCCACGGCACGACCGTGCTGCTCACCACGCAGTACCTCGACGAGGCCGACCGGCTCGCCGGCCGCATCGCGGTCATCGACCACGGCAAGGTCATCGCCGAAGGGACCCCGGGTGAGCTGAAGTCCTCTGTCGGCGCTGGGTCGGTGCACGTACGGCTGCGGGACGCGGCGCAGCGGCCGGAGGCCGAGCGCGTGCTGTCCAAGGAACTGGACGCGCCGGTCCACCTGGAGGCCGATCCTGTGGCCCTGACCAGCCGAATCACCGAGGACGCGGAGAGCGCCGCCGCCGAGCGGGCCTCCCGCGCCCTGGCGGCGCTCGCCGCGTCCGGCATCGTCGTCGACGACTTCTCCCTCGGCCAGCCCAGCCTCGACGAGGTGTTCCTCGCGCTGACGGGCGCACCCGCCGGGGACGACCCCGCCCTCCCCGACCGCCCCTCGACCGAGCAGGAGACAGCGGCATGACCGCCACGACCACCGAGACCGGCACGTCCTACGTCCCCGCGGCCGAGACCCTGGCCGCGGTCCTTACGCCCGGCGCCCGGCCCCCGCGCCCGAGCGCCGTCTCGGCCTCACTGACGTTCGGGTGGCGGGCGATGCTGAAGATCAAGCATGTCCCCGAGCAGCTGTTCGACGTCACGGCGTTCCCGATCATGATGACGCTGATGTTCACCTACCTGTTCGGGGGTGCGCTCGCCAGCTCGCCGACGGAGTATCTGCAGTTCCTGTTGCCGGGCATCATGGTGACGAGCGTCGTGATGATCACCATGTACACCGGGGTGGAGGTCAACAAGGACATCGAGAAGGGGGTGTTCGACCGCTTCCGTACCTTGCCGATCTGGCGACCGTCGACCATGGTCGGATACCTGCTCGGCGACATGCTGCGCTACACGATGGCCTCCACGGTCATCCTCGTGGTCGGCCTGGTGCTGGGGTTCCGGCCGCAGGGCGGCGTCGCCGGCGTGCTGGGCGCGATCGCGCTGCTGCTGGCCTTCTCGTTCGCGTTCTCGTGGGTCTGGACGATGTTCGGGCTGATGCTGCGCAGCGAGAAGTCGGTGATGGGCGTCAGCATGCTGGTGCTGTTCCCACTCACCTTCCTCAGCAACGTCTACGTGGATCCGGCGACCATGCCGGGCTGGCTGCAGGCGTTCGTCACCGTCAACCCCATCTCGCACCTGGTCACCGCGGCACGCTCACTGATGGCGGGCAGCGCCGACACCGGAGAGATCACCTGGGTGCTGGTCTCCGGCGCCGTGCTGATCGCGGTCTTCGGCACACTGACGATGCGCCTCTACAACCGCAAGTGACACCTCACAGTCGCCAGTGGATCTCCTGGTCCGGCTGGTAGCGGCAGTTGGCGCCGGTGGAGACGCCGGCACGCAGATGGGCGGCGAGGGCGGGATGCAGCCGGTCGAGCTTTCGCAGGACGTCACGGATCCGGGCGGTGACCGCCTTGCGGGCCCGCTCGGCCTCGTCGCCCAGGCGGCGGTCGCGCCCGCCGAGCCCGGAGGCCCGGCGCAACTCCGCCAGCAGCGCCTCGCGCTCCCGGTCGAACTCCGCCGCCTTGTCGTCGTCGCCCAGCTCGGCCGCCCGGTCGATCTCCTCGTCCAGCTGGGCGAGCCGGCGCCGGTACCGGGTCTTGGCCTCCTCGTCGAGAAGCGCGTCGCCGCCCATCTGCCGGGCGGCGACCACGAGCCGCCCCCCTTCAGGATCGAGGAGCTGTACGGCGGGCACGTCAACTCCGCGACGGCTCAGCAGGCTGTGGAGATCACGCAGTCCCTTGGCGTCGGGCAGGTGAACCGTGTGGCCGCCGAACCCGAGCGACCAGACGGCGCCGTCCCTCCGGAACTCGTGCGGCGGGCCGGACGCCGTGCCGGAAGCCTGGTCGGACGCCGTGCCGGGAGCCAGGCCGGCTGCCGATGGCCGCATTCGCAGACGTGCCCGGCCGACGCGCTCCGCGATGTGGCGCATGCCGATCTGGGCCACCTCGCGCTCCACGTCGTCCAGCAGGGTGACGGCCTGCTCCGCGTCTCCCGGGCTGCCGCGCGCCAGCAGCGCCTCGCCCAGATGCGACCTCGCCTCGATCGACCAGGGACGCGCCCCGAGGAGGTCGGCGGAGCGCCCGGCGAGACGGAACCCGTCGATCGCCTCATCCCACCGCTCCTGACCGGCGTCGAGGAGGGCGAGCCAGAAGACCATGGGGCCGCCGATGTCCCAGCCGTACATGGACACCGCCCAGGTCCCGGCGTACGGCTCGATCTCGGCGCGGGCCTTCTCGCACAGCCGCATGTCCCGCGCGGAAACGGCGACCATGGCCTGGAATCTCAGCCACAGCGGCTGCAGCGAGCGGTCGTGCGCCTCGCCCCTGGCCACGGCGTCGGCGAGATGGCGCATCGCGGCGTCGACGTCGCCTCGCCGGAGCTCCGTCATGGCGCGGAGCAGCCCGGGGCAGGGGTGCCTGCTCCTGAGCAGCCTGCCGTGAAGCTCGTCCAGGTCGTCGAACCGGCCCTGAAGCATCCGCATCGCCCAGCGATGGTGGTCCAGCCAGTATCCGCACTGGTCGTGCGCCAGCCGCCCGTCGAGCGCGGTCACCTGGTCGAGAAGACTCTCCGCCTCGTCGAAGCGGCCCATGAAAGCGGCGACGATGCTGCGGTCGACGACCGTGGCCATGCCCATGCGCGGCAGGTCGCCGCGCTCACCCAGCGCGACGTAGGTGTGGAACTGGTCGAGATACCGGGGATCGCCCTGCTCCAGCAGGGCCACCCAGCGCAGGGACGCGGCGAAGCCCTCCATCTCCGGGTCGGCGGTCCGGCGGGCCACGGTCATCAGCTCGCCGGTGAGGGCCACCCTCTCCGAGGCGGTCCCCGGGCCCCAGATGGTGTTGTGGTGGGCCCACAGGCTGACGGCCAGCGTCTCGTCGTCCCGGCCCTCCCGGGCCAGCCCGGCGGCATGGATGGCGAGGTCCCGCGCGAGACGGTCGAGGGAAGGCTCATCCGGCGAATCGCCGGGAAGCAGTTTCGCGTGCACCTCCCTCAGCAGGCCGGCGCCGATCTCCCCCGTGTCGCCGCCCCAGTCTCCATGGATCGACAGCGCGACACGAGCCAGCAGCTCGGGATCGCCCATCTCGTGAGCGCAGGCGACCGCCTCCTGGAAGACCCGTATCCCGGCGTCGCGGTCCTCCTGGTGAAACAGCTCGCGTCCGAGTTCGAGCGCGATGACGACCCGCCGGCGCGGCGCGTCGGCGACGGCCAGCTCGAGCGCCCTCCGGTAGTGCCCGATCGCCTCCTCGGTCGCCAGACGCCTGACCGCGTCCCGGGCCGCGGCCAGCAGGTGATCCACCGCGCGGGCCGGCTCGACGCGGTGGCCGGCGAGGTAGGCGTGGCGGGCGAGGTCGGCGGGAAGCACGTGGTCCGCGGCATCGGGAGACCTGTCCACGGCGCTGAGGACCGCGGCGTGCCGGCCGGGCACCTCCTCGTCCTCGATGGACCGGTAAAGGGTCTCGCGGACCAGGTCGTGGGCGAACGCGAACACCTCCCCTTCCCGCGCGACGACCAGCCGGGAGGTCATCGCCTGGTCGAGCAGCCGGTCCACGTTGAGCATGGGAGCGGTGGCGGCCAGCACCTGGCGGTGGAACTCGCGGCCGAGCACCGCCGCGGTGGTGAGAAGTTCCACGACCGGGCCGGGCAGCAGGGAGAGCCGGCGCAGCAGGGTGTCGCGGACGCCGGGAGCCACCGTGGTGACGGAACCGCCGCTGCGCCACAGCCGCGCGGTCTCCTCGACGAAGAACGGGTTGCCGCCGGTGCGCCGGTGCACCTGTGCGACCAGGCCGGCGGAGGGATCGCGGCCGGCGGTGCGGGCGATCAGCGCGCCGACCTCGTCCCGTTCGAGACCGGTGAGTGTGATCGTCGTCGCCCGCGCTTCCAGCGGCGGCACGAGCGACCGCAGTGGATGGTCCGCCGCCGCCACTTCGACATCGCGGTAGGTGCCCACCAGCAACACCCGCTCGAACCAGGTGTGCTGGGCCGCGAACCCCAGCAACCTCAGTGACGCGGTGTCCGCCCAGTGCAGGTCCTCCAGGAGGACGACCACGGGACGGCGTTGCGAGACCGAGACCAGGGCGCTGGTCACCGCGTCGTACAGGCGGAAGCCGTCGACCGTGTCCGCGCCCGGCGACTCGCCGAGGAGGGCGGCCAGGCTGCCGCCCGCGGCCTCTTCGGCCGCCCCCCACTCTCCCGGTGCGGCGCCGCGCCGCAGCCCGCGGAGGACCTGCACCCACGGCCAGTAGCCCGGGGCGCTGCCGGAGTCCCAGCACGACCCGCCGAGAACCAGCGCGCCGAGGCGCCGGGCCTCCTCCGCCGCACTGGTGACGAGTGTCGTCTTGCCGATTCCCGCCTCACCGGTGACCAGCACCAAACCGCCATGGCTGCCGGCCGCCCGTACGATCTCGGCGCGCAACAACGCGGCAGGATGGTCCCTGCCGATCAGCCCGGTGGTCGCCTCGGCGCTTCGCATGACGACACGACCGTATCCCGCGGCCCCGACATTTTCCCCGCGTGTCAAAGGATCCCGGGAAGGCGCCGCGCCGCCTACTGCTGGGAGTGCGGTCCATCGGTGGGGAACAGGATCGTGCCGAGCAGATGCGGTGTGCGGCCGGGCGCGGGCTGGTTGCGTGCCCGGGACATGAGCGCGGCGGTCATGTCCTTGATCATGCCAGCGAGTTCCTCCTCGTCGAGCCAGAGGGTGAACTGCCGGTAGGACACGGAGTCGGCCACCGGGTCGGCGCCGTCCCGGTCGAGGTACGCCTCGAACTCGGCGAGCAGTGCGGCCATGGCGGCACCGAAGCCGCGGCGGTGCTCGTCGAGCGTCATGGCCGCCGCCGCGTCGGCGTCGATCACGGGCCGTTCCCTGCTCAGCCGGTACCGCCGCTCCACGGCGCCGCGCACCCGCTGCTCGCCGTCCACCTCGAGGACGCCCCCCGCGGCGAGCAGGCCGACGTGCCGATACAGGGTCGCCTTCGGGACATCGGGCATGCGCGCGCACAACTGCGTGGTGGTGAGCGTCCGCCCACCGGAAAGCGCGTGCACGACGCGGAGCCGCACCGGGTGAAGGAGCAGGTCGACCGTGTCCATTTCCCTATGGTCTCAGATGCGATACCATTCTCGAAATTGAGAACAATGACACGGTGGAGGAAGCATGAGGCAGGCATCCGGGCGGAACGTCGGCGTCAACGGCCGGAACGTGTATGTCGAGGAGTCGGGCACGGGATCCGAGTGGGTGGTCTTCGAGGCGGGCCAGGGCTGTGGCCGGACATGCTGGGACGCACTGCTGCCCCTTCTCCACGACCAGGCGCGCCTGGTGGCGTACGACCGGGCCGGTTTCGGCCGCAGCGGCCGCGTCGCCGGGGACCTGAGCATCGACGACATGGCCGCGGACCTGGTCCAGATGGTGGAAACCGTGGTCCCGGGGAAGCTCGTGCTGGTCGCGCACAGCATGGGCGGGCTGGTCGCGCGGCGTGCCGCCGAAAGCCTCTCGTCACGGCTGAGCGGACTGCTGCTGATCGACCCGACGCCGGAGACCGCCCCCGTGTACGACACCTGGGACCGGACGACCGCGAAGATCGATAAAGGGCTGGCCGTCGCGCAGGTGCTCACCCGCTTCAGGCCGTTCCGGCGTCTGGCGTCCGGAAACATGAGGCGCCTGTTCCCGCCGGACACCTACGAGGCGATGCTCGCCGAGAACCTCACCCCGGCGGGGATCGCCCAGACCAGGTCGGAGGTGAAGGCGGTCGCCGCGGCCATCCCGCGGTTCCGGGCCCGGCCGCCCGCCCTGCCGCGGTGCGAAGCGCTGGTGCTCTCGGCCGGCCACACCCCGAAGGGGAAGGCGGAGATCTACACGGGGATCCGGGAGCACCAGCGCCGCTACGCCGAGAGCCTGCCCGACGGGCGCTGCGAGGTCATCGACTCCGGGCATTTCATCCAGGCCGAACAGCCGCACGTCGTCGCCGCTGCTTTAGGCCGGCTTCTCAGGCCTCACGCGGACACCCGTACACACGGGCCGGGACAGGACTTCGGGTGACCGGCCCGGAAATGAACGGGACCGCCCTTACGCGGAACGCGTGATCACTTCCTGCAACTCGGTCACCCAGGTCGCGGGCTCGCCGTCGGCGCAGTTCAGATACACCTCGCGGGAGGAGCCGGTGCTGCGGTAGCCGTTGTCCTCGATCCACTTGGCGAGCCGCTGGAACGAGACGTCCACGTGGTCCATGGGACCGTGGTGGATGACGGTGGCCGCCTGCTCGACGGCGGGCAGGTCGACGACCTCGAAGTCATAGGTCTTCCCCTGCTCCACATTCACCGGGGCTCCGGCATGCACCAGCACGCCCTCGTCGGTCTGCTCGTAGTAGGCGACCGCCGGGCCCGTGATCTGGACTCCGGCCTCGTGGAGGCGCTTCATCAGCTCCTTGTACAAAGGCTGGATCACCGGGCTGATCTTGTCTGACTCGTAGCCTTCCACCATGCCGCTCAGCTCGGCGAGGCGGATCGCGGGAACACTCTTGATCACGACGTCCGCAGGCATGACACCCTCCGTTTCGATCATTCGGAGCCTCGCCTCCACCCTGGCCAGCCGCGCCGTGTCACCGGCCACCTGAGCCTCCAGCTCCGCACGGCGGAGGCGCAGCATGCCGTGCAGCTCCTCCAGGCCGACCTTCTCCTCGAGGACCTGCCCGACCTGCTGGAGTGTGAGGCCGAGGTCCTTGAGCGCGATCAGGCGGTTGAGGCGGGAAAGCTGCCCCGCCTCGTAGTAGCGATAGCCGGAGACCTGGTCGGTCCAGGCGGGCCGGAGCAGTCCGAGCGCGTCGTAGTGCCGCAGCATGCGTACGGACACCCGGCCAAGACGGGCGAAATCTCCAATGGTTAACATGACGCCTCCGGTCTATGGCCTCACACCGTGTCAGGGTCAAACCGCCCGGTCTCCCGCTCAGCCGTACAGCATGGGGAGGTCGACCAGGAGGACGCGCGGGTCGCGGGCGGCCACCTCGGTGAGCGCGGTGTCGAACCCGGCTCCGCCGTACAGCGCGAGCACGGTGTCACGGGTGTCCAGCCCGCGCATGTGCAGCTGGTCCCTTGCCTGCTCCAGCCGCCTCAGGTGACCGAGGCTCATTGTCTCGGACCACTTGGCCTCGCCGACCGAGAGAAGCCGTCGCTTGTTGCTGTCCTGCGGCGCAAGTGCGATCACATCGACCTCGATGTTCGGGCCCTTACCGCTTCCGGAGGCGATGCCCGCCGCCACCTCTGCCGCGAGCTCGCCATCCCAGTCGAAGTCGAGCGCGAACTCCCGGCACACGTGCTCGAAGTGCGGGCCCACGACCTGCGAGGCGAACCGGGCCCTGGATCCCTGCCACACCCGGTCCGCCCAGCCCCGTTCCAGCTGACTCCATGCCGGCCTCATGATCGCCTCGTAGAACGTCACGAGCGGCTCCGCGACGCGATAGATCGAGCGTTTCCGTATCGGATCGATCTCCTTGCGGATCAGCCGGCAGTCCTCGAGTACGGCGAGGGGATGGGCGATGTCCGTCGACTTGCGTTCCATGTGGCTCGCGATGCCGCCCCGGGTGTTGTTCCCCGCCGCGATCGCCCCCAGAACGGCGTGGTAGAGCGCCTCGTCCCGAATCTCCATCTCGTTCGACAACAGGTAACGAGCCTCCCGGAAGAGGGGAGTCTCGGGGCTGAGGACCCGTCTGGTCACCCAGTCGTCGAGATCGTCGCCGGGCGCCTCATTGTCCACGAACCGGGTCCGATAGGCCGGGGTGCCACCAAGGATCGCATTGACCTGAACTGCGAGCCGAGGGTCCGATATGCCCCAGAACTGACGGGCGACGCGGTAGTCGAACGGCTGGACCACCACGTCGAGCGAGGCCCGTCCGCGCAACGGCGCCTGACCGGCCAGAAGCCTGCCCATCACCGACATCGCCGAGCCGGCGAGGACCAGACGGACCCGGCCCCCGCCCCCCCGGGGCGCACCCCGTGCGTCGATCTCCCGCTGCAGGATCGAGGGGATCGAGGGATCGGCCTTCATGAGGTACGGGAATTCGTCGAGGATGACCAGCCGGTCCCTGCAGTGATCCAGAAGGTACGTGATGGCCTCGTCCCAGTTCGTGAACGCCATCGTGCCCTGCACGCCCAGATAGCTCGCAACCGCCGCGCCGAACTGCCGGAGCGCGTCGGCCGAAGTGGACTCGACCGCCACGAAGTAGAAGCCGCCGACCATGTCCGCGAGCGCCTGCAGGAGGAACGTCTTGCCCTGCCTGCGGCGGCCGCTCACCACGGCAAGCCGCATCTCGTCATCGGGGTCCTCAGCGAACCGCGTGAGGGCAGCCCACTCCCGCTCACGATCGAACACGTCATCCGGCTTCCGCAAGATCCACCTCCCCTTATAAGTACACTTCTAAGAAGCGTACTTCGAAGAGGTGTACTTATAAGAGGCGCCTCGCGGTCAGTGTGGTGTGAAGTGGCGGCGCGATGGCGCAGCAGCCGATCCCCGCGATGTGGCCGCCCGGGCTATCCCTGCCCGGCGGAATCCTGCTCGGCGAGGCCGCCGCAGGTGAAGCCCTCGTCACGGTCGGGGTCGAGCTGCAACTGGCCCAGATTGGTGGTCTCCATCGGACGGCGGATCGTCTCCTGCTTGTCGCAGTCGTAGAAGATGTAGGTGCCGTCGCTCTCGCCGAGCAGCATCATCCACCGGCCGTCGTAGAGGGGCTTGTCGTTCTCGGCGTTCTTCAGGACGGCCCACTGGTCCTGGAAGCCGACGGTGTCCAGGAGGAGGTTGGCCTGCCCGGTCCTGGCCACCTCCTCCGCGCCGAAGGAGAGCTGCTGGATGAGCAGGAATCCGAGCCCGAGCCCGGTCAGCCCTCCGACGAGCACCTTCAACCCGGCCCGCCCCACGGGCTTGCGGCGAAGCAGCCGGAACGGCACCAGGAACGTCAGCACACCCAGAACCACCGCGATGACGACCATGACGGTGGCGCCGAAGTCGCCGAAGAACTTGAGGAAGCCCCAGTAGGTGGCCCCGCACCACAGGGCGGCGATCAGCGCGGCGACCCAGGGCCGCCGCCTGATCCCCTGGACGAGCCTGCCCGCCGCACCTCCGGTCACCCTGTCGGTCAGCCAGCCGAGCCCGATGATCAGGCCCAGGGCCGGGATGGCGAACAGCAGCACCAGTACCAGCGTGCCGAGGAGCCGGCCGAACAGCACCGACTGGTCGATGCCGGCCTGCTGCGGGTTGATGCCGAAGACCGCGTAGACCTCCTCGATGCCGATGTAGAGGACCGCGTAGAGCGCGACGCCGATCGGGATGACGACCGAGGCGATGCGTTCGAGCAGTTCTATGACACCGCCGCCGCCGGCCTCCGGCTCGCCCGGTGTGCCGGGAAGCGCGGTGCCGGCGGTGTCTTGCTGAGGAAGTTCCTGATCAATCACGCCGCGAGAGTTTACCGATACGTGGAACCTTAAAGTAAATTTCGGACAACCTTAAAGAGTCCTGCGAGGACGACGACGGGAGACGACGGCTCACATGTCCGTCTGGGACTCGGTCAGGGGGACGAAATGGCCGAGGACCTCGGGGTTGGCCATGGCGTCGGGGTTGGCGGCCCGCTCGACCGGCGTGCCGAGGAGGATCTTCCGTACCGGGATCTCCAGCTTCTTGCCCGAGAGGGTGCGCGGGATTCCGGGCACCTCGTGGATCTCGTCGGGCACGTGGCGGGGTGACAGCTCGGTGCGCAGGGCCGTACGGAGCCGGGAGACGAGGTCGTCGTCCAGCGAGAAACCGCCGGCGAGGGTGACGTAGAGCAGCAGCCTGCCCTCCTGGCCGAGCCGCCCGGTGTCGATCACCAGGCTGTCGGCGATCTCGCCGAACCGCTCGACCACCCGGTAGAACTCGCTCGTGCCCATCCGTACGCCGCCCCGGTTGAGGGTGGAGTCCGAGCGGCCGTAGATGACGGAGCCCCCGTCGGGGAGGATCTTGATCCAGTCGCCGTGACGCCACACGCCCGGATAGTCGGCGAAGTACGACTCGCGGTAGCGGTCGCCGGAGGGGTCGTTCCAGAACATGACCGGCATGGACGGCATGGGGGCGGTCACCACGAGCTCCCCCACCTCGCCGATGACGGGCCGTCCGGACGGGTCGAAGGACTCCACCCGCGCGCCCAGGCAGCGGCACGGGATGACGCCCGCCCGGATCGGCAGCAGCGGCACGGCCCCCACGAACCCGGTGCACACGTCGGTGCCGCCGGAGAACGAGCCCAGCTGGACGCCCGGGTCGACGTCGGAGTAGACCCAGGCGAAGCCCTCCGGGGGAAGCGGCGAGCCGGTCGAGCCGATGCCGCGCAGCCGCTCCAGCCCTTCCGGCTTCACCCCCGCCTTGAGCGACGCCATGATGTACGGCGCGCCGGTGCCGAAGTAGGTGACCCCCTCCTCGGCCGTCAGGCGCCACAGCGCGTCGGTGCCCGGATGGGCGGCGCTGCCGTCGTACAGGACGACGGTGGCACCCACCAGCAGGCCGCCGATGAGGTAGTTCCACATCATCCAGCCGGTGGTGGTGTACCAGAAGAACACATCTCCCTGCCCCAGGTCCTGGTGGAAGGAGAGCGACTTGAGGTGCTCCAGCACGATGCCGCCGTGCCCGTGGACGATCGGCTTCGGCAGCCCGGTGGTCCCCGACGAGTACAGCACCCACAGCGGGTGGCCGAACGGCACCCGCTCGAACTCCAGGGGCGCGGTCTCGGCACGCAGATCGTCCCAGCTCAGCGCCGACTCCGGTACGTCGAGGCCGATGGCGGGAATCCAGACCGTCGCCGTGAGCGAGGGCAACGCGGCGGCGATCTCGCGCACCACCTCCGACCGGTCGAACCGCTTGCCGCCGTAGCGGTAGCCGTCCACCGCGACCAGCACTTTCGGCTCGATCTGGGTGAACCGGTCGGTCACGCTCGGCCCGCCGAAGTCGGGCGAGCAGGAGGACCAGACGGCCCCCAGCGAGGCCGTGGCCAGGAACGCGATGAGGGCCTCAGGAACGTTCGGGACATAGGCGGCGACCCGGTCACCGCGCCGGACGCCGAGACGGACGAGCCCCGCGCGCACGCGGGCGACCTCCTCGCGAAGCTCGCCGAGCGAGTACTGCCAACGGCCGCCCGACTCGTTCCGGAAGATCATGGCCGTACGGCCGGGATGACCGCGCAGCGCGTTCTCCGCGTAATTGAGCGTCGATCCCGCGAACCACTCGGCGTCCGGCATCGTCCCACTGATGACGGGCCCGTCGCCACGCTCACCGACCACGCCGAAGTAGTCCCAGATGGACGTCCAGAAGTCGGCCGGAGACCCGACCGACCACTCCCACGCGTCCTGGTAATCCCCCGAACGCCCGAGCCACTCCAGGTATCGGGTGATCCGGGCGTCCCGGACGACCTCGGCGGACGGTTCCCAGAGCAGCGCGCCTTCCTCGACCATGTGCCCATCTTCGCGAGGCTCCCCGCGCATGTCACCCTCGCCGCCCACATAGACGGGGCCTGTCATATGTGGGCCCGGAGGTGGTCGATCGCGATCCGCGCCGCCGCTCCCACGGCCGCGTCGGCCCGCGGCTGGTTCTGCGCCGTGCTCCAGGAACGGGTGAACACGGCCACGGCGTACCGTCCGCCGTCGGGGTACTCGACGACGCCCACCTCGTTGCGGACCGTCGGCAGCGTGCCGGTCTTGCCGCTGACGGCGACGTCGTCGAAGGGGAACCCCGATGCCAGCCGGTGCGGCCAGACCTGGAGCCCCATCAGCCGCCGTACGGCCGCGCAGGAGGCGGGCGAGGCGGCCTCGTCGCGCCACACCATGCCGAGAAGCCGGGTCATCTCCCGGGGCGTGCTCCGGTTGGTGCGAGCCGGAGCGAGGGCGGCCAGGCGTGCGGTCATGGCAGGGTCGGCGCACGCCTCTGCGAGGGCGGTCAGGTCGCCGGCGCCCGTGTCGGCGAGCATGCCCGCGAACAGGTCCCGGCAGTCGTGCACGACCCGGGTCTCCGCCAGCCCGAGGTCGTCGAGCAGGGCGTTGACCCCGTCAATGCCGACGTGGGCGAGCACCGCGTCGGCCGCCGTGTTGTCGCTCACCGCGATCATCAGGTACGCGAGGTCGCGCAGCGACATCGTCACCTCGTCGAGCATGGCCGACAGCCCGGTCCCCCCGGGCGTACGTGCTCCGGCCGGGAGCGGCACCGGCGCAGCCAGGTCGAGCAGGCCCCGATCGGCCTGCCGGTGCAGCTCCAGCAGCAGCGGCACCTTGAAGACGGACGCGAGGACGACGGGCTCGTCCGCACCCAGGGCCACCTCGCCGTCGCCGTCGACGTCGGCCACGTGCAGCCATCCGGCCACCCCGGCTGAGCGGAAGACCTGCTCGATCGCCTTCACGCCAGGAACCCCGTCGCCGGGCGCGGTGCCACCCGCCGCGCGGGGGTCGCGCCGTCGTCCGTCATGCCCGCATCCTCCCGCAGCACCCGTACGGCGAGCGCGGCGAACGCCGTGACATGGGGGCCCGGCTCGCCCCGCCACGCGGTCGAGCTGCGCCAGGCCAGCGGGGCCCCGGCGAGCGGCCGCCAGACGGTGCCCGGCGTCTCGGCGGGCGGCCCGAAGGCGACGGCAGTGCCGGAGAGCACCAGCCCGAGCGCGAAACCCTCGTCGGCCGCCGGGTGAATCCGGGCAGGGACGAAACCGTTGCGGCGGCAGGCGGCCAGCGTCTCGTCGTGCAGCCCGGGCTCGGCCTCCCGGGGCACCAGGACCAGCTCCCGCCCGGCCAGGTCGGCCAGATGGACGGCGGACCAGGAGGCCAGCTCGTCCCCGGCCGCGAGCCGCACCCCCGGATGCCGCACGAGCACCGGGCCGAAGCCGAGCCCGGCGATCGTCACCGGGTGGTGCACCAGGCCCACGTCGAGCGTGCCGTCCAGGAGCGCGGTCACCTGCGCGGCCGTGCCCATCGCGGCGGGCACCAGCCGTACGCCGGGGTGCTCGGCGCGGAACCCGGCGAACAACGCGGCGAGGACCGCCGGGCCGACGTCGCCGGGGACGCCGGCCCGCACGGTCGCGGCGCCGCCCCCGCCCGTCCCGGCGAGCAGGTCGGGCAGGCGCTCCACCCGGGCGACGATCTCGCGCGCCTCGGGGAGCAGCAGACGGCCGGCGTCCGTCAGCGCCACCCGCCGGCTCGACCGGTCGAACAGCCGGACGCCCAGCTCGCTCTCCAGGCGCCGGACGCGCTGGCTCAGCGGCGGCTGCGCCATTCCGAGGCGGGCCGCCGCGTCGCCGAAGTGCAGCTCCTCGGCGACCGCGACGAAGCACGCGAGATGCCGGACGATGTCCATGACCAGCGACTATATCGGAAACGTACATATATCTTGATTGATATCGATATTGGACAGAACGGGTAGGCCTCTGGTCCCCTGAGCCTGCGTACGAACGGACGGGGGAACGGATGCGGGAGTACCGGCAAAGGGGGGCCCGGCTACGGGCGGTCGTCGCGGCGGGGGTCGTGGTGCCGCTCGTGGTCGCGGGCGGGACGATCTGGGCGCTGCGCACTAAAGGGTCACCGGAGGAGACCGCGCGATTGTTCCTCGCGGCGTGGAGCCGGTCGGACTACGCGGCCATGCGGGGGCTGACCGCGGAGCCGCCCACCGGCTTCGAGGACGCCTACCGCCGGCTGCGCGCGGACCTCAGGCTCACCGGCCAGAGTTTCACGGTGACGGACGTCACCGACGGGGGGACGGCCCGCTTCCGGGCCGCGCTCAAGGGGCCGGTGCCGTTGTCGTACGAGGGACGCCTGCGGCTGGTGGAGCGCGACCGGGCCTGGCGGGTGGCCTGGACCCCGGCGGCGATTCATCCTGCCCTGACCGCCGACCGGCGCCTGCGCCTCGTCGTGGAGCCGGCCGGGCAGGCGCCGGTGACGGCGGCGGACGGGACGCGGATCGACACGCCGGACGCGCCCGGATCGGTGCGGCAGCTCGTGGACGGCCTGCGGCAGGAGTACGGCGACCGCCTCATCGGCACCGCCTCGGCCCGGGTGGACGTGGTGAACGCCCGGACGGGGGGACGGGTCCAGACCCTCGCCACCGGACGGTCGAGGGCCGGCCGGCCGCTGGCGACCACGCTCGATCTCGGCGTCCACCGGGCTGGGGCGCAGGCGCTGGAGGGCGTGGACAAACCCGCCTCACTGGTCGCGCTGCGGCCCTCCACCGGGGAGATCCTCGCCGTGGTGAACAAACCGGGCGGCTATAACCGGGCGTTGCTCGGCGCCTACCCGCCGGGGTCCACCTTCAAGATCGTCACCGCGTCCGCGCTGGTCGCGGGCGGGGTGACGCCGGAGCGGACTGTGCGGTGCCCGCCCGAGCAGACGATCGGCGGCTTCCCGTTCCACAACGCCGAGTTCCACGACTACGGCACGCTCCGCTTCGTCGACGCCTTCGCCCACTCGTGCAACACGACGTTCGCGGCCATGGCGGTCGAGCGACTCGGAGCCAGGAGACTGGCCGACGTGGCCGCCGCCTTCGGTTTCGGGGCACGCGTCAAGATCGGCGTACCGGCCGTGGACGCGGCGTTCCCCGCGCCGCGCGACGACACCGACCTCGCCTCCGCGGCCATCGGGCAGGGCCGCGTGCTCGCGAGCCCGCTCAACATGGCCGCCGTCGCCGGTGCGATAGCCGACGGCACGTGGCGGGCGCCCCGGCTCGTCCCCGCGGCCGACGTGCCCGGGGGCGGCTCCCCGCCGCGGCGGCTGGAGCCGGGTGTGGCGGCGGCGCTGCGCCGCCTCATGCCCGCCGTGGTCAGCGAGGGCACGGCGCGCGGGATCTCCTTCCCGGCCGGTACGGCGGGCAAGACGGGCACCGCCGAGTACGGTTCGGGCGACGAGCCGCCCACGCACTCGTGGTTCATCGGCTACCGGGGGGATCTCGCGTTCGCGGTCGTGGTCGAGGGCGGCGGCACCGGGGCCGCCGTGGCCGCACCCGTCGCGGCCCGCTTCCTCACCGCCCTGACCTGACGGCACGGCCTTGTCGAAGCGATGCGGGGTGGGCGCGGTCTGTCAGCCGGCACGGCGGCCGGTGGTGGCGGAGGAGGTGAGGCGGGCGACGGCGGCGACGACCTCGGAGGCGTTGGACAGGTCGGGCAGGACGATGTCCGCCCCCGCCTCCTGCAACTCGGCGGCCGTCGACCGGCCCGACGCGACGGCGATCATCGCCGCGCCGCCGATCCGGGCCGCCTGGACGTCCCTGGTCGAGTCGCCCACCAGCACCGTGTTTCCGACGGCGAAGGCATGGCCGTGCTTCGCCTTGGCCCTGCCCTGCGCCACCTGGAGCAGCGTGGCCTTGGGGTAGACCTCCTCGCCGTAGCCGCCCACCTCGAAGTCGATCCACTTGTCCAGGCCGAACGCGGCGAGCTTGTGCACCGCGTTGCTCTTGATGGTGCCGGTGAGCACGGACTGGACGACGCCGTCGAGGCGGGAGACGGCCTTGAGCGCGTCCTTGGCCCCGGGCATGGCGCGCCCCTCCTTCGCCAGCCGCTTGTGCCTGTCGCCGAAGGCCACGGCCAGCGCGTCGATGAACCTCGGCAGGTGGTGGTCGTCGACGACGATGCCGTTGATGGCGAGGGTCTCGAAGATGATCTCGGAGTCGGGCCGGCCCATGGCCGGCGCGAGCTTGACCAGTGGCCGCCCGGTGACCATCCGGAACGCGGCGGCGTATGCCTCGCGGGCGACGATGGTGACGTCGACGAGTGTGAGGTCGACGTTCCAGAGAACGAGGCGGTTGATCGCGACCTCCGTGGGGATGCGGCTGGGCTCGTGCCCAGCGTACGGCCCGCACCCGTCGCGAACAGCCACCGATGCCGAGCGCGCAGCGTGAAGCCGCATGGGAGGCCGGCGGCCGTGCCCCGCGCGCCCGGATCGGCTCACCGGCCGCGCCGTCACACCAGGCGTGAGCGCGAGCGGTCGGATCGGCTCACCGGCCGCGCCGTCACACCAGGTCGAGGGCGTCGCCGAGCGAGTCCACGATGGGGACGCCGATGAGCTCCAGCTCCGACCGCCTGGTCATGCCCCCGGTGTAGAGGATGGCGCGGGCGCCGACGTGCTGGGCGGCGTGGGCGTCGTCCACGCTGTCGCCGATGACGACCACCTTCGCCGGGTCCATGTTCAGCGCCCGCAGGTGCGCGACCATGTGCTCGGCCTTCGTGCCGCCGGAGGCGGAGCGCAGCCCGTCGACGCGGATGAAGTGCCCGTCGATGCCGAAGTCCCCCACCTTGCCGACGAGCCGCTCGTGGCCCCACATCGACAGCAGCGACTGGGTCCGCCCGGTCTGGTCCCAGGCCCGCAGGCTCGACTGCGCCCCCTCGGCGAGCTGGCAGAGCTCCATGAGGCGGTGGTAGTGGTCGTGGAACCCGACGTCGAGCTGCTCCCACTCGCCCTCCCTGAGCGGGCGGCCGAGCATCCGCTCGTAGGCCACCCAGATCGGGCGCGTGTACACCTCGCGGAAGCCCTCGATGTCGTACGGCCCGAGGCCGTACGGCTGGAAGAGCTCGTTGGTGGCGCCGATGACGGCGTCGATGTCGTGGAAGAGGGTGCCGTTCCAGTCCCAAACTATGTGTGTCATATGACTCCGAAGCGTAGACGCGGCCTGTGACGAAATCGTTAACCCCGACGGTCAGACCAGCAGATCGGGGATTTCCTGTGTGGCGTACCACATGAGCTCGTGGTCCTCCGCGCCGTCCACGACGAACCGCGCGTCGTCGTCTCCGGCGTCGGCGGCCGGCAGGGCGGCGAGCGCGGCCTCGACGTCGGGAACGGCCGCGAAGTCGTCGAGGTGGACGGCGGCCAGCAGCGCGACCGGGATCGGCTCGAACACCCGCACGCGGGCGCGCTCCTCCAGCTCGGCGCCGGCCTTGACGATCTCGTCCGGCACCTCGGCGGCGACGACGACCCGCCGGGCCGCCACCTCGACGCCGTCGGCGCGGTCGGCCGCCAGCATGCGCAGGGAGGCACGGGCCGCCTCGGTCAGCGCGACGTACTCCAGCTCCTCGGTGTCGCCCGAGACGTACCACTCGACCAGCGCGGGCGTCACCGCGTAGCCGGTCAGCGGGGCCGGTCCCAGCTCCCCGGCGGCGACCACGCGGGCCAGCGCCGGGAGTGTGCACGGCAGATACACGCGCATGCGTTCCTCGACTCACGATATTCCGGTGGGCGGCCCCCGGTACGGGGTGCCGGATGGCGCTCGCCGGCCCGGCGGGGCCGCGGGCTCACCACCCTTTGCGTTGGTGACCAGCTTCTCATCTCAGGCCGGGCGGGAGAGCCCGTCCCGGGCCTCGCCCAGCGGGCGTAAGGGCAGGCCGAACAGGAGCTCCAGCTCGTCGAGGGTGCCGGCCGGGCTCGTGTGGTGCACCCCCACCAGGCCGAGCGCACGCGCCGCGTCGATGTTCGCCTCGATGTCGTCGACGAACGCGCACTGCGCGGGCTCCAGCCCGACGAGGCCGAGCGCGTGGCGGAAGATGCGCTCCTCCGGCTTGCGCATGCCGACCTCGCCCGAGATGACGACCGCGTCGAAGGTCGCGTCCCAGCGGTCCCTGGGGTAGTCGTTGCCCCACGAGTTGGACAGCAGGCAGGTGCGCAGCCCGGCCGACCGCGCCAGGAGGAGCATCTCGTACATCTCCTCGACGGGCCGGAACCCGGCGAACATCCGGGTCAGCAGGCCATCGGCCTCGGGTGGGACGCCGTCGAGCGTCCGGAGACGGGCGGCGACCTGCCGCTCGAACTCCGCGACCGCGAGCTCGCCCCGCTCCAGGGCGTGGATCGGGTTCCCGGTCCCCGGCCCGAGCCCGCCTTGGTACGCGTGGAACACCAGCTCGCGCATCACCTCGCGGTAGTGCGCGGGGTCGATCCGGTCCGCCTCGATCCACTCGGCCACGGACTCGGCCAGGCTCGTCGTGAGGACCCCGCCCCAGTCGATCAGCACACCCTGTAGCACCCGGACCTCCCGCCGCCGTCGCTCAAATATAGGTACCCCGTCCCGGGCCGCGTCTCGCCTTGCGCTCCTCCCCGCCGGAGTGCCGTGGCTCACATCGGGCGCGGTTCCAGCGACTGCGCGCGGGCCTGCCCTCCGGCGGCGACGCGCTCGGCGACCTTCAGGTGCTCGGCGGACTTCAGCGAGCCGGGATCGGTGCGGACCGGCTCGAAGACGCCGCGCTTGTCCTTCAGCCGGAGAATCCGCGTGACCGACTCGTCGAGCCGCCGCTCGGTGATGCGCCCCGACTTCACCGCCTTGAGCACGGCCCCGTACGCCTTGTCGAGGTCGGGCGGCATGAGGAGCACGTCGACCCCGGCGAGGATCGCCCGCACGGCCACCTCGGCGTCGCCGTACTTCTTCCGGACGCCCGCCATGTCCAGCGCGTCCGTGGTGATCACACCGTCGAAGCCCAGCTCGCCCCGGAGCAGGCCGGTGACGATGCGGTGGGACAGCGTCGCCGGGTCGCCCGAGGGGTCCAGCTCCGGCATGACGACGTGCGCCGTCATGATCGCGTCGACCCCATGCTCGATGGCGGCCCGGAACGGCGGCGCGTCGAGCCGCTTCCAGCGCTCCATGGTGTGCCGGATGACCGGGAGGCCGGTGTGGCTGTCGACCGACGTGTCGCCGTGCCCGGGGAAGTGCTTTGCCACCGAGGCGATCCCGGCGGCGTGGAAACCGTCGACGGCCGCCCCCACCATGGCGGACACCTTCGCCGGGTCCGCCCCGTACGCGCGGGGCCCGATGACGGGGTTGTGCGGGTTGACGTTGACGTCGGCCACGGGGGCGAAGTCGAGCGAGATGCCGAGCGCACGCAACTCCTCACCGGTCACCCGGGCGGCGTCGCGCGCGTTGCGGGTGTCGCCGGTCGCGCCGATGGCGCCGGCCCCCGGAAGCCGGGTCACCAGCGAGCCGAGCCGCGCGACCCGGCCGTTCTCCTGGTCGACGCCGATCAGCAGGGGGGTCGTCGACGAGGCCTCGCGTAACCCGGTCGTCAGCGCGGCGACCTGCTTGGCGCTGGAGATGTTGCCCGCCCAGGGGAACAGGATGATCCCGCCGGGGTGATACTTGCGCACCACCTCGGCCGGGGTGTCCACGCCGAACCGCGCCCGGTTCTCCTGGCTGGACGCCCCGGCGCGGGAGCCGTACACGACCGGGATGAAGAGCTGACCGACCTTGTCCTCGACGCTCATGCCCGCGAGGGCGGCGGCCGGGTCGCCGGAAGCCGCGCGAGTGTTTTTCGGGGAGGGCACGGCGGAGGGCACGGCGGACGGCGTGACGACGGGCGGCGGGGACGGCGCCGGACGCGACGAAGAGGCGGTGGGACGCGTCGCGCCCCCCGCGCCGGCCGAGCACCCGGCCACGAGGAGAGCCAGCAGCCCCATGGCACCGCGTCGCAGTCCTGACACCTGTTCACCGTAACGGCGCGGCCGCACCACTCGCTCCCGAACTCCCCCGCCCACTCCTCGTACGCCGATGTTCCGCGGGTTCAGAGGTTCAGGACGTCGAGGCCCGGCAGCTCGGCCCGCGCGGCGGCCCGCGCTCCGGCCGCCGAGGTGGCGGCGCGGGCGGCCGCGGCGGCCTCCCCGCACTGGCGGAGCGTGTGGCGCGCCAGCGCCGCGCGCACCCAGCCGATGGCGGGAGCGCCCATGGACAGCGAGGTGACGCCCATGCCGACCAGCACGCACGCGAGCGCCGGGTCGGCCGCCGCCTCGCCGCAGACCCCGCACCCCTTGTCCTCGGCCGACGCCGCCGCTGCCGCCAGCGCGATGAGGTCGAGCACGGCGGGATGCCAGGGGTCCTGCAGCCCGGCGACGGCGCTGACCTGACGGTCGGCCGCCAGCGCGTACTGGGTGAGGTCGTTGGTCCCGATCGAGAAGAAGTCGACGGCTTTGACGAGGTCCGCGGCGCGCAGCGCCGCCGACGGCACCTCGATCATGATCCCCGGGCTCTCCAGCCCCGCCGTACGGCAGGCGGCCGCGAACCACTCCGCCTCCTCGACGGTGGCCACCATCGGCGCCATGACCTGCACCTTCGCCGAGGTCCCCGCCGCCGCGTCCGCGAGCGCGCCGAGCTGGACGGCCATGATCTCCGGATAGCGGCGGAACAGGCGGACCCCGCGCTCCCCGAGCGCCGGGTTCGGCTCCTCCTCGGGCGGCGGCAGGAAGGCCAGCGGCTTGTCCGCGCCCGCGTCCAGCGTCCTGACCACGACCCGCCCGCCGGGGAAGGCCTCGAAGACGGCCCGGTAGGCGGCCACCTGCTCCTCGGCGGAGGGTGCGGTCTCCTGGTCGAGGAAGAGGAACTCGGTGCGGTAGAGACCGACGCCCTCAGCGCCGTTCTCCAGCGCGGACTCCAGGTCGCGCGGGCCGCCGACGTTGGCCAGCAGCGGCACGGCGTGGCCGTCCGCGGTGGCGCCGGGGCCTGTGGTCGCCGACAGCGCGGCCCGCCTCGCCTCCTCCGCGGCGCGGGCCTCGGCCACCTCCGCCTCAGGAGGCGCGAGCCGTACACGGCCGGTCGCGCCGTCGACCAGGACGGCGGTGCCGGGCGGGATCGCGGCCGCGGCCGCGCAGCCGACGACGGCGGGCACGCCCATCGAGCGGGCGAGGATCGCCGTGTGGCTGGTCGGCCCGCCCTGCTCGGTCACGAACGCCGCGACGACGTCCCGGGACAGCAGCGCGGTGTCCGCGGGCGCGAGATCCCTGGCGACCAGCACGAACGGCTCGGCGGCGGTCGCCGGCACACCCGGCATCGGAAGGCCGGACAGCAGCGCGACGACGCGGTCGCGGATGTCGTCGAGGTCGGCCACGCGCTCGCCGAGGTATCCCCCGGCCGCGGCCAGCAGGTCACGGTATTTACCGAAAGCGTCGAACACCGCACGAGGGGCGGCGACCCCGTCGTCGATCAGCGCGGCCACCTCGTCGGCCAGCCCCGGGTCGCGGGCCATCATGGCCTGCGCGCCGAGCACCTCCCGCGCCTCGCCGCCCGCCCTGTCGCCGCGCGCCTCCAGGTCGGCGGCCACCTCGTCCAGCGCCCGCACGGCCCTGGCCCGCTCGGCGGTGGCGTCGCCGTCGTGCCGGGCGTCCTTGTCGGGCTCGGGGATCTCGGCCGTCAGCACGTGCGCCCGGCCGTATCCGACGCCGGGGCTGACCCCCGCGCCCGTCAGCGTCCGGACGGGGATCGCCCCGCCCGGACCCGCCGGGTCCTCGCGCCGTTCCGTCTCGTGCGGCTCCACGGGTGTCAGGGAGCCGACGCGATCTGGGCGAGCTGGTCGAGCAGCTCCTCGGCACCCTCGCCGTCGGCGGTGATGACGATGGACTCCCCCTGCCGTACGTCGAGGGAGAGCACCGACAGGATGCTCTTGGCGTTCACCGGCCGGCCCCCCGCCTTCGCGATGGTGACGTCGAAGGGCGCCTTCGCCGCCGCCTGCACGAACGTCGCCGCGGGGCGGGCGTGCAGACCTACCTCGGACGTGACGCTGACCTTGCGTTCAGCCACGGTTCCTCCTTCTTCACGGGTGGTCTAGACCACCCTCAGCTCTGTCAACGGCCAATCAATACCCGACATGTCGGGGATCACTAGATCCGCGTGCGCGAGTTCGCCCGGATCGTGCGTGGTCGCCACCGCGACGCACGCCATGCCCGCCGCCCGTGCCGCCGCGACGCCCGCGAGAGAGTCCTCGAAGACCACGCACCTCACCGGCTCGACGTCGAGCAGCCGCGCGGCGGCGAGGTAGCCGGAGGGGTCCGGTTTGCCCACGACCACGTCCTCCGCGGACACGATGGTACGGACGAGGTCCGCGACCCCGAGATCCGCCAGCCGTTCCTCGGCCCACTCGCGGTGCGCCGACGTGACCAGCGCGAGCGGTGAGCCGTGGTCGGCCACCCGGCGCACCAGCTCAGCGGCGCCCGGAACGGGCACGATGTCCGGCAGGTCAGGGCTGTCATAGTAGGACATGATCTCGGCGATGAGCGCCCTGACGTCGGCGCCGGGCATCACCTCGGGCAGGACGTCCGAGCCCCGGCGGCCCATGAAGCGCCGCAGCACGGCGTCGTCGTGGTCGACCCCGTGCCTGGCCAGGAGCATCCGCCACACGGCCATGCTGCGGAGCTCGGAGTTGATCAGCGTGCCGTCCAGGTCGAAGAGCGCCGCCTCCATCATGCCCACTGGAACAGCCGGTCGCCGGCGTTCACCGCGCCCACGGCCAGCCCACCCACCGCGTCCGCCGGAGCGTCCAGGGCGACGACGGGGCAGACCGGCGAGCGGCCCCCGGCCTCCACGGCCGCCGGATCCCACGCGACGACGGGCTGGCCGGCGCTGACGCGGTCGCCCTCGGCGGCCAGGAGCGTGAACCCCTCACCCTTGAGCTGGACCGTGTCGATGCCCAGGTGCACCAGCACACCCCTGCCGTCGTCTCCCACCACGACATAGGCGTGCGGATGCAGCTTGACGATCGTGCCGTCGATCGGCGCGATGGCCTCACCGGGCTCGCGCAGGGGATCGATCGCGGTCCCCGGGCCCACCATGGCCTGGGAGAACACCGGGTCCGGCACCGCGGGCAGCCCGATGGCCGCCCCCGCGACCGGGGCGAGAACAGTCGTCAATGGAGCGCCTTTCCTCCAGATCCCGGCGTGCCCGGCCGGGGGGCCGGCCGGACGTCCGCCGGGCCGGTCAGCCGATGATGTCCTCGATGTCGCTGGCGATGGTGTCGGCCTCCGGGCCCACCACGACCTGGACGACGTTGCCGGCCGCCATCACGCCGTGGGCACCGGCCGCCTTCAGCGCGGCCTGGTCGACCTTCGAGGCGTCGTGCACCTCGGTGCGGAGCCGCGTGATGCACGGCTCCACCTCGATGATGTTGTCGGCGCCACCGAGCCCGGCGATGATCGCTTCGGCGTCTGCAGCCATGGGGGTCCTCCAGTTCAGTCGGTCTGAGTCACCTTGTTCAGACCACGGGGAGCGTCGGGGTCGATACCGAGCCTGCGCGCGAGCGCCTCGGTGAGCAACTGCCCGGGGACGATGAGTCCCAACGGAGCCACCCACTCGGGCAGATCCGGTCCGTTGAGTGCGGCGGTCGAGGCGGCGGCGAGCTCCGTGCCGCCGCCGACGCCGAACGCGGAGGCTCCGGCGCCGGTCACCCGGCGGGCCAGCGCGATGGTGCCCGCGAGCGTCGGGCCCTCCCCCGCCGTGACGAGCAGCGCCGGGGTGTCGGCGTCGACGACCGCGATGGGGCCGTGCAGCAGGTCGGCGTACGACAGGCCCATGGCGTGCAGGTAGCACGCCTCCTTGAGCTTGAGCGCCAGCTCGAGCGCCGTCGAGAACGCCAGGCCCCGGCCCGAGACGACGACGCCGGGCTTGTCGGCCAGCCCCTCGACGACGGCCTCCAGGTCGCCGGGGTCGGAGACGAGCTTCTCGACGGCGTCCGGCACGCGCCGCAGGTCGTCGCGGTCGACGTCGGCGCCGAGGCCGAGGGCGAGCACGGCCAGCGCGGCGAGCTGGGTGGTGTAGGTCTTGGTGGCCGGGACGGCCTTCTCCTCGCCGGCGAGCGTGCACAGGGCGAGGTCGGCGGCCTGGGCCAGCGGCGACTCCTCGCCGCCGTTGGTGATCGCGACGGTTCGCGCGCCGCAGTCGCGGGCCCACTGGAGGGTCTCGACGATCTCCTCCGTACGGCCGGACTGGGACAGGCCCACGGCGAGGACGCCGCCGAGGTCGAGCCTGCGCCGGTACGTCGTGGCGATCGAGGGGGCGGCCAGCGCGGCCAGCCGGCCGGCGTGGGCCTCGACCAGGTAGCGGCCGTAGACGGCGGCGTTGTCCGAGGTGCCCCGGGCGATGAACAGCAGCTGCCGGGTGCCCCGCGCGACCGCCTCGACCTCGCCGGTCCTGGGCAGCAGCGCGTCGAGCGTGGCGCGTATCGCGGCGGGCTGCTCGGCGATCTCGCCGCGCATCCTGGTCGTCATTCGATCATCCTTGCTCGGAGTTTGTCGTTACGAACTCGGAATTTGTCGTTACGAATCCGAAGCCGGCCCGTCCGTTGACACGCATTTCCCGGCTGTGGTCTAGTCCGGACTAGACCAGTACGAACCATACTTTATTCCGTTGATCAGATCGAGAGGGGAGGGATCAGTGGCCCAGATCGACCCGGACAGCCCGGTGCCGAAGTACTTCCAGCTCCGGGAGATCCTGCTCGACCTCATCGAGAGCAACGAGCTGCCCATCGGCGCGGCCATCCCCTCCGAACGCGACCTGTGCCAGCGTTTCGGCCTGTCACGCATGACGGTACGGCAGGCCGTCGACCACCTGGTGTCGGAGGGCCGGCTTCACCGGGTCCCCGGCAAGGGCACGTTCGTGGCACGACCGAAGATCGAGCTGGCACTCCAACTCACCTCCTTCACCGACGACATGCGGGCGCGCGGCATGGAGCCGGGCTCCCGCGACCTGGACCGGCGGGTGGTACGGGCCAGTGCCCACCTCGCCAGGCAGCTCGGCATCCAGCCGGGCGACGCCGTGCACTTCATCGAGCGGCTCCGCACGGCGGACGGGGAACCGCTGAGCATCGAGCGCGCCCACATCCCGGTCGCGCTCGCGCCGGACCTCGATGCCTACGACCTGACCGGCCGATCCCTGTACGCCCTGCTCGAGTCGCACTACGGGCTCGTGCCGGACGCCGGGGAGCTCACCATCGACGGCGGCGTCGCGGACCCAAGCGACGCCGACCTGCTCAAGCTGCCCCGGGGCGGGGCCGTGCTGCTGCTGCAGCGCCGGTCCTTCGCCGGCGGGGTGTGCGCCGAACTGGGGGTCTCGACGTACCGGGCCGACCGCTACCAGCTGCGGACGCTGCTCGAGATGCCCACCAGACGCGTGTAAGCGATCCTCCCGATCTCCCCCGTTCCTGGAGGAACACCGATGAGTTCCACCTCCGCCGACGCGGGCCTGCCCGCGGCACCCGCAAAGCAGTCACCGGTCATGGCCGTGCTGTCCCGTATCGGCCGCTCCCTCATGCTCCCGATCGCGGCCCTTCCCGCCGCGGCCCTCCTGCTCCGGTTCGGCCAGGACGACCTGCTCGGCCGTACGGACAACGCGACGCTCGACAAGATCGCCCACATCATCGGCGGCGCCGGCGGCGCGCTGTTCGACGCGCTGCCGCTGCTGTTCGCGATCGGCGTCGCGGTGGGCTTCGCACGGCGTTCCGACGGCTCCACCGCGCTCGCGGCGGTGGTCGGCTACCTCGTCTGGGACCGGGTCACGCACCTGATGTTCTTCGACGCCGCCGCCGACTCCGCCGTGCACAAGAAGGTCGCCCAGACCATCGCCGGAGCCGACGGCAAGCCGGCCGAGGCGCTCAACTTCGCCTCCGCCAACCCCACGGGGGTGCTCGGCGGCATCCTGATCGGCATCGTCACCGCCATCTTGTGGCAGCGGTACTACCGGACCAAGCTGCCCGCCTGGCTGGCCTTCTTCGGCGGCCGCCGCTTCGTGCCGATCCTCACGGCCCTGGCCGGGCTCGTCCTGGGTGTGATCTTCGGCCTGATCTGGCCGCCGATCGGCCAGGGGCTCACGAACTTCGGTGACTGGCTCGCGAACAACTCCACCGTCGGCGCCGGCATCTACGGCGTCGTCAACCGCGGGCTCATCCCCTTCGGCCTGCACCACTTCGTCAACTCGATCGTCTGGTTCACGGTCCCCGAGTGCACGGTCGGCGCCACCCACGCCGCCGGCGACCTGAACTGCTACTTCGCGGGCCAGGACGGCGCGGGCGCGTTCATGGCGGGCTTCTTCCCGGTCATGATGTTCGGCCTGCCGGCCGCCGCGCTCGCCATCTGGCGCGCCGCTCCGGTGCATCGCCGGGCGGCCGTGGGCTCCATCATGATCTCCGCCGCGCTGATCTCCTTCGTCACGGGCATCACCGAGCCGATCGAGTTCGCGTTCATCTTCGTGGCGCCGGTGCTGTTCGTGGCGCACGCGCTGCTCACCGGCATCTCGATGGCCCTGGTCGCGGCCCTCGACGGGCGGCTCGGCTTCGGGTTCTCGGCGGGCGCGATCGACGCCGGGCTGAACGCGACGAAGGACAACACGCACAACTTCCTGCTGATCATGTTGATCGGCGTCATCTACTTCTTCGTCTACTACTTCGTGTTCACCTTCTTGATCAAGAAGATGAACCTCATGACCCCGGGCCGCGAGCCCGAGCCGGACGTGGACTCCGGAGAGGCCGCCGACACCAAGGCGGCCCGCGCCTGATCTGACTGACACACCCCTCTCAGGGAGACAGGGGTGCCCGGCGATCCCGGGCACCCCTGTCGCGTTTCCCCTCGTTACGGAGGCCGCTATATGCCGTCCGCCACAGGCCGGAATGGCATGCGGCCCCCTCCAACCACGAAGGACATATCCCCGCTAAGCGGGTGAATAGCACCAGGTGATCGGCAAAGTTGGCGGACTTCGTATCAGGCCGGTGAGCCGGAACCTCTATTAGGCGTCAGGTCCGCACCCACCCCAGGGAGCTCCGATGCCCCAGCCGATCCCCCTGCCCAGGCTCGCGTCCGTCCCTCCGGCGGAACCGCCGTACGACGACGAGCGCGGGCCCGAGAGCGGAGCGCCCGCGACGTACGGCTCGCTCGCGCTGGCCCCCGAGCCGCTCGGCCCGCTCGCTCCCCCGCCCGAGAGGCCGGCGGAGCTTCCGGGGCTGCCGGGACCCCTGTCGCCGCGCCGGCCGCCGGGGCTGCCGGACGAGCGCCGGCTGCGCGGGCTCGGCCAGGCCCTCGCCGAGATCCTCGCGGGCCGGCGGCCGCCGCAGACCGTGCAGGACAGGCTCTCCCCGCGGGCGTACCGCGAGCTGGTCCGGGCCGGGAAGATGATCCACGCCGCGCGGCCGCCCCTGGTGGGCCTGCCCCACGTGCAGCGCCCCGGCGACGGCGTGGTGGAGATGTGCATGCTGGTGCATTGCGGGGAGCGCAGCCGGGTGCTCGCCGTACGGCTGGAACGACAGGGCGTGCAGTGGCTCGTCACGGAGTTCGAGACCGCCTGAGGGCTCCGTCCGTGAACCGTGGCCGCCGTCGCGCGAGGCGGTGGGGCCGGCCCCGACCCAGAGGCCGTGACGGAACGCGGGAACCCCCCGCCGGAGGCTCCGGCGAGGGGTTCCGCTGCGAATCGGCTGACTCTACTCGGTGTGCCTGGGGTCGCCGTGGCAGCGCTTGAACTTCTTGCCCGAGCCGCAGGGGCAGGGCGCGTTGCGCTCGACGTCTCCGTAGGAGGCCCGCTGCTCCGGCGTGGAGCGCACGCGGCTGACCTCGACGTCGCCGCCCTCACCTGGCGCGGTGTAGACCATCTCGGTGGGCCTGGCCGGCTGGCGCAGCGCCCGTGCGATGATCGACCCGGCCTCGCTGACCGCCGCGTCCTCCTCGGCGTTCTCCTCGACGATGGGGTTGGCCTGCACCTCGACCTCGAGGTTGTACAGGTACCCGACCGACTCCTCCTTGATGCCCTCCAGCATCGCGCTGAACATCTCGAAGCCCTCCCGCTGGTACTCGATCAGCGGGTCCTTCTGGGCATAGGCGCGCATGCCGATGCCCTCCTGGAGGTAGTCCATCTCGTAGAGGTGCTCGCGCCACTTGCGGTCGAGCACCGAGAGGATCACCCGGCGCTCCAGCTCGCGCATGGCCTCCGCGCCGAGCTGCTCCTCGCGCTGGTCGTACGCCCGGAGGGCGTCCTCCTTGATCTTCGTCGCCAGGAACTGGGCGTCCAGGTCCTCGCGGTGGCCGCCCGCCTCCTGGACGAGCTGGTCCAGCGTGAGCGAGATCGGGTAGAGCTGCCCGAACGCCTTCCACAGCTTGTCGAGGTCCCACTCCTCGGCGAACCCCTCGGCCGTGGCGCCCTTGACGTAGTCGTCGAGCACGTCGGTCACGAAGGTGCGGACCTGCTCGTGCAGGTCGGCGCCTTCCAGGACGCGGCGGCGCTCGGCGTAGATGACCGTTCGCTGACGGTTCATCACCTCGTCGTACTTCAGGACGTTCTTGCGGATCTCGAAGTTCTGCTGCTCGACCTGGTGCTGGGCGGACGCGATGGCCTTGGACACGATGCCCGACTCGATCGGCACGTCGTCCGGGATGTTGAGCCGCGTCATGATCATCTCGACCCTGGCGGAGTTGAACAGCCGCATCAGGTCGTCCTCGAGCGACAGGTAGAACCGCGACTCACCCGGGTCGCCCTGGCGGCCGGAACGGCCGCGGAGCTGGTTGTCGATCCGGCGGGACTCGTGCCGCTCGGTGCCCAGCACGTACAGGCCGCCGAGGCCGACGACCTCCTCGTGCTCGGCCCGCACGGCCTCCTTGGCCTTGTCCAGGGCCTCCGCCCAGGCCTTCTCGTACTCCTCCGGCGTGTCCGACGGCGTCAGGCCGCGCTGCTGGAGCTCCAGGTCGGCGCGGAACTCGGGGTTGCCGCCGAGCATGATGTCGGTGCCGCGGCCGGCCATGTTGGTGGCCACGGTGACGGCGTGCTTGCGGCCCGCCTCGGCGATGATCGTGGCCTCACGCGCGTGGTTCTTCGCGTTCAGCACCTCGTGCGGCACGCCCTGGCGCTTGAGCATCCGGGAGAGCTTCTCGGACTTCTCCACGCTGGTGGTGCCGACCAGCACCGGCTGGCCCTTCTCGTACCGCTCCTTGATGTCCTCGACGCAGGCCTGGAACTTGGCGTCCTCGGACTTGTAGACCACGTCGGCCTGGTCCTTGCGGATCATCGGGCGGTTGGTCGGGATCGGCACGACGCCGAGCTTGTAGGTCTGGTGGAACTCGTTGGCCTCGGTCGCGGCCGTACCGGTCATGCCGGAGAGCTTGTCGTACAGGCGGAAGTAGTTCTGCAGCGTGATGGTGGCGAGGGTCTGATTCTCGTCCTTGACCTTCACGCCCTCCTTGGCCTCGATGGCCTGGTGCATGCCCTCGTTGTACCGCCGGCCGTGCAGCACGCGCCCGGTGAACTCGTCGACGATCAGGACCTCGCCGTCGACGACGATGTAGTCCTTGTCCTTCTTGAACAGCTCCTTCGCCTTGAGGGCGTTGTTCAGGAACTGCACCAGGTGGGTGTGCTCGGGCTTGTAGAGGTTGTCGATGCCGAGCCAGTCCTCGACCCGCTCGACGCCGGCCTCCAGGATGCCGACCGTGCGCTTCTTCTCGTCCACGACGTAGTCGCCGGTGCTCTCCTCGCCCTCCTTGCCCTCGGTGCCGCGCCGGAGCCGGGGGACGATGCGGGCGAACTCGGCGTACCACTTGCCGGACTGCTCGCCGGGGCCGGAGATGATCAGCGGGGTCCTGGCCTCGTCGATGAGGATCGAGTCGACCTCGTCGACGACGGCGAAGTTGTGGCCGCGCTGGACGCACTCCTCCTTCGACCACGCCATGTTGTCGCGCAGGTAGTCGAAGCCGAACTCGTTGTTCGTGCCGTACGTGATGTCCGCGTTGTACTGCTTGCGGCGCTCCTCCGGCGGCATGTTGGCGAGGATCACGCCGACCTCGAGGCCGAGGAAGCGGTGGACGCGGCCCATCGTGTCGGCGTCGCGCTTGGCCAGGTAGTCGTTGACCGTGACGACGTGAACGCCCTTGCCGGAGATGGCGTTCAGGTAGGCGGGCAACGTACAGGTAAGCGTCTTGCCCTCACCGGTGCGCATCTCGGAGATGTTGCCCATGTGGAGGTTGGCGCCGCCCATGAGCTGGACATCGAAGTGGCGCTGCCCGAGAACCCGGCGGGCGGCCTCGCGTACCGTCGCGAACGCCTCCGGCATCAGGTCGTCGAGGGACTCGCCGTCGGCGTGACGCTGTTTGTACTCCGCGGTCATCGCGCGCAGCTCGGCGTCGGACAGGCTCTTGAAGTCCTCTTCGATGCTGTTGACCTGCTCGGCGATTCGCTTGAGCTTCCGCAGAGTCTTGCCTTCGCCGGCGCGAAGGATCTTGTCGAGAATGGCAGCCACTTTTAGTAAAGCTCCTCGCAGGTCCACCCCGGCGGATCGCCGGGGTCTGAGGACGAGACATACTTCCCCGCTAGCCATCGTAGGCGGTTCCATCACCAGACACAGCCACCGGCAATCCACGGAGCGGCGCGCCACAATCACATAACTCATAAGGCGAAAAACGGGCACAAGGCGTCCCCGATGTGCCGACCACCGCCCCCATCAGGTAGAAAACGGGGTATGGCACAGAGCGCACACCAAGGCAGCCACGCGGGAAGCGCCAAATCCTGGCTGGCCGTCACCACCATCCTCATCGGTTTCATGGTCGGGGGGGTGGCCCTGACCGCAGGCCCCAACTGGCTGTTCTTCTGGGTCGGCGTCGGGATCTGCGCGGTCGGCGCCCTGCTCGCCCTCGCGTTCGACATCTTCTCGGACGTCATCGTGGACTCTCCCCGGGAGATCGCCGTCCAGGAGCACCACTCCCCGCTGGAGCACCGTTCCTGAGCGCCTCGCCGGACGCGTCCGCCGGAGCCGCGAACCGCCGTACGCGTTTTGTCGGTCACGCCGTTTAGCATCAGTGCCGTGACCGACCTGAGGACCGACCTGAGGACCGACCTGAGCGCCGACGAGGCCCGCAGAATCATCCTGCGGGCCCAGGGCTTCCTCGGCGCGGGCGCGCGGACCGGCGGCGTCCCCGCCATGCTGCGCCGCGTCGGCGCGGTGCAGCTCGACACCATCTCCGTCCTCGCCCGCTCCCACGAGCTCGTCGCGTACGCCCGGCTGGGCGCCGTCGGCAGAGCCGCGGTCGAGCGGGCCTACTGGGACGACCCGGCCCGGGCCTTCGAGTACTGGTGCCACGCCGCCTGCATCCTCCCCGTCGAGCAGTGGCCCCTGTACGGCTTCCGCCGCCGGGCCTACCGGGAGCGGCGGTACCGCTGGCACGAGGTGCCGCCCGTCGTCGACAAGGTCCTGGAGCGGGTGCGCTCCGACGGGCCGCTCACCACGGCCGACATCGGCGGGGCGCGCAAGGGCGGCCCGTGGTGGGACTGGTCGGACTCCAAGATCGCCATCGAGTTCCTGCTCGACATCGGCGAGGTGGTCTGCGCCCGCCGCGTCGGATGGCGGCGCGTCTACGACCTGGCCGAGCGGGTGGTCCCCGCCGGCCTGCTGGCGGAGGACCTGTCCGACGCCGAGGGGGTGGCCGGTCTGACGCGGATCGCCGGACGCTCGCTCGGCGTGGCGACCAGGGCCGACCTCGTCGACTTCACCCGCGTCAAGGGCCGGTACGCCGCGCTGCTGGACGAAGCGCTGCTGAGCGGGGCCGCCGGGCTGGTGCCCGTACGGGTCTCCGGCTGGCCGGCCGCACGCGGCGCGCGGGGGCCGGCCGTCTCGACGCTGCCGAACGCCTGGGCCGATCCGGCGGCGCTGGACGGCGAGCCGCGCGGCCGGCACCGCACCACGCTGCTGTCGCCCTTCGACTCGCTCATCTGGGAGCGGGCCCGGGCCGAGCGCGTCTTCGGGCTGAACCACCGTCTGGAGGCCTACGTGCCCAAGGACAAGCGCGTGCACGGCTACTTCGCGATGCCCGTGCTGTCCGGCGGGCGGATCATCGGCCGGGTGGACCCGGCCCGCGACGGCGCGACGCTCGTCGCCCGCCAGGTCGGCTTCGAACCGGGCGGCAGCGCGGCCAAGGCGGTGGAGGGAATGCGCGACGCGTTATGGGAGGCCGCGAGCTGGGTCGGCTGCACCGGCATCCGGGTGGAGCGGGTCGGCACGCCCGAGCTGGAAGCCCCGCTGCGCGCCGCCCTGGCCGCCGGGCGCTGACCCGAAGCGCGCCGCCGCGCGCCGCCGACCGGGGGACGACGGCGCGCTGACCGGCACGGCCCGCAGCGCTCGCCGACCGGGAGCGCGGCGACGCCGGAGATCAGGTGATCTCCAGCAGACGCTCCCGTACGGCGTAGACCACTGCCTCCATCCGGGAGTGGAGCTGGAGCTTCTCCAGGATGTTGCGTACGTGGTTTTTCACGGTGTTCTCGGAGATGAACAGATCCTTGGCGATCTCGCGGTTGTTCATGCCCTTCGCGACCAGGCGGAGGACCTCCATCTCGCGATCGGTCAGCCGGGGGACCGGGAGCTGAGGAGGCCGCTCGGCCTCCTTGCGGCTCATGTTCGCGAACTCGCTGATCAGCTTGGCCGCCATGGCCGGGTTGATGAGCGACTGCCCCTCGTGGACCCCGCGCACGGCGTCGGGCACCTCGTCGATCTGGACGTCCTTGAGCAGGTATCCCGTGGCGCCCGCCTTGATCGCCTCGAAGAGGTCCTCCTCCTCGTCGCTGACCGTCAGCATGATGATGCGGGTGCTCGGCACCGACGCCTTGATCTTCCGGGTCGCCTCGATCCCGTCCTGCTTGGGCATCCGCACGTCCATGAGGACCACGTCCGGCATTAGCCGGTCGGCCAGGCCGACCGCCTCCTGGCCGTCGCTCGCCTCGCCGACCACCTCGATGTCCGCCTCCGCGGCCAGCGCCAGCTCCAGGCTCCGCCGGATCAGCGCGTGATCGTCGACGATCAGCACGCGGATGGGCTCGCCTCTGCCGGCCGGTGAGACCGCCTCGTCGGGTCGGGTCACGGAACCTCCTTGCGGGGGCCAAGGACGCTGGATCGCCATCATTACACGGGTTCCAGAGTGCGTGAGGATCTTCGTCGGCGAGGCGGCCCGGCCCACGGCGTTCCCATGGGCCGGACCGGCTGCGGGCATCAGCCCTCCACGAGCCTCAACACGCCGTAGTCGTAGCCCCGGCGCCGATAGACGACGCTGGGCTGGCCCCCCTCCTTGTCACGGAAGAGGTAGAAGTCGTGGCCCACGAGCTCCATCTCAAGGAGCGCCTGGTCGATCGTCATGGGATCGGCGTTGTGGAACTTCTCGCGGACCACCAGCGGCCCGTCCCCGTCCATCTCGATGGGGACGATGGGCGTGGAGTACTCGGCCTGGTCCTCCGCGGCGTCGACCTCGAAGTCGGCCACCGGCTCCGGCTCGGCGAGCGGGACGATCGGCTCGGCCTCCTCCGTCACGGCCGTCAGCTCGGCGACGGAGGGAGGGCAGCTCTTCCCGTGATGGATCTTGCGGCGGTCGTTCAGCCGCCGCAGGCGCTCCTCCAGCTTGCCGAGGGCGATGTCCATCGCCGAGAACCTGTCGTCGGCCGAGGCCTCCGCGCGTATCGCAGGACCGCGGGAGTGGATGGTCAGCTCCACCCGTTCACGTTGACCGCTCAGCCGGTGGTTGGGCTCCTTGGAGACCTCCACGTCCACCCGGATGAGCCGGTTGTTCAGTCGTTGGATCCTGGCCAGCTTGGTAGTCACATGATCGCGGAACCGGTCACTAACTCCGGTGTGCCGTCCCTTGACGATGATCTCCACGCAAAGCCCCCCTACTCACATCGACTGTGGTATACGACGCTCGAAAAGCACCCGTCCGGCCGACCTGGTCTTCGTCCCCACATCCGCCTGCTGAGGGGTTCGCAGCTCACTCGCCACTACTGCCCTTCTCCTCTGGCGGGGGACATCTGGACCCCCGGGAGGGCAGGACTTACCTCTAAGCCGCACCGTGATCGGTCGACCAAGAGTCGCCTTACGTGGGCCGTTTCGCCTGCGGCTGGCATCGGCTAGCCAGGCCTGACCCCGAGTCGGGGTCGGTCCGGCGCAACCACGGACCCGAACGGGTGCCATGTCTGAACGCTAGTCCCTACCGGCTCGAATGTCAGCCAGGAGATCGACCAAACGATCACTTTGCGTGATGTGGGTAGGGATGGACCGGGGCAAAATTCGCGGTCATCTTCGCGGCACCCCCGAAGCAGGACCCGGAACACGGCCCCCACCAGGAAAGACTTCCTCGCAGGGGGTCACGAGGGCATGTGGGAGAGTGTGAGCGATTTATCCCCATCTTTACGCTGGGTAATGATCATTTATTGAGACCGTCGGCGTGTCGCGCTCCTCCTGCGTGTCGCGGCGACCGTCACCGCCAGCGTCGCCTCCGCGCCCGCGGCGCGGATCACCCGGGCCGCCTCGGCCAGGGTCGTGCCGGTGGTGACGATGTCGTCGACCAGGACGACGGCGACCTTCTCCGGCACGCCCGCCTCAGGGCGAGGCGAGCGCGCGGGAACGGGTGTCACGGCGGCGTGAGGTGGCCGTAGCAGGGCCGCGGCGCCTGGAACGGCCTCCAACGCGCCCGCCAGATTCGCGGCGCGCTGCGCCGAGCTCAGCCCCACCTGGTCGGCCACGCGCCGGGCCTGCCGCAGCGCGGGTGCGAGCACCGCGGGGCGCCCCCGGCCGCACAGCTCGCGAGCGGCGGCGGCCGCCATGGCACGGATCGGATCATGGCCCCGCCGCCGTGTGGCCGGCCGCGCGCTCGGGACGGGGACCAGCAGCACCGGCCCCTCCCCCGGGCCGAGCGCGGAGACCGCCGCCTCTGCGAGGCAGGCTCCCAGCACCGGCACGAGGGCCGTGCGTCCCCGCTCCTTGCAGGCGAGGATCATGCGGCGGGCGGCGCCGTCGTAGGTCGTCGCCGACCAGCACTCCGGCAGCCCCGGCGGCGGCGGATCGGGCCGCCGGGGAGCGGGGTCCCGCAGCAGCTCCGCCGTACAGCGGGGGCAGGCCTGGGAGCCCGGCTCGCCGCAACCGGCGCAGCGGGGCGGGAGGAGGATGTCGAGCAGCGCCGCCAGCACACCGCCACCATGCCTGCCGGCACCGACAATCCGGGGGCCGGACAGGCGGCCCGGTCAGCCGAGGGGGTAGGCGGGCTGGACCGCGCCGTCCTTGGCGATGGTGGTCCAGTCCCGCTTCTCCATGATGTACGTGAGCACCTCACCGCCGTCGGCGCCCGCCAGCACGTGGTCGGGGGCGGCGGCGATGGAGCTGATCTTGGCCTGCGCGTCGAGCGTGATGGCGGCCTCCGGACGGGTGACCACCATCCCCTCCATGATCGACCAGGTGACGAGCTTCTGGCCGCCCTTGCCCTCGGAGAGCACGAGCAGCTCCGCGGCGTTCTGCCAGGCGATGCCGTCGATCTTCTGCTCGTCGCGCGGCCCCACCAGGGTCCGCAGGTCGTCGATGGTCACCTGCTCCCCGCTCCTGACGATGGTCCCGATCACGACCGAGGTCCCCTTGCCGTCGTCCACGACGGCCGCGACGCGGGCGCCGTCCCGGGAGACGCGCAGCGCGGTGATGTCGGCCTGCTGCAGCTCCTTGGGGATCTGGACCCGGGTGGCACGGCCCTCCACGGCCCGCCACACGCGGGTGTCCCCCGAACGTGCCGTCTCGGCGGACCACACGGCCCTGTAGCGGTCCCAGGACGGCGGCGTCATCTTCTTGCCGGCGATCCAGCGCTGCCACTGGTGGCCCTGGATCATGTCGGCCACGTAGACGCCGTTGCCGTTCACGAGCGCCGCCACCCGGGGCTGGGACTCCCCCGACACCGCGGGGGCCGTGAACGGGGTGGTCTGCTCGCCGGCCGGGCCCGCGACCAGGTCGCCGCCCTTGTCCTTGGCCCGGAAGAGCTTGCCGCCCTGCATGTAGTAGCCCTGCGCCGAGCCGGTCAGGACGTCCGGGTCGTACGTGGAGTAGTCGGCCGGCTTGAACCGCAGCCCCGACTCCCCGAACCGCTCCCCGTTCACCCGGATCTCGACGGTCCTGCCGGTGACGAGATCCCCGAGCGTCCAGGCGAGCTGCGCCTTCATCTCCTCCAGACGGTCGGCGGACACCGACTCCACGGCGGGGGTGAAGTCGACCACGACCGTGTCGCCCTCGACGGTGATCTGGTTGAGGTCGGTGCCGGCGGGGAAGGCGCTCGTGACCGCCTCCCTGATCGCCGTGGTCGGTCCCGCGAGGAGCCGGCGGATCCGGCTCTCCGCCACACCCCTGCTGGGCTCGATCGGCACCCACACCCTGTCGACCACGAGACCGGCGGCGAGAGTGGCCGGCGGGTAGCACAGATCGATCGGCCGGTAGGCCCGGTCGAGGTCGTCGGCCGACAGCAGCCGGGCGTCGGGCGGCGAGTCGATCCGCCACTGGTTCTGGACCCTGACGAGCGTGAACAGCTCCTCGGTCGTGCCCGTCGCGGGGGTGTACCTGCCCTCGGAGTCGATGGTGGCGACGGCCGTGCCCTTGAGCGTGACCGTGGCCTGCGGCGCGTCCTTCAGCGCGTCCATGCCGGTCAGGCTGGCGATCTTTCCCTCGTCGTACACCTTGGTCTGCCGCCAGGGGTTCCACCTCGTGGCGGAGGCGGGAGTGAGGTATTTGCGCGCGACGGCCAGGCTGGAGTCGTCGAAGCTGGCCATCGCCGACTGGAAGCCCTTGACCACGTCCTCGGGAAGGGCGTCCTTCTTCGGCGGCGAGGCGATCATCCGGACGTACGGCTGGCTGAGCGTGTCCCCGCCGCTGTCCTCCTCGGCGAGGCGGGGGCCGCCGCTGGTCGGCACCATGGTGCATCCCGCCCCGCCCGACAGCAGAGCCAGCGCCATGGCGGCCGCGGCGTACCGGCGCGACCGGCGCGGCCGTACGCGCCCTGCCCGCGGGCCGCTCGGCGGCGGCGGCCGGAGCGGCGTCACGGGCTCGGGACGCGGGTCAGTCCGCATCGAAGCCGCCCGCGTCAACGTTCTCCCTCATGCGCTGGCCCGGCTCGGAGATCGCGCCGACGGCCTGGGTGAGCCCGACGGCCGGCATGAGGACCGGCGTGCCGTGCCCGCGCCAGGTGCGCCGCATCTCGACCTCCGGCGGCACCAGCGGCAGCGGTGAGCCGCGAAGGGAGGCGCCGGCCACCCGGGGCAGCGAGAGGCGGAACTGGCTGCCCTCTCCCGGCGATCCCCACGCCTGGAGCCAGCCGCCGTGCAGCATGGCGTCCTCACGGGAGATGGCCAGCCCCAGCCCGGTGCCGCCGATGGTCCGCGCGCGGGACGGGTCGCCCCGCCAGAACCGGTCGAAGACCATGTTCTCCTCCCCCGCTTTGAGCCCCACCCCGTGATCGCGTACGGCGACCGCGACGGCGTCGCGGTCGGCGCCGAGCGTGACCACGACGTCCCTGCCCTCGCCGTGCTCGATGGCGTTGAACAGCACGTTGCGCAGGATGCGCTCGATCCGGCGGCTGTCCACCTCGGCCATGCACGGCTCGCTCGGCAGCCGCAGCTCGAACCGGGTGGCCTGCCGCTCGGCCAGGGCCTCGGAGTCGCCGACCGCGCGCAGGACGACGTCACGCATGTCGACCGGCTCGAGGTCGAGGGTGGCGGCGCCCGCGTCGTACCGGCTGATCTCCAGCAGATCGGCGAGCATCGACTCGAACCGCTCCAGCTGGTTCTGCATCAGCTCGGCCGACCTGGCCGAGGCCGGGTCGAACCCGTCGCGGCCCTCGTACAGCAGGTCGGCGGCCATGCGGACGGTCGTCAGGGGGGTGCGCAGCTCGTGGGAGACGTCGGAGACGAACTGCCGCTGGACCTGCGACAGCTCCTCAAGCTGATGGATCTTCACGGCCAGGTTGGACGCCATCTCGTTGAAGGACGTGGCCAGCCGGGCGAGGTCGTCCTCGCCCCGGACCCTGAGCCGCTCCTCCAGCCGTCCGGCCGCGAGGCGCTCGGCCGCCTGCCTCGCCAGCCGTACGGGGGTGACCACCAGCCGGGTGACGATCGACGCGACGCCGGCGAGCAGCAGCACCAGCGCGGCCCCGGCGCCGATCAGCATCCGCTGGACCACGAAGAGCGTCGCCTCCTCGGTGCCGAGGGGGAACAGATGGTAGATCTCGTAGCTTCCGTTGACGCGGGCGCCCACCGCGATGCCGATCTCCGGAGGCCTGTTGCCCAGGTACTGGAGCGTCACGTACTGCCGGACGAGCTCGCGCTCATCGCTGCTCAGGACCTTGGCGCGCATGGCGGCGGGAATGCTGGAGGGGTCGATCGTGCCGGTCGCGCGTCCCTCACCGATGCTGCCCTCGTTGAGGATGACCACGTCGTAACGTCCGCCGGAGCGCGTCGCCAGGGCCTGCGCGGCCTCCGAGACGGGATTGCTGTTCTGCGCGGCCGGCGCGCCGTCCTGCGTGCCGTCGGTGACCTCGACCGGCGGAGGGGTCAGGTAGCCGCTCGCCGTCGCGATGTTGGCCCGCGACTCCTCGATGGCGGACTGCCGGCTGGCGTCCAGCACCGAGGTCTGGATCGACTGCATGAGGAAGACCCCCAGCACGGCCACCACGGTCACCGACAGGACCAGCGTGCTGGTGACGACGCGGAGCTGAAGGGAGCGCCGCCAGACCCTCCGCAGCCGCCCCGCGGCGCGGCGCGCGCGCCTGCGGACGCCCCGGGCTATCTGGCCCGGGGTGCGGCGGGGCTTCCTGGCGGGGGCCGGCATGGGGGTCTACGCGGGCCCGGCCTTGTACCCCACCCCGCGGACCGTCACCACGATCTCCGGGTGCTCCGGGTCCTTCTCGATCTTCGCCCGGAGCCGCTGCACGTGCACGTTGACCAGGCGGGTGTCGGCGGCGTGCCGGTAGCCCCAGACCTGCTCCAGCAGCACCTCGCGGGTGAACACCTGGCGCGGCTTGCGGGCGAGCGCGACCAGCAGGTCGAACTCCAGCGGCGTGAGGTTGATCGTCTCCTCGCCGCGCTTCACCGAGTGGCCGGCCACGTCGATCGTGATGTCGCCGATCTGCAGGATCTCGGGAGTGGGCTCGTCGGTGCGGCGCAGCCGCGCCCGGACGCGGGCGACGAGCTCCTTCGGCTTGAACGGCTTGACGATGTAGTCGTCCGCGCCCGACTCCAGGCCGAGGACCACGTCGATCGTGTCGCTCTTGGCCGTGAGCATGACGATCGGGACGCCGGACTCAGCGCGGATGCGGCGGCACACGTCGATCCCGTCGGCGCCGGGGAGCATCAGGTCGAGCAGGACGAGGTCGGGGCGGGTGTCCCGGAAGGCGTCGAGCGCCTTGTCGCCATCGGACACGAACGACGGCTCGAAGCCCTCACCGCGCAAGACGATGCCGAGCATCTCGGCGAGAGCGGCGTCGTCGTCGACGACCAGCACGCGTCCTTTCATGGCTCCTCATTCGTTCTACGCAGGGAGGGGATTATTCAGGCGTTTGGCGCGGGTTCCCCCGAAGGCTACCGGGGGCCGTCCCTTTGGTGTTACACGACCAGGACAGTGGATGGAGTTTAGGCGCACGTCGGCGAACGCGCGATTATCTGGCCAGATGCGGTCACACCGCCGGGAATCCCTTGGTGAGGCCACGTTCCAAGTGTGCGCCCGCACCCGCCGTTTCGGCCATCCCCTGCGACGCTCGCGGCGCACCCTCATCCCCGGTCGCCCCTGCTGCGGAGGCCGTGGGCGAGCGGCGGCACGTGCCCATGGTCCCCGGTCCCGGGCGCTTCGCGCCGCCGGGCCGTACATCATGCCAGGATTGGGACATGACAGACGGCCCCGGATCCTCCCCCGACGTGCCTTCAGGCTGGGCCGCCCAGCAGCCCCCGCCGTACGGCGGCGACTCAGGCTCGTGGGCCTCCCCGGGAGGACAGGGCACTCCCGGGCAGGGCCCCGGCCCGGCGATCCCGCCCGGCCAGGGGCCGCAGGGGTACGGCGGCCCCTCCGGCGCGCCGGGGAACTTCGGCCCGATGCCGGCGACGCACCCCGGTCAGCAGGGGTACCCGGCCGCTCCGGGGTACGCGCCCTACCCGCCGGGGGGCTACCGGCCGCCGCCGGAGGCGCCCCGTCCGGGCATCATCCCGCTGCGCCCTCTGAACCTCGGCGACATCCTCGACGGCACGATCAAGCTGATCCGCTCCAACCCCAGGGCGACGCTCGGCCTGTCCGCCATTCTCGCCGCGATCACCACGATCCCGGTGGCGATCGCCCAGGCGCTTGCTTCCGGCTCGATCGGGGCCGCGCTCGACGACCCCTCGGCCGCGGCCGGCTCACCCATCGGCAGCCTGGCCGGGCCGTTCGTGGGGACGCTCATCTCCCTCGTCATGACGTTCGTCGCGACCACGATCCTCACCGGCGTGCTCACCCGGGTGCTCGGCCGGGCGGTCTTCGGCGGGCGCATCACGGTCGGCGAGGCCTGGGCTCTGGCTCGCTCGCGGGTCCCGGCGCTGTTCGGGCTCGTGCTGCTCCAGGGGCTCGTCCTCCTCCTGCCGGCGCTCCTGGCCGTGGCCGTCTTCATCGGTCTGGAGCTCTCCGGGGCTCTGGACGACGGGGGCGTCGGTGATGGCATGTACGGATTCATCGTCCTGACCACGCTTTACCTGCTGCTGTACATCCCATACGCAGCGTTCTTCCAGACGAAGCTCGCTCTGGCCGCGCCCTCGATCGTGCTGGAGCGCCGTGGCGTGACGGAGTCGATGCGGCGCTCGTGGCGCCTCGTGAGGGGCGACAGCTGGCGGGTGTTCGGCATCCTGACGCTGACCCAGTTGATCGCGGCGATCGTGGGCGGCGTGCTGTCGGTGCCGTTCTCGTTCGTCGGCTCGTTCATCGGGGCGTCGGGGAGGGGCGAGCCCGGCGCCGTCGTGGGCGCGACGATCCTGCTGTCCGTGGGCAGCGTGCTGAGCGCGATGATCACCTACCCCTTGCAGGCCGGGGTCAACGGCCTGCTGTACGCCGACCGGCGGATGCGGGCCGAGGCGTTCGACCTCGTGCTCCAGACGGCGGCCGCGCGCAACCACACGCAGGGATGGGTTCACGCCAGCGTCGACGACCTGTGGCTTCCCTCCCCCGAGGCCCCCGGCCAGGGCACCTGGCCGCAGAACGGCCCCCGGAACGGGCCTCAATACGGGCCCCAATACGGGCCCCAATACGGGCCCCAATACGGCCCTCCGCAGGGGACGCCACACGGATCGCCGTACGGGACGCAGTACGGATCCCCGTACGGGACACCTCCGTACGGCCCCCAGAGCGGGCCCCAGAGCGGGCCCCAGAGCGGGTCGCAGAACGGGCCCGGGTCGCCTCCGTACGGGCCCCAGCCGTGACGGCGGCCGCGACCGGAGGCCTGGCCGGTGTCTTCGCCGCCTTCCTGGCCGAGCCGCCGGTCGACCTCGGCCGTGACGAGGCCCAGCGCGAGGCGGCGCGTGAGCTGAGCAGGGCGGGCTACCAGCACGAGTCCCTGGTGGACAGGCTGTGGAACGGGTTCACGCAGTGGCTGGGCGACCTCCTCGACGCGGGGGCCGATTCGGTGAGCGGCGCGGCCTCGCTCGCCGGAATCGCGGTGATCCTCGTCGTGCTGGCCGCCCTGCTGGTGTGGGCGCTGCGCCGCATGTCGCGAGGGCATGCCGCCACGGGAGCGGTCTTCGGGCAGGGTGAGCGCACCGCGGCGGAGCACCGGGCGGCCGCCGAGCGCCTCGCCGCCGAGGGCAACTGGACCGCCGCCGTCCAGGAGCGGCTGCGCGCGATCGCCCGCGACCTGGAGGAGCGTGCGATCGTCAGCCCGCTGCCCGGTCGTACGGCGACGGAGCTGGCCGAGGCGGCCGGACGGCCCCTGCCCTCCCACGCGGCCGAGCTCCGTACGGCGGCACGCGTCTTCGACGACGTCACGTACGGCGAGACGCCGGGGACGCGCGACCACTATCTGTCGCTGACGGCGCTCGACGAGCGGCTGCGGCAGGCCAGGGTCACGCTGGAGTCCCCGGCATGAGCCTCCAGGCGGCCGGGCGCCAGGCCCCCGCTCCGCCCCGCGCGCCGGGGCTCTGGCGGCGGCTGCGCGGAATCCTGGTGGTCGGGCTGCTCGTGCTGGCCGCCGCGTTGGTGCCGGCGCTGATGGCTCCGCGGACGGAGGGCCGCTTCGCGGACCCGGCCGACGCCTCCCTCGACGGCGCGCTGGCCCTCGCCCGGCTGCTGGACGCTCACGGAGTCAAGGTCGCCCGCGTGGACGACGCCGACGACGCCCTGGCCGTGGCGGACGCCGGCAGCCAGCTCCTCGTGACCGACGCGAGCATGCTGAGCCGCGACGAGGCCACACGGCTCGCCGCCTCCGGGGCCGACCGGCTGATCCTGGGAACCTCGTATCTGGACGTGCTGGCTGCCAAGGTCACCGTCAAGAGGCAGGGGACGCGTGTCCGGTCGCGCGAGCCGGGCTGCGGCCTGCGGGAGGCCGTACACGCGGGCAGCGCACGCATGGGCGGGGTGTCGTTCACGGCGCCGCCCGGCTCGACGGGCTGCTACCAGGCTGACGGCCTCCCCACGCTGGTCCGCTACGCCGACGGCGCGCGTACGGTCACCGTGGTCGGCGACGCCGCGTTCCTGACGAACCGCCGGCTGGCCGAGGACGGCGACGCCGCCCTGGCGGTCAACCTCGCCGGCGCGAAGCGGACACTGGTCTGGATCGTCCCGCCCGCCCTGTCCGACATCGACGCCGGCGGTCACGGCGGCTCCAGCTTCGGCGACCTCATCCCGTCCGGGGTCCCCTGGGCGGTCTTCCAGCTCGCCGTCGCGGTGGCCGTCCTCGCCCTGTGGCGGGGGCGCCGGCTCGGCCCCGTCGTGGCCGAGCGTCTCCCTGTCGTCGTACGGGCAGCGGAGACCGTGGAGGGGCGCGGCCGCCTCTACCGGTCCAGGCGGGCCCGGGACCTGGCCTCATGGGCGCTGCGGGCCGCCGCCGCCGACCGCCTCACTCCGCGCCTGGGGCTGCCCCGCACGGCTTCGCCCGACGAGATCGTCGCGGCGGTCGCCGTACGGACCGGGCAGGAGATGGAGCACGTGCGCTCGGCACTGTACGGCCCGGCGCCCTCCGGCGACGCCGGGCTGGTGGCCCTCGCCGACTACCTCGATTCACTGGAAAGGCAGGTACGAGACTCGTGACCACACCTGGATCTCCTGGATCCGGCGCGGCGATGCCGGGCGAGGACGCCGCGCGGCAGGCGCTCGCCGCGCTGCGGGCCGAGGTGGCCAAGGCCGTGGTGGGGCAGGACGCCGTCGTCACCGGCCTGGTCATCGCCCTGCTGTGCCGGGGCCACGTGCTGCTGGAAGGCGTGCCCGGGGTCGCCAAGACGCTGATGGTGCGCACGCTCGCCGCCACGCTGTCACTGGACTTCAAGCGGGTGCAGTTCACCCCCGACCTGATGCCGGGCGACGTGACCGGCTCGCTGGTCTACGACGCGCGCACGGCCGAGTTCGAGTTCCGCGAGGGGCCGGTCTTCACCAACCTGCTGCTGGCCGACGAGATCAACCGCACGCCGCCGAAGACGCAGGCGGCGCTCCTGGAGGCCATGGAGGAGCGGCAGGTCAGCGTGGAGGGCACCGCCCGGCCGCTGCCCGACCCGTTCATCGTCGCGGCCACCCAGAACCCCGTGGAGTACGAGGGCACCTACCAGCTCCCCGAGGCGCAGCTCGACCGGTTCCTGCTCAAGCTGACCGTGCCGCTGCCGCCGCGCGATCAGGAGATCGCGGTGCTGGAACGGCACGCGCTCGGCTTCGACCCGCGCGACCTGTCGGAGATCAAGCCGGTGGCGTCGGCGGCGGACCTGGCGGCGGGCCGGAGCGCCGTGGCGCGGGTGCACGTGGGCCACGAGGTGCTGGGATACGTCGTCGACCTGGCCAGGGCGACCCGGCAGTCCCCCTCGCTCCAGCTGGGCGTCTCGCCGCGAGGGGCCACGGCGCTGCTGGCCGCCGCGCGGGCCTGGGGGTGGCTGTCCGGCCGCGGATACGTCACCCCTGACGACGTGAAGGCCCTCGCCCGGCCCGCCCTGCGCCACCGCGTGCAGCTGAGGCCGGAGGCGGAGCTGGAGGGCGTCACCGCCGACGGCGTCCTGGACGGCCTGCTGGCCTCCGTCCCCGTGCCCCGATGACCCGTTCCCGATGACCCGTCTTTGACGACCCGTTCCCGATGGACCTGCGAGGAGTGGAGACCGACACGATGAAGGCCGGCACGGCGGACGTACGTCACGGGAGTGCGGCCCGGTGGCGCTGACCGGACGCGCGGGGCTGCTCGCCGCCCTCGGCGCGGTCGCGGTGCTCCTCGCCCCCCGCCCGGGGCCCGCCGTCGCCGGCGTCGCGCTGCTGCTCGCGGCGCTGGTCGTGGTCGACCTGCTGTTCGCGGGCGGCGTACGGGGGCTGCGCTTCCAGCGGGACGGCGAACGGCTGGTCCGGCTCGGGGAGTCCGTCACGGTCGGGCTCGTGGTGGACAACCCCGGCCCGCGCCGCGTCCGCGGAGTGCTGCGGGACGCCTGGCCGCCCTCGGCGGGGGCCGCGCCCCGGCACCTGCGGCTCGACGTGCCGGCGGGCGAGCGCAGGCGGCTGGTCACGACGCTGAGCCCCAGCCGGCGAGGCGACCGGGAGTCGGTGGCGGTGACCGTCAGGTCGCTCGGCCCGCTGGGCATCGCCGCACGCCAGGGGACGCACCGGGTGCCGTGGTCGGTGCGGGTGCTGCCGCCGTTCCTCAGCCGCAAGCACCTTCCGGCCCGGCTGGCCCGGCTGAGGGAGCTCGACGGCCGGCACCCCGCGCTCGTGCGAGGGCAGGGCACCGAGTTCGATTCGCTGCGCGAGTACGTGGTGGGCGACGACGTCCGGTCGATCGACTGGCGGGCCACGGCCCGGCGCGACGACGTGGTCGTCCGCACCTGGCGGCCCGAGCGCGACCGCCGGGTGCTGATCGTGCTCGACACCGGGCGCACGTCCGCGGGGCGGGTCGGCGCCTCGCCCCTGCCCTCGGCGGGCGCCGCTCCGGGAGCGGGCTGGCCCCGGCTCGACTGGTCGATGGACGCGGCGCTGCTGCTGGCCGCCCTCGCGGCGCGGGCCGGCGACCGGGTCGACTTCCTCGCCCACGACCGGGCCGTACGCGCCTGGGTGTCCGGGGCGGCCCGCACCGAGCTGTTGTCGTCCCTGGTCAACGTGATGGCGCCGATCGAGGCGGAGCTGGTGGAGGCCGACGCCCCCGGCATGGTCGCCGCGGTGCTCGCCAGGGCGAGGCGCCGCTGCCTGGTCGTGCTGCTCACCGATCTCAACGCGTCCGCCATAGAGGAGGGCCTGCTGCCGGTGCTGCCCCAGCTGTCGTCACGCCACCTCGTCCTGGTCGCGGCCGTCGCCGACCCCCGGGTCGCGGAAATGGCGTCCGGCCGGGGCACGGCGGAGCTCGTCTACGACGCGGCGGCCGCCGAGCGGCTCCGGGGCGAACGGCGGAGGATCACCTCGCTGCTGCGCCGGCACGGAGTCGAGGTGGTGGACGCGCTGCCGGACCAGATCGCCCCCGCGCTCGCCGACGCCTACCTCGCCCTCAAGGCGGCCGGCCGGCTCTGACCGGCCGGCTCGGGGTTATGCGGTGGGCGCCAGGTCGGGGGCGTGCCGGATGTCCCCCGTCTCGCCCCGCCGCGCGGCCCGGCGGCCGAAGACGACGACGTACGTCAGGAAGAGCGCCTCGGCCAGCACGCCGATCGAGACGCGCGCCCACGTGGGCAGCCCGGAGGGGGTGACCCCGGCCTCGATCAGCCCGGAGACGAACAGCACGGCGATCAGCCCGAGGGCGACGCTCATCACGGCCCTGCCCTGCTCGGCGAGCGCCTCCCCGCGCCGCCGCGGCCCCGGGTCGATCACCGTCCAGCCGAGCCGCATGCCGACGGCCGCAGCGAGGAAGATGGCGGTCAGTTCAAGCAGGCCGTGCGGCAGGATCAGCCCCCAAAACACGCCGGCCTTGCCGTTGGCGTGCATGATGCCGCTCATCAGGCCCAGGTTCGCGGCGTTCTGCCACAGGATCCAGGGGATCGGCAGGCCGAGGAAGATCGCCGAGCCGACGAGCTGCATCGCCACCCACGCGTTGTTGATCCACACCTGCCCGGCGAACGACGCGGCCGGATGCTCGGAGTAGTAGTCGGCGAAGTCGTGCTCGACGATCTGCCTGATCTCCTGCGGGGTGCCGAGGGCCGCCTGGACGTCGGGATTGCGCGCCACCCACACGGCCAGGACGTAGGCCACGGCCAGAGAGGCGAACGCGGCCCCGAGCCACCATCGCCAGGCGCGGTAGGCCACCACGGGGAAGGAGACCGCGAAGAAGCGGACGACCTCCCGCCAGGCGGGGGTGTGCGCCCCCGTGACCGCGGAGCGCGCCCGCGCGACCAGCGACGACAGGCGCCCGGCGAGGACGGGGTCGACCGGACCCGAGCGGACGACGGACAGGTGCGTCGCGGTCCGCTGGTACAGCTCGACGAGCTCGTCGATCTCCGGGCCGTTCAGCGAGCGATGCCGCCGCACCAGATCGTCGAGCCGGTCCCACACCGGCGTGTGCGCGGCGACGAACGCATCGATGTCCACGGATCGGACCCTATCCGCCACCGCGCAGTAGGGTGCGCAGTGTGTCCGAAGTGGTGACCGGCGAGGCCGTCGTCCTAGAGGTGCGGGTGGCCCAGCTTCCCAGCCGCGCCGTAGCGCTCCTGATCGACCTGATCCTCCAGTGGGGCGTGCTCATCGGCGTGTACATGCTGGTGACCCGTGCCTCGCTGGTGGCGGACGACGCCCTGTCCACCGGCTTGCTGATCCTCTTCACCGTGCTCGTCATCGTCGGATATCCCGTGATCTTCGAGACCGTGAGCCGGGGGCGGACGCTCGGCAAGCTCGCGCTGGGGCTGCGGGTCGTCGGCGACGACGGCGGCCCGGAGAGGTTTCGGCAGGCCCTTTTCCGTGGGCTCGCCGGGTTCGCGGAGTTCTGGCTCCTGTTCGGCGCCCCGGCGCTGATCACGTCGCTGGTCAACCAGCAGGGTAAGCGCCTCGGCGACGTCTTCGCCGGAACGATCGTCATCGGCGAGCGGGGGCCGCGCCAGATCCCGCCGCCGCAGATGCCGCCGCAGCTCGCCTCGTGGGCGGCCACGCTGGAGCTGTCACAGCTCCGGGACGAGCTCGCGAACACCGCCCGGCAGTACCTGTCGCGGTGGCACCAGCTGTCACCCCAGCTCCGCGACGAGATGGGGGTGCGTGTCGCGGGGCAGGTCAGCGCCGTTGTGGCGCCTCCCCCGCCGCCCGGCGTGCCGCCGCACGCCTACCTCGCCGCCGTCCTGGCCGAGCGCCGCCGCCGCGAGGAGATCCGGCTGGCCCGAGCCCGTCCCTTCACGCCGTACGGGCAGGCCGTGCCGTACGGCTTTGGGAGCGCGGGCGCGGCCGCCACCCCCGGGCCGGCCTCGTGGAGCCCGCCGCCGCGGCCCGCCGAGCCGTCCCGGCCACCGGCGTCGCACACTCCGCCCACCGCCCCGCAGACCACTCCTGGAGGATTTGTTCCACCCATATAGGTGTAGACCCCGAATCGTGGGGCACCTTTGGTTCTTGCAGGTCATGGGGCATACCTGCAGTGGGGTTGAGGCGGGCGTCGCAGGGGCGGAGGGAGAGGCCGCACCCGCGGCGCCCGCCCGCTTCCTTATAGGACATCCCCAGGCGGCGGCGTGTCAGGAGCCGAGCCGCCAGGAGTGGAGGTAGTCCTCCTGGTCGGCGGTGAGCGCGTCGATGGCGATCCCCGTCGCGGCCAGCTTGAGCAGGGCGACCTCGGCGTCGATGTCCGCCGGGACGTCGTACACCCCCGGCGGGAGCACGGCCGACTCCCGCGCCAGCCACGCCACCGCGAGGGCCTGGGCCGAGAACGACATGTCCATGACGGCGGCGGGATGGCCCTCGGCCGCGGTCAGGTTGACCAGGCGGCCCTCGGCCAGCATGAGCAGCCGCCTGCCGTCCTCCAGGACGTACTCGTCGGTGTTGGGCCGGACGCCGAAGCGCACGTCACGCGCCATCTGCTCCAGCGCGCGGACGTCGATCTCGACGTCGAAGTGGCCCGCGTTGGCGAGGATCGCGCCGTCCTTCATGGCCGCCAGGTGCTCGGCCCGGATGACGTCGCGGTTGCCGGTGACCGTGATGAACACGTCGCCGATCTCCGCCGCCCCGCTCATCGGCCGCACCTCGTACCCCTGGAGCAGGGCGTCGAGCGCCTTGACCGGGTCGATCTCGGTGACCACCACGCGGGCACCGAGGCCCTTGGCGCGCTCGGCCACGCCCCGGCCGCAGAAGCCGAAGCCGGCGACGACCACCGTACGGCCCGCGAGCAGCACGTTGGTGGCCCGCATGATGCCGTCGAGGGTCGACTGGCCGGTGCCGTAGCGGTTGTCGAACATCCGCTTCGTCCGGGTGTCGTTGACCGCGACCATGGGGAACCGCAGGGCGCCCTCGGAGGCCATCTGGCGCAGCCGGATGATGCCCGTGGTGGTCTCCTCGCAGCCGCCCATGACGCCGTCGAGCAGCTCGACCCGCTCGGTGTGGAGGATGTTGACCAGATCGCATCCGTCGTCGAGCACCAGGTGGGGACCGACGTCGAGCGCCTGGTGGATGTGCCGGTAGTAGGTGGCCTTGTCCACCCCGGCGCGGGCGTGCACGGCGATGCCGTACTCCGACAGCGCCGCCGCGACGTCGTCCTGGGTGGAAAGCGGGTTGGAGGCGGCCAGCGCGATGTCGGCGCCGCCCGCCTTGAGCGCGCCCATGAGCACGGCCGTCTCGGCGGTCACGTGCAGGCAGGCGGCGACGCGCAGACCGGCGAAGGGCCGGTCCCCGGCGAAGCCCGCGCCGATGGCCTCGAGGACGGGCATCGACCGGGCCGCCCAGTCGATCCGCCGCTCTCCGGCGTCGACCATGTCAGAGACGGCCACCCGGCATCCTTCCCCTCGTCGATCGCGCGGCCTGGCGTCGCCGGGCCGCGCGATCAGGCACCGGGCCCGTGTACGGGCTCAGTAGCGGTAGTGGTCCGGCTTGTACGGGCCCTCGACGTCCACACCGATGTACTCGGCCTGCTTCTTGGTCAGCGTCGTGAGCTTGACGCCGAGCGCGTCGAGGTGCAGCCGCGCCACCTTCTCGTCCAGGTGCTTGGGGAGCACGTAGACGCCGACGGGGTAGTCCTCGGTCTTGGTGAACAGCTCGATCTGCGCGATCACCTGGTTGGTGAACGAGTTCGACATCACGAACGACGGGTGGCCCGTGGCGCAGCCGAGGTTCATCAGGCGGCCCTCGGCCAGCACGATGATCGAACGGCCGTCGGGGAAGGTCCAGGTGGCGACCTGCGGCTTGACCTCGTCCTTCTCGATGCCCGGGATGCGGGCGAGGCCCGCCATGTCGATCTCGTTGTCGAAGTGGCCGATGTTGGCCACGATCGCCTGGTGCTTCATCCGCGACATGTGGTCGGCGGTGATGATGCCGTAGTTGCCGGTGGTCGTGATGAAGATGTCCGCGGTGCCGACGACGTCCTCCAGGGTGGTGACCTGGAAACCGTCCATCGCCGCCTGGAGCGCGCAGATCGGGTCGATCTCGGTGACGATGACCCGGGCGCCCTGGCCGCGCAGCGCGTCGGCGCAGCCCTTGCCCACGTCGCCGTAGCCGCAGACGACGGCGACCTTGCCGCCGATCAGCACGTCGGTCGCGCGGTTCAGGCCGTCGATGACCGAGTGGCGGCAGCCGTACTTGTTGTCGAACTTCGACTTGGTCACCGAGTCGTTGACGTTGATGGCCGGGAACAGGAGCCCGCCGTCCCGGTGCATCTCGTACAGGCGGTGGACGCCGGTCGTGGTCTCCTCGGTGACGCCCTTGATGCCCTCGGCGACCGTGGTCCACCAGTTGTCGCCGGTGATCGTACGGCGGAGCGTGTCGAGGATGATCGCCCACTCCTCGGGGTCGTCCTCGCCCGCGGTCGGCACGGCGCCGGCCTTCTCGAACTCGGCGCCCTTGTGCACGAGCAGGGTCGCGTCGCCGCCGTCGTCGAGGATCATGTTGGGGCCGGAGCCGTCAGGCCAGCGCAGGGCCTGCTCGGTGCACCACCAGTACTCCTCCAGCGTCTCGCCCTTCCAGGCGAACACCGGCACACCCTTGGGGTCGTCCGCCGTCCCGTCCGGGCCCACGACGACCGCCGCGGCGGCGTGGTCCTGGGTGGAGAAGATGTTGCAGCTCACCCATCGGACGTCGGCGCCCAGCGCGACCAGGGTCTCGATCAGCACCGCCGTCTGGATCGTCATGTGCAGCGAGCCCATGATCTTGGCGCCCCGGAGGGGCTGCGTGGCGGCGAACTCCTCACGGGTCGCCATCAGGCCGGGCATCTCGTGCTCAGCGAGGCGGATCTCCTTGCGGCCGAAGCCCGCAAGGGAAAGGTCGGCGACCTTGAAGTCCATAGGTGTGTCCCTCCGTTGTCCTGTCGATGCGAGTTTAGGCGGGACTGTCCGCCCGACGCATGCGCCAGCCGGGGAACCTCACACAAGAATGTAAGAATCAGGGTCCAGGCTCTCCGTCCACCCTCTCAAGTGCCTACTGTGGGCGGGAAAGACCGGTTTCGAGGGCGGGAAAAGGTGTCGATGCGCATCACTGAGGCGGCTCGGCTGCTCGGCCTGTCCCCGCGCATGCTGCGCTACCGGGAGGCCCTTGGCCTGCTGCCGCCCGTCCGCGATCAGGGGGCCCACCGGCGCTTCGGCCCCGAGGAGCTTGCGGCGGTCAGCCAGGCCATGGAGATCGAACGCCGCTTCGACGTCTCCCCCTCCGAGCTGGCCTTCGCCCTGCGAGCGCTGTCAGAGCCCGCCGTCGCCCAGGCCGTACGGGACCTGGGCGTGCGGATCGGCCGGATCGCGGTGCCCCGGCGGGCGCTGGACTTCGAGAAGGAGAAGGCCCTGCGCCTGCTGCGCCAGCGTTCGGAGGTCGCTCGCAGGAGTGACGACAGATGACGGCGGCACGGCGGACAATTCCGGCGTGGACCTGACGACACGACTCGACCAGGCGAAGCGGGACATCGCCTCGTTCGACCTCCGAAGCACCTTCGGCTCGCCGGTGGATCTCCTCATCGGCCTCGCGCTGGCCGCCTCCGCGCTCCTCGGCGCCGCCGTGACCACGAAGGACCCCGCCATCGCGCCGGGCCTCCTGCTGGCGACGGCGCCGCAGGTGCTGCGCCGCACCTACCCGTGGGTGACCGTCGGGCTCACCTTCGCCGGCGCGGTCCTCCTCGTCATGTTCCCCTCCCGGCCGGACGTCTGGCTGGTCCCGGTGCTGCTGTCCGGGGCGCTCTCCTTCCACACGATCCAGCGGCAGCTCGACCGCCCGGCTGCCTGGGTGTTCGCGGCGGTCCTGACGTTCGCCCCCCTCGGCGTCGTCGTGTTCGCCCTGTGGGCCCGCTCCGGAGTGCTTCCCGAGACGGTCGCGGCGGCCGCCGGCGTGACGGTCCTGCTCTGGGGCATCACGCTGTTCGCCGACGCCGGGCGCAGCCGTACGGAGGTCAGACAGGCCCGGACCGACACCCTGGAGACCCTGCGGGAGCAGGCCGCCATGGCGGAGAGGGCGCGGATCGCCCGGGAGATGCACGACATCGTGGCCCATTCCATCTCCATGGTGGCCGTGCAGGCGGAGACCGCCCCGTACACGGTCAAGGACCTGAGCGGCGACGCGGCGCGGGAGTTCGCGCAGATCGCGGCCGCGGCGCGCGGCACGCTCACCGAGATGCGGCGGCTGCTGGGCGTCCTGCGCGCCGACGTGCCGCCCGAGACCGCGCCACAGCCGGGGCTGGCGCGGCTGCCCGAGCTGATCGCCCAGCACGACGGCGAGGTGGATCTGGACGTCGTCGGGGAGGAGCACGAGCTGCCTCAGGCCGTGGACGTCTCGGCGTACCGGATCGTGCAGGAGGCCCTGACGAACGCCAGGACGCACGCGCCCGGAGCCCGGGTATCGATCGAGATCGCCTACCGGCCGACCTTGCTCGCCCTCAGGATCGCCGACGACGGCCCGGGGCCTCCCCCCACACCGCCGGAGGGCGCGGACGAGGGCCGGGGGCACGGGCTGATCGGCATGCGGGAGCGCGCGACGGCGCTCGGCGGCTGGTTCGTCGCCGAGCGGGGGCCGGCCGGGGGCTTCCTCATCAGGGCGGGGCTCCCCACCGAATGACCGGGATCGCCGAATGACCGAGATCAAGGTGCTCGTGGCGGACGACCAGCCGGTGGTGCTCAGGGGGTTCACCGCCGTGCTGGCCGCCCAGCCGGACATGACCGTCGTGGGCGCCGCCCCCGACGGCGCGCAGGCCGTGCGGCTCGCCCGGGAGACGCGGCCCGACGTCGCCCTGCTCGACGTGCGCATGCCGGTGATGAACGGCATCGAGGCCGCGCGGGCCATCACCGCGCTGGGGACGAAAGCCCTGATGATCACGACGTTCGACCTCGACGAGTACGTCTACGACGCGCTCCTCGCGGGGGCGAGCGGCTTCCTGCTCAAGGACATCAGGGCCGGGGAGCTGGCCGAGTCCGTACGGGTCGTCGCGCGGGGCGACGCGCTGCTGGCACCGGGGGTGACGCGGCGGCTGATCGCGGAGTTCACCCGGCATCGCCGCGTCCCCTCGCCGTCGCCTCTGACACCTCGGGAGTCGGAGGTGCTCCGGCTCATCGCCCGGGGGCTGTCGAACGCGGAGATCGCCTCATCCCTCGTGGTCAGCGAGCACACCGTGAAGACCCACGTCGCCCGGATGCTCGGGAAGCTGGGCCTGCGGGACCGCACCCAGGCCGTCATCCACGCCTACGAGACGGGGCTCGTCCAGGCGGGCCGGCGCGACGGCCTCCCGGAGTGACGCCATGGAACCGGGCTCAGGAGACGACGAGCCGCAGGTCGTCGGCGCGCAGTGAGTCGGCCGACACGTACGGTTGCTCGCTCACGATGTCGGTCATGGTCAGCGGGACGCTGAGCGACGGCACGAGCTTGAGCGCCCGCACGAGGACGTTCGGGTGCTCGGCGGTGAACTCCTGCGGCAGACCGAGCAGCTTGCCGGTCATCCTGGTGGTGCAGATCACCACATCGCCCTCGAAGGTGAACGACATGCCGGTGAGCGTGGCCCGGCCCATCGTCTGCTGAGGCCGGTCGAGCACGGCCCTGTCCATGGTGAAGCGCAGCATCTTCACGGTGCCCGACGCGGTCGGCATCTCGACGACGCCCTGGAACTTCATGCCGGTCATCGTGAGGGACGGCGCCCGTACGGAGGCCGCCTCGACGGCGACCGCCCGCGGCGACAGCGCGGCGCCCTCGGGAACGGCGGCGTCTCCGGACGGGGAGGGGCCGGGCGTACCGGCGCCGCCCGCACCGGGGAGCGCCGAGGGCAGTACGGACGGCAGCACCCGGGGAATGGATGGAATGGCCGAGGGGAGCAGCGGGGGAAGCGCCGGAGGGAGGGCAGTGGCGACAGCCTCGACTGGGGCGAGCGGGTCGACCGGCCGGGGCCCGTCGCCGGCGGTGCCTCCTCCGGCCAGCAGGACGGCGGGCAGGACGGCCATCGCCATGACCTTGCCCCCCGGGCCCCCCGGGACTCCCGGGCCCTTCGGATCTTTCGGGCCTCCCATGCCTCCCGGGCCGCCGCCGGCATCACCTTCGCCGTCCGGGTTGTCATCGGTGGGCTCGTCTCCACGGCCGGTCCGCTCGGTGGGAGGCGTCTCATCGTTGTCGCGCAGGCGGGCGACGAGCACGCGCGGGCTGTCACCGGCCGCCGGTCGCCTCGCCGGCGGCTCCGCCTGTTCGCCGGCTCGTACGACGCGCCGCCCGGTGAACGTCGCCCCGGAGCCCGGGTCGGCGGGAGCCGTACCGTCGCCGGGGGAACCGACGGGGGTCCACGCGGCGGCGAGGGCGCCGCCGACCAGGCCGAGGAGCATGCCGATCAGGAAGCCGCCCAGGTTGGCGTAGACGAACGACGCGATGGAGACCAGTACGGCGACCACGCCCAGGAAGACCCGCTGGCCGGGCTGAAGCCACAGCAACAGGGCGACGATGACCATCAGGAGCCCGATCAGGTACGTCCCCCCGACCGTCCCCGACTGGATGACCAGGGGCAAGGCTTTGGTCGCGAACGGGATGCTCAGCAGTTCGAGACCGGCGAGGAGCGTCAGGAGACCACCCCAGAACGGGCGGGAGCCCCGCCAGGACGCCCGCCCGCTCACGAGCGGCCGCCCGGCCCGGCTGCCGTCACGTCGCGGCCCGCCATCAGAAGCACTCGTGCCGGCCGGGCTCGACCGTGAGCTTGAGCCCGGGAAGCTTGAAGGTCGCCGCGTTGACCGACCACGACACCTGCCTGAAGTCCTTGATCGACACCGATGTGGCCTGCTGCCCGAACATGCCCGCCGCGCCCGCGCCGCCGGGCACCGCGTCGAGCGTGCTCGCGTCGCGGCCCGCCTCGATGCCGGTGAAGACGGCGTTGCCCTCGATCTGCGAGGCATCGACGATCATGTTCTCTGCGGTCACCGGGGTCTTGCCCGTGCCGGCGGTGATCTTGAGCGTCACCGCGCCGACCGGCGACTTGATCAGGACGGTCTGACACATGTTCGTCAGGGTGGCGTGCCTGATACCCGAGACCGCGACCGGGATCCTCTGCCCCTGCTTGTTCTCGACCAGGCTGCCGTACTGCACGAAGCCCTGACCCTGGAGCCTGTCGGCGGCGACCTTGAACGTGTCGCCCGAGACCACGAACGACGCCCCGATCGCTCCTTCGGCGGTGGCGCCCACTAGCACCGACGCGACCGCGAGCGCGGGAACGAAGACGATGGCGAAGCGTTTCCAGCGCACGCGTCCCTGCTCGGCCATGGCCAACCTCCCCAGGCGTCTTTACTCGCAATGTAAACGTAAAGTTACCCATGGGTACCGTGGGTCTGAAGGGAGAGCCGGTTACATTTCGGTCTCAGCCGGTGACGGTGCGGCACCATCGAATGCGGCCGAAGACGACAAGCGCCCCAGACGGGCACCTGAAAACGCCGAACGGCGGCCGCTCCGGGAGGAACGACCGCCGCGAGAACGCGGAGAAGATCAGGCGTCGGAACGGCGGCTGCCGCTCGTGGCATCGGTCGACGCGCCGGGCCGGTAGAGATCTGGCTCCAGGTAGATGACGCGGGCGATCGGAACGGCGTCCCGGATGCGCCGCTCCGCCTCGTCGATCCCCCGGGCCACCTCGCCCGCGGTGTCGTCGTGGTCCACCGCGATCTTCACGGCGACCAGCAGCTCCTCGGGGCCGAGGTGCATCGTGCGCATGTGGATGACCTTGACCACCTCGGGGGCGCCCTCCAGGGCGGCCCAGATCTTGTCCTCCACCTCGGGCGTCGCGCTCTCGCCGATGAGCAGCGACTTGGTCTCCACGGCCAGGATGACGGCGATCACCGCGAGCAGGATGCCGATGACGAGGCTGCCCAGGCCGTCCCACACGCCGTTGCCGGTGACCACGGCCATCGTCACGCCGAAAAGCGCGAACACCAGGCCGAGGAGGGCGCCGAGGTCCTCAAGCAGCACGACGGGCAGCTCGGGGGCCTTCGCACGCCGGATGAACGACACCCACGAGCGGTCGCCCTTGGTCTCCCGCGACTCCTTGATGGCGGTGCGGAACGAGAACCCCTCGGCCACGATCGCGAAGATCAGCACACCGAAAGCCCACTGCGGCGCCTCGACCTTGTGCGGGTCGGCGATCTTGTGCCAGCCCTCGTACAGGGAGAACAGGGCGCCGATCGTGAACAGCACGACGGAGACGACGAAGGCGTAGAAGTAGCGTTCCCGGCCGTAGCCGAAGGGGTGCTCACGGTTGCTTCGCCGCTGGGCCCGCTTGCCGCCGAGCATCAGCAGCGCCTGGTTCCCGGAGTCGGCCACGGAGTGCACGGACTCCGCGAGCATCGACGACGACCCGGTGAAGACGAACGCGACGAACTTCGCCACCGCGATCGCCAGATTCGCGCCGAGCGCCGCGAGGATCGCCTTGCTACCGCCACCCGCACTCACGTGACACTCCTCAATATTTCGGCCAGTGCGATCCTATTGGGAAATACGGGCGACAAGTTCCGTGGCCGCCGACACCGAGGTCGGGTCGAGGCCGTACCCGAGGGAGAGGTAGACGCTGGCGTAGTCGCCCAGCCCGACCAGCGAGGCCAGCCGCTCAAGCGGATGGACACCCTCGGCGAGGATCTCCGACACCGGGACGCCGCGGTCCTCGGCCAGCCGGACCGAGGCCCCCCTGCGCTTGACGACCTGCGGATGCTCGTCCAGATCCCGCAGGAGGACCAGGCGCAGCCGGGCGGCCGGCTCCCCCGGCTCGTCGGCGAACGGGTCGGCGAAGATGTCGCGCCCGGCCAGCGGCCCGTCGAACGCGGCGATCTGGTTGTGGTTCACCTCGGGGATCTCCCCCCAGATGGCCGGATACTTCGCGTTCTCCCCGAGCTGGCATGCCAGCCGGTAGGCCGCGGTCCGAGCGATCGGCGAGGTGCCCCAGATCATCGGGATGCTGCCGGCCAGCTCCGTGGCCAGCGTCTTGCCCGGGTTGATGAACGAGTCGCTCGACGGCCGGCACCGGTGCGCGATGTCCTCCAGGCGCGTGGCCACCGTCTCGAACAGCTCCTCGTCCGCCTCGGCCAGCCCCATCGCGGCCGCGGCGACGACCAGCGGGACCGCCAGCGCCCACAGCGTCGCCTTCGGCTGGCCCGGAACCCCTCCGACCGGCACGTACGGCCCGCCGGCCCGCGTCACCAGGGCGCCAAGCGGCGAACCGGGGCCGCCCACCCCGAGGATGGGGCAGCCCCTCCGTACGGCCTCGGCTGCGAGGGCGAGGGTCTCCTCCGTACGGCCCGAGCGGGAGATCGCGATCACCAGGTCGGCGGCGCCGACCCAGCCCGGGAGCCGGTAGCCCCGCACGGTCACGATCGGCAGCGGGGCGCCGTTGCCGCAGACGGCCTCCAGGACCTCGCCGGCCGTGCCGGAGGGCCCCATCCCGGCGACCACGATCGCCCGGGGCCGCCCGCCCTCGCCGAGCCGTCCGACCCCGGCCTCCAGCGCGGCGCGATGGGCCGCGCGCACCTGGGCGGCCGAGGACGCGACGGACCTCAGCATCCCGGAGGGGTCGGCGTCCGTCAGGTGGGCCTGGTCGTCGAGCCTGTCCGGATCGAACCGCGCCCCTGCGGCGCCCGTCATGCCTTGCGGGCCTCGTCGACGAGGAGGACGGGGATGTCGTCACGCACCGGGTAGATCAGCCCGCAGGACTCGGACGTGCACGCCAGCTCGTCCGCGTCGGCGGCGGCGTGGAGCGGGGACTTGCACGCCGGGCACGCGAGGATCTCCAGCAGCCAGTCGTCGATCTTCAATTCGTCAGCTCCTTACGACGGCGAGCACTTCGTCCCGGACGGCGGCCATCGTCTGCTCGTCGGCCCCCTCGGCGTTGAGCCGAAGCAGGGGCTCGGTGTTGGACGGCCGCAGGTTGAACCACCAGTCCGGACCGCTGACGGTCAGCCCGTCCAGCTCGTCGAAGGTAACACCCTCACGGCCGGTGAAGGCCGCGCGCACGCGCTCCAGGGCGGCCGTCTGGTCGCCGACCTTGCTGTTGATCTCCCCGGACGGGGCGTAGCGGGCGTACTGGGACAGGACCTCCGACAGCGGCCGGTCCTGCTCGCCCAGCGCCGCCATCACGTGGAGCGCGGCCAGCATGCCGGAGTCGGCGAACCAGAAGTCGCGGAAGTAGTAGTGGGCCGAGTGCTCGCCCCCGAACACCGCGCCGGTGCGGGCCATCTCCGCCTTGATGTAGGAGTGGCCGACGCGCGTGCGGACCGGTACGCCGCCGTTCTCCGCGACGATCTCCGGCACGCCCCTGGAGGTGATCAGGTTGTGGATGATCGAGGCGCCCGGGTGCTTGACCAGCTCCCGTACGGCGACCAGGGCGGCGATCGTGGACGGCGGAACCGACTCGCCCCGCTCGTCGATCACCCAGCACCGGTCGGCGTCGCCGTCGAACGCGATGCCGATGTCGGCACCCTGCTCGACGACCGCCTTCTGCAGGTCGCGCAGGTTCTCCGGCTCGATCGGGTTGGCCTCGTGGTTGGGGAAGCTGCCGTCCAGCTCGAAGTAGAGCGCGGTCAGCTCGATCGGCAGGCCCTTGAACACCTCGGGCACGGTGTAGCCGCCCATGCCGTTGCCGGCGTCGACCACGACCTTGAGCGGCCGGATCCCCGACAGGTCGACCAGTGTCTTGAGGTGCGTGGCGTAGCCCTCCAGCAGGTTCCGCTCGGTCACCTTGCCCGCGCCGGGAGTGCCGCCCAGCCCGCTGTCGAGCAGCGCGAACGCGCGGTCGCGGATGTCCAGCAGCCCGGTGTCGGTCCCCACGGGGACGGCCCCGGCCCGGCACATCTTCATGCCGTTGTACTGGGCGGGGTTGTGGCTGGCGGTGAACATCACGCCGGGCAGGTTCAGGCTGCCGCTGGCGTAGTAGAGAAGGTCCGTCGAGCCGAGCCCCGCGTTGATCACGTCGGCTCCGCGGGAGGTCGCGCCACGGGCGAACGCCGCGGCCAGCGGGCCGGACGACGTGCGCATGTCATGCGCCATCACCACCGACTCCGCTCCGGTCACCTCCACGAAGGCGGCCCCGACGGCCTCGGCGATCTCCTCGTTGAGCTCGTCCGGGACGACGCCGCGCACGTCGTACGCCTTGAAGATCCTGGTGAGGTCGGCCACTGCAGCCCCTAATAAAGTCGTTGTCTTCGCACCTGAGCCTATAGCGCCTGGTTGCCCTGGCCGACGGCCCTCGAACGCGGTGCGGCCGGACTCACCGCTCCCGGTTGGGCTGGGCGGACTTGAGCACCCTCAGGTGGCCCCGCCTGCCGACCTCGACCGCCTGGCCGACCGGCTCCCCGGCGACGGGGGCGGGACGGGCCGCCTCGCGGACCGCGTTGGCGAGCGCCTCCAGGTCGTCCCCGCTGGGCGAGACCGCCTCCGACGGAAGGCGGACGACCTCCCAGCCCCTCGGCGCGGTGAGCCGTTCCGCGTGCTCCGCGCACAGGTCGTAACAGTGCGGCTCGACGTACGTCGCCAGAGGGCCCAGAACTGCGGTCGAGTCGGCGTAGACATACGTGAGTGTGAAGACGGCAGGCTGCCTGCAGGCGGTACGGGAACAGCTGCGGACGGGGCTCACGGAGGGACCGTATCCGGTCCGCGTTCACATTGCCACCACCCCGCCACTCTTATCGATCGTGTCGCCACATTCCGGACAGTCCGCGCGGGGTCCACCGTGGTCACGGGAGGCGCTCTAAGCTGGCTGCGTGAGCGAGCGGAGCCAGCACGGCGACAGGCCGGAACCCCCGAGGCGGCGGGTGCGCCGTCGGGACCGGCACGGCCGCGGGATGCGCGGGCCGCTGGCGCCCTCCCACGTCCCCATCGCCAAGTCGCGCGGTGAGCGCTTCGACGACCTGGTGCTCGACGCGGTGGACCGGCTCAAGCCCCGCTGGGGCACCCAGCTCGCCTCGGTGGAGTTCGCCGTCGAGGAGGTGCCCCCGGCGAGCGAGCTGACGGACGGCCCGGCCCGGCTCGCCTCCGAGCCGATCCCGCTGGGGCGGGCGGAGTCCGCGGCCGGAGAGGATCCGGCGGCGGTCATCGTGTACCGCCGGCCGCTGGAGGCCAGGTCGCGGGATCGCGAACAGCTGGGCGCGCTCGTCTTCGACGTGGTCGTCGAGCAGGTGGCCAGCCTCCTCGGGCTGACCCCCGAGACCATCGACCCCGGGTACGACGACCGCCACTGAGCGGCGTCTACGGAAGGACCGCGCTCGGGGAGTCGGCCGTCGGGGGGACCAGGGCCCAGGTCCGCGCCAGGGCCAGCGGCTGGGCGGTGACCATCTGGCCGTCCGTGGTCGTCTCGTCGAGCACGCGCCCGCCGTACACGGGCCCGGAACCGGGCTCGGGCTGCACGACCACGCTGAACCCCGTCCCGCCGCCCGGCGGAGGGGTCAGTTTCATCTCCCTCGTACGGCCGGCAGGCAGCCGCACCTCGACCGGCGGAGGCGCCGTCCCCTCCTTGGGCAGGAGCTGGACCTTCACCGCGGCCTGCGCGAAGGGGGCGGACAGCACCAGGCGCGAGGTCTGCTTACGGGCCGCGCGGCCGTCCGCCACCACGCTGCCGAGGTCGATGGACGGGGCGCCGGCCGTGAAGGCGACGTCCTGGCTGGACCCCGTACCCGTGATCTTCAGCCCGGCCGTCACCGGCACGTCCGAGGTCAGCACGAGGGCCGCCGGCTGGCCGCCGATGCCCGTGGACAGGTCGAGCACGGCCGTGGACCCCGCCGGCACGTCGAGGGTCTCCTTGTTCTTCAACGCGTACGAGCCATCCTTGAGCACGGCCTTGACGTTGACCACCGTGTCCTGCTCGCCGGGGGCGGTGACGTAGAGCTCGCGCTGGCCGGCCGTGCCGGGGATGCCCGGGACGACCACGCTGGTCGCGGGGGCGGTGGCGACGGGCAGCCAGTCGACGCCCCTCCCCTTGCCGAAGACGGTCCTGATGGCGGCGGCCACCCGTCCGGTGGCGGTGCTCACCTCCAGGCCCATCACCAGCGGTGACGGCGCGAGATCGCGAAGCTGGATCGCCCGGTGCTCGCCCGGCTGGAGGATCATGCCGCTCCCCCGCTCGCTGAGCACGGGGCCCTCGCCCGAGTACATCGAGATGGACACGTCGGCGGCTGCCCCGTCGGCGTTGGCGAGGTAGAGCGTGACGTCGGCGGAGGCGGGGCCGGGGCCGACGAACCACGCGTCCGCCCCCGGCTCGACGCAGCGCACTCCCGCGAGCCCCCGCTGCGGGCCGGAGGTCTCCCTGGCGGTCTGCGCGCTCTCCAGCCCCGCGGCCATCGACCCCGTGGCGTCGACCGCCAGCGGGATGCCGCCGGCCGGGATCTCCTTCTGCCACAGCAGGCCGGGCTGGTCGACGGTGGACACGGGCCGCGCGTCCTTCCCGTCGCCCTTCCCGTTACCGCCCTTCCCGTCGCCGCCCTCCGCGCCGGCGAGCCCGGCGACGACGGCCGAGCCGGGGCCCTGGCCGCCGGGCGGCGTCACGACGCTGAGCCGCGTGCCGCCGGGGGCCGGGCATACGGCGGACACCGACTCCACCGGCGCCTTCACCGCCTGGGGCGGCCTGACGGTCACCGGCGCCGGGCGGGTGGCGAACGCCACGCCGTACAACGCGGCCACCGCGACCATCACCAGGGCGAGCAGTCCGAACCGGTTCTCGATCAGTCCCTTCACGCGGGCACCCTGTCCCCCCGGTTGTCTCCCCTGGCGCGGCGGCGCCCTCGCGGGGCCTCCTCCACCACGGCGTCCGCGTACTCCTCCTCCGCACCCGGCGTACGGGCACCCGGCGCGGCCAGGATGAGCACGAGCACGACAAGGACTCCCTGCGCCCACAGCCACCAGGTGTGCGGGGAATCGGTGCCGCGCGGCGGGGTGGGAGGCGTGACAGGCCCGGCCATCCGCCACAACCCGCCCGCCTCCGACAGGCTCATCCGGACCAGTGCCGGGTCGGAGTCGAGCGCGCGCCGCAGGCCGGCGTCGAGCGGCCCCGGCGCGGTCACGAACTGCACGCCGAGAGAGGCCAGCGTCTGGGCGTAGACCCCGCCGCGGCCGGAGGCGAGCCCCGCCACCGCGGCGCCGAACCGCTTCCGGGCGTCCTCCGGCGACCGCAGGTCGGACTCCCCGATCAGCGGGGCCTCACGGTGGAGGACCGTGTAGACGACACGGCCGTCCTTCGCCCGCAGCAGCAGCGTGCCGTCGCCGCCCGAGGTCCCGAGCGCGGCCAGCATCGGCACGGGGTCGGGGACACCGCGCTTGAGCGGTCCGTCCGCGCCGGCCACGACCCACATGGCCGCCGCCGCCACGGGGGTGGCGAAGGCGACGGCGACGACCAGCAGGGTGGCGGCGCGCCGCAGGCCCCCCGCCGCGCGGAACTGCGTGATCCGGTGGGCGGGATGCGCCGCCGCGACGAGCAGGCCGGTCGCGGCGAACGCCAGCGGAACCCCGGGCCAGACCGGGACGGAGGCCTCACCGGCGTGCACCGTGATCCTGCTGACCACGATGGCGACGAGCACGCCGAACAGCATCACGCCCCAGCCGATCGCCACCATCATCTGGTGGCGGCGCAGCAGCAGCGCGGCCAGCGCGACGGCGACCAGCCCGGCCGTGGCCCACACGGGGGGCACGCCGGGTCCGCCCGGGCTCAGCATGAGGAGGGACTCCGCCCCCAGGCGGGGGTCGGCGAGCGCGACGTCCTGAAGGCCCGCCTCCAGCAGGATCCGCCCCGGGTCCCTGGCGAGCTCCGCCAGCCAGGGGAACAGCAGCAGGATCGGGGTGCCGAGGCCGATCGCCAGCGACAGGCCCACCCCCCGGCGTACGCCGGCGAAGGACACGGCGGCGAGGCCGCCCAGGATCGCGACCAGCGGGTAGACGAGGGGGACGAACGCCGTGCCGACCGCGAGCAGCAGGCCGAGGCCCCAGGCCGCCCGGCGGGATCCGGCGATCACGCGGGTGGCCAGCGCCGCGTACACGGGCAGCAGGACCAGCACGATGGCGGTGCCGAACCGGCCGCCCGCCACCGCGCCGGTCGCGACCGGCAGCAGCGCGTACGTGGCGGCCAGCCACACCCGGGCGGGTCCGTACCGGATGATCCTCCTGGTCGAGATGTACGCGGACAGCCCCGCGAGCGGCACGCACCCGAGCAGCAGCACGGAGACGGCGGCCCAGGTCTTGCCGAACGAGAGCGCCGACAGCCCCGCCAGTACGGCGACGTACGGCGGCGCCCAGGTGTCCGAGCCGAGCCCGGTGACGTGGTGGCCTTCCGTGTAGAGCCGCCACAGGTCGGCCGCGCCGCCGGTGACCGGCACCAGGGCGCCACCGCCCAGAAGGTCTCCGGCCAGCAGCGACCGCTCCGCGACGGCGGTGACGGCGGCCAGGGCGAGGCAGAGCAGCACACCCGGTCTGGAGAAGACCCTCTGGAAGACGCCGGAGTCGGCGAGCAGCTCGTCGCCGTCGTCCTCCGACGCGCCTTCCGCCGCCGCGTGGTGGCGGCCCGCCGAGTCGACGGGGCCCTCCCCGGCCAGGAAGCTCTGCACCATGTCGGCCAGCCGGCGCATGGCCGCGCCCGGCGGGGTCAGCAGGCGCGCGACCGCCGGATAGCCCTGCTTCCTGCCGTTCCTGCGTGCCTTGCGGGCCCGCCGCAGCCGCAGGGGATGGCGGAGGACCGAGCCGAGCGCGGCCACCTCGTCCAGCGCGTTCGCCGGCTGCTTGGCCAGCAGGAACAGCAGCGTCCTGACCAGAGACCCGCAGACGTTGCGCACGATCGAGCGGACCAGTGCCCAGAACGGCAGGTTCGCCATGATGACGAACAGCGCGTTGCGCCGGTCGAGCCTGCGGGGATGGTCGTCGCTCGTGGAGATCCGCCGGCGTCGCCGGGCCGACGCCTCGGCGTGCCAGGCGACGGCGTCGGTCACGCTGATCACGCGATGCCCGGCCACCCTGGCACGCCAGCACAGGTCGAGGTCGTCGCGGAACAGCGGGAGATCCGGGTCGAGCCCGGACAGCTCATCCCAAACGTCCCGCCGGATCAGCATGCCCGCCGTGGAGACCGACAGCACGTCGTGGATCCCGTCGTGCTGGCCCTGGTCGTACTCCCTCGGTTCGAGGCCGGTGTCGCGCCGCCCCGACCTGCCGACCGTGACGCCCAGCTCCAGCAGCACGCGCCGGTCGAGCCAGTCGAGCAGTTTCGGCCCGAGGATCGCGGCCTTCGGATCCTGGTCGGCCGCCCAGAGCAGAGCCTGCAGCGCGCCCGTGTCCGGGGCGGAGTCGTCGTGCAGCAGCCAGACCCACTCCTGCCCGGACGCGGCCGGCAGGCGGCGCAGCGCCTCGTGCACGGCCTCGCCGAACCCGGTGGAGCGGTTCAGGGTCAAGACGTTGCCCGAGCCGAACGCCTCGGACAGCATCCGTCCGCCGCCGTCCCGGCTGCCGTTGTCGACGCCGACGAGACGGTCGAGGGGCCGCGTCTGGCGCAGCACCGCCGTCAGCGTCTCTTTGAGCCAGCGGGCGCCGTCATGAGCGACGACGATCGCGGTGACCGAGTGCAACGTCGAGTCCTTGGTGGGTCGTCCGGCTGAGCGCCGACCACGATACGGCACACCGGACGCGCTCGATCACACCCAGACGAAACGGGTGGACAGCCACGGGAGGACACCCCTGAACAGGCAGTCTGATCAGGCAGTCTGGCCAGACAATATGGTCAGGCAGGCGACGGCCCGCACCGGAGGGCGGGCCGCGTGGGGCGCGCCCCGCCCCAGGCTCAGCCGGCCTGGCGCTTCATCTTGCGCCGTTCACGCTCCGACAGCCCACCCCAGATGCCGAAGCGCTCGTCGTGCTCCAGCGCGTATTCAAGGCACTCGGCGCGCACTTCACACGAACGGCAGACTTTCTTGGCCTCCCGTGTGGAGCCGCCTTTCTCCGGAAAGAACGCCTCCGGGTCGGTCTGCGCGCACAACGCGCGTTCCTGCCACCCAAGATCTTCCCCATCGAGCGCCTGTGCCATGACCGGATCGGTCATTGCACACCTCCCTGTCGCTCGCCCGCCCACAATGGAGCCCCCCATAAAAACGCCTGCCCTCTACCCGCCCTCGGGAAGGCGTAACAACATGTGTGTAATTACACGCGCGTGGCGCGTGTGGCGTCAAGCGGCATAACGATACCCGGGGAAAGACCTGCTCGCCCCGGTTCGCATTGCCCCGATCTTCGGTCCTTGTCAGCGTTCGGAACCATACCAAGGGAGATCGGGGTCGTTTCCGCGGCCTGCCTGATCAGGGGCGGAACCTTCCTCATACTTTGCCTGCGACCTTTCGGGCGTGTAGATCGCGGTGGGGTCCAGCGGCTCCTGCCTCCGGGGGTCGCTCAGCGGGTCACCCGGGTAGGAGGCGGGGTCGAAGCGCAGGGTCTGGTCCGCGGTGGGCTCCACGGCGGACGGCTGGTACGGGGAGGACGCGGGCCTCTGCGGGTGGCCCAGCGGGTTGTCGTAATACTCCGGGAAGTCCTGCGGGCCGGTCGGGACCTCGGCGGGCCTGACCGTCATCTGGTAGCTCTGCGCCTGCTGGTAGGCCTGCGCGAGCTGCTGCTCCCTCGGGTCGGCCGAGCCCTCGTAGGACGGGGACTCGTCCATCGGCTGCTCGGCGGCGTGCCGGGCGAACTGCGAGCCCGAGTAGCCGGCGAACGGCGAGCTCTGCTGGTCGTACGGCCCGGCCGCGGGGGTTCCTTCCGCGGGCGGGGAGGCGGGCCCGCCGAAGGAGCCCTGGCCGAGCCCTTCGGCCACGGACGGCGGGGGGAAGGCGGGAACGTCGGGCGGGGCGATGTAGGACGAGCGGCCGTGGTCGGTGGCCTCCGGCTGCTGGCCCGCGTAGCCGTACCGGTTGAACACCGGGCCCTGCGGCAGCTTGGAGTACGCGTCGGGCTGCGAGCCGGCCCGGTGCCCCGGGTGCGCGCCGGAGGCGGAGTCCGGCTGCCGGCCGAACGAGTCCGCGCCCGGCTCGGCGCCGAACCCCTGCGGCCGGTCGGCCGGGTTCCCGGGCGCCGCGTACGGGTCGGTGTAGTAGGCCCCGGTCTGGAACTCCTGCGGCCCCGGCCGGCCCTGGGGCGGCGGGCTCTGGCCGTAGGGCTGGGCGTGCCCCGCGCCCTGCTGCTGCTCGCCGGGCCAGGGCTGCGCCGGCGCGAGCGGCTGGGGCGCCCCGTGCTGGGGAGTGTGCGGGGAGGACGGGGGCGCCGCGTGCTGGGGCGCGGTTCCGGCCTGGGAGGGGAAGGACGGCTGCCCGGGATAGGCGTCGCCCTGACCGGGCGCCGTCCCGTACGGCTCGCGGGAATGGTCCTGGCCGAAAGGCCCCTGACCGAGGTCCTGAGTGCCGAAAGCCCCCTGACCGCGATCCTGGCCGAACGGGTCCTGCGGCCGATCCTGGGGGGAAGCGTTCTGGCCGCCGTTCTGCGCGAAGGCGCCCTGGCCGGCGGCGCCGTTCTGCGTGAAGGCGCCCTGGCCGAAGGACGGCTGGCCGCTCTCCTGTCCGAAGGACCCTTGGCCGAAGGCCGCCTGTCCCCCGTCCTGGCCGAACGTGCCCTGGTCGGCGCTCTGGCCGTACGCGCCGGAGCGCTCCTGGTCGAACTGGCGCTCCACAGGGGCCGGGAGCTGCGGGTACGTGGAGCCGTTGACCGGGGCCCCCGGCTGCCCCTCCCCCGCGCCCTGCCCGTTCTGGCCGGAAAGGCTGTGCTGGGCTGGAAGGCTGTGCTGGCCGGTGCCCGGCAGGCCGTTCTGGGTCGGCACGCCGTTCTGGGTCGGCACGCCGTTCTGACCGGGCAGGCCGTGCTGACCCGGGAGGGCGGGCTGACCCGTGAAGCCGTTGCCGCCGTCCATTCCGTTGACACCGGAGGCGGCGTGCTGGCCGCCCGCCTGGCCGTTCTGTCCCATCGGCGTCTGTCCCATCGGCGACTGCGGGTCGCCGTACCCCTGCGGGAGGGCGGGGGCGTAGCCCTGCGGCGGGTGGGCCTCACCCTGCGGCCCGCCGAAGAAGCCCTCGCCGCTGCGGGCGGGCTCGCGGCGTGACTGGAGGGGCCGTGATTGGAGAGACAGGGCGACGTTCAGCGAGTAGACGGCGCCCAGAGCGGCCAGGGCAAGCACCGGAAGGCCGATGATGAGGGATTCGAACTTGTCGCGGAAGGTCAGCGTGTCGCCGATGAGAACGCCCAGGACGCTGACGACGCCGAAGACGACGCCGAGGGCGAGCGCTCCCGCGGAGCCGAGCGCGACGAGGCGGGCCCGCCGGGTCGGCTCGCCCGCCTTCGTCACCAGCAGCACCGCGATCACGGCGAGCACGGTGGACAACGGCGAAACGAACGTGCGCAGACCGGAGACCGCGCGGACCCCGAAGGCGAGATCGCCCCCTGAGGCCGGGCCGATGAGCAGCCGTGCCACGCCGACGAGAATGCCGGTGGACACCACCGCGAGCATGATCCACGCGGCCGGCTCCCGCAGCCGCGCGGTATCGACCTTGATCACAATTACCCCCATCGGACCAATCGGCACTCGGGGAAGTTTCGCACATGCCCGACTTGGGTGTTGGCACAGCCTTGAACCGTAGAATCTTCAACCTCGTATGTAAGTACGAATAACACCGACATCAGATGAACCCCTGGCGGCCCACCGGCGGAGCGGTCAAGGACCGGTGGAAGACTGGCGGCATGCGCATCGTGTCCCTCGCCGGCGGAATCGGCGGCGCCCGATTCCTCCGAGGTCTCAAGGCGGCGGCCCCCGGTTCCGAGATCACCGTGATCGGCAACACCGGAGACGACATCACGCTTTTCGGCCTCCGTGTCTGCCCCGATCTCGACACCGTGATGTACACCCTCGGGGGCGGCATCAACGAGGAGCAGGGGTGGGGAAGGGCCCGTGAAACTTTCACGGTCAAGGAGGAGCTGGCCGCCCACGGCATGGAGCCGCAGTGGTTCGGTCTCGGCGACCGTGACTTCGCCACGCACATCATCCGGACGCAGATGCTGGCGGCCGGCTATCCCCTCTCCGAGGTGACCGAGGCCCTGTGCGAGCGGTGGCGGCCTGGCGTGCGGCTGCTGCCCATGTCGGACGACCGCACCGAGACCCACGTCGTGGTCTCGGACGCCGACGGGCGGCGGGCGATCCACTTCCAGGAGTGGTGGGTCCGGCTGAGGGCCTCGGTGCCCGCCGAGCAGATCGCCCTCGTCGGCGCCGACGAGGCGGCCCCGGCGCCTGGCGTCCTGGAGGCCGTCCAGGAGGCCGACTTCGTGATCCTCCCGCCGTCGAACCCGGTGGTCAGCATCGGCACGATCCTCCAGATCCCCGGCATCCGGGAGGCGGTGGAGGGCAAGACCGTCGTCGGCGTCTCGCCGATCATCGGCGGCGCCCCCGTACGCGGCATGGCCGACGCCTGCCTGACCGCCATCGGCGTGGAGACCAGCGCCCAGGCCGTCCTTGAGCTGTACGGCTCCCGCCTGATCGACGGATGGCTCGTGGCGGAGGAGGACAAGGACGTGGCTCTCGACGGCGTCACCGTGGAGGCCCGCCCGCTCCTGATGAGCTCCCCCGAGGCCACCGCCGACATCGCGGCGGCGGCGGTCGCGCTCGCCCAGGCCCTGTCGGGCCCCGTTGCCCCGTAAGGACGGCTCACCAGTGACGACGACTCCCGTGCCCCACATCACCATCACCGGCGTGCCCGGAATGCCGGAGATCCAACCCGGTGACGACCTCGCCGGCCTGCTGGCCCTGGCCGCGCCCGGCCTGGAGGACGGCGACGTCCTCGTCGTCACCTCGAAGATCGTGAGCAAAGCGGAGGGCCGCGTCCGGGCCGGCGACAGCCGTACGGCGGCGATCGAGGAGGAGACGGCGCGCGTCGTCGCGCGCCGCGGCGAGACGGTGATCGCGCAGACGCGGCACGGCTTCGTGATGGCGGCCGCCGGGGTCGACGCCTCGAACACCTCCCCGGGGACCGTCCTGCTGCTCCCCGAGGACCCGGACCGTTCGGCCCGCGAGATCCGCCGGGGTCTGCGGACCCGGCTGGGCGTCCAGGTCGGGGTGATCGTCTCGGACACGTTCGGGCGTCCCTGGCGGCACGGGCTGACCGATGTGGCGATCGGCGCGGCCGGCGTCCGGCCGCTCGACGACTTCCGCGGCAGGTCCGACCCGTACGGCAACCCGCTGAGCGCGACCGTCACCGCGCTGCTCGACGAGATCGCGGGGGCGGCCGAGCTGGCCAAGGGCAAGCTGTCGGGCGTTCCCGTGGCCGTCGTACGCGGGCTGGGCGACCTGGTGACGGCCGAGGACGGGCCCGGCGCCCGCGTGCTGGTCAGGCCCGCCGACGAGGACATGTTCCGGTACGGCTCCGCCGACGTCGTCTTCGCCCGCCGTACGATCCGGGAGTTCTCCCGCGAGGCGGTGGACTCCGGCGCGGTACGTCGGGCGGTGGCGGCGGCGATCGCGGCTCCGGCCCCTCATCACACGACTCCCTGGCGGTTCGTGCTGCTGGAGACGGCTCCGGCGCGTACGGCGCTGCTCGACGCCATGCGGGACGCCTGGGTGGAGGACCTGCGGTCCGACGGCTTCTCTGAGGAGTCGATCGCCCGGCGGGTCCGGCGGGGTGACGTGCTGCGCGAAGCGCCCTACCTGGTCGTTCCCTGCATGGTGATGGACGGCTCGCACACCTACCGCGACGAGCGCAGGAACGCGTCCGAGCGGGAGATGTTCGTGGTGGCGACCGGCGCCGGCGTGCAGAACCTGCTGGTCCAGCTCGCCGTCGAGGGCCTGGGCTCGGCCTGGGTGTCGTCCACCATGTTCTGCCGGGACGTGGTGCGCAAGGTGCTCGACCTGCCGGACGGCTGGGACCCTATGGGCGCCGTCGCCGTCGGCCACCCCGCCGCGCCGCCGAGGGAGCGGCCGCCGAGGGACCCGGCGGACTTCCTCGTCGTCCGCTGAACACACGCGCTCACGCACGAGGGCAGGTGGGGTGGCACAGGCGCTTGGCGAGGTCGGGCAGGAGACGTCGATGATCTGTCCCGCAGCGTACGCAGCACCGGAGCCGGCGGCTGCTCGACCACCTGGACCTTCACGCACCTGCCCGCCGCGCCGGCGCCACTCGCGTTGAACCGCTCGGCGGCCTCCATCACGGGCGGCGCGATGTCCACGGCGGACGCCACGTCCACGAGGATCGGGCCCCGGGAGAACATATAGAACTTGTTATAACCGTGCGCAGGTGCCCTGGAGCGAGACCGTCGCGGGCGGCGAGCCGTCCCGCGGCCCGCGGCCGCGATGGCGCGCGTACGCGACGGCCAGGGCGGCCCCCACGACGACCGGCCCCGCCGCGCCGATGTGGGCGGTCACCTGCCCGATGACTTCAGGGGCCAGGTGGTGGCTGAGTGTCACGAGCGTGACCGCCCATGCGGCGGCGGTGGGCACACTCGCGATCGCGAACCTCCGGTACGGCATGCCCGACCAGCCGGAGAGCCGGGGGACCAGCGTGCGGGCGCTGCCGATCCACTGGCCGGCCGCCACCGCCCACACACCCCGCCTCGCCACCATCCGGCGTCCGCGCCGCCAGGCTCCGGGCCCGATCCTGCCGGCGAGGCGGTGGATGGAGGCGGCGCCCCTGCGCCTGCGTCCCCACAGGTAGGACAGGTGGGTCCCGGCCACCGCGGCCGAGGCGGCCACTGCGGCGGTGCCGCCCAGCGGCAGCACGCCGAGGTGGGTGAAGTAGCCGAGTGCCACCAGCGCGCTGGTCCCCGGCAGCACGACACCGATCATGGTCCCGGCCTCGGCCACGATGAGCAGCCAGGCGACGGCCAGCAGAAGCGGCGGCGGGAGCTGTCCGAGCAGCTCAGACATCGCCCACCGGCCTGCGGCAGACGTACGCGAGGCCCGGCGGCATGTTGCGCCACACCGGCCCCGTCGTCAGCACCTCGTCGAAGGTGCCCCGCAGGCGGCGCCGGAAGGCCCTCGCCCGCGCCAGCGGCACGGCGTGGAGATAGGTCACCGTCGTGAACGCCCCCGTGACGCGGAGCACCCGCCCGATCTCGCCGAGGATCAGTTCCTGCCGTTCCGCCGGGAAGAGCGACCACGGCAGCGTGCTGACGACCGCGTCGACCCGGTCGATCCCCTGCCCGGCCAGGATCACGCCGAGGTCGGCCGCGTCGCCATGGATGACGCTCAGCCAGGGCCGGGCCCGGCGAAGGTGCGCCACCATCCCGGAGTCGATCTCGACGGCCAGATGGCGGCCACCTGGTGCGAGCCTGCTCCGGATGGCCTCGCTGATCGAGCCGGTGCCCGGGCCCAGCTCCACGACCACCGGACTGCCGGTCGTGGGCACCACGGCGGTGAGCGCCCTCGCCAGGGCGGGCGAGCTCGGCGCCACCGCCCCGACGACCCCCTGCCTGCGCAGCGCGACGGCCGCGAACGCCCGCAGGTCGGTGACATCCCGGGTGCTTCGCCCCGGGCTGAGGTGCAGTGTCTCGTTCATGACCCCCATCAGACCGCCGTGGGGACCCGGGCCACCAGGAGACACGGCATACGTCAGGGGGTATGCCTGGCCCTACCCCAGGAGGTATGCCGGGCCGTCTTCAGGCGTCCGTCCGCACCCCCGTAGGGTCGTCGGGTGCGTCCACAGAACGCCTGGCAGGCCGTGTTGCGACGCGACCTGCCGGCGACCTCCCTGCCCTGGCGCGCCCTGGCCTACCTGGTGACGGGCGCGGGCATCGGCGCGGTCGTGCTGGTGCTGCTGGTGGCCGCGCTCGTGACGTCGGCGGTGCTCACCCTCGTCCTGGTGGGCGTCCCGCTGCTGGCGGCCGTGGCGCTCGCCGGCCTCCCGGTGGGCGCGCTCGAACGCAGGCGACTGCGGATCGTCGATCCGGAGCCGGTCGCCACCCCGCACCGCCCGGCCGGGCCGGGGCCGCGCGCATGGGCCCTGACCCGTCTCCGCGAGCAGGCGACGTGGCGGGCCCTGGCCTACACGGGTCTGCTGGCCACCGTGCTGGGCCCCGTCGAGCTGATCGCCGTGACGTACGGACTCGTCGTGCCCCTCGTCATGATCTGCGCCCCGCTGAGCATGGCGGAGACCGGAGACGTCACGCTGCTGAAGTTCTGGCCGCTGGAGACGTTTCCCGAGGCCTTCGCGGCGGCGGCCCTCGGGGTCGTGATCCTCGTCCTGGCGGCCTACCCGCTGACCGCCCTCGCGCTGGGACACGCCACGCTGGCGCGCATGCTCCTCGCTCCCACGCGGGCCGAATCCGGCGAACGGCTCGCCGAGCTGACCCGCTCGCGCACCCGCCTGGTCGAGGCGTTCGAGGTCGAACGGCGGCGCATCGAGCGCGACCTGCACGACGGCGCCCAGCAGCGGCTGGTCGCGCTGACCATGACACTGGGCCTGGCGAAGGTCTCCCAGGGCGAGGAGGCAGACGAGCTGGTCTCCAGGGCGCACGCGGAGGCGAAGCTCGCGCTGGCGGAGATCCGCGACCTCATCCGCGGCATCCATCCGCGCATCCTCGTCGACCGCGGGCTGCCCGCCGCGGTCGCGGAGCTCGCCGACCGGTCGCCGGTGCCCGTCGAGGTCAGTGTGGACATTCCCCGCCGGCTGCCCGAGGTCCTGGAGTCTGTCGCCTACTTCGTCGTGAGCGAGGGCCTGGCGAACGTGGCCAAGCACAGCGAGGCCGAGCACGCGTGGGTGAACGGCCGCCTCGACGGCCGGCTGCTCACGGTGGAGATCAGGGACGACGGCGTGGGCGGCGCCGACGCCTCGGCCGGGACGGGGCTCGCCGGGCTGGCCGACCGGGTCTCGGTGGTCGACGGCAGACTGATGCTGTCGAGCCCTGCCGGCGGCCCGACCCTGCTACGTGTGGAGATCGCGTGCCCGTCGACCGTCCGCTGAGAGTGGTCATCGCCGAGGACAGCGTGCTGCTGCGCGAGGGGCTGTCCACGCTGCTGACCCGATTCGGCCACGAGGTGGTCGCCTCTGTGGGCGACGCGACGGCGCTGGCGGCCGCGGTCGGGCGGGACGTCCCCGACATCGTCGTGACGGATGTGCGGATGCCGCCCGGCTTCTCCGACGAGGGCCTGCGCGCGGCGGTCGCGCTGCGCGAAGCGCACCCCCGCCTCAGCGTCCTGGTCCTCAGCCAGTACGTCGAGCAGACCTACGCGAGCGAGCTCCTCGACTCGGGCGACGGCACCGGGGTCGGCTATCTCCTCAAGGACCGGATCGGCGATGTCGAGGAGTTCATGACCGCCCTGACCGGCATCGCGGGCGGCGGGACCGTCGTCGATCCCGAGGTGGTGCGGCAGTTGCTGCGCCGCCGCCGTGACCCGCTGCGGCGCCTCAGCCCAAGAGAGGGAGAGGTCCTCGCCCTCATGGCCGAGGGCAGGTCGAACACGGCGATCGCCCGGGCTCTCATGGTGTCGGAGGCCGCCGTCGGCAAGCACATCGGGAACATCCTCACCAAGCTGGACCTGCCCCCCGATGAGGACGACCACCGCCGTGTCCTCGCGGTGGTCGCCTTCCTGCGTGGCTGAAGGCCTTTTCCCGCCTCACTCGAACGGGTCATACCGGCGCCCAGATGCGGCTACGACGCCTCTTCCACCGAACCTCATGGGAGCGTCGGAATTTGTCGGCGCAATCAGTCCAGCCCCTAAGGTAGATCTTTATCTCAGCCCGCTGAGCTGGGGTTATGAGAAGTTCGCCACCCGTTTTTGTCGGTGGCGGCCATTAACGTGAGGGGAGTTGGATCGCTTGACGGCAGGTGAAAGGGGTGGTTCCAGTGGCGGCTTTTCTTGTCGACGAGTCTTCGGCTGGGGAACGCCCGAGCCTGCCGCCCTTCCCTATCACCGGGGGCGCTCGCGCCTTCGGCGCCGCCGTTCCTGAGTTGCTCAGAGGCACCCCGCTCGATCCGGATGCCACCCGGTCGCGGCGGCATGTCGTCAGCGACGATGTTTCCGGTGGCGAGGTCCCCAGTGGCGACCCGTCGGATGACGACCATATGGGGCGCATGCACAGCGATGGCGCTACCGCCGATGTGTCGGGTGTGTTGGCGGGTGAGTTGCTGGCGATCGCCGCTCGGTTGGCGGTCGCTGTGTTGCCTGACAGTGCTGCGGTGTGTCTGGATGAGGCGGAGATGTTGGTGCGGGCGCGGGATCTGGTGACCTGCGCGTTGGCCGCTCGGGTGGAGCGGGTGCATGTCACCGGTGAGGTCAAGGCGCATGGCCATGCCTCCACCAGCACCTGGCTACGGTGGCAAACCACCTCACCCCCGGCGGCCACCACCGACCCGGGAACCACCGACCCGGCGACCGCCGATTCTGGGGCGACCGACCCGAGTGACACAGTCGGCTCTCCTGCGGCCGACTCCTCTGGGGTCGGCCCTGAGGAAGGCGGTCTCTATGCGGCGGGTCCTGGTGGAGTCCGGGTCGGGAGGGTCGGTCCGGGGATGACCAGGGCTGGTGCGGCTCGGATGAAGCGGATCGCCATGGAGTTGGGTCGTCTGCCTTTGGTGCGGGAGCGGTTCGCCGCCGGCTTGTTGTCGGAGGGGTCGGTGGAGGCGATCACGGCGGTCACCGCCAAGTTGAGCGACGAACATGCCGCGCAGGCCGAGCCGATCTTGGCGGAGCTGGCCGACACCGCCTCACCGGCCGAGGTGGCCAAGGCCGGCCGGTATCTGCGGGAGCTGCTGAACCCGGGGACGCTGGACAAGGAATGCGACGACGACTACGCCGCCCGGTTCCTGCAGCTCCGCCAGTCCCACACCGGCGGAGTCGAGGGAGAGTTCCGCCTGCCGCGGGAGGCGGCCGCCGCGCTGGTGGAGTTCATGACCGCCTACGCCCGCCCCAAAGACAAAGACGACGACCGCCCATTGCGAGTCCGCCAAGCCGACGCCTTCGCCGCCCTGCTCACCAAGAAGGTCTCCACCGAACTCCTCGTCCTGGTCCGCGCCGAATCCATGCCCGCTGACGTACCTGCCGCACCCGACACGGACAACAGCAGCGACACCGACCCCCGGCAGGATGAGGACGCCCCCCAACAGCAGGACGAGGACGGCACTTGGCAGGACGACGGCCTCCGACGGGCCGCCGACCTCCGGCAGGAGACTGCCTGCAACGCCCACACCCCGGACGAGCCGACCACTGCCACCCCCGACCCGACCACCCCCAACTCGGCCACCGGCCCCCGCGACCCGGCCACCGGACCCGCCGACCCCACCCGCTCCGCCGAACCCGGCCAGCCCGCCGAACCGATCCCCACCCCGACCTTCCAGCCGGACACCACACCCCACCAACCCGAACACGGACACCCCCGGCCACCCAAGGAGCACTCCCGCCAGCAGGCCCCACCCAGCGGGACATCCCCGCCCGGCCACCATCACCCACAACCGGACACAAGCACACGCGCGGGCACCGGCACCGGCGTGGGCGCCAGCACGCGCACCGGCCCGCGCACAGACACGGGCGCGGGTGTGGGCGCGGACACCGGCATGCGCACAGGCGCAGGCTCGCGCATGGACATGGGCACCGGTGCGGGCAGCGGGGGACGCGCAGACCGGGGCACCCAAGCGGGTACCGGGGCGTCCGCGGATGCCGGGGCGTCTGCGGATGCGTGTCGGACGTGTGGGCATGCCCCGGATCGGCTCGCGCCTGGGTTGCTGATCGCCACCGGGCATCTGCTGCCGATCAGCGACATCCACCGGCTGGCCCGCACCTCACGCCTGACCCGTCTGGTCATCAATGCCCAAGGACAAGTCCTCGACATGGGCCGCACCACCCGCCTGGCCACCCCCGCCCAACGACGCGCCCTGCTGGCCCGCTACACCACCTGCTACTGCCAAGGCTGCCCCATCCCCGCCGACATGACCGAAGTCGACCACGTCCACGGCTGGATCGACGACGGCACCACCGACCTCGACCTGCTCGCCCCCGCCTGCACCCACCACAACCGCGACAAATTCCACCACCCCCACCGCTACACCACCCACCGCAACCCCGACGGCACCTGGACCCTCCTCCACCACCCCAAACGCCGCCACTTCGGCACGAACACGAGCCGGTTCGACGAGTCGCATCGCTGATCCCCTGCGAGGCGAGCGGCATAGGCACGTTCGCTGCCCTGGGTGCTCACGCGTCCCGGCGGAGCGCGGAGCGGCAACCGGGAGGCGTGAGCGGGACCAGTGAGGTATCTCGCCGGTTGGTCTACCTGAAGCACAGGAACTACGCACCCACAGCACGTTCCACCGGCGAGCACCCCGGCCCCGGCGGAGATCACGAACTCACTACGGGGCGGCAATGCGGCGAGGCGCCACCTGGGTGACCGCATCAGGCGAGGAGATCCAAAAGAACACGCGTCAGGGTGCGCCGGCCGCTTCGCGCGCGGCGTTCTCCAGGCGCTCGCGATAGGCCTCCCACGAGCCCTGATCGATCTCGGGGAGGTTGTCACCTTCTGAGCTGAGGCCGACGGAGCCGTCGATCAGCTCTCGCACGATGTCGGCGTGCCCGGCGTGCCGCTCGGTCTCCGAGAGCATGTGCACGAGGATGCGGTGCAGGGTCACCTGCCGCCGCTCTTCGGGCCACCACGGCACCTGGCCGATCGCGTCCAGCTCCAGGGCTTCGATGGTGGCGTCCGAATGGGCCCAGGCCCGGTGGTAGAGCGCGATGATCTGCTCGCGCGACTCGTCGGGAGTCGCCCACATGTCGGCGTTGGGCTCCGCACCCTCGTCGAACCAGGGCAACGGCTCGCCGGAGGGCCGGCCGAAGACATCGCCAAGGTAGCCGAGCTCAACGCTGGCCACATGCTTGACCAGCCCCAGAAGGTTGGTGCCGGTTGGCGTGAGCGGCCGCCGGGCGTCGTACTCGGAGAGCCCCTCCAGCTTCCGCAGCAGGGCTTCGCGGGCGGTTCTCAAATATCGATGAAGATCCGCTTTCGGATCCGAGTCAGTCATGCCGACGAGTCTGGCAGCCTGCTCCGACAAGCCCGAGGCCACCCGCCGCGGTGAGGCGGCGGGAGGGCCCCGCGCCGTCAGTGCGAGGTCAGGGGGATGCTCCTGCGCACGCTCCGGCAGACGCCGTCGCTCGCGGCCGCCGCCGCCACCCGCTCCGCCGAGGGCTTGCCGTACTCCGTCGTGCGCTGCCGCAGCGGCCGGCCGGTCGGCGCGACCATCGCGGCGATCTCACTGATCGTCTTGTACGACCCGTTCTCGGACCCGGCCATCCGGCTGATGGTCTCCTCCATCAGCGTCCCGCCGAGGTCGTTGACGCCGCCGTCGAGGACGTCGCGGCACAGGCCGTCCTGGAGCTTGACCCACGAACACTGGATGTTCCCGATCGCCCCGTGGAGCAGGATCCGGGCCAGAGCGTGGACGGCCCGGTTCTCCCGGGCGGTCGGCCCGGGGCGGGCCACGCCGGCGAGATAGATGGGCGCGCTGTGGTGGACGAACGGCAGCAGGACGAACTCGCTGAACCCGCCGGTCTCCTCCTGGATCGAACGGATCAGCCGGATGTGCTTCACCCAGTGCTCGTGGGTGTCCACATGGCCGTACATCATCGTGGAGGTGGTGGGCAGGCCCACCCGGTGAGCCGTGGTGATCACCTCGACCCATTCCCGGGTGGGAAGCTTGCCCTTGGTCAGCACCCACCGGACGTCGTCGTCGAGGATCTCCGCCGCCGTGCCCGGCAGCGAGTCGACTCCCGCCTCCCGGGCGGCCTGCAGCCAGTCCGCGATGGACAGGTTCGTCCGGCTCGCGCCGTTGATGACCTCCATCGGGGAGAACGCGTGGACGTGCATCTCGGGCCGTCGCTGCTTGACCGCCCTCGCGATGTCGAAGTAGGCCGTTCCCGGCAGGTCCGGGTGGATGCCGCCCTGCATGCACACCTCGGTCGCGCCGGCCTCCCACGCCTCGTCGGCGCGGTCGGCCACCTCCGACAGCGACAGCGTGTACGCGTCCGCGTCGGTGCGCCGCTGGGCGAACGCGCAGAACCGGCAGCCGGTGTAGCAGACGTTGGTGAAGTTGATGTTCCGGTTGACCACGTAGGTGACGTCGTCACCCGCTACCTCCCGGCGCAGGCCGTCCGCGATCCGGCACAGCTCGTCCAGCCCGGCGTCATCGGCTCCGGCGCCGGACGGGTCGCCCGCGAGGTCGAGCAGCGCGAGCGCCTGATCGTCGCTCAACCGGGCGGGGTCGCTCTCCGCCTGCTTGAGGGCCGCGCGCACCGTGCCGTCGATCCTGCCGCCAAGGCCGCCGCCAAAACCGCCGGCAACACCGCCGGCAACACCGCCGCGGACCGTACGGCTCTCGCGCGGCAGGCGGTCCCGGAGGGCCTCCCAGTCGCCGTAGACGTTGTCGAAGTCGTCACGCCGGTCGGCCGTACGGCCCTCGGTGTCGACGGCGGTGTGCAGGTCGGCCCGGCCGGTCGTCCGGAGCCCGGCCCCGAAACCGCCGTCCGGCTCCTGCCAGGGCAGGCCCTTGGGCGTCGCGTCCTCCCGCGCCAGCCCGGTCTCCGGGTCGGCGAGGGCCGCCACGTGGTCGCGCAGCCGGGGGTCCAGCCACGGCTCCCCCGCCAGGACGTACTCGGGGTAGATCGTGAGGCGCTCCCGCAGGTCGAACCCGGACGCCGCGGTGCGGGCGGCCAGGTCGTCGATCTGCGGCCAGGGGCGCTCGGGGTTGACGTGGTCGGGGGTGAGCGGGGAGACGCCTCCCCAGTCGTCGATGCCGGCCCGCAGCATCAGGGCGAACTCGTCGCCGATCAGGTTCGGCGGGGCCTGGACGCGCACCTTCGGCCCGAGCACGAGCCGGGTCACCGCGATGGTCGCGGCCAGCTCATGCAGGTCGGCGTCGGGCATGCCGCGCATCGCCGTGTCAGGCTTGGCGCGGAAGTTCTGGACGATGACCTCCTGGACGCCGCCGTACTCCCTGGCCACCCGCCGGATCGCGAAGATCGACTCGGCGCGGTCCTCGATCGTCTCCCCGATGCCGATCAAGATGCCGGTGGTGAACGGCACGTTCGACCGCCCGGCGTCCTCAAGCACGCGCAGCCGTACGGCCGGGTCCTTGTCCGGCGAGCCGTGGTGAGGCTGCCCCTTCTCGGTGAACAGCCGCTCGGACGTGGTCTCCAGCATCATGCCCATCGACGGCGCGACCGGCTTGAGCCGCTGGAGGTCGCGCCAGGTCAGCACCCCCGGGTTGAGGTGCGGCAGCAGGCCGGTCTCCTCCAGCACGCGGATCGCCATGGCCCGGACGTACGACAGCGTGTCGTCGTAGCCGTGCGCGTCCAGCCACTCCCGCGCCTGGTGCCAGCGGTCCTCGGGCCGGTCGCCGAGCGTGAACAGGGCCTCCTTGCAGCCCATCGCCGCGCCGTCGCGGGCGATCTGGAGCACCTCGTCGGGCGACAGGTACGCCGCGGGGAGCCGGTGCGGCGCGGTGGCGAACGTGCAGTAGCCGCAGCGGTCCCGGCACAGCCTGGTCAGCGGGATGAAGACCTTGCGGCTGTAGGTGATGACGCCCGGCCGCCCGGCGGCGGCGATCCCCGCGTCCCGGACCCGGGAGGCGTGGGCGAGCAAGGTCTCCAGGTCGTCGCCGCGGGCCCGCAGAAGGATCGCGGCCTCGGCCACGTCGAGCGTCTTGCCGTCCCTCGCTCTGGCGAGGGCGCGGCGCGTCCCGCTGTCCGCGCTCGGAGCACCGGAACCGGACGCGGCGGCCCTCGGAGTATCGCGATCACCGCCGGTGCCGGCGGCATGATCAGAGCTGTTACGGGGGGCGAAGTCGCCGCTGTGACCGGCGCTGCTGCCGTCGGGGGCCTGGTCTGCCGTCATAGGCGCACCCTACGACCCGTGGGTACGGCAGGCGCGCCCAGCCCCCGCGGTCACGTTTTCATGATCGCCGGGGGAGGCGCCGGATCAGGCCGGGAGACGCCGGGATCGGGGCGGGATCAGAAGGAACGGTAGTCCCGGGCCGCCATCCGGGGGCCGCGAGCGGGGGGCCGGACGCCGCTGAGCTCGATCAACCGGACCACGCGGTGGCGGTGCCCCCGGAACGGCTCCAGGAGTTCGAGCATCCCGGCGTCGTCCGTCTTCCGGCCCGTGAGCGCCCACCCCACGATGGAGGGCAGGTGGAAGTCGCCCACGCTGGGCGCGTCCGGGTCGCCGTGGGCCCGCTGCCGCACCTCGGCGGAGGTCCACACGCCGACTCCCGGCAGGGCGCGCAGCAGCCGGTCCGCCTCGCCGGACCCGGCGGTCGTCTCCAGCTTGCCGGCGTGCCGGGCGGCGTTGACGATCGTGCGAGCCCGTACGGCCTCCGCTCCGGCCCGATGCCAGTCCCACGACGGGATCGCCCGCCACACCTCGGGGGGCGGCGCGACGGCCATCCCCTCCGGCGCCGGCCCGGGAGCCGGCTCGCCGTACTTGCGCATCAGCCACCGCCAGGCGCGCCAGGCCTCCCGGCCGACGACCTTCTGCTCCAGAACGGCGGGCACGAGAGCCTCGAAGACCCGCAGCGAGCTGCCGATCCGCAGCCCGGGATGGCGAGCGGCGAGGCCGGCCACGAACGCGGCGGCCCGCGCCGCCCCGGGGTCGCGGCGGGCGGCTCCCGCGAGCTCGGCCAGCAGGGCGGCGAAGCCCGCCACGTCGTCGTCCGCCCCCAGCAGGCGCGGCAGCGTCTCCAGCAGCCATTGCGCGCCGGGCCCCCACGCCTGGGCGCGGACCTCGGCCCCGGCCGTCACGACCCGTAAGGTGCCCGAGCCCTCGGGTGTGCGGCACGTGCGCCAGATGGCGCCGTCGGGCGTGCGCCGCCACGCGGGATCGCCGCCGCCGCGGCGGTGGGGCGACAGCGTCAGCGCCGCGTCCACCGGCGTGGCGGGCCGCCACCCGCGCTCGCGCGGCGTGGCTCCTGCGCCGTTCCCGCCCAGTGGCATCGTGCTCGCCTCCCCCACCAGTCTGCCGCGACCCACCAAGTCTGCCGCGACGTGGGAGCCGTACGGACCGGGTCAGGCGTCGCTGGAGAAGCGGACGGAGCACTCGGGCAGGACGACGCCCGGCCAGACGCGCATGCCGGAGGTGAGCTCGTTGCCTGGCCCGATGCGGGCGCCGTCACCGACGACCACCTCGCGCAGCACGGAGCCGCCGGCCACCTGGGCGCCGCTGCCCACCACGGAGTTCACGACGACGGCGCCGGACGCCACCACCGAGTCGTCGGCGAGGACGCTGCCCCGGACGCTGGCTCCGGCCTCCACCACCGCGCGGCGGCCGACGACCGTGCCACCGGTGACCTTGGCCTCGGGTGACACGACGGCGCCGTCGAGCAGGAGGAACTCCCCCGCCGGCCCGGGGAGGGCGGGCGAGTCGAGCCTGCCGAGGACCAGGTCGGCGGAGCCCTGGACGAACGCCGCCGGAGTGCCGACGTCGAGCCAGTAGGACGTGTCGGCGTAGCCCAGCACCGGCTCGCCCGCCTCGATGAGGCCGGGGAAGGTCTCCCGCTCCACCGAGACGACCGTCCCGCAGGGAATCGAGTCGATGACGGAGCGCTGGAACACGTAGCAGCCGGCGTTGATCCGGTTGGTGACAGGGTGGGGCATCTTCTCCAGGAACGCCGTCACCCGGCCGTCCTCGCCGGTCGGGACGCACCCGAACCTCGACGCGTCCTCGACCTCGGTGAGGTGGAGGGTCACCGCGGCGCCACGGGAGACGTGCAGGTCCACCTGCGCGGCGATGTCGTGGCCGGACAGGATGTCGCCGTTCAGCACGAGCACGGGGGCGCCGGGCGGGCAGGTCAGCGCGTCGGCGGCGTGGCGGATGGCGCCGCCGGTGCCGAGCGGGCTGTCCTCGATCATGTAGACGATCTCGAGGCCGAAAGCGGACCCGTCGCCGAACGCATCGGCGAACATCGAGGCCCGGTAGGAGGTGGCGAAGACAACGCGTCGTACGCCGTAGGAGTGGGCCTTCGCGAGCTGGTGCGCGAGGAAGGGAACCCCCGCCGTCGGCAGCAGTGGTTTCGGCGTGTGAAGCGTCAGGGGTCGCAAGCGAGTGCCCTGGCCTCCCACAAGCAGGATCGCCTCGAGTCCCTCGGACGAACGCAATGAACTGTCCCTCACAGCGAGAGGTTAGCGCTACCCGCCCACCGCCCGCTGATATGACACGAGATGGGCCTCGGCCGAGCGCTGCCAGGTGAACTCCTGGGCCCGGTCGACACCGGCCTCCGACAGCGCCGCGCGCCGGTCCGGCGACTCCAGCAGCGCGCGCAGCGCCGCCGCGATGCCGTCGATGTCCGGCTCGGTGTACGCCACCGCTTCGCCTCCCACCTCGGGCAGCGAGGACCGGTGGGTGGTCAGCACCGGCGCGCCGCAGGCCATCGCCTCCAGCACGGGCAGCCCGAACCCCTCGCCCCGGGACGGGAGCGCGACGACGAGCGCGCCTCCGAGGAAACCCCGCAGGTCGGAGAAGGGCAGGTAGCCGGGGCGTAGCACCTTGGCCTTCGGCGGCAGCGCGGCCAACGCGGCGTTCACCTCCTCGTCCCACGCCGGACCGCCGGCCAGGACCAGCGCCGGTGGTGACGCGAGGTGCGCCACCGCGCCGCCGAAGCCGCGGATCAGGTTCGCCACGTTCTTGCGCGGCTCCAGCAGGCCGAGATACGCGACGTACGGGTGGCCGTGCAGGCCGACGCGGTCGGCGACCCGCCGCACCTCCCGGTCCGACGGCGGGTGGAACAGCGCGGGGTCGACGCCGTGGTAGGCCACGTCGATCCGGGTGGGATCGGCCCCCAGCACCCGGACCAGCTCCTCCCTCGTCGCCTTGGACGGCACGATCACCCGGTTGGCGTACCGCACGGCCGTACGGGTGGCGGAGCGGAAGAACGAGGCCCTGGCGGGGTCGTGCTGGTCGGGGTCGGTGAAGGAGGTGAGGTCGTGCACGGTGGCCACGGTGGGCAGGCCCGACCGCAGGGGGATCGAGTAGTAGGGAGCGTGGATCACTTCGGCGCCGGCCTGCCGGGCCAGGAGAGGCAGCCCGGTCTGCTCCCAGACGAGGCGCTTGCTCCGGTTGGTGAGGGTGGCCGGGCCCGACAGGATCGTCGCCGAGGGGGCCATCTTGCCGTACCGCTCCGCGTCCGCCCGCTGGCAGACGACCGCGAGGTCCGCGCCCGCCTCGTGAAGGGCGGCGACCAGTCCATCGACGTACCTGATCAGGGCCCCGCGGTCGGCGGGGACGGCGGCGGCGTCGATGAGCACTCGGGGTGTCAAGTTGATCGCTCCCCTCGGTGAGCCCCGCCGGCGGTGGTGCCGCGCTCGCGTGGACTCGGTCGTCCCGTTGTCGTCCTGCGAGGGCTCTCCTGGGGGCGCGCGCCCGTGAACGGACGTCCTCCCCCGGGCACCCTCCACCTTCACTCTATTGCGGACTTCCCCGCAAAAGTGAGGGAAGTCACATGTACGACCATGTCGCCACTGCGAATTTCGCGGCTATTCCACGTAATCGCGGACTATCACCAGATGTTTGCATGATCTTCCGTTTAGCCGGAAAAGTCAGCCCTTCGCCGCGGGCTCCCTTTCGGAGTCCACCACGCGGCGGGACGCGAGCCCGGCCAGGCCGGCGCAGACCAGGTCGCCGACCGAGACGACGAGCCGGGAGCACAGGGCCGCGGCGACGGCCGACGACTGGTCGAGCACGGGGGCCAGCGCGGCGTACATGGCGACCTCCCGGACGCCCGCGCCCGCCGGGGCGATGACCACGAGGAAGCCCAGGCACCAGGCCAGCGAGAAGGCGCCGAAGCTCAAGATCACGGCGTCGGCCCCGGTGGCCCCTAGCCCGTGCACGATGAGGGCCAGGTGCGCGCCGTACGCCGCCCAGCCCGCGAGCGCCCAGCCCAGCGCGGTCAGCACGCCGCGGCGGCTCAGCGGCCGTTCGAGCGGAGGCTTGCGCAGCCGCCTCAATCCGAAGCCGATCGCGGCGTTGACCACACGGGGGTGCAGGGCCACTGCGAGCACGGGGACGAGCAGCAGCAGCCAGGCGTACCGCGCGACGGACTGCCCGGCGAGCACGGGCAGCGTGAAGACGGCCACCAGCAGGCCGCTGCCCAGGTAGATGGGGTAGGTCAGGAAGAACGCGGCGGCGCTGCGCGACCGGGGGATGCCGTGGTCGCGGCCCATCTCCATCTGCGCGAGGACCGGCCACAGCGACCCGGGGATGTACTTGCCGAGCTGCCCGACGAAGAAGATCTTCGCCGCGTCGGGGAGGGCCAGCGGTGAGCCGAGATCGGCCAGGAGCGCCCGCCACATCATCATCCCCGCGGACAGCGCCGCCAGCACGGCGACCAGCGAACCGGTCAGCTCGGGCCAGGTCAGCCGGGTGAGACCGGCGGAGACCTTCGACCACTGACCGGCCACCGCCCACACGCCGAAGCCGAGCGCGACGAGCAGGAACAGGGTGCGGACGGCCTTGCGCCGGTTCACGCGGGGCTCAGGGAGGTGCTCAGGGAGGTGCTCATGGGGTGGGGACGGCTTCCGGCGGCTGCGGGAGACCGGCGCCGAGCGGGCGCCGGGGCGTCTTGGTGGCGACCCAGAGGTAGGTGGGGACCACCGGCAGGAGCGCCTTGAGCGCGGGGCGCGGGGTGCGCTCAAGGGCGCCCTTCGCGGCGCGGCCGGCCGGCCCGGGAAACAGCTCCCCCCCGGCGAACCGCTCCGGCGAGGCGAGCACGGGGAAGGTGTAGTCCCATACGTGGAAGTCCGCGAGCATCCGGCGCAGGCCCGCGCGGGTGCGGAAGCGCTCGTAGTAGTTGTCGGCACGGCCGAACGCCCGGACGTACCGGTCCGCCGCGGCGGGCGGCAGGTAGGACAGGAACGGCAACTTGTAGTGCGGCTCCATCACGCCGAGCTTGTTGCCGAGGCCCAGGTAGAGCACGCCGTCGTCGGACAGCACCCGGTGCATGTCCGCGATGACCGCGTCCGGGTCCACCACGTGCTCGTAGATGTGGTTGAAGACCAGCACGTCGACCGAGCCGTCCGGGAAGGGCAGCGCCCCGCCGTCCGAGCAGACGAAGCCGACGCGGGAGCCGAAGCGCTCCGCCGCCTTCCTCAGCCCGGGGACGTCGATGTCGACCCCGAGCGTACGGCTCGCGCCCGCCGCGGCCAGCTCGTCGGCGATGAAGCCGGCCGAGCACCCGACGTCGGCCACGGTGAGCCCGGAAAGGACGTCGCCGGGCTCGGCGGCGTCCCTGCCGAGGAAGTGCGCGAGGACAGCAATGATCTTGGCGGCCTTCCGGCGGCGCTTGCCCTCGTCGAGCATCGCCGCCTGGAGCTCGGAGTACTCGAGCTGCGCGGCCCGCTGGACGCTCACCGGGCGATCACCGCCGGCATGCCTGGGTTCCGTTCCACGGTGCCCAACAGTACCTTCGCCCGCCGCACTCCCGTCTCCGGATGCGGCACGCACCCTGGCCGTCGTGGCGCCGGCGGGGATCGGCGTGCGGGAGGGCGCGCTGGTCATCACGCTCGCCCCCGTGCTGGACACCCCGAGCGCCCCGGCCCGCGCCGCCCACCCGCGAGCGAGCCCGCCTAACCGGCGAGCAGCGTTTCCAGGTAGGCGGCCCAGTGGGGCTCGGGGTCGACGGGTGCGACCCCGGCCCGGAGCCGTTCCGGCTCGCCGGGCTCGTAGAAGCGCTTGAGCGCCTCCGCGAGCGCCCCGGCGGACCCGGGCTCCGCCAGCAGCCCGTCGACGCCGTCGCGAACGGCGTCGGCCAGCGCTCCGACGCGGGTGGCGATCACCGGCACGCCGTGCTCGTGGCCCAGCCAGACGTTCTGGCTCGCCGTCGCCGAACGGTACGGCAGGACCAGCGCGTCCACCTCGGCGAACAGCCCCGGCACCTCGCCGGCCGCCACGTACCCCGGCCGCAGGTGGACGCGGCCGGCCAGCCCCAGCTCCGCCATCAGGGCTTTCGTCTCCTCCAGCCCGCCCCAGAACTCGCCGGCCACGGTCAGCTTCACGTCCGGCACCTGGGCGAGAGCCCGCAGGAGGAGGTCGAGGCCCTTGTAGGGGCGGACGATCCCGAAGAACAGCAGCCTGCCGTACGGCTCGGCCTCCCGGGAGGCCACCGCGCCGCGGGACGGCAGGTGCGGCGCGAGCGCGGCGACCCGCACCGGCGCGTCCGTCAGCGTCCGCGCGAGGGCCGACTGCTCCTCCGAGTGCGCCAGCACCGCGTCGACCCGCGTGAGCAGGGCCTTCATCAACGGCCGGTCGTACGGCTTCCGCTCGTGCGGTAGCACGTTGTGACACAGCGCCACGACCGGGGTCCGGCGGCGCAGGCCGGCCAGGATGCCGAGGTAGGCGGGCACCTGCACCGGGCTCAGCACGGCGAGGACGACGAGGTCGGCCTCGCGGAGCCGCCGGCCGCACCGGAACCATCCGTCCGGACGCCGCCAGTCGAGCTCGCGGCGGGTCTGCGGGTACGGCTCGCCCTCAGGGCTGTCGATCGTCTGCTGCCCGGGGTAGAGGAACGCCGGGTACTGCGCCCGCCAGGACTCGATGACGACGTCGTGCCCCTGCCCTCGCAGGCGGCGCGCCAGCTCGGTCGTGTGGTGGGCCCCGCCGCCCTTGTAGGGGTAGGTCGGGCCGACGATCGCGATCCGCACTACTCGGCCCTGGACCGGACGATCAGGTCGGCCAGCAGGGCCAGCGAGCCGATCAGCAGCCCGGACAGGAAGGTCACGACGGTGTTGCTGGTGAGGTAGAAGGCCAGGTGGCTGATCATGTCGTACACGCCCTTGACCAGGCCGATCCCGATGAGCCAGAGCGCGGGCGGCATGAGCACCTTGAGCGGGTTGAAGTACATGACCATCCGCAGCACCTGCAGGATGTAGCGGTAGGCGTCGGAGACGAAGTTGAACTTCGACTTCCCGGCCCGCTTCGCGTACTCGATCGGCAGGTAGTAGACGTCGTGCTGGTTCGACATGAACGCCAGCGTGATCGTCGTGACGCAGGAGAAGCCGGGGGGCAGCAGCCGCAGGTACGGCTTGGCGACCGACTTGCGGAAGGCCCGCAGGCCCGAGTTGAGGTCGGGGATCTTCTGCCCGGCGAGGCGCTCGGCGACCTTGCGGATGAACCACTTCGCCGGCACCCGAAGCAGCTTGTGCGAGCCCTCCTCGGTGGTCCGGGCGCCCACGACCTGGTCGATCGTCTGGTCCTTCTCCAGGATCTGGACCAGCTCGGGGATGCGCTCGTTCGGATAGCTCATGTCGGCGTCGGTCCACACGACGATCTCGCCGCGGGCCTCCTGGCTGCCGATCCTGCGTACAGTGCCCGAGCCGCCATTGCGGTGGAACGCCCTGATCCGCATGTTCGGGTAGCGCGGCGCCGCCTCCTGCAGGCGCGCCAGCGTCTCGTCGGTGGAGCAGTCGTCCACGGCCAGCAGCTCGTAGCTGTACCCGCTCGCGTCCATGGCCGCGCAGATGCGCTCGACCTCGTCGATCACGTGATCCTGCTCGTTGTAACAGGGCAGGACAATCGTGACGTAAGGGTTTTCTGCGGGAGTCACGGCGCTTCCAGTCGTCTCAGGCGTGGACACGTCCGGCAAGGTTACTCTGCCCCGCCAAATCACGACCTCACATTCGAGACCCGGCTCAGCCCCTCCACCCCCGTGAGGTCGGTGAAGAAGGGGACGAGGTCGCGCATCACCGGCGGCCGGTCCAGCTTGAGGTAGAAGGACTCGTTCAGCGCCGGCAGGTCCCCGCCGAGGTCGATCCCCTCCCACCACACATGGCGGAGCACCTTCAACGCGTGCGGCCGGTCCTCGAAGTAGACCGCCTCGACGCCCGGAACGGAGTGGATGCGGTCGAGCACCGCCTCCTTCTCCGCCTCCGTGGCCGCTCCCCGGCTCGCGCACCGCTTCGCCAGGTTGGACCTGGGGCACAGCCTGATCACCACGTCGGCCTTCCCCCACCAGAAGGCGTCGCGGAAGATGTAGACGTTGGACACTCCCGCCAGCGGCTCGATCCGCCGCCGGACCCCGGCCCAGTCCCCCGGCCGCAGGACGACGTCGTACGACTCCGGCATGTCCTCCGCCCGCGTCAGCCTCAACAGGGCCTCCGAGCGGCCGGGCTCCAGCGCGTTCGGCGGCTCCCCCTCGCGGAATGCGGCGAGTGCCTGCTCGCGGGTCTCGAACCGGAAACCGGCGACCTCGGGGACTTCCCGCAGCGCCGCCTCGATCCGCCGCCGTTCCACCGCCGTGACGGTTCCCCGGCCGCGGCAGTGCTCCCACTGGTCGGTGCTCTCCCCGCAGAGGTAGACCCCCAGGTGCCCGGTCTGCGGCCAGGGACCGTCGGGCGGCGGCAGCGGCTGCCGGGAGCGTTCGTGGAGGAACCATTCACCCGCGCCGAGGACGGCGAGGACGGCGAACGAGACCGTCAGCGCGGTCACGAGCCGCGCGTGTGCCCGCAGCCACCCCGCCCGCCGAGACGTCCGCTCCGGACCCTCGAAGGACAGTTCCTCCCTTTCCGGAGCTTCCTGACGCCCGTCCATGAACGGGACACTAACCGAGCCGCCGGGCTACGGCGTTGAAACGGGGCGGACACCGGCGACACCCGGCAGATCCGAGAAGGAGGGGCTGAGGTCCTTCGTCACCGGCCGATCGAGCTTGAGGTAGAAGACCTCGGACAGGCCGGGAAGGTCTCCGTTCGCGTCCAGCCCCTGCCGCGAGACGTCGCCGAGCGCCTTCACCGCGTGCGTCCTGTCCTCGAAGTAGACCGTCTCGATGCCGGGAAGCGAATGGATCCGGTCCAGGACCGCCGCCTTCTCCGCCTCGGTGGCGGCGCCACGGCGCGCGCACCGCTTCTCCAGGCTTGAGGCTCTGGGACACAGTGTGATCGCCACGTCGGCCTTTCCCCACCACATGTCGTCGCGGAAGGTCCGGACGTAGGAGACGCCGGGAAGGGCCTCCACCCGCTGGCGCACGCCCGGCCAGTCCCCGGGGCGCAGCGCGGCGTAGTAGGACTCCGGCACGTCCTCGGGACGCAGGCTGCCGAACAGGTCCGGCAGACCCTCCGGGTTCGACGCGCGCACCACGGTCTTGCGCAGATTCGCCAGCGACTGCTCCCTCGTCTCGAAACGGAAGCTCTGGATCTCCGGAATGCTCCTGAGCGCGGCCTCGATCTTCCGCCTGTCGGCGGCCGTCGCGGGCCCGCGGCACTTCTCCCAGAAGGGCTCGGTCGCGCAGAGGTAGACCGACAGGTGGCCCGTTTGCGGCGAGGAGCCCTCGGGGGGCGGGAGCGGCTGGCGGGACCGTTCGTACAGCAGCCGCCCGCCCGCGATGACGGCCAGGACGGCGATCGAGGCCCCGACCGCGGCGGCGAGCCGCGTATGCGCACGCACCCACGCGGCCCAGCGCGACCACCGCTCCGGTCCCTCGAAGGACAGCTCCTCGCTCTCCGGCGTTTCGGTAGGCCCATACACAATCGCGACATTAACCCCGCGATCAGAGCACGGCCATCCATACGTCGATGCTGAGCGACCAGGTGCCGTCGGGCGCGTCGACCAGCGAGCGCTCGTCCTGGCGGCTGCGCAGCTTCAGCACCTGCCTCGCCGGGCCGTACGGCAGGAGCTGCGAGGCCTGGGCGGCGAGCAGCACGGGACGGCGGCCGGTGCGCCTGACGGCGTCGACCAGCCGCTTGACGTCGGCGGGGGCCGGCACGTCGCGGCCGCGCGGGTACACCACACGGGCCGTCGGTACGCCGCACTCCCCCCGCACCACCTGGGTGAAGCGGTCGCCCGTCACCCTCTCGACGATCAGCACCGAGGCGTCCCTGGGAATGGCCGCGCACAGGCCCGCCACCGCCGCCGCCTCGCCCCGGTTCACCGGTGTGAACGCGGTGCCGATCGAGGTGATCGCCGCCGGGACCAGGAGCAGCGCCGCTCCGGCCGCCGCCAGCAGCCGGGAGCGGCGCCCCGGCCGGCGGAACCGCTCGGGAATCCGCCCAAGGAGCCATCCCAGGCCCCATACGGCCAGCAGCACCAGCCCCGGGATGACGATCGGCACGAGCCGGCGGGAGGCCCAGGGGTGGTCGGCGGTGATCCCGGGGCGCACGAGCGTCGTCACGGTCGTCCAGCCGATGACGGCCAGGGGCAGCAGCCAGCCGAACTCCCTCCCCCGGCCCATCCGGCGCACGAGCACGGCCGCGGCGAGCGTGGCCAGCACGACCACGGGCACGCCGACGTACCAGAACACCCAGTGCAGCGAGCTCTCGTAGTAGAGCCGATTCGGGTCGACCGGCAAATGATTGGCGGTCTGGGTGGCCTTGATGAAGCTCGCCGTCAGCCTGTCCTCCGGCGTCAGCGCGGGGCGGCGCACGGTCTGCACCCACGGCCGTACGGCGAGGGCGGTCATGACCAGCACCACCAAGACGGCGGCCGCGTCGGGCGACCATCGCGGCAGACGCGTACGCCCACCGGCGCGGCGGGCGATCCAGGGGGCGAGAGCCGTGCCGGCGACGGTGAGCAGCAGGACGGCGACGCAGATCGCGTACAGCGGCTTGAGCGAGCCGGACAGGTACGCGAGATACGGCCGGGCGAGGACGTAGCCGCCGACGAGCCCCCAGGCGGCCCCGGTCGCGAAGCCGGCCAGTAAGGGCACTCCGAGCCGCCCCTCGGGGAAGGCCCGCGGAAGCCGGTGCAGCGCGATGAGCACCCCGGCGAAGGCGAGCACGGGCAGCACGTCGCGCAACCCGTCGACGCGGACGAGCAGGGCGAGGCCGAACGCCAGCCCCGCCGGCGCCGCCGTCCACGGCGTGCCGCCCGCCCGCAGGCGGAGCCGGGCGTCCGCCAGCAGGTTCAGGCCGCCGAAGACGAGGATCAGGGACGGGATCTCGCTGAACGTCGTCCGGGACGTGTAGAGGATCGGCAGGCTCACCGCGAAGACGAGCGACGCGAGAGGCGCCCAGCGGGAGCCGGCCAGCCGCGCCACGGTCCCGCCGAAGACCAGCACGGCCAGCGCCCCCAGGACCGGCGGCACCAGCAGCATCCCGGAGACGCCCCCCAGCCAGTGGCCGATCGCGTGGATCATCGGAGGGCCCGGCATGAACTGCGGGACGATCGCGTCCCCGACCCCGTAGAAGCCCATGCTGTCGAACCGCAGGGCGGGATCGGGGCCGCCGAGGTCTCCCCTGGGGATCGGCAGCGAGCCGTGCCCGGCCAGCCAGACGGCGTACTGGGCGTAGGTCGACGGATCCCGCCGGACGATCAGCTGCTCACCGTGCAGCAGCAGGTTGAACACTCCGGAGGCCAGGGCCACGCCGACCACGCCGGCCGTCCGCCAGGCCGTCGACTCGAACGCCTCCGGGAGCCGCCGCACGCCGAAGACGCACAGCACGACGGCGAGGCCGCCGCCCAGCAGCGCGGCGGGCAGCGGGCGGAACCAGCCGAGCAGCAGCAGGGGCAGCCCGGCGAGCAGCCACCCGGCGAGGGCGAGCGCGGGCACGGCGGACACGACGGCGAGCACCCTGCCCGCCGACGGCACATGGGCTCGCCACAGGGAGCGGTGGAGTCGGTTCGCTGGAATGAGCCGAGCGTAGCGCCCACGGCGCCGATCCCCGCGCCGACCGGGCCGGTCAGGCGGTTATCCCCAGCCCGGGCCGGACAGTCCGGCCGGACCTCGGGAAGCCGGTAGCGTACGCCGGGAGCGGGCAGGGGGGAGCGCAGTGGTGGAGATCCGGGACGCCGCGCCGTGGGCCGGTCGTCCGGAGCCTCGGCGGGGCATCGGGAAACCGTTCCTGAACCGGCCCCACATCCGGTCTGAGAGCCGGTCGCCGCGCGGGCTCCGGCGGCACGGGTGGTTCCTCGCGGTGGCCGGGGTGGGAGCCGCGCTGCGGATCGTCGCGATGCTGGGCTACCGGCCGGTGCTGTGGTTCCCCGACTCCTACACGTACGTCGTGACCGCCATGCGCCCGCGACCGGATCTCGTCCGCCCGGCGGGCTACTCGCTGTTCCTCCGGGCGCTGGAGCCGTTCCACAGCTTCGCGGCGGTCGCGCTGGTCCAGCACCTTCTCGGGCTGCTCGTCGGCGTCATGGTCTACCTGGCCGTGCTGCGCCGCGGCGGGCGGGCCTGGGCCGGGGCGCTCGCCTCCGCCCCCGTCCTGCTGGACGCCTACCAGATCGAGCTGGAGCACCTGCTCGTCTCCGACTCGCTGTTCGCGTTCCTCGTCGTGGCGGCGGTCTGCCTCGCGCTGCGGCGTCCCCTGACCCCACGCGCCACCGCGGGCCTCGGGCTCCTGCTCGCCGCGGCCACGCTCACCAGGACCGTCGGGCTTCCGCTGATCGCCGTCTTCGCGCTGTTCGTGCTCGCGTACGGCGTCCGCCGGGCGGGAGCGGCGCCGCCGTTGCGCACGGTCGCGCGGCTCACCGGGCCGTTCCTCGTGGCCGCGTTCCTGCCGCTCGCGGCGTACGCGGGCTGGTTCCAGGCCACCTACGACCGCGTGGGGCTCATCGGCTCCAACGGCGTCTTCCTCTACGCGCGGACGATGGCGTTCGCCGACTGCGCGGTGATGCGGCCGCCGGCCGACCTGGCGGTGCTGTGCGACCCGCGGCCCCCCTCACAACGGCCGGCGCCACAGGAGTACGTGTGGGGGGTCGACGCCCCCATTGTCCGGTTGCCGGGGATCACGTTCACCCAGGCCACCGACACGCTCGCCGGGCGGTTCGCCTCGCTCGCGATCCGCAGCCAGCCGCTCGACTACCTGTCCACGACGCTGAGCGAGCTCATGCGGTCGTTCGCGTGGAATCGGCCGGTCTACCCCGACCCCGAGACCTACGGCTACTACGAGTTCCCGGCCGGCGTCCCGCCCCCGCCGGGACGGCATCCGGCGATCCTGGGGAACCAGCTCGCCCAGCGGTACGAGCAGGGGCCGATCACGCTGCGGATCACCGAGCCGTACGCCGGCTGGATCCGGGCCTACCAGGGCCCGGCGTACCTGCCGGGAGCTCTGCTGCTGGTCATCCTGCTGACGCCGCCGGTCGCGTGGGCGCTGGGAGCCAGGTCCAGGCGCTCGTCGGGGCCGGGGGCGTCCCGGCACTGGCTGTGGGCGCTGCGGGCCCGCTCGCGGCGGGCGTACGAGGCCGGGGCCTCCGGGCACTGGCCGTGGGCCCTGCCATGGGTGGCGGCCTGGACGCTGCTGCTCATCCCCCCGGCGACGGCCGAGTTCGACTACCGCTACACGCTGCCCGTGGTGCCGCTCGCATGCCTCGCCGCCGCCCTCGCCGTACGCCGGGGAGACGACCGGGAGGAGCCCGTGTGACGTGCGCGTATGACCTCTTTCGTGAAGAGCATGTAAAGCTCATGTAATGGGCATACCGTGATATGTCCGAGTTTGGGTATGCTCGGCCGCTGGATCGCAGGGCGGACGCGTCGGCGTCGCGCCGGGGATCCACGCAATCGCGGCGCCTCGACGCGCTTCCGTGACCTAATCTCGTGAGCGCGACGTGTGATCGCCAGGCAAGGAGGACAGGTGTGCGAGCGCGGCGGTAACCCCACACACCGCAGGTCCGCAGGCGGGGCCCTCCTCCCGGCCCGGGCGAGAAGGAGTGGCAGGTGAGCGCGCGCCGACGTGGCACCGACCGCGGCCAGGACGCCGCCCCCCTCCCCACCGACCAGAAGGTCTGGAGCCCGGCCGACACCCCCCTCCCCTACGGCGCCGCCGAGCCCAGCGGGCTCCCCGGCGGGCGGCGCAGGGCATCCTCCGGCCGTGACGGCTACGCACCCGGCATGAACGAGCCGGAAACCGGCCTCGACGGCTACGGCCGAGGCGTGAACGGCCCGGCCCCCGCCAGGAACGGCTACGACGCGGGCGGGAACGGCTACGCGCCGGTCCGCGACGGCCGGCGGCCGCCCACCCCCGGCTGGGAGGGCGGGGAGCCGTCGGGCTTCGACCCGGCCGGTGACTACGCGGGCTCACGCGGGCGCCGCGGCAGCGGGCGGCCCGCCGACGAGCCGTCCGGCGCCTACCCCCACATTCCGGGCGACGTCGACCTGTACGCCGACGGCCCTCCGACCCGGGCGAGCCGTCGCAGGCGCGGCGGCGCCGAGCCAGGCCACGACGGGACCGGCGCCCCCTACGCGGACGACTACACCGGCCCTACGGCTCCCCGGGCAATACCGGACGGTGACGGAGACGGGCCGCCCACCGAGGGGTCCAAGCGCCGCCGGAGCGGAGGCGGCGGCCGTCGCGGCCTCGGCGTGCTGGGCTGGATCAGCGTCGGGCTGACCGCCGTGCTCGTGATCGGCACGCTCACCGCGTACAAGGTCTACCGAAACGCGTACGACCTCATCGTCCGGGGCGCCTCAACCGACGACCTGGACAAGAGCCGTCCCGTGAACGCGACCGGGGCAATCAACGTGCTGCTCGTCGGCTCCGACACCCGTGCCGGGGACAACAAGAAGTACGGTCAGCACCTGGTCAACGACGGCGAGCGCACGGACACCATCATGCTGCTGCACGTGTCGCCGAACCGCGACGGAGCGACGCTGCTCAGCTTTCCCCGGGACTCCATGGTGATGATCCCCCAGTGCCGCAACCTCCAGAGCAAGGCCGTCGTGCCCCCACACCTGGGGATGATCAACTCGGCGTTCTCCGATGGCGGGATGATCTGCACGCGACGCACCATCGAGACGCTCACCCAGATCCACATCGACCACTACGTAAAGGTCGACTTCACCGGCTTCAAGAACATCGTCAACGCCCTGAACGGCATCCAGATCTGCCTGCCCCAGGCCGTCAACGACCGCCAGTCCAAGCTGAACCTGCCCGCCGGCAAGCAGGTGGTGAAGGGCGAGCAGGCGCTCGCCTATGTCCGCCTGCGCCACGGCATCGGCGACGGCAGCGACATCGGGCGGATCAGGCGGCAGCAGGTCTTCATCAGCCAGGTCGTGAAGAAGGCGACGAGCAGTGCCCTGCTCACCGACGTGGGCAGGCTCAACGCCTTCATCGACGCCGCCGCCCGGTCGGTGACCATGGACGACGCGCTGAACGCCGAGGCCCTGCTCCAGATCGCGCAGAGCGCCAAGAAGCTCACCGCCAAGGGCTTCAAGGCCACGACGGTGCCGTGGATCCCCGATCCTGCCAACCCCAAGGCACGGGTCGTGTGGAAGCAGCCGGACGCGGGCAACCTGTTCAACGCCGTCAGGAGCGACACCGAGGTAACCGCCACCCCGTCGCCGAGCGCCTCCGCGTCCGGCGCGGCGGCGAAGCCCACCGGCCCGGTGATCACCAAGCCGCAGCAGGTCAAGATCCAGGTTTTCAACGGCACCAACACCCAGGGCAAGGGCAAGGAGGTCGCCGAGCAGCTCGCCGGCCTCGGCTTCAAGGTGGTCGGAGTCGGCGACGCACGCAAGCCGGACGGCACCGACCAGCCCAAGACGCTGGTCCGCTACACCGGGCCGGGCTGGGACTACTCGAAGATCCTCACCGGCAAGCTGCTGACGACGGTGGCCCCCGAGACCGGCAAGGTGGCGGGCGGCCCGGTCACGCCGTTCACCCCCGCCTCTCCCCCGCCGGACGCGCCGGTGGGCAAGGTCCCCGGGCCGGTGATCCAGCTCGTGGTCGGCGCCGACTGGAAGGGCGTCCGCGTCCCGCTGGAGGTCGGCGACAACGCGGTGACCGCCGACACCGACATCTGCGCCAGCTGACCGGCGTTTCGCGGGCCGGTGGCACCTTTGGGGGCCGCCGGCCCGTCCTTCGTCCCGGGAGTTGACCGGAGATCCCGACAGGTGTCACGTCGGTCACGTTTCGTCCTTGAGGCGACAGTTGTTCTTGAAAACGTTAGGGTGGGTGATCTGGCGAACGCGCCCTGTTCGCCCGTTCGGGCTGATGCGCCGGGGCGCCTTCGCTAGTGTCCGAACTGGACGCGGGCGGGTCTTGAGGATTCGCCGGACGCGGCCACCCCCGAACCCAGACAGATAGCAGAGCGTTTCTCTCGTGAGCGACACCCGCCGTCACCCTCCGGTTCCCGTCTCGCGGCCAGGCGCCACGCCTGATGCCGAGGAAGCCCCCACCGGCGTGATCGGCCGGGTCACCGGAGAGTGGCCCCCGCCGGAGAACGCGCAGCAGAAACCGGCCGGCGACGCCGGAACCACCGATCCCGCGCCGGGTGCCCTCCCCGAGGCCGGGCAGAGCCCCGCCGGCCGGGATCCCCAGGACGCCACTGATCGCCTGGCCGCCCCGGAGCCTTGGGCGGCCTCGGCGCCCTTGGGCGCGCCGACCCCGGGCACCGCGGACACGGCATCCGGCATGTCATCCGGCATGTCATCCGGCATGGCCGGTGACGCCGCCGCGCCGCACGACGGTCAACGGACGCCGCATGACGGTCAGCGGACGCCGTACGACAAGCAGCCCCTGCCGGTGCGCCAGCCGCGCAGGCCGGGCATGGCCGGCCCCCGCAGAGGCGCAGGGACCGCGCCGGCCGCCTCCGGGACGGAGGGGTTCGACTACTTCTCCGCCGCCCGTGGCGACGCACCGGCCCGGCCCCAGGACGCCCCTCCCGCCGCCCCCTTCGCGCCGCCGTCCCCTGGCCGGCCGGAGACCCGGCCCGGCGGCCATCCTCAGGCCGCGTGGTCCCAGGCGGACTCCATGGCGTCCCCGCGGTCCGCGCTCGGCCCCCGCGACGTCCCGGCGGCCGAGCCAGACGAGGGCGGCGCGCCGACGGGGGGCTGGGACGCATGGCGGCGCAGACGCCCGGAGGGCGGCTCCCCGCAGGCGCTCGACGAGACCGGGCCCATCGAGCGGATCGGCGGCGGGCCGCCGCCGGTGCCCGCCTGGGTGCCGGCTCCCGCGGAGATGCTCCCGGCCGTCGACCCGTTCGGGGCGCACCTGTCCCGCCAGCCCGCCCAAGCGGGGTACGCCGGTTGGGAGGCGCCGGATGAGGAGCCGGAGCCCGCGCCGCGTCCCAAGCCGCCGCGGGAGCCGTACCTGGACAACGTGAAGTTCATCCTGATCGCCCTCGTGGCGACCGGGCACTCGCTGGTGCCGACGCTGGCCGCCGACTCGTCCCGGGCGGCGTACGTGTACATCTACGTCTTCCACATGCCGCTCTTCACGATCATCAGCGGTTACCTGTCCAGGAACTTCTGGAACTCCAACGCCAAGACGAACAAGCTGGTCGACACGTTCCTCGTGCCGTACGTGATCGTCGAGGTGGGATACGCGGTCCTCCGCGTCGCCCTCGGGCACAAGCTGAGCATCACGATCACCGACCCGGCCTGGCTGAACTGGTACCTGCTCGCGCTGCTGTTCTGGCGGCTTTCCACACCCGTCTGGAAGCGCATGCGCTACCCGGCGGTCATCGCGGTGGTCGTCTACATGTTCGCGGGCTTCTCCGAGCTCAGCGGCGACTTCAGCATGGACCGGTTCTTCGGCCTGATGCCGTTCTTCGTCATCGGCCTGGTCATCAAGCCCGGGCTGTTCGACTTCCTCAAGCGCCGCTGGGTGATGGCGCTGTCGGTGCTCGTGCTGGCCGGCGCGGCGGTCACGGCCGTCTACCTCGTCAAGACCTACTCCATCAAGCTCGGGCCGTTCTACTACAAGAACAGCTACAAGGACCTGCACCTGATCTGGTGGAAGGGCATGGCGATGCGGGCGGCCCTGCTGTGCGCGGCGCTCGCCATGTCGGCGGCCGTGATGTCGCTGATCCCCAGGAAGGAGACGTGGTTCTCCGACCTCGGCACCCGCACCCTGTACTGCTACCTGCTGCACGGCGTTCCGGTGCTGATCGCCAAGGAGATGGGCTGGCTGTCCGTGCCCTGGCTGTACGGCCCGCTGGGTGTGGCCGCCATCGCGAGCGCCTGCTTCGCCCTGGCGATCGTGCTGTGCATGCCGTTCACCAGGACGGTGTTCAAGTGGCTGCTCGAACCGCGCCTCACCTGGCTCTACCGCAGGCCGCGCGAGCCGGTTCAGCAGTCCTAGGGGAAGCCGCCCACCCGATGTTCAGCGGCAATTCGGGGGGCATTCACCCAGGGCATCCGGTCATTTCGGACCGGGAGGTCAGCCTCCCTCTATGAGGGTATGTGTCGCCACGATCGTCCATCATCCAGAGGACGCGCGCATCACGCACCGGCAGATCCGGGCGCTGCTCGAGGCAGGACACGAGGTGACCTTCCTCGCGCCGTTCACCCACTGCAACGTGACGCCGCAGCAGGGGATCCGGGCCATCGACGTCCCCCGGGCCGCGGGCCTGCACCGTGGCAAGGCGATCAAGGCCGCCCACGCGGCGCTGCGCAGGGGCGTCAAGGACGCCGACCTGCTGCTCGTCCACGACATCGAGCTGCTGCTGGCGCTGCCGCGCAAGAGGCCGCCGACCGTCTGGGACGTCCACGAGGACACGGCGGGCGCCCTGGAGGTCAAGGCGTACCTGCCGGACGCGCTGCGCGGCGTGCTGCCGCCGCTGATCCGCGCCGTCGAGGACCGCGCCGAGCGCCGGCTGCACCTCATCCTGGCCGAGGAGTCCTACCGCGACCGTTTCAAGGGCGACCACCCCGTCGTACCCAACCACACGTACGTGCCCGCGGCACCGCCCCCGCCGCCCGGGGACAACCGCGTGGTGTACGTGGGCCACATCTCCGAGGCGCGCGGCGCGGCCGAGATGATCGAGGCGGCGCGCCGGCTCAAGCCGCACGGCATCCGCCTGGACCTGATCGGCCCGGCCGACGCGTCCGTGCGGCCGATGCTGCGCGACGCGCAGCGGGAGGGCCTGCTCGACTGGTTCGGCTACGTGCCGAACCGCCACGCCCTCCGGATGGCCGAGGGCGCGCTCGCCGGGCTGTCGCTCCTGCACGACGTCCCGAACTACCGCGACTCCACGCCGACGAAGATCATCGAGTACATGGCGCACGGGATCCCCGTCGTCACCACCCCGCTGCCCAGGGCCGCCACGCTGGTCGGCCGGGCCGGCTGCGGGACGGTCGTGCCGTTCGGGGAGGTGGACGAGGTGGCAGGCGCGGTGGTGCAGGCGGTGCTGCGCCTGCGGGACGACCGGGAGGGGCGGGCCTCGATGGGCGCCCGCGGCCACGAAGAGGCCCTGAACCACTACAACTGGCCGACGGCGGCCGAGCAGTTCGTCGCCCGGCTGGAGCGGTGGGCCGGGGCGCCCAGCCCCGTGACCGCCGCGCAGCCGGCGGCCGCCGTCTCCGCATCCGTCGTCACACCGGGCGTACGGCACCTGCACGCGCGCTGACCCCGCGCGGGGGTCAGCGCGGGGAAGGCGGGGAAGTCAGTCCTCGAGCGGGGCGAGGTAGCCGCGCAGGACCTTCTTGAGCTCACGCACCTCGGCCTCCCGCTCCTCCTCGGGGGCGGCCACGACGACCGGCGTCATCGCCTGGAAGATCTGCACGAGGACCCGCGCGCTGCGGGCCCGGTCCGGCGGGGGCAGGTCCGGCGCCCGCACGGCGAGGATCGCCTCGACCCTCCCGAGCAGCGCTGACTGGATCGGCGCCGCCGCCGCGGCGAGGCCCGCCGGCATGTCCGGGCGGGCGAACAGCGCCTTGAACCCGGGGTTGGCGACGTTGAACGCCACCAGCGGGTCGACGACGCGGTCGATCACCTCGTCGAGGTCCACCGCGGCGAGATCGGCCGGGGCGAACGCCTCCCCGTGCGCGCCGCGCATCTGGGCGGTGAACCGGTCGGCGAGCGCCTGCGCGACGGCCTCCTTGCTGCGGAAGAACTGGTAGAGCGAACCGGGGGAGATCCCGGCCGCCGCGGCGATGGCGTTCGTGGTGGCCTTCTCGTAGCCGAGGTCGGCGAACACCTCCGCCGCCGCGTCGAGGATCTCGCTCATCCGCCGCTCGCCGCGTGCCTGCCGCCGCCGGGGCCGCGTCTCCTCGACCGTCACCGGACCTCCCCATTGCAAATACAAGTGATTGCTCGTATTGTCTGCGATCTAAACACGACTGATGACTCGTAAAACTATCAGGGGTGCTCATGCTGGGGAGACTCGTCGTCCGGAGAGCGGGGTGGCTGGTCGCGGTGAGCGTGCTCGTCACGGTGCTCGCCGCCGTCGTCGGCGCAGGGACGATCAGCGCGCTGTCCCTCAACCGCTTCGAGGCGCCGGGCTCGGAGTCGATGCGGGCGCGCGACGACCTCGCCCGGCTCTTCGGCACCGGGAGCCCCAACGTGGCGCTGCTGGTCACGGCCCGGGAAGGCACGGCCGACACCCCCCGGGTCGCCGCCGCCGGGCGGGCGCTGACCCGCGAGCTGGCGGCCCACCCCGGCGTTGGCGACGCCTGGTCGTACTGGACACGTGGCGGGACCGCGAGCGGGCCGGTCACACTGCGCTCCGACGACGGACGGCGGGCGATGGTGCTCGCCTGGGTGCCGGGCGACGCCGACAAGGTGCGCCGTGAGGTGCTGCCGGCGCTGACACCGCGCTTCACCCGGAGCGACGCCGTCATCGACGTGCGGGCAGGAGGCTCCGACGAGGTGTTCCGCATGGTCATGGAGCAGGCCCGCCGGGATTTCGTCCGCGCCGAGCTGGTCGTCCTGCCGATGGCCCTGCTGCTGCTGTGGCTGGTGTACCGGCGGCTGCCCGCCGCCCTGGTGACGCTCGGCGTAGGGCTGTTCGCCGTGGCCGGGTCGCTGGCGCTGCTGCGGGGGGTCGTGCTGTTCACCGAGGTCTCGACGTTCGCCTCGAACATCGCGCTGGTCATGGGCGTCGGGCTCGGGGTCGACTACGGCCTGTTCATGATCTTCCGCTTCCGCGAGGAGCTGCGGCGCGGCCTGGCGGCGCCGGAGGCCGTGACCCGCACGATGCGGACGGCCGGCCGCACGGTGCTGTTCAGCGGCGTCACCGTCGCCGCCTCGCTGTCGGCGCTGTTCGCCTTCCCGTTCCCGTTCCTGCGCTCGTTCGCGTACGCCGGGGTCGCGGTCGTGCTCGCCGCCGTGACCGGCGCGACCGTCATGCTCCCGGCGGCGCTGGTCCTGCTGGGCCGTCGGGTCGAGCGGCGCGGGCCGGTGCGCGAGGTGACGCCGGGCTTCTGGCACGGCGTCGCCCTGCGGGTCGTGCGGCGGCCGTGGGCGTTCGGCGGCGCCGCGCTGGCGGTCGTGCTGCTGCTCGGATCACCCTTCCTGGGCGTCCGCTTCGGGCTGCCCGACGACCGCGTGCTGCCGTCCTCGGCCCCGGTGCGGCAGATGTACGACCAGATCCGGGCCGGCTTCGCGCAGGAGGAGGCCGACGCCGTCCATGTGGTCGCGCCGGAGGGCAGCCCCGCCCAGGCGGGTCCGTACGCCGCCGCGCTGTCGCGGATCGACGGGGTGGTGCGGGTGGACTCGGCCGCCGGGTCCTACGCGCACGGCGGGCCGGTCCCGGCTCCGCAGGGGGTCCACTTCACCTCCGGTTCCCTGGCCGGAGGAGCTTCCGGCAGCGGCACGTGGGTCTCGGTGGTGGCTTCGAGCGACCGGCTCGACTCCGGCGCGGTCGAGCTGGTGCGGCAGGTGCGGGCGCTCCCGGCTCCGTTCGCGGTCGAGGTGGGCGGCTACCCGGCCGAGCTGGCCGACTACCGGGACGGCGTGACCGCGCGCCTGCCGCTGATCGGCCTGCTGATCGTGCTGGTGACGTTCGTCGTCCTGTTCCTCATGACGGGCAGCGTGGTCGCGCCGCTGAAGGCGTCGGCGCTCAACCTGCTGAGCCTGTCGGTGATGTTCGGCGCCCTGGTGTTCGTCTTCCAGGACGGTCACCTGTCCGGCCTGCTCGGCTTCACCCCGACGGGGTCGATCGAGCCGAGCGTCCCGATCCTCATGTTCTGCGTGGCCTACGGCCTGTCGATGGACTACGAGGTCTTCCTGCTCGCCCGGATCAAGGAGGAGTACGACCGGACGGACGACGCCGTGCTGTCCGTGCCGGCCGGCATCGCCCGCAGCGCGCCCCTGGTGACCGCGGCCGCCGCCATCCTGGCCGTCTCGTTCGCCGCGTACGCCACAGGACGGGTCGTGTTCCTCCAGCAGCTCGGGATCGGCATGGCTCTCACGATCGCCGTCGACGCGACGCTCATCCGCGGCGTGCTCCTGCCGGCCGTCATGCGCCTGGCAGGACCGGCCAGCTGGTGGGCCCCCGCTCCCCTGCGGCGCCTGCACCGGGCCCTGGGCGTCTCCGACCGGGCCTGACCGCCCGCGGCGGGCTCCGGAGACAACCTTGCCCCCGGTACGGCTGTCGTCCGGCGCTCCGGCTTGCTGTACTTGAGACATGGCACGCCATCTCATCCAGGGACGCCGCGTCGAGCTGCCGGTGGAGGTCCGTGACGCCTCGCTGTGCGCCGCCACCTACCTCGTCCGGGCCGACGCGGCCCGGGCGGTCCTGGCGTACTCGGGGATGGACGTGACCGAGGTGGTGCCCGGCAAGGCCGTCTGCACTCTGGTGTTCCTCCGGTATCGCGACACCGATCTCGGCGCGTACGACGAGTTCGGGGTGGCGTTCCTGGTCAGGCCTCCCGAGTCCGGCCCGCCGCCGCGCCGCGGCCCGACGGCCGGTCTGAAGGACCTGCGCCGGTGGGGGGCGGGGGCCTTCGTCCACTGGCTGCCGGTCGACCAGGCGTTCACGCTGGAGGCCGGCCGGGACATCTGGGGCTTCCCCAAGGAGCTGGCCGACATCGACCTGCGGCTGAGCTCGCCGTACAAGCGGTGCGTGCTGCGCAAGGACGGCCGGCTCGTCGTGGACCTGCTGATCCGGCCCGGCATACCGGCGCCGGGGGTCGCCCTGCCGTTCGGCGGCCGTCGCGGGATCGGCGTGATCCCGGACGCCTACTCACACCTCGACGGGGTCACCCGGCGCATCCCGTGGACGACCCGCCCCCGCGCGGTGCGCTGGCGGCCGGGGGGCGCGCTCGTCCGGCTGGGGAACCATCCGATCGCCAAGGAGCTGAGCGAGCTGGGCCTCCCCAAGCGAGCCCTGATGACGGCCTCCGCCGACCGCGTTTCCATGACCTTCGAAGAGGCCCGGGACGCCTGAGGCCGCCGAATGATCGCCACTCCGGGCGCCGACGTTCCGGAATTCGACTCGCCATGCAACCCCACCGGTGATCCGCGCATCAGAGAGGCGGACGGCACGTAGAGCCCGGCGACCCGGAGGGAGGCCTACGCCCATGGCGGCAGATCCCGTGCGCGACGCCGAGTTCACCGAGTATGTGACGGCGAAGGCCCTGTGGCTGCGCAAAGTCGCCTACCTCCTGTGCGGAGACTGGCACGGCGCAGACGATCTCGTGCAGGCCGCCATCACCAAGCTCTACGTCAACTGGCACCGCGCCGTCCGGGCCGACAACATCGACGGCTACGCCCGGACGACGCTCGTCAACACCTTCCTGGCCGAACAGCGATCACCGTGGGCGCGATGGGTGGTGTTACGCGGCGCCCAGGACACGGCGCCGGCTCGGGATGGCGACGTCGAGGCCACACTCGACCTGCGAACGGCTCTCGCCGCGCTTCCGCCGGGACAGCGGGCCACCGTGGTGCTGCGCTACTTCTGCGACCTGTCGGTAGCCGAGGCGGCTCAGACGCTGGGGTGCTCCCCGGGCAACGTCAAGAGCCAGACCGCGCGGGGCATCGACACGTTGCGCCGGATGCTCCAGACCCGCCACGCCGTCTCCTCGCCAGAAGGGTGCGAACCATGACCGGCGACATCCCCACCCTGGCCGCCCGCCTCGAGGAGCTCTCGCGGGCGCCCGGCCCGCCCATGAGGCTGAACATCACAGCCGCCCGGGAGGTCGGACGGCGCCGGCTGCGCCGGCGGAGGTTCACCGTCGCCGGCGCGTCCGCCGCCGTCGCCCTGGCTCTGGGCCTGGCGGTTCCCTCGATCGGGCCTTTTTTCACCGGCCCGCCCATGACGATGTCCACCGTGGCGCTGTCCACCGGCCCGGACCTCCTGGTCGCACACGCGTCGTTCGGCTGGCTGCCGTCCGGCGTCGACGGAGTCGGCTACCAGGCGGGGGCTCACAGTAAGCAGATGCTGGCACGCGGCGCCGGAGACCTCGGCACGCGCATCATCTTGAGCCTCTACGCGTCAAGCGCGGAGCCGGTGCTGAAATCGTTCGCCGACGGCGGTGACGAGATCGCCGTCCCCGCCCCGCCGGTCGACGGGCGCCCGGCGTACTGGATCACCCATGACGCCGACGACCCCCTGAACGGGGGAGACACGTACTTGCGCTGGCGGACCGCCCAGGGCCCATGGGCCGAGCTGCACGCCTACTACCTGAACGTCGACGATCCCCAGGACGTCCTTCTCCGCGTCGCGGCCGGCGTCACCATCGGCGACCGGGCGGTGCCGCTGCCTCTGCGCCTCAGCGGCCTGCCCTCCGGCTTCCGCGTCGACGAGGTGCAGTTCTGGCGGCCACCGCTACGTGGCACCGGCGCATGGGAGCTCCAGATGTTCGCCTCGGTCGGCGGATCACGTGTCACGTTCGCCGTCGGACCCCCGGGATCGGCTCCGAAGCTGCCGAAGAGCAAGTGCGAAAAGGCGGAGGGCCTCACGCTGTGCGTGCTGGTGGAGGGCGGGACGTCCGCCTCACTCGACGCGATCGGCGGGCCGCTGGGGCTGCTGGACCGGGTCACCCTGCTCGGCAGGGACGAGCGTGCCTGGACGACCCGCGTCGTCGAGTGAGGCCCGCCGGTCGCGAGCTGACTCAGGCGACAGCCCGCAGCTTCTCTGCCCAGAGCGTAGAGGCAATCACGCACTATATGTCACTAGTCGATGACTTTCCGTATACAGAAACGATGTCGTCACTGTCGGGCTATGAGTCGGCAGGCGCCTTCAGTAGCCGGTCCAGCTCCCTCCCGGCCTCGTCGTACCCTGCGTCGCAGATGCGTTGCAGCTCACGCGCGTCACCGCTCGCGGCCGCGCGCCGGGTGAGCAGGAACCCGGCGTGCATGGACCCCTCGTCCAACAGCTCGCTCAGCTCTTCGAGGTCGCCGGCCGCGTCGGCGAGGTCGGCCAACCGGTCCAGAGCGGTCTCGTTGCCCTGATCTGCCAGCTCGCGCAGGGTATCCCGATCGATGTTCACGTTCGCCATGACGCCATGGTGCACCCTTGCCCCAGGGGAAAGGTCAAGTGGGACGATGACCTGGTGATATCCATCGGTCAGCTGGCCAGGTACGTCGGCGTGTCGATCAAGACCATCCGGGTCTACCACGACAAGGGGCTGCTCCCCGAGCCCGGCCGCGACGCGTCCGGTTACCGGCAGTACGGCGCGAACGACGCCATCGACCTGATCAAGATCAGGACACTGGCCGAAGCCGGCGTTCCCCTGGCCCGCATCCGGGACCTGAGGACAGCGACCGGCGAAGAGTTCCAGCGGGCGCTGCGCGAGATCGACGACGAGCTCACCACCCGCATCCGCGGCCTGCGGGCGGCGCAGCGCCGTCTGCGTCGGCTCGCCACCGGGGACCTGACGCCGCTGCCCGTCGAGGTCGGCGCCCATCTGGAGCGCCTGGCCGGCTGGGGATTCACCCCGCGCTGGGTGGACCTGCAACGTGACCTGTGGATCCTGGTGTTCGCCACCCACCCGGACCGCGCGATCACACTGTTTCACGACCAGGCCGAGATCCTGGCCGATCCGGCGCTACGGCAGCTCTTCCTCGACTACGACCACGCGTACGATCTCGACGCCGACGACCCCCGCGTCTACGACCTCGCGCGCCGGATCACCGAGGCGACCCGGGAACGCTACGGAGCCGGCGAAGTGACCGAACTGGATGCGGCCTCCGAGATCCCCGCCCTCATCCAGGGCGCGGTCAACGCCTCGTCCCCGGCGTGGCGGCGACTCGACACGCTTATCCGCGCGCAACTGGACATGTGACTCGACGCGCATGGACGCACGGTCCCGGCTGCGTACCGAATCCGTCGGCACGCGCCCGTGGACACGCCTGATAGAGCGCTAGATGACGGGGGGGCGGCCGAGGCGGAGCATGCGCCAGGCGGTGCGCCAGGCCATCGGACGGCGCTCGCCAGCCGACTCGCGCAGGCCCTCGGAGAAGCCGCGGAACCAGGCCCGCAGCGATGCCGCCGACCGCTCGCGGGCGAGCGTGAGGAAGACCCAGTTCAGCAGGTACAGCCCGGCGAGGGGCCAGGGCAGGTTGCGGCGGGCCAGCCACACCCGGTTGCGCGCGTTGAGCCGGTAGAACTCGGTGTGCCGGCTCGGCAGCACGAGCGGGTGGTACATCACGGTCTCGGCGTCGTACTCGATGCGGTAGCCCTCGCCCAGCAGCCGCCAGGCGAGGTCGGTCTCCTCGTGGGCGTAGAAGAACCGCTCGGGGAGGCCGCCGACCTGGAGGAAGGCGGACTTCCTGACGGCGCAGGCGCCGCCGAGGAACGTCGTCACCGGCGAGGAGCGCTCCGGGTCGCCCGCGCGCAGCCGGGGCACGTGCCGCCGCTGCACCAGGCCGCCCTCGGGGTCCATGACGCGGAAGGAGATGACCGCGAGGTCGGGCTCGTGGGCGAACCGGTCGCGCACGTGCGCCGCGACCTTCGAGTTGGCGTACCACCCGTCGTCGTCCAGGAACAGGACGATGTCGCCGGAGCACTCCTGGACGCCGCGGTTCCGCCCCTCGGGGATGCCGGCGTTGTGCGTGAGCCGTACGGTCTTGATGGAGGCAGAGGAGCCCGGCAGCGGTTCGGCCGCGAGCGGGGGCACGTCGGCGCCGTTACCGACGATCACCACCTCGACGTCGCCGTCCGTCTGTGTCAGGGCCGACTCGACGGCCCGGTCGAGCTCGGCGAGCCTGTTGCCCATCGTGAGGATGACACATGAAATCTTCACCGCGTCATCGCCTCGACGTGGGGCGCACTACACACGATTTCATGATCACCGAGTCTGTATGGCGGGGCAATCCGACGTCTGCCTGGTTTACTGTGAAATAAGGGTATCGGAACTGCCAGCAAACCCCCACCCAACGGCGCATGTGCCGAGGGGTGATGTACCGCCCCAGCGGGGACGACGGCATCAGGCCGGGGGCCGTCATGACAGCCGCCGCGACGCCAGGATGCTCACCAGGTGCAGCACGAGCTGGACGACGGCCACGACGGCGCAGGCGACGACCAGCACCCGCGTGGCGGGAAACCACAGGTCGAGCACGGCGGCGACCACCACGATCAGCGACAGCTCGACGGCCTGGATCAGCCGGTGGAACCGCAGGGCTCCGACCACCCGGCGGGCGAGGGCCACCCGGCTGGACGCGAACTGCGCCGCCGACGACTCCGTGGCCGCGACCAGCCCGGAGCGGGCGCGTGCGACGTCCACCAGGTCGGTCTCCGACTTGATGAGGATCGCGCCCAGGGCCGCGGCGAAGCCGAGCACCGTGTACCAGTCGGGAAGCACCTCGGAGGCCCGGAAGCCGAGGCCGATCAGCAGGGCCGCCTCGGCGAAGTAGTGCCCCACCCGGTCGAGGTAGACGCCAGTGATCGACGTGCGGCCGGTCCACCGGGCCAGCTCGCCGTCGGAGCAGTCCAGCAGCAGGTAGAGCTGGATCAGCAGGGCGGCGCCCACCGCGGCCCAGATCCCTGGAATGGCCAGTACGGCTCCCGCGGCCAGCCCCGACACGATCATCAGGCCGGTGACCTGGTTGGGCGACAGGGGCGTCTTGACCAGCACCCAGGTGGCGTAGATGGACAGCCGCCGCATGTACAGCAGGCCGGCCCAGTGCTCGCCGCTTCGGCGGTCCATGGTGGTCTGCGGCTGGGCGACCGCGCGAAGTTCAGCTACCGACGGCGCGGACATAATCCTCAACTCTCGCCCGGACCTCGGACTCCGACAGCCGGAGGTGCTCAAGGATGGTGTAGCGGCCGGGCCGCGTGCTGGGGGCCAGCATGACGGCCTCGGTGAACTGGCCGGCCGTGAGACCGACGTCTCCCGGGGTGACGGGCAGTCCGTGACGCCCCAGGGAGCCGGTCACCTGGGCGAGCCGCTGCTCGTCCTCCCGGAGGAAGAAGCAGAACGCCGCGCCGATGCCGGCGAGCTCGCCGTGGTTGGACGTTCCGGGGAAAAGCTGATCCACGGCATGAAGGATCTCATGATCGCCGCCACTCGCCGGACGGCTTGACCCCGCGATGACCATAGAGAGACCGGAAAGAATCAAAGATTCCGCCAGGACGGTCAGGAAAGGGTCCGACTCGATCGAGTCCGGCCGCCCGAGCACGGCCTCCGCCGCCGTACGGGCCATGGCGATCGCCAGCCCGTCGATCGGCTCCCCGCGCTCGACGTTGCCGAGCTGCCAGTCGTCGATCGCGGACAGATTGCTGATCACGTCGCCGATGCCGGCCCGTACGAGGGACTCCGGCGCGTCGTGGACGAAGTCGAGGTCCACCATGATGGCGAGCGGCATGGGGACGCCGAACGAGCCCTTGCCCCCCTCGTGGACGAGCGACGCCACGGGCGAGCAGATGCCGTCGTGCGACAGGTTGGTGGCCACCGCGACCATCGGGATGCCGGCGAGCGACGCCGCGTACTTGGTCGCGTCGATGGTCCTGCCGCCGCCGACGCCGATCACGGCCTCGTAGTTCCCCTTGCGGAGGTCGGCGCCGAGGGAGACGGCCGCGTCGACCGTCCCGTCGGGGACGCGGAACACCTTGGCCTCCCCCAGCGACGGGGAGATGACCTCGGCGATCCGGTCGCCCTGGCCCACACCGACGGCCACGGCGACCCGGCCCGAGGTGGCGACCCGGCTGTCGGCGAGCAGCGAGCCGAGCTGCGCGATCGCGCCCCGCCGTACCTCGATCGTGAGGGGGGCGGGGAGCATCCTTGCCAAAATCGGCATCAGAACTCCTCAGGCGGCGCCGGCGCGGGGCCCGGCGATGGGGCGGACGGAGGGGGCGGCCGTCCGGCACAGGGGGGTCAGTAGCGGCATGCGATCTCACGGGCCTTCGACAGGTCGTCGTGGTTGTCGACCTCGACCCAGTCGACCTTGCCGATGGGCGCCACGGCGATCTTCTCCCCGCGCTCCACCATCTCCTGGTAGCCGTCCTCGTAGTAGAGCTGCGGATCCCGCTCGAACGTCGCGCGCAGGGCGTCGGCGAGCCGCTCGGCGGCGCCGGGACGGATCAGCGTCGCGCCGATGTACTCCCCGTAGGCCTCCACCGGGTCCATCAGCTTGGTGATCCTCTTCAGCCGGCCGTCCTGGAGCGTGACCTTCATCTCCTCGTCCGCCAGCGACTTCACGTCGTCGACGGCGAGCAGGATGTCGGCCCCGTCCTCGGAGGACAGCAGGGTCCGCTCCACCGACACCGGGTGGACGGTGTCGCCGTTCACCAGCAGCGCGCCCTGGCCGAAGTGGTCGCGGGCGCACCACAGCGAGTACGCGTTGTTCCACTCCTCGGCCTTGTCGTTGAACACCAGCGTCAGCTGGACGCCGTGCCGGCGCTCCAGGTCCGCCTGGCGCTCGCGCACGGCCTGCGCCTGATAGCCGACGATCACGACGACCTCGCGGAGGTCCACCGCCGCGAGGTTGCGCAGCGCGATGTCGAGGATCGTGGTCTCACCGTCGACAGGCACCAGCGCCTTGGGCAGCGTGTCGGTGTACGGCCGCAGCCGGCGTCCGGCTCCGGCGGCCAGCACCATTCCGAGCAATTTCCCGCACTCCTTGAGGTCGAGCGTCAGACGATAACCTCAAAGGTTAGTTGGCTTTTAGCCCCAGTTGGGTAATCCGGAGTTGGCCGGATGTTAACTGCGGCCGTTTCACTCGGGCGCTCCGGCCTCGGCGGCCTCCCCCGCCGCGCGTGGCGCGGCCAGCCAGCAGGTCAGGCTCTCCCAGCCGAACAGGCACCACAGGTAGACGGCGAGCAGCACGAACACCGGGGCCACCAGGCCGAGCAGGCCGCCCAGCGCGACGACGAGCATCCTGCCGTCCCAGCCGAGCCCGGCCGGCGCCAGCCAGGGCGGCGCGTAGACATGCTGCCGCAACCGGTAGACGGTGTCGTAGTGGTGGAAGGCCATCGCGCCGAGCAGGGCGAAGACGAGCACGGGCGGGACGTCCCTGGCGAAGCCGGCCGAGGCGATGAAGCCGTACTCGGTGAGCCGCAGGATCGGCGGCACGAGCCAGTCGAGCCGCCCGTCGTGCGGGTGCGAGCTGCCCGCCCCGGCGAGCAGAAGGGCCACGGCCGGGGCGAAGACCGCGAAGTCGTCCGCGCCGGCCGCGCCCAGGCCCAGCAGGACCGCGGTCACGAAGGCCCCCGCCAGCGCCGGCGGCAGCGGCGGGAGCTGTCCGGAGACCAGCAGGCCCATCCCCTTCGACAGCGTGCCGTCGTCGCGGTAGGCCACGACCGCGCTGCGCGGGACCGGCGTCATGTGCACGGAGATCATGCGAAGGACCTCGCCATCCGGCCGGCCGTGGTGTAGGCGAGCGCGACGCCGCCCCAGCCGAGCAGCGCGAGGAACGTCACCCGGGCGTCGGACACGGCGGCCGTCACCGCGATGAGCGCCATCCGCTCCCCGATGGGCAGCACGACGATCTTCTTGAGCCAGTACGCCGCGCCCTTGTCGAGCCGCCGCGACAGCGCGAGCACCGTCCCGGCCTTCTGCTGCCGCGGCGGGTCGTCCCACGGCACGTCCAGCAACCGGAGCGGCCGGACCCGCCCGGCGTCCCTGCGCGCGGCGTCGGCCACCCATCCGGCGTACGAGAAGTCCACCATGTGCCGCAGGCTCTGCAGGATCATCGCCGACACGGCCAGCGGCCACACAGACGCGCCGGGGGCGTAACCGAGGGCCAGCCCGACATAGACGACGTACTCCTTGAGCCGGTCGCAGATCGCGTCGAGCCAGCCGCCCAGCGGCGAGAACCGGCGGGTATACCGGGCGAGCTGGCCGTCCACGCAGTCGAGCACGAACGACAGGTAGAGGGCGGCGGCCCCGACGACCATCGCCGTCCGGTGCCCGTCGGAGAACCAGATCGCCGCGATCGCGGCCAGGCCGACCGAGAAGCCGGTCACCGCGTTGGGGGTCAGCCCCATGCGCGCCGCCAGCCGTACGACGTGGCGCGACCACGAGCTGACGGCGTAGGTGGCGAAGAAGCCGTCGCCGCTCTTGACCGCCGCCTCCAGCCGGGCCTGCGGCTCGTTCACCCGGGCGAGGTCGCGTACGGCGTCCTCCGCCGCCGTGCGGCCCGCCACGCGGGAGCAGTGCAGTGAGCCGATCGCGGCGGCCTGGACCGGCACACCGGCGCGGACCAGCCCGGTGAGGAGCAGGTCGGGCACCTCGGTGTCGCTCACCCGCCCGAGGCCGCGGCGCTGCGCGAGGTCGGCCAGCTCCTCGGCGACGTCGGCGAGCGTCGCGAGGTGGGCCTCCCCCACCTGGAGGACGCCGCGGAAGGTGCCGTTGGGCCACTCGACCTCGTGGAAGGAGTTGCCCGCCGACACGACGCGTCCCCACTCGGTGCGCACGGGGGGGCGCAGCGGCCCGGGATCGCCGCCGGCGACGACGGCGCCCGTCGGCCGCGAAGGATGCTCGAACAGCGTGGCGAGGGCCTCGGTGTGCGCGACGACGTCGGCGGCCAGCACCGCGACGGCGGACGTGGACGCCCGGGCGGACTTCGCCACGATCCGCAGGTCCTCGGCGAGCCCGTCGCTCGTGCTCAGGGTGTGCCGCATGCCGTCCACCAAGGGAAGCGCCCAGGCGTCCGGCACGTCGCGCGGGGGGCCGTCGGCGCGCCGCTCCTCTGGGGCGCTGACGCGCCAGGCGGCGTATCCGCCGGTCAGGCCCTCACCGCGGGCCACGACGTGCAGCTCGCGAACGGGGAGCGTGACGAGCTGGGCGGTCAGCCGCTCCAGGAGGCTTCCTCCGGGGCACGGCAGACCCGCCGACGGCGAGGTCGCCAGGACCACCACCACCGTGTCGGTGTCTCGTACTGCGCCGGGCTTGCTCGGCTCCGCCCCCATGGAATCCCGCTTCACGTCGGCCACGCGGTTCTCACCTCGCAACGTAACCGAGTGATCACATGGTGGCAATCACCTTCACCGGCTTCCCGCACAGGTATGGTCGGTGGCGGGGAGGAGATCATGATCGCGGAATCGCGTCTGCGCAGGGTAGGGGTGGTGCTCGCCGGCGGCGTCGGCCAGCGCGTCGGCCTCAACACCCCGAAGCAGCTCTTGAAGATCGCCGGCAAGACGATCCTGGAGCACACGCTCGACGTGTTCGACGGGCATCCGGAGATCGACGAGGTCGTCGTGCTGATGGCGCCCGGCTTCGTCGCCGACGCCGAGGAACTGGTGCGGAGGAACGGCTACACCAAGGTCACCCGGGTGCTCGAAGGAGGCGCGAGCCGTACCGAGTCGACCTGGCGGGCGCTGGCCGCCCTGGGCGAGCAGGAGTGCGACGTCCTGCTGCACGACGCGGTGCGGCCGCTTGTGGAGCCGCGCATCATCAGCGAATGCGTGGCCGCGCTCGGCCGGTACGAGGCGGTGGAGGTGGCGATCCCGTCCGCCGACACCATCGTGGTGGCGGCGCCCGGACCGCGCGGGGAGATCATCCGGGACATCCCGGACCGCTCGCGGCTACGGCGCGGGCAGACGCCCCAGTGCTTCCGCCTGTCGGTGATCCGCTCGGCCTACGAGCGGGCCTTCGCCGATCCGGGCTTCCCGGCGCTGCCCACGACCGACGACTGCGGCGTGGTGCTTCGCTACCTGCCCGACGTGCCGATTTACATCGTGCCCGGCAGCGAGCACAACATGAAGGTGACCCACCCGGTCGACGTCTTCATCGCCGACAAGCTGTTCCAGCTCGCGGAGAGCGCCGCGCCCGCGCACACCGAGGAGGCCTACCGGGAAGGCCTGCGCGGGAAGACGCTCGTGGTCTTCGGCGGCAGCTACGGCATCGGGGCCGACGTCGTCGAGCTGGCCAGGGGCTACGGCGCGTCCGTCCACTCCTTCTCCCGCAGCCAGAACGGTGTACGCGTCGAGGACATCGCGGCCGTGGAGGACGCCCTGGCCCGCGCGTACGCCGAGACGGGCCGGATCGACTACGTCATCAACACCGCAGCGGTGCTCCATATGGGCAAGCTGGGCGAGTCTGGGCAGCACACCATCGAGGAGACCATCGGCGTCAACTACCTCGGACCGGTCAACATCGCCCGCGCGTCGATCAAGTACCTCATGGAGACCCGCGGCCACCTGCTGCTCTACACCTCCTCGTCGTACACGCGCGGCCGGGCGGACTACAGCCTCTACTCCTCCTCCAAGGCCGCCGTCGTCAACCTGACGCAGGCCCTCGCCGACGAATGGGCCTGCCACGGCGTGCGGGTCAACTGCGTGAACCCGGAGCGGACCGCCACGCCGATGCGGCTTCGCGCGTTCGGCGACGAACCGGCGGGGACGCTGCTGTCCCCCGGCGCCGTCGCCCGGACCAGCCTCGACGTGCTGCTGTCCCGGCTGACCGGTCAGGTCGTCGACGTGCGGCTTCCTCGGTGAAGGGAGCCGTACGGGGATGAGGGTGTCGATCAGGGGGCGCGCCGCCCTGCTCACCGCGCTGCTGCTCGCGTCGTACCCGGCGCTGCTCGCCGCCGCGCTGTGGCCGCTGCCGTGGGTCTTCGCGATCCTGGTGCCGCTGTCGTACGCCGCCGAGGTCGCGCTGCCCGCCAAGGCGGCGGACGCCCTCGCCAGGGCGCACCTGGGCGCGACGCTGCGGTTCCTGACCCGGGAGACGGCCGCCGTCCTGCTGCTCGCGCGGGCGGCCCCGGCCGAGCCCCGGTGGTACGCGCTGCTCGCGGCGGGGTTCTTCCTGATGCACGGCGCCCGCGCCGCGCAGACCTGGCTGGCCGCGCGGCTCGACCGCTGCCACCACCAGATGCCGGTCACCACGCGCAACCTCGACCTGCCGGCCCTGCGCATACCGCCCGCGCCGCCGCGCACGCTGCTGGCGTGGCGGGGCCTGCGCCTGCTCTACCTGGACGCGCTGCCCGTCGGGCTGGCCGCGGCCCCGGCGTCCGCCGGCTGGGCGGGCAGCGCGGGCGCCGCCGCCGTGCTCGCGGCGCAGGCGGCTGCCGCCGCCGTCCTGCTGGTCCACGTCCGCCGGGCCGCCCATCTGCTGGACCGCTCTCTGGTCGTCGCGGCCGTCGACGAGGCCGTCCGCGCCCTCGCGCCGCAGGTCGTGCTGTACTTCTCCGGCCCGCGTACGGCGGCCTACCAGGCCACCATGTGGCTCGGCACGCTGGAGGCCATCGCGCCGACGACCCTCGTGGTGCTGCGGGAGCGGGCGCTGCTCGCCGCCCTCGGGCCGACGACGCTGCCGGTGGTGTGCATCCCGTCGTCGGTGGACCTGATGAACTTCGGTGGCCTCGGCTCGGCCCGAGTGGCGCTGTTCCCCGCCAACGTCGGCAACAACATCCACATGCTGCGGGTGCCGGGGATCAGGAGCGTGTTCATCGGCCACGGCGACAGCGACAAGGAGGCCTCCTTCAACCCGTACACCAAGGTGTACGACGAGGTGTGGGTGGCCGGGCCGGCCGGGCGCGACCGGTACCTGCGGGCCCAGGTCGGCGTACGGGACGAGGCGATCGTGGAGGTGGGCCGCCCCCAGCTCGCGAAGGTGCTGCGCACCAGCCCGCACTCCGAGGGCGCGGTGCCGTACCGGACCGTGCTGTACGCGCCGACGTGGGAGGGGTGGACCGACGACCTGTTCCACAGCTCGCTGCTGACGATGGGGCCCCGGCTGGTGCGCGCCCTGCTGGAGCGGCAGGTGCGGGTCGTCTACAAGCCGCACCCGCTGACCGGCCACCGCTCCCCGGCGGCACGGGCCGCGCACCGCGAGATCATGGCGCTGCTGCGCGAGGCCTCCTCCGGCGGCGTGCCGCACCTCGCCGTGACAGAGACCGAGCCGACCCTCTACGAGTGCTTCAACGAGGCCGACCTGCTGATCGGCGACATCTCCAGCGTGGTGTCCGACTTCGTCGCCAGCGGCAAGCCGTACGCCGTCACCAACGTGGCGGGACTGGCCGCCGGGGAGTTCCGGGCGCGCTATTCGGCCGCCGGGGCGGCGTACCTGCTCGGCGGCGATCTGCGGGAGCTGCCGGACGTCCTGGACCGGCTGGAACGGGGCGAGGACCGGATGGCGGGCGCGCGGCGTGAGCTGCGCGCCTACCTGCTCGGCCCCGACCATCCGGACCCGGTCGCCCGCTTCGAGGAGGCGGTCATGGACGCCTGCCACCGGGCCGCCGTCCGCATCGACGAGGAATCTCTCGCGCTGCCCGCCCTCGACTGAAATACTGGCGGCACCTACTCAGCGTGTCGACACAGATACGAAGGGATGCAACCATGGTCGCGATCTCACGTAAGCCGCACGGCCCCACGCTGGTGCCCGTGTCCGACGGTCCGTTGCCCAGCACCCCTCGCGAGCTGTTCGACTCACTGCCCCCCCTACCCGGTCTGCGGACCGAGATCATCGACGGGAGACTGATCGTGACCCCCGTGGGCACCCCCGAGCACGGCCGCGCGGCCATGCGACTGTTTCGCGCGTTCATCCCCCTCATGGATGAGCGAGGATGGGACGGCTGGACGGGCAACGTCGACGTCTGCCTTGACGGCTCGCGCGAGCCGGTCGAGCCCGACTTCGTGCTGGCGCCGAAGGACTGCCCCCGGTGGGGAGAGCGCGAACTGCTTTCCTCCGGCCTGAAGCTGGTCGCGGAGGTCGTCTCCAGGGGCAGCGCCCAGGACGACCGCGAGAAGAAGCCGGTGATGTACGCCCGGGGCGGCGTCCCCGTGATGGTCCTCGTGGACCCGCTGGCGACGCCTCCGACGGTGACCGTCTACAGCGAGCCGAAGGAAGGCCTCTACCAGATGTCGGCGACCGCGACCTTCGGGCGGGAGGTCCTTGTCCCCCACCCGATCGACTTCACGCTCGACACCTCAGTCTTCGAAGAGGTCCTGTAGGGCGGCCCGTTCGGCCTGGGGCCGCAGCTTGCCGAGCCTGCGCGGGCTGGTGAGGAAGCCGGTCCCCCAGGACATGTGCATCGTCGCGTACGCGACCGGAAGGCGCAGCAGCGCGGCGGGAGGCAGGCTCCGGCCGGTGAGGACCGACCCGGCCAGGATCCCCGCGACGTACGCCCCCGGGATCAGCAGGCCCGGCCAGAAGAACGGGGAGACGACGAGGCCCGCGACGATGGCCGCGACCGCCGCCGGCGGCGCCAGATAGCGCAGGTTGATGGTGCCCTCGTGGGTGCGGGCGACGACCCGCCGCCATCGGCCGTAGTGGAAGTACTGCTTCGCGAGGGCCTTGACCGTGGACCGGGGACGGTAGGAGACCCGCATGCGCGGCTGGAACCACACCAGGCCCCCGGTCTCCCGGATGCGGTGGTTCATCTCCCAGTCCTGGGCACGCAGGAAGTGCTCGTCGTAGCCGCCCACCCGGTCGAGCGCCTCGCGGCGGAAGACGCCGAGGTAGACGGTGTCGGCCGGGCCGGCCTGCCCACCGGTGTGGAAGGCCGCGTTGCCGACGCCGATCCTCGAAGTCATCGCGCAGGCGACCGCCTGCTCGAACGGCGTCACGCCCTCGGCCGCCATGATGCCGCCCACGTTGTCGGCGCCGGTCTGCTCCAGCGTCTCGACGGCCGTGCGGACGTAGTCCGGCGGCAGCAGGGCGTGCCCGTCGACGCGGGCCACGATGGGGTTGCGGGACGCGGCGATGGCGGCGTTCAGCGCGTTGGGTGTGCGGCCCGTCGGGTTGGGGACCACGACGACGCGAGGGTCCTCGGCCGCGATCGCGTCCGCGACCTCCTGCGTCCGGTCCTGCGAGGGACCGACGCTGAGGACGACCTCCAGCGGGCCGTCGTAGTCCTGTTCGAGCACCTGCCGCACGGCGTCGCGCAGGTGGCGCTCCTCGTTGAGAACCGGCATGATCACCGAGACCGGTGGCCAGTCCCCTGTTGACGTCTGGCTCGTTCGGCGCGAGTCGGGTAAGGGCTTCATGGCTGCGCTCACGCTACTGTACGGAGGGGCGGAGACGGCAACCGGAGGACGGAATGTCCGGCGACCATGAAGAAGACTCCGGCGTCCACGTAGGTGGCGACGGAGTCGGGGGGGTCAGGATCGCAGCCAGGCGCGCCCGCCAAAAACGGACAAATGTCAGATCTCTCATCATCTCCGGCTCCCTTTCGGGTGTCGTACTGCTCGGCTCCGGCGTGCTGTGGATGGTGCCGAACTACGCCGCCAGCAAGATCCAGGTCGTCGAGGCCGGCACGAGCGAGACCGGCTCCAGCGGCGCGATGAACATCCTGCTGGTCGGCGTGGACAAGCGCGACAACCTCACCAGGCGCCAGCAGAACCAGCTTCACCTCGGCCGCGAGGCCGGGCAGCGCAGCGACACCATGATGGTGATCCACCTGTCCGACGACCACAGGAAGGTGACCGTCGTCAGTCTGCCGAGGGACAGCTGGACGACGATCCCCGGCCAGGGCACGCACAAAATCAATTCGGCGTACCAGTTCGGCGGCGCCAAGCTCGCCGTCAAGACCGTGGAGCAGGCCACCGGCCTGAGCATCAACCACTACGTCGAGGTCAACGTGCTCGGCTTCATCGACGTCGTCGAGTCGCTGGGCGGGGTGACCGTCTGCACGCCGGTCGCGATCAACGACACCAAGACCCGGCTCGCCCTCCAGCCCGGCACGTACACGCTCGACGGGGTCAACGCGCTGGCCTACGCCCGCACGCGCGCCACGGCACGATCCGACCTCGACCGGATCGACCGCCAGCAGCAGGTCATCTCGGCGCTGCTGAGCAAGGCGCTGAGCGGCGGCACGCTGGCGAACCCGGCGAAGCTCGCCGGGCTCGTCAACTCCACGCTGAAGACCATCACCGTGGACAAGCCGCTCGCGCAGGACCTGATCGGCCTGGCCGGCCAGCTGAAGGACGTCTCGACGGACGACGTGTCGTTCGCCACCGTGCCGCTGGCCGACGTGAACTTCCGCGCTCCGACGGGCGAGTCGGCCGTGCTGTGGGACAAGGCGGCGGCGCGGGAGCTGTTCCGCCGCATCAACGCCGACGAACCCCTCGTGAAGCCGTCCGGCAAGCCGTCCTCCGCATCTACGTCGTCCGCATCACCCGCGGCGTCCTCGGCCGCGTCTCCCGGCGCGTCCCCCACGGCTTCCCCGGCATCCTCCCCGGCGGCGTCCTCGGCGGAGCTGACGATCCCGCCCGAGCGGATCGCGGTCCGCGTCCTCAACGGGACGCTCATCACCGGTCTCGGCGCCAGGACGAAGACCGCCCTCGTCGCGGCCGGGTTCCAGGTGCCGTCCACGCCCGGCGACACGGCCAGGCGCGACTTCGGCAACACCATCGTGCGCTACCCGCCCGGACGTGCCGACTCGGCCCGTACGGTGGCCGCCGCCTTCCCCGGGTCCGAGATGCGCGAGCAGGACGTCGCCGGGATCGAGGTCGTGGTGGGGCAGAAGAACCACGACGTCAAGAAGGTGACGGTGGCCGCCGCCACGCCCACCGCCGGAGCCGTGGCGACTCCCGCGGCCAGGACCGCCACGCAGAACATCTGCAAGAAGTAGGACATCACCCCGCACCCGGCTGGTCTCCGGCCCGGTGGCACGGCGGAAAACCGGCCGATACGCTCTTCCGGTCCGATCTTCAGCCTAGGGAGCGGGCCGCATGGACGAGGGCGCGCGCACGAGCCGCCGGACCGCTCCGGTGCTCGGCTTCACGGCGGTGGCGGCCACCGCGGCTCCACTGATCCTGGCCACTGCTGGAGAGGCCGGCGTCGCCCGGGTGTGCTTCCTGGGCACGGACGCGGTGAGGGCCGACCGGGTGGCCTCCCTGCCGCTGTTCTGGGCCGAGCTGCTGCTGCCCGCCCTGCTGGCCGGGCTCCTGCTGCTCGCACCCCGAAGGGCGGCCGTCCGGGGCGGGGCGGCGATCGCCGCCATCCTCGTGGCGGCCGTGGTAGACGGCGTGGTGCTTCCCGGCTCCGACCCCTGCCGTGGCACACCGCTTCCCACGTCGACGCCCTGGCCCCTGATGGCGTGTTACCTCGTGGGCGCCGGGGCGCTGATCGCCTTCCACCGGCTGGGCGCCGGGTCGCCCACCGGCCGCCGTCCCGCCGGGCTGCTGGCGCTCACCGCGTCCGTCGCGGCGGTGTGGACCCCGCTGACCTGCCTGCTGGAGCTGGACATCCCCAGCGGGTACGCGGAGGACACCTTCGGGTGGTACGCGGGGAACATCCTCATCGACCCCTCCCCCTTGGAAAGGATCTCCGGGTCTTTCGCGGCGGCCGAGATGACCGGCGTGCCGCTCGCGGTGGTCGCGTTGGCCGTGGCCGCCAGAGCGGCGGGTGAGGGCAGGGCCGCCCGAGTGGCCAGCGCCTGCGCCGCGATCGTCCTTCTCGCGGTGGCTCTCGCCGACGTGGCCGCCTGCTGGGGCGACTCATCAGGCCTGGCGCAGCTCGTCAGATGGCCACTGGTCCTTTCCGCCGTCCTCGTCGTGGCCCTCGCCTGGGGCCCGCCCGGATGGGCCGCCACGACCGGGAGAATGCGCGCACGGTGGAACGCCGTCCCCTCCGGGGCGCGTGACCTCACTCTGCTTCTCGGAGCCGTGGCCCTGGTCGCGTGGCTCGTCATGACGTACTTCCTGCCCTTGGCACCCTGACGGCCGTCCGGGCGGACGGCGCACCTCTACCGCGCGGAACGGGGCGCGGCGGCGTCCATGAGGAACGGGACGGCCGGACGGCCCTCCGCGACGCCCTCCACGGCGTACACCGCGCCCGCCCCCTCGGCGGGGCTCAGGCCGTACGCCGCGGTGGTGACGAACAGACGGCCGCCCGCGAGGCAGACGCTGGTGGGCTGGGGAGTGGGCACCGGGACGACTCGGTCGAGCCGGCCGTCGGGGGCGTAACGGTGGACGGCGGACGCGCCCCACACCGCGACCCACAGGTATCCCTCGTCGTCCATGGTCATCCCGTCGGGCGAGCCGTGCTCCAGGGTGACGAAGACGGAGGGCTCCCCCAGGTCGCCGGTGGCCGGGTCGACCGCGTGCCGGTCGATCCGGCCCTCGGCTGTGTCGGCCAGATACATGACCCGGCCGTCCGCGGTGAACGCGGGACCGTTGGGGATGGTCAGTCCTGTGCGGACGGCCGTCACGGTCAGGTCGGCGCCGACCCGGTAGAGCGTTCCGGCGCCCGGCGTCACGTCGTAAGCCATGCTGCCCGCCCAGAACCGGCCGGCCGGGTCGCATACACCGTCGTTCATCCGGGACGTCGCGGGCAGCGGCCGGGCGATCCAGTCGAGGACGCCGGTCGTCTGGTCGAGCAGGGCGAAGCCCTGGCCGGCCGCCGCGAGCCAGGTGCCCGGGCTGCCGGCGACGGGGGCCACCGCGCCGAGCGTCACGCCGGCCTGCGTGAGCTCCTCGGCCGGGCCCGGCCGGTCGGTGGAGGCCGCGAACAGCCTCCCGGCGAGGATGTCGACGAAGATGAGCCGCCCGTCCACCCACCTCGCCCCTTCGCCCAGCTCGCAGCTCACCGGGCACCATACGTCCATTCGATCTCTCCCTCGTTCAGCCGGGGCACACGGGTCAGCATGCACGGGATTCAGCGCAGGGTGGAGCCGGGCAGAGAGTCGAGCAGACCGAGCTCCCGCCTGTCGGGCAGGCCCTCCCAGTCGCCGGACGAGGCGACGGCGAAGGCTCCGGTGGTGACGGCCCGGCTCAGGCGACCGGCCAGATCCAGGCCGTCGAGCAGCCCGGACAGATAACCGGCGGTGAAGGCGTCCCCCGCTCCGACCAGGTCGGCGACGCGTACGCGGCGGGCCGGGGTGTCCACCGTCTCCGCCGGGGTGTGACCGGTGGCGCCGTCGGCGCCGCGTTTGACGATCACCTCGGCCACCCCCGCGTCCAGCAGCGCCGCCACCCGGTCGCGCTCGGTCGTGGCCGACGCGGGAGCGACGAGCTCCAGCTCGTCGTCGGACGCGATGACCACCGACAGCCGGGACGCCAGCGGCCGGAGCGTCTCGGCCGCGCGTTCACGGTCCCAGAGGCGGGAGCGGTGGTTGACGTCCAGGCTCACGCGCAGCCCGGAGTCCACGGCCGCGCGCACGGCCGCCGCCGGGCCGGGCCCGAGGGCGGGGGTGATACCGGTGACGTGCACCATTTTGGGCGGCGGGTCCAGCGCGGGCAGGACGTCCGGCGGCGACAGGAAGGAGGCGGCCGAGCCGGCCCGGTGGTAGAGCACCCGGGTCAGGTCGCCCACCCGCCGCTCCACCAGCATCAGCCCTGTCGGCCCGCGCCGGTCGACCCGGCAGTGCGTCACGTCGACGCCCTCCGCGCGCAGCGTCCGCAGCACCAGCTCACCCGTCTCGTCGTCGCCGACGAGCCCGGTCCAGGAGGCACGGTGGCCGAGGCGCGCCAATCCGATCGCGACGTTGGACTCCGCTCCCCCGACCGACAGCCGCATCGTCCCGCCGAGCCTGACGGGGTCGAGCGCACGCAGCGAGGCCATCGTCTCCCCGAACGTGGCGACGTCGATCACAGCCCCGCCACCCACGGCCTCGCCGCTCACGGCCCCGCCGCTCACAGCGCCGTCCTGAACTCGCGGATCCGGGCTCTGAGCTCGTCGAGGCTCCCGCCGTTCGCCGCGTCGCCGACCAGGGGCGAGCCGACGCCGACCGCGACCGCACCCGCCCGCAGGTAGCCGGTCGCCGCCGCCGCGTCGACCCCGCCCACGGGCACGAACGGCACCTGCGGGAAGGGGTCGCGCAGCGCGCGCAGGTAGGGGACGCCTCCGAGCGACGCCGGGAACAGCTTGACGGCGGCCGCCCCCGCGCCGAGCGCGGCCACGACCTCGGTGGGGGTGAGCGCGCCCGCGAGAACGGGCAGCCCGAGCCGCCGACCGGCCGCCACCGCCTCGCCGAGCGCGGGCGTGACGAGATAGGAGGCACCCGCCTCGGCGGCCTCGCGCGCGTCCGCGGCGGTGAGGACCGTGCCCGCGCCCAGACCCGCCGTCTCCCCCAGGGCCGCCCGCGCCCCGCGGATCACATCCAGTGCGCCGGGGGTCACGAGGGACACCTCGACCAGCTCGACGCCCTCCTCCACCAGCGTGACGACCGTACGAAGGGCGGCGTCGGCGTCGGTGCCGCGCACGATCGCCAGCAGCCGCCGGGAGGCCAGCTCCTCCAGGAGGCGCGAGTCGTCGAAGGGGCGTTCTGTCATCGCTCAATCCGTTCCGCGGCCAGCACGAGCCGCCAGGTCAGCTCACCGGAGTGCGGGACGACGGCCGCGTCGCCTGGCCCCGCCTCCGCCAGGTCGAACACCGCGCCGAGCATCGGCTCAACCCCGATGCTGCGGTACGGCGCATTGGAGGGGAATCCCCCGAGGTTGCGCCAGAGCGCGGTGGAGACCGGGACGCCGGGCGGCGCCTCCACGCGCAGGTCGAGGACGTCGGCGCCGTCGACGACGCGCACGGCGGTGCACCGCAGCACCGCGCCGGCGGCGGTCCCGTCGTCGGGGCCGAGCCGGTCGAGCGCCAGGCCGTACGGGGTGGGCCAGGGGCCCTCCACGTGCGCGGCGCCGGGCGGCCAGGCGCGGTCGAGAAGCGGCGCGGCCTCGGGGAAGACCCGCGTGGGGGTGCCTGAGGGAGCGCTGAGCCGGGCGTCCTCTCCGAGGTCGAGCAGGGCGTGGGCCGCCCACACGAACGCGAATCCCGGGTCGGCCGACAGCCGGTAGGCCGCCACCACCGCCCCGCCTTCCTCGCTCACTTCGCGCAGCAACTCGAAGCCGTCACAGGTCACGACGCTCTGGACGGGCGTGCCGGCCCACGGGCGGCTCCAGGCGTCACCGTGGTCGGGCAGCCCCCGCACCGTGGGAACGCACTCCTCCAGCCCTCCCACGTCGACGAAGCCCGCGCCGGGGACGACGGCGGCCCGGGCGGGATCGGGGCGCGACCACAGCCACTCCCGTCCGCCTCCGGCGAGGGAGGTCCATCTGCCGCCGTGGGCCAGGTCGAAGCCCGCCCGCAGCGGCACCCGGGAGGTCACCATTCGGCGAGCCCGCCGTCGGCGTGACGCCAGACCGGGTTGCGCCACGCGTGTCCCGCCTGGTCGGCGCGCCTGACCTCGGCCTCGTCGATCTCGACCCCCAGCCCGGGGCCCCCGGGCAGGGTGACGTAGCCGTCGGTGAAGCGGAACATCCCGGGGTCGAGCACGTAGTCGAGCAGGTCGGCGCCCTGGTTGTAGTGAATGCCGATCGAGTGCTCCTGGATCAGGAAGTTGGGGGTCGCGAAGGCGACCTGGAGGCTGGCGGCGAGGGCGACCGGGCCGAGCGGGCAGTGCGGGGCGAGTTTCGCGTCCCAGACCTCGGCCATCGCGGCGATCCTGCGGGTCTCCGAGATGCCGCCCGCGTGGGAAAGGTCGGGCTGCACCACGGCGACCCCGGCCTCAAGCGCGGCCCGGAAGTCCCACCGGGAGTACAGCCGCTCCCCCGTCGCGACGGGCACGCTGCTGGCGGTGACGACGTCGCGCAGCAGGTGGGGCCGGTCGGGCAGCACCGGCTCCTCGGCGAACATCGGCTGGAACCCCGCGATCAGCGGCAGGATCCGCCTGGCGTCCGCCGCCGACACGCGGCCGTGGAAGTCGACGGCCACGTCGCGGGCCGGCCCGAGGATCTCCCTGGCCAGCGCGACCCGGTCCACCACCCCCGCGACGTCGGCGGCGGTCGCGAGGGCGGGCATGCGCCCGCCGGCGTTCATCTTGACCGCGGTGAACCCGGCCTCCAGCCTGGCGGTGATGCCCTCGGCGAGCTCGGCGGGATCGTCGCCGCCCACCCAGGCGTACATGCGGACCCGGTCGCGGACCGGCCCGCCGAGCAGCGCGTGCACGGGAGCGCCGTACGTCTTGCCGGCGATGTCCCACAGGGCCTGGTCGAGGCCGGCGAGCGCGCTGGACAGCACCGGGCCGCCCCGGTAGAAGCCGCCGTTGGCCATGACCTGCCAGTGATCCTCGATACGCAGGGGATCCTCGCCGAGCAAGTACTCGGCCAGCACGTGGACGGCCGCGCGGACCACCTCGGCGCGGCCCTCCACGACCGGCTCGCCCCAGCCGACCACGCCCTCGTCGGTCTCCACGCGGCAGAACAGCCAGCGCGGCGGCACGAGGAACGTCTCCACCTTAACGATCTTCATTGTCGCCCCCGGTTCCTGATCTCCTGCTCGTCCTTGGCTGCCTGCTCCAGCAGCGCCCGCATCGCGCGCTCCGCCCCGTCGGCGTCCGACGCGCGTACGGCGTCGAGCACGGCCTGGTGCGGCGGGAGGAAGTCGCCGGTGTGCCCCTCGGCGTGGACGAGCAGGTCACGGGCGCGCAGCCCGATCTCGATGATGTACTCCATTCGGATCAGCAGTTCGTTGTGCGAGGCCTCGAGCAGCCGGCGGTGGAAGGCGAGGTCGGCCTCGACGATCTCCTTCGCCCCGCACTCCGGGGTGACCGTCGCGAGCGTGGCCGACAGCCGGGCGATGTCCTCCTCCGTACGGCGGGCCGCCGCCAGGCGCGCGCCGGCCGGCTCCACGATGATCCGCACCTCGTAGAGGTCGTCGAGCAGCCCGGAGCCCTCCGGCTCCTCGAACTGCCAGCGGAGCAGATCGGGGTCGAGCAGGCTCCACTCGGAGCGCGGCCGGACGAACGTGCCCCGCTTGGGCCGGGCGTCCACCAGTCCCTTCGCGGCGAGGACCTTCAACGCCTCGCGCACCACCGTCTTGCTGACGTCGAAGGTGAACTCCATCGCGTCCAGATCGAGGGTGGAGCCGGGGGCGTCCTTGCCTGTCACGATGCGCCGGCCGACCGCCTCGACGACCTGGCCGTGGATGCCGCGGCCGGGATAGACGCTCAATTTCGCCGTCCTTGGGTGGGGGGGAACTTTACGATCATGCGGCATCCTTCACCGCGCTCCAGCCGCCGTCCACCGGAAGGCGGCAACCCGTGACCGTGTCATTTGGACGATCCGATCAGCAGGCCCGAGATGAAGTAGCGCTGGAAGCGCAAGAACACGACCACCGTGGGGATCGCGGCGATCACCGTCGCGGCCGCGATGACGTTCCACGAGGAGACGTACTGTCCTTGCATGCCGAGGATCGCCGGGGTCACCGGCAGCTTTCCCTCGTCGCGCAGCAGCGTGATGGCCCACAGCAGGTCGTTGAACGTCCAGGTGAAGGCCAGGGAGCCGAGCGCCGCCATCGCGGGCCTGGTCAGCGGCAGGACGATGCGCAGGTAGACGCCGAAGGTCGTGGCTCCGTCGATCTTCGCGGCCTGGGTGACCTCGCCGGGGATCCCCCGCATGAAGCCGTGCAGGACGAACGTGTAGAAACCCAGCCCCACCGCCGTCTGCACGACGATCATCCCGAGCCGCGTGTCGAACATCCCGAACTGCTCGGTCAGCTTCAGCACCGGAATCAGCAGCAGCTGCGACGGCAGGAGGTTGCCGGCCAGCATGAGCAGCAGCACGGTCTTGCGGAAGGGGATGCGGTGCCGTGCCAGCGCGTACGCCGCCATCGACGCGAGCACGAGCGTCACGATGACGACGGGCACCGTGATGAGCAGGCTGTTCATGATCGAGCGCAGCTCGCCCGCCCCGGCGAGCGCCTGCCGGTAGGAGCCGAAGGTCAGGCTCCCGGGCAGACTGGCCAGCCCGGTGGCCGCGAGGTCGTCGAACGTGCGCAGCGAGGTGACGAGCACCAGCGCCAGCGGGACGAGCCACACCGCCGCCAGGATCGCCATCCCGCCGTGGAACAGCCACGGCCGCAGCCGGGATCCGGTCGCCGTCATGCCGCTTCCTCCGTACGCAGGCTCCGGACGAGATAGACGACGATCGTGCCGGCGGTGAGCGCGAAGATCACCACAGCGAGTGCGGAGCCGTACCCGAGCTGCGACCCCAGCACGCCGGTGGAGAACTGGTAGGTGCTCAGCAGCTCGGAGGAGTGGTACGGCCCGCCCTTGGTGAGCGCCCAGACGATGTCGAAGGAGCGCAGCGCGTCGATCACTGTCACCGCCAGCACGACCGTGCTGACCGGGCGCAGCTGCGGCAGCGTGATGTGGCGGAACCGCTCGAAGGCCGTGGCGCCGTCCGTCTTCGCCGCCTCGTGCAGCAGGGGGTCCACCGTCTTCAGCCCGGCCAGGAACAGCACCATGATGTAGCCGATCTGGCGCCACAGCGCGGGGAGGATCAGCGCGTACAGCGCCGTCTCCGGCTCGCCGAGCCAGATCCTCGCCTGGCTCTCCAGGCCGACGGCGCCGAGCAGGCCGTTGACCACGCCGTCCGGCTGGTAGATCATCCGCCAGACCAGCGCGGAGACGACCATCGAGAAGACCACGGGCAGGAAGAAGATCGCGCGGTAGATCCCGACGCCCCGGCGCGGCTTGTCGAGCAGCAGCGCCAGACCCAGCCCGCCCAGGACCGACAGCCCTCCGAACAGCACCAGCCAGACCACGGTGTTGCGAAGCGCCGTACGGAACGTCTCGTCGGACCACATCCGCAGGTAGTTGTCCAGGCCGACGAACACCGGCGGGGAGATGCCGTCCCAGCGGGTGAGGGAGATGTAGACGCTGTTCAGCGCGGGCCAGAACGTCCAGAACATCTCCAGCGTGAAGGGGACCAGCACGAAGGCGAGGAGGACGGCCGTCTCACGCGACGCCGTACGGGCACCCGCGCCGCGGGCCCCGCGTGAGACGGCCTTGGGAACGGCGGTCATCGTCAGTTTCCGCGCGCCTTGGCCGAGTCGCTCTGCCACTGCTTGAGGATCCCGGCGGCCTCTCCCGGCTTGTCGATGAACTTCACCAGGGCGGTCGTGAGCGCGCTCAGCTGGTCGTCGTTGGAGTCGCGGTTGAAGAACTGCGTCACGTCGGCCGCGGAGGCGACCATGGCCCGGCCCTTCTCGATGAGAGGGGTGGACAGAGGGGACTTGGCGTTGCCGTTGGCCGGGATCAGCGTGCCCTCGGAGATCTTCAGGTAGAGCTCCTGCGCGGCCGGCGTGGCGGCATACCCCAGGAACGCCTTGGCGCCTTCGGGATCGGCGCTGCGCGCGCTGGCGATGAAGCCGTCCAGCGGGGCCTCCTCGGCGACCGGCACGGCCGGGTCGATGATGGGGAACTGGAAGAAGCTGACGTCCGCCTTCACGTCGGCCGGCATCGCGTCGGCGAGGAAGGGGCCGCACAGGAACATCGCGTCCTTGCCCTGCTGCCACTTCGCCGAGCCCTCCTGGAAGGCCAGGCCCTTGCCTGCGGGGTCGAGGTACGGCAGGACCTCGCGCCAGACGTCGAGCACCTTGGCCACGCGGGGGTCGGTGTAGCTTTCCTGTCCGGCCAGCAGCGCCCGGTGGAACGTGGCGCCGTTGACGCGGAGGTTGAGGTAGTCGAACCACGAAGCGGTCAGCCAGGCCGAGTCCGAGAGCGGCAGGGCGAGCGGCGACACGCCCTTGCCCTTCAGCGTCTTGCAGAGCGCGATGAACTCGTCCCAGGTCTTCGGCTCGGACACGCCCCACTTCTCGAAGTACGACTTCCGGTAGAAGACGCCCCACCAGTAGTAGTTGGTCGGGATGAAGATCTTCTTGCCGGAGGCGTCGGAGGACAGCCCGGCGAACTGGTCGCTGTAGCCGTCGGCGGGGAACACCGAGGTCGCGTCGAGCAGCAGGCCCTGCTGGGCGAAGTTGCTCGCGATCTCCCCGGCGAACCAGGTGAGAACGTCGGGCGGCGTGGACAGGGTGAGGTCGGCGCGGATCTGCTGCTGGAAGGCGGCCGCCTCCATCGAGTTCAGCGTCGGCTTGTACTGGGGGTGCTGCCTGGCGAACTCGTCGAGCAACGCCTGCATGGCCTTGCGGCTCTTCTCGCCGGTCTCGCGGGACTTCAGCAGCAGCGTGGCGGACTTCGCGCCTGAGCCGGCGGCCGACGGGGCGGGGGTGCTGGTGGCGCATCCGCCCAGCGCCGAGACCACGCCGAGGGTGCCGGCGCCGACCAGGAAACCGCGACGGCTCAGGTTGGGGTGACTCACAGGGGACCTCCGTAGGGACCGGCGGGGGGTGGGCCGGCCGAGACAGAGGCAGCCTGGCATCCCAGGCCTGAGACCGTCAATAATTATTCATAAGAAATGAAAACTTAGGTGATCGACATGCGGCCATGACACCTTCACGGCGGTGAAGCGGAGCGGACGGCGCCCGGCGGGAGCGGGAAACGCGTGGTTACAGTGCCGGAAGTCCTGGCCTGGCCAGGCCGATCCCGAGCTGGGTGTACAGCTCCAGCTGGTCGTAGTACTCCCGGTGAGTGATGATCTTGTCGCCGTCGGAGTACGCGGCGCAGGATGCCCGGACGATGACGCGGCGGCCCGTTCCTTCGAGCACGGACCCGTCAGGCAGCAGAAGCGGCCCCGTATGGGTGCCGGTGATCGTCCATTCCGTGACCGCGGGCTCGTCGCACGGAGCCTCGTACCATGCGGTCACGCGGAAGTCCGCGAACGCGCTGAGGAAGGCCTCGTAGAACCAGGCGATCTGGTCGTGGCCCTCCGCGATGCCGGCCGGCGTGACGAGGACGGCGTCCGGGCTGTAGCAGTCGATCACTCTGCCCAGGTCGTGGGCGTTGACCGCTTTGCTCAGACGATGCTTGATCTCCCATGTTGAGGTCACGGCGTGAGTCCTTCACTGGTGCGTACGAGGCCCGGGCCCGCCGGGGGCCATGGGGTGAGGCGCCGCACTCCGGCTTCATTCACGCTACTCAGAGGAAGGTAAGCACCGGACAGCCCCGTACCGCGTCTCCGCCAGGAACAGCCCCACCACACCATGGGCGGCCCACAGCGGTGCCACGAAGACCAGACCTCGGCTCGCCGGCACCGCCGTTCGGCGTCGTACGACGGAGATCAGCCGGTGAGGTTCTCGGAGAGCAGGTCGATCAGCGGCTTGCGCCGCACGCAGTTCTCCAGGCTGAAGGAGTCGGCGAGAGCGATCAGTTTGTCGTCGGTGAGGCCGCGGAACAGCTCGGCGTACTCCGGCACGAGGGCCTGCGCGATGAGGATGTGCCGGATGAGGTCGTCGGTCTGGTAGCGGGCGCCCCACGGGTAGGGGTCCCACGTGGGGAACTCCGATTCCACCAGCCGGTACAGCGGCGCGAGCTCGCTCGCCGACTCCTCCATCGTGGAGCCCCACCGGTCGGCGCCGAGCCGCGTCTTCTTGGCGATGAACGGGCCGAACCGGTCCATGTACGGCCCGGAGGCGTAGGCGAGGCCCTGCAGGCCGACGTCCTTGTAGGTCCAGATCGACCAGCCCGCCTCGTGGGCGTCGAAGATCTCCAGCTGATCTCTGAGGATCTGGTAGCGCTGCTCGTCGACGGCCGGATCGTCGGTGTAGACCGGGCCGAACTCGCCGACCCAGATCGGCGTGCCGGTCTCCCGCTGGAAGGCGGTCCGCCGGGCGAACTCCCGCTCGAGCTGGCCGCGGTCGCACCACTCTCCGCGGGTGTACCCCGGGTACGGCCCGCCGTGCGCGAAGCCCGCCAGAGCGTAGTCGTGGCAGACGAAGACCGTGTTCTCGTACACCTCGCGGAAGATCGAGAAGTCGGTGGAGTAGGTGTTGCCGTCGAGGAAGAGCACGTGTGCCGGGTCCACGGCGCGCACGGCCTTGACGAGGCGGTCGTAGAAGGGCCCGATCACCCGCCCGCCGACGTCGCCCGGCTCGTTGAGCGGGTTGTATCCGGCCACCCACGGGTTGTCCTTGTACCTGTCGGCGATCGCCTCCCACAGGTGGACCACCCGGTCCTGGAAGTGCCGGTGCTGCCAGAACGAAGCCACATGGGTGGGGTTGTCCGAGTGCCAGTGCTGGTTCTGCGCGCCGGGCACCGCGTGCAGGTCGATCACACTGTAGATGCCGCGCTCGCCCAGCAGGCCGATCACCCGGTCCAGGTGCCGGAAGCCGTGCTCCATGACCTCAAGCGGCCGGTCGTCGGACTCGAAGTGATGGTAGTTCACCGGGATGCGCACGCAGTTCGTCCCGATCCCCGCGAGGAGGTCGGCGTCGGCGGCGCCGAAGAAGGACGTCAGCAGGCGGTCGAAGAACAGCTCGTACCGCTCCTCCCCCAGCACCTCCCGGACGGCCGAGCGCATCGTGGACTCGTTGGCGGGGTAGCCCGTGATGAAGTTCTCCATGTTCATCCAGCCCCCGAGGCCCACACCTCGGAGCCGGACGGGGTCTCCGTCGGGCCCGACGAGGCGGGATCCGGACACACGCAGAGTCATCAACACTCCTTGACTAGATTCGAGAGATTCATCCCTTGGTGGAGCCCGCGGTGAGTCCGCTGACGAGCTGCCGCTCGGCGACGCCGTAGAACAGCAGGGCCGGAACCATCGAGACGACGACGTAGGCAAGGATCTTGGCCGTGTCCGACAGGTACTCCCCCTGGAACTGCTGGACGCCGAGCGGCAGGGTCCACGTGTTCGGATCGTTGAGGACCACCAGGGGAAGGAAGAAGTTGTTCCAGCTCGCCACGATCGCCAGCACGGACACCGTGGCCAGGGCCGGACGGGCCATCGGCAGCAGCACCCGCCAGAAGAAGCCGAACGCGGAGCAGCCGTCGATCGTCGCGGCCTCCTCCACCTCCTTCGAGATGCCCCGGAAGAAGGTGCGCAGGATGATGATCGTCAGCGGCAGCCCGAAGGCGGCCTGCGGCAGGATCACCCCCCACGTGTTGTCGAGCAGGCCGAAGGTCTTCAGCAGGATGAACAGCGGCAGGATCGCCACCGCGAACGGGAACATGAGCCCGATCGCGAACAGGGTGAAAAGGAACTCCCTGCCCCTGAAGGCGAACCTGGCGAACGCGAAGGCGGCCAGGGCGGAGAGGCCGACGATCAGCACCGTGGTCAGCACGCCGATGATCACGCTGTTCAACAGCTGCTGGTAGAACGAGCCGCTGGCGAGGATGTCGGTGTAGTTCTCCGGGACCCACGGGTCGGGCAGGCCGAGCGCGTTCACCGACAACTGGCCGGTGTTCTTGAAGCCTCCCAACACGGCGTACAGGAGCGGCACGACGATGAAAGCGGCGGCCAGCCACAGGACCACGTGAGTCGGGAGGGACCGCAGCTTCAAACGCAGCTTCATCGGGAGTCTCCCATCGCGGTGGACGCGCCTTCGAGGTCACGGCGCAGCACCCACCGCTGGTAGCCGAGGGCGAAGACGAGGCTCAGCAGGAACATGACCATGCTGAACGCGCTGGCGTAGCCGAACTGGGTGCGCCTGAAGCCGTAGTCGTACATCGATACGGCGAAGGTCTCCGAGGAGTGCGACGGCCCGCCGCCCGTGAGGATGTAGACCAGGTCGAACAGCTGGACCGCGCCGATGACGGACAGGAAGACGCTGATCCGGATGGTCGGCCCGAGCAGCGGCACGGTGATGTGGCGGAACACCCGCCAGCCGTCCGCGCCGTCGATGCGGGCGGCCTCGGTCAGCTCCTTCGGGATGCCCTGGAGCCCCGCCAAATAGATGATCATATGGAACCCGAAGTACTTCCAGGTGATGACGAGGAACACCGTCCAGAGCGCGGTCTCCGGCTCGGAGAGCCAGGTCCACCCCCCGTCGACGCCGACGGCCTCCAGTATCTTGTTGGCCAGCCCGTCCTCCGGCGAGAAGATCGCGCTGAACAGCACCGCGGTGATCGCCTCGGAGATGATGTACGGCGCGAAGAACAGCAGCCGGTAGAAGGCCCGTCCCCGGATCTTCTGGTTGAGCAGCACCGCCAGGCCCAGGGAGATCGGCAGCTGCACCAGGAGGGACAGGCCGATCAGGATCACCATGTGCTGGAGGTCGCCCGTGAAGATCGTCGCGGCGAACATCCGGGTGAAGTTGTCCAGCCCGATGAAGTTGGTCGGCGGCCCGATCCCGTTCCACTTGAACAGGCTCAGGTACGCGGCGATCACGATGGGGGCCACGACCAGGACCAGGAACAGGACGAGCGCGGGAAGGATGAACAGGATCGCGGTGAGGAAACCCCGGCCGCGGCGTCTGGACGACCGCCCGCGCGTGGGAGTCTTCCCGGTGGGGGCCGGACGTGTGTCCGGCCCCGTCATCGTCTCTACCACTGGATCGCTACTCCGACTCCTGCTTCGCGACCTCGGTGATCTGCTTGGCGACCTGGTCGGGGGTCATCTTCCCGGCGATCAGCTCGGCCACGGTGTCGTTGACCTCCTGGCCGACGGCCGGCGGGAACGCCTGGTCGAGGAAGAGCTGGAAGCCGGTCGCCTTGAGCAGGTTGTCCGCCACCACCTTGGTGTTCGGGTCGGTGACCGCGGACTCCTCGCCCTTGAGCACCGGGAGCCAGCCGCCGATCTTCACGGTCTTGCTGTGGTTCTCCATCGTGAGGGCGAACTTGAGGAAGTCGAGCGCCTCGGCCGGCGCCTTGGCGCTGATCGCCAGGCCGCCGCCGCCGCCGAACGCGTCGGTCGCCGAGCCCTTACCGCCCTCCACCGTGGGGAAGGTGAAGAAGCCGAGGTCGTCGCCGATCCCCTTCTTCGAGGAGTCCTTCTCCACGTTCGGGCCCCACTGGCCCATCAGCTCCATGGCGGCCTTGCCGTTGCCCATCGTGGCGGCCTGGCCATCCGGCGTGCCGTAGTCGGCGCCCTGGAAGCCCTTCTGGAACGGCTGCAGGTCGACCAGTTCCTTGAGCTTCTGCCCCGCGGTGACGAAGTCGGGCCCGGTGAAGTCGTTGGTGGTCGCCGCCTGCTTGAGCGCGTCCAGTCCGGCCACGCGCATGACGAGGTAGGCCCAGTAGTAGTGGCCGGGCCACTTCGCCTTGCCCGCGAGGGCGATCGGGGTGATGCCGGCCGCCTTCAGCTTCTTGACGTCGTCGATGTACTCGGTCCAGGTGGCCGGCGGCTCCTCGATGCCCGCCTTCTTGAACAGCGACTTGTTGTACCAGAAGCCCACCATGCCGATGTCGACCGGAAGCGCCCAGGTCTTGCCGTCGAACTGGTAGGCCGCGAGCGCCGCGGGCGTGAGCTGGCCGATCACGTCCGAGGCGTCCTCTGAGAGGTCCTTGACCAGGCCGGCGTCGACGTGCTGCTTCAGCACGCCGCCGCCCCACGTGGAGTAGACATCGGGCACCTTGCCCGACTGGGTGAGCGTCGCCAGCTTGGGCTTGTACGAGTCGTTCTCGATGGCGACGTTCTTGATGGTGACGTTGGGGTGCAGCGCCGTGTACCGCTTGATCAGGTCCGCGTAGGCCGACTTGAGCGGCTCCGAGGTCGCAAGGTTCCAGAACTCGATGGTCACCTTCTTGGCCCCGGCACTCTGGCCCGAGTTGCCGTCTTCCTTGCTGGCACCCGTACCACACGCCCCGAGGAGGAGCGCGGACGCCGCCAGCGCCGCAATGCTTCGCCGACTAAGCATGGGGGGGTTCCCTTTCCGGGAGATGTTTAAAAAAGTTTCGTTGTTTCCCCGAATGTTTTCGTGTCCGGAGGATAAGTAAACTCCATGTAACACGTCAATAGTCCGGAGCAGAGCGATCCCAAACTGGGACTGAACCCCGCCTTCCCGGATTCCGAAATGTTTCGGCGAAATTTCTCCCGCAGACGTCGCGTCAAACGTGGCGGGAGCGGTCGCACGCGGACTATGACGAGGTGAAGGTCCTGACGAGGCGGGTCAGGCCAGCCTCCGCGTACCGAGGCGCCCGGGTGCGGCCGTCGTACGCGACGTCCTCCGGCGATCAGCCGTCGCCGGCCGTACGGCGCTCCGCGCCCGGCAGGCGCAGTTCCAGGGTGATCTCATCGTGGATCTCTATCCCGTACTCGCCGGCCAGGGGGATCGACGGCTTGTGCCCCCTCGCCACGTCAACGGCTCCGGCGTCGATACCCACGATCCGCAGCCCTCGCCGTTGATAGAAACGGAGGGCGTCCAGGTTGTCGTTCGTCGTGATCAACCAGAGGCGGCCGAGCTTCGCCTCCCGCGCGATCGTCGCGACCGCGGCGAGCAGCGCAGTGCCCACCCCAACACCCTGGACGAGTGCGTCCAGGGTGACGATCTCCAGGCCGTCATCGCCGGCCGCATAGGTGAGCAGTCCGGCCAGCTCGCCATTTCGCTCCGCGATGAGCGCGGGCAGGGCGGAGGCGTCGTGCACCTGGCCGTGAGCCACGATGGCCGGGCTCCCCCAGCGATCGGCGAGTGTCCGGGCGATCCGGCCGCGATCAGACGCGCCGGCTCGCCTTATCCGAATGTCAGGCATCGTCGACCACCAGGGCTCGGGCTGATATCCGGCCATACGGCTCGGCGCGCATGCGGCGTCGCGTGTCAGATGGTCGACTGTGGGGGTGGGATGTGCAGAAGGCGCGCTGCCCAGGACAGGGCGGCGGTGAGGCGGCGCCGGCGCTGGTCGAACAGGGCCGGATCGCTGTCGCGCGCCGGGGTGAGCAGGGGTTGCTGCCCGGCGATCAGCGCGGCGTGGCCGATGGCGTGCGGCCCCTGGCCGGTGTCCGGTGCGGGGCCGCCTTCGGCGTGCAGGGCGACGAGCCACAGGTGGTGGTCGAGCCAGGGATCGCCGATCGCCGCCGACGCCCAGTCGGCCAGCACCAGGCGGCCGTCGCGGCACCAGAGATTCGCCGCACGTACGTCGCGGTGGATCAGGCTGTCCCCCTCGATGGGCGCCCCGGCGGCCGCGGCGTGGAGGGTGTCCAGATGTTCGGCCAGCCACCGGCGCGAACACACGCCCATACGCAGCAGACGTGCCGGGTCGGCGGCGATGGCCTCCCAGGGGTTGAACATCTCCCGCAACACCGGCACACCGGACGGCGCGGGCAGCGTGTGCAGGTCGTGGAGCAGCGTGCGGGTGGCTGCGACCAGAGCCGGGGTCCAACCGCGAAGCCAGTGCTCCTGCTCCAGCGCTTCCAGTACGAGTATCGGCAGCGGTTCGCCTGCGCTCGCCAGCAGCCGAGGCAGGAACGGGCGGTCGCCCAGCGCCTCGTACACGGCCAGCTCCACACCGAATTCGGCGCGGTCAGCGGGCGCGACGGCCTTGACGAACACCGAACCGCCACCGGCATCGTCGGCGATCCGCGCCACGGACCTGCTGTGCCCGCCCATGACCGGCCGCAGCCCCGTGATCTCGCGGCCGAGCACGCGGCCGACCGACATGGCGATGTCGGCGTCGGTTGCCGGCCCGGTGGTCATGGGCCGGCCGGACATGGGCCGGCCGGACACCCGCGACAGCAGCAGTTCGGCCACCGGTTCGCTGGCGCTGCGGACCGCCTGCCTGCTGCCCGCGTCGGGCCGGCCCAGCGACTCGGTGACCAGGCGCCATATCAAAGCACGCAGCAGGAGTTGGTCGATGTCGTCTTCACAGGCCAGCTCGTCCAGGATGCTCGGCGGCGCGGCGGACCAGGTCAGCAGGTCCACGGCGGCGACCGCCAAGGCGTAGCCCGCCGGCCGCCGGCTCGGTGAGAAGTCGATGACCGCCGGCGGCTGCCCCGCCGCGAACAACACATTGCCCGCGATGTCACCGTGCACGAGCTGGCTGGGCAACCCCACCGGCCGGGTGGCGGCCCGCAGCCGGTCCACGAGATCGGAGAGCTCCGGGGCCAGCCGGACGTCGGCCTGGTCCCAGGCCACCCGTTCGGCCACCTCCCAGCGGCTCCGGCCACGTCCCAGCCAGTCCGGCGCGGGCACATCGGCGAGAGCCGCATGGAAAGCCCGGCCGGCCGCGACGAGGTCCGGCCACCGCGTCACGGGATCCGGCTCGCCCTCGACAGCGGTCCACGCCGCCCACCCGCCGGCGACCCACGAGCCGTCGGCCGCGCGCACCGGCAGGGGCACCCGGAAGCCCGGCCCGCGCAGATCGGCGAACACCTCGGCCAGCCACGATGCCACCGCCGGACGCGGGGCGGGTCTGAACACCAGTTCACCCGCCTGCCAGCAGGTGCCGCCCCCTCCAGGCAACAGCCGCGCGGGAGCGGAGGGAACCCCGAATGCCGTGCGCACCTCAAGCGGCAGATCATCAGACACGACGTCACCCTTTACACCGGCCGCGCCGGTGTCAATCGAAATACCGCCCCTGCCGACGTCCGCACCTCGGCATGAGCGCGTTCAGCCCTGTACGTGGCCGACGGCGTCGGAGACGGCCGCGGCCACCGCGTCGGGCTGGGACGCCCCGACGGCGTGGGAGGCGCCCGCGATCTCTCGTGTTCCGCGCGATCCGGCGCGTTCGGCCATGAACCTCAGCGCCTCGGCCGGGATGTTGAGGTCGCGGTCGCCGTGGACGAACCAGGACGGCTTGGTTCGCCAGCCCGGCTCGCTCACCGTCAGCCCCTCGGCCAGCGCCTGTTCGGTGACCGGGCGCTGGGCCGCCGCCATCAGGGCGGCCTCATCGGCGTCGAGGTCGGCGCAGAACTGGTGGTGGAACCTGTCCTCGGCGATCCGGAACTCGTTGCCGCCGGAGGAGACCGGGTAGGCGACCAGCGTGCCGCCCAGGGTGCTGCCCTCGAACTTTCCGGACAGCACCAGGGCGCTCTCCCCGGGCTCGGGCGCGAAGGCGGCGACGTACACGAGGGCCTGCACGGCGTCATTGCCGGACGCCGCCTGGCTGATCACCATGCCGCCGTAGGAGTGGCCGACCAGGACGACCGGCCGTCCGATGCCGGCGATCACGTCGCGGACGTAGGCGGCGTCGCCCTCCACGCTCCGCAACGGGTTGGCCGCCGCGACGGCGGTCAGCCCGCGGCCGTGCAGGCGCTGGATGACGCGGTTCCAGCTCGCCGACTCGGCGAAGGCGCCGTGGACGAGCACGACGACGGGCTGTTCTGTGGTGGGCATGAGTTTCCTCTCCAGAGGTCAGGGCGACCTTGAGTACTTCGATGGCCTGGGCGGCGGCGCCTGCCGCCGCGGTCGAACGGACGGGGTTGGGCGGACGGGGTCGAGCGCCCGGGTCACAGGGTGCCGATCAGGCCGCCGTCGATGACGAAGTCCGCGCCGGTGACGTTGCCGGCGCGTTCGCCGGCGAGCAGGACGACGAGGTCGGCGACCTCGTCCGGACGGGTGAACCGGCCGGTGACCGAGTCGGCGGCGGCCTGCTCCGCCACCGCGCGCGACTCGCCGCCGTTGTGGCGGGCGAGCGTGGCGGCGACGCCGTCCGCGCCGAGCCACAGGTCGGTGGCGACCGGCCCGGGGCTGACGGTGTTGACCCGGATCCCGTGCGGGCCCAGCTCCTTCGACAGGGACTTGCTGAAACTGGCCAGGGCCGCCTTCGCGGCGCTGTAGTCGATCACCAGCGGGTCCGGCAGCGACGCGTTGACCGAGCTGACGGACACGATCGTGCCGGCGCCGCGGCCGAGCATGAGCGGCAGCGCCTCGCGGGTGGCGCGCACCGCGGCCAGGAAGTTGACGGTCAGGGTGTCGAGCCAGTCCACGTCGGTGACGGACGCGAATCCGCCGGTGCGCGGGTGTACCGCGCCGACGTTGTTGACCAGGATGTCCAGGCCGCCGAAGGCCGTGCCGGCGGCCTCGACCAGTTGGGCCGGGCCGTCCAGGGTGGCGAGGTCGACCGCGACCGGGCGGACGCGGCCGCCCGCCGCCAGCTCGGACAGCTCGGCGCTGATGTGCCGCGCTCCGGCGGTCACGCTGACGCCCTCCGCGGCGAGCGCCCGGGTGATCGCCAGCCCGATGCCCTTGCTCGCGCCGGTGACCACGGCGGTCTTGCCTGACAGGTGCAGGTCCACGACGGGCCTTTCTGCGGGACGCGGCCCCGCCCCTGGGGCGGGGCCGCGTGCGGGTTCAGCGGGCGGACTTGGCGGCGGCGACGATGACGTCCACCACGGCCTGCGGCTTGGACAGCATCGACAGGTGCGACGCGGCGACCTCGGTGACGTGGCTGTGCGCCCGGTTCGCCATGGTGACCTGCAGCGACGGCGGCAGGATGCCGTCCTTCGTGCCTACCAGGTACCAGCTCGGCAGCTTCTTCCAGGCGGGCGGCCCGGACGGCTCCTGCAGCGCGCTCAGCGCGATCGGGCGCTGAGCGGCGGCCAGCCGGGCGGCCGTGGCGGCCGGCAGATCACCCGCGAACGCCTGCGGGAACACCGCCGGCTTGATGTAGAGGTCGACGTCTCCGGCCGGCGCCCCCGGGTAGGCCACGGCGTCGAACAGCGCGCTCGGGTCGCCGCCACCTTGCAGGCCGAGGACCGTCTCGCCCTCGTCGGGCGCGAACGCGTTGACGTAGACGAGCGCCTTCACGTCGGGGTCGGTGCCGGCCGCGTCGGTCACGACCGCGCCGCCGTAGGAGTGGCCGACCAGGACGACCGGGCCGCTGGTCCGCTGGGCGAGGAACGCCGACAGGTACGCGGCGTCGCCGCTGAGCCCGCGCAGCGGGTTGGGCGCCGCGAGCACGGTGTAGCCGAGCCGTTGCAGCCGGCCGGTCACCTCCGACCAGCTCGACGCGTCGGCCCAGGCGCCGTGCACGAGGACGATGGTCGGCTTCGGGCGATCGGAACGGCCGGCGGCCGATGCGGGGACGCCGAGCGTGAACAGGGCGAGGGCGGCCAGCGCGACCATCGCACCGAGCCGGCGGAAAGGACGCAGGGGGTGGTTCATCATGATGGATCCAGCTCTCAGTCGAGGAAGGCGAGCAGGCGCCGGGTGAGCTCGGCCGGATGTTCTTCGTAGATCCAGTGGCCGGAGTCCGCGATCACGAGTCCGGTCACGTGGGTGGCGTACGACCGCACCTGAGTGGGGACGAGATCGCCGAGGCTGCCGCTCGCGCCGATGGCGAGCACCGGCATGGTGAGCTTCGTCCTGCGGTAGCGGGCGTTGTCGGCGATGTCGGCGGGGAAGGCGCGGAACCATTCGAGGCTCGCCCGCAGGTGGTGGTCGTCGCGCAGGTAGCGGGCGAACTCCCGCACCTGTGCCGGGCCGATGGCGCCCTTGCGGACTTCGAGGGAGTCGGTGAAGCGGTCCACCCAGACCTCCTCGTTCCCGTCGATGAGCTGCTCGGGCAGCCCGTTCTTCAGGCTGAAGAAGCCGAAGTGCCACGCACCGGGGCCCTGTGCGGTGAGCGACGCGAAACCATAAAGGCTCTTGTCTGGGATCGGCGCCTCGCTCAGCACCAGCCTGCGGACATCGCGAGGGTGCGCGGCGGCGTAGGCGTACGCGACCATGGTGCCGATGTCGTGGCCCACCAGGCGGATGTCGCGGTCGAGGCCGAGCCGGGCGAGCAGGCCGTGAATGTCGGCGGCCATCGTCTTCTTGTCGTAGCCGCCGGCGGGTGCGTCGCTCCGGCCCGCGCCGCGCAGGTCAGGGGCGATCACGGTGTAGTGCTTCGCCAGTTCCGGCAGGATCTCCCGCCATTCGTACCAGGTCTGCGGGAAGCCGTGGACGAGCACCAGGGTCGGGCCGTGCCCGCCGCGCACGTAGTTGATGCCGACATCACCGACCCTGACCTTCCGCTCGGTGAACCCGGCCGGCACCCGGGGATGGTCGCCGGGGGCCGCCTCGGCGGTGGCCCCCGGCAAGAGCAGGGATACGCCGAGCATCAGCGCAGCCACGAAGAGTGATCGCCATTTCGTCCGGGCGACCACGGATGTGTTCGACATTCTGGTCCGTTCGATATCAGAGCGACTGGCGGGCGAGCCATGCCAGCGTGACGTCGGCGACCTCGCGCCAGCCTCCGTCGATGGTGAGCGAGTGCGCCCGGTCGGGGAACTCGTGGAAGTCGGTGACCGCGGCGGAGTGCCGGTACTGCTTCAGGGTGGCCCGGGTGACGGCCTCGGGCACGGTGTGGTCACGGCCGCCGGTGATCAGCAGCAGCGGGCCGCGGGCCTCGTTCGCGGTCGCGACCTTGGCGGGCGAGTGCGGGTCGAAGTTGGCTGCCGCGGCCTCGAACAGCGGCTTACCGGGGGCGGGGATGCTCCAGCGCCGGTACAGCTCTCCGGACTCCTCCTCGGAGACGGCGTTGCCGAAGGCGTACCGGAACTGCTCCTCGGTGAGCGACACGGCCCGGTTGCGGTTGGCGGGGTTGCGGAACACCGGCAGCGCCGAGCGCAGCGCGGTCAGCGGCACCGGCAGCACGCCCTTGATCTGCGCGGCGTCGATCGCGACGGCGGCGGCCGCGAGGTCCATCCCGAGCAGCTTCTGGGCGATCATGCCGCCGAACGAGTGGCCGACCAGGATCGGCCGTTCCGGCAGGCCATTGATGATCTTCGCGTAGTGCTCGACGACGTCGTCGATGCCGTGGCCGGCGAGGGCCTCAGGGTTCGCCCTGGACTCCTCGACGGTCGCGCCGTCGCCGGGCCAGCCGGGTGCGCTCGGGGCGTAGCCGGCCTTCTGGAACAAGTCGGTCCAGGAGTTCCAGGAGGTGGCGTGCAGCCACAGTCCGTGGATGAAGATGACGGGAGTGCTCATGGTGACCTCTCAGCAGGTGGTCAAGCCGAAGGCGGGGGACCCGCGACGTGGAGCCGGAACGTCTCGGCCGAGGCGATGATCGCGCCAGAACGGCTCGCCGGAAAGCCCTGTGTCGGTCATGGGGGGCGCCGCCTTTCCATAGTGCGTACGAGCGCGGGTACACCCGTCACGCTAGGGATCCGGCCTGCGAACCACCCCACGTGAACACGTAGTCCTCGGCCATCCGGGACCCCGCACGTCGTGGGCCGGCGATTCCGGGCTCAGCCGGCCTGGGTCGCCATCAGCCGGGCCAGCTCCACCCGGGACCGCACCTGGAACTTCCGGAACACCTGCCGCAGGTGGTAGTCGACCGTGTGCGGCGAGATGAAGAGCAGGGCGGCCGTCTCCCGGTTGGTGAGCCCCCGGGCGACGTGCTCGGCGACGGTCCGTTCGGAATCGGTGAGCCGGGCCCAGGCCGGTCCGGCGCCGGCCGGCCGGCCGGCCAGCCAGATCACCGCGCCGGTCAGGACGTGGTCGTCGTAGACGCCCTCGCACCGCCCGGTCAGCGTCCCCGACGGCAGGGTCAGCCGCCCGGGCTGCCGCCCCGACGCGGTGCTCAGCCGCCGCCTGGCCCACTCCCACAGCAGCGTGCGGTCCGCGGACGACAGCAGGCCCGCGGCGGCGCTGTTCACGAACATGGTGCGGCCGTCGACGACGGCGACGGGCCCCTTCGCCTTCCGGCGCACCTCAAGAAAATGCGTGTGCAAAGCCCGCTGCCGGCCGGGCCCGGCGGTGTGCGGATGGTGAGCGAGCACCGTTTCCTCCCTGCGTCGCCTTGACCGGTCGTCCTCATGGAACCGCGCCGGGGCGTGCCGCCGAATCAGGGAAACACCCCAGTGTGTCCGCGAGGCCCGGGGGGTCAGCCGGCGAGGCCGTCCTTGAACAGCTCGCGCAACTGCCGCCGGGAGGTGAGCCGCAGCTTCCGGAAGACCTTGGTGAGGTGGTACTCGACGGTCGAGGTGCTGACGTACAGCCGCCGGGCGATCTCCGCGTTCGTCGCTCCCTCGGCGGCAAGGGCGGCGATCTTGGATTCCTGCGGGGTGAGCGCGGGGCCGACCGGCGCGGCCGGGGACGCGACCCGCTCGCCGGTCGCGGCGAGCTCTACCCGGACGCGCTCGGTGAAGATCCCGGCGCCCATCGCGGCGAACATCTCGTGCGCGGTACGCAGCTGCGCCCCGGCCTCGCCCCGACGCCGGTTCCGCCTGAGCCATTCTCCGTACAGCAGGTGGGTGCGGGCCAGGTCGGTGCGCATCCGGGTGCGCCCGAGCAGCTCCAGCGCCTGCCGGTAGAGCGGCTCCGCGGCTCCGCCGGTCTGCTCGCCGAGCAGCGCACGGCCGCGCGCGAGCAGGCCGAGCCCCCAGGGCATGCCGCTGATCGGCGCCCGCTCCTCCAGCCGCGCCAGCGCCTGCCGTGCCGTGTCGGGGTCGCCCGCCCGTACCGCCGCCTCGACCAGGTCGGGCAGAACCCGGTTGCCGCTGCCCGGCGGGTCGCGGTCGAACAGCGGGCGGGCCCGGTCGAGCGCCTCGCGGTAGTTGCCGAGGCTCACCTCCAGCACCGTCATGGCCTGGGCCGCCTGGTTGACCAGGACCGGGACGTTCTGGACAGCGATGACGGCGATCTGGTCGGCGGCGGCGCGGGCCTCCTGCTCCCGGCCCTGCCAGACCAGCTGCTCGATCTGCCACTGCGGGCCGCCCCGGGGCATCACCCCGCTCATCGCGTACAGGTCGAAGCTCTCGGCGTAGTGCCCGTCGGCGACGGCGATCCGGCCCGCGCGCAGTTCGCTGCCGGCGAGCAGGGTGAGCGTCACACGGAGCGCGTGCAGCGCCCCGCTTTCACGGGCGGACGCCGCCAGCCGGCGCAGCAGGGTGGACCGGCCCTGCTCGTCCCAGAGCTCGTCGGCGGCGAGCCCGCCGAGCAGCCCGATCGGCATGCCCTCCTCGCTGAGCCGCTCCGCCGTGCACAGCTCGGCGACCGCGGCACGCATCAGCGGCACCGCGGCCCGGTACCCGGCCGTGACCCGGGTGGCGAACGCCCGGGCCAGCAGGTCGGCCGCCGTCCCCGCCGGATCGGCCGGTACGGCGAGCACCGCTCGGGCCACCTCGAGCGGCGTTGTGCCGACCGTGTGCTCCAGCGCGACCATGGCGGTCTCCATCGCCTCCCGGAGCATCACCCGGGTCAGCCGCTCGTCCCGGCCGCCGAGCGCGGCGGCCGCGTCCATCAGGATCGCGGGCGCGTACGCAACCCGGTCGTCGTAGTTGGCGACGGCGGCGCGCAGCCGCTCCCCCGTCGCCCGGGCGACCGGGGTGTGCAGCATCGGCCGCGCCTGGTCGAGCAGCCGGCGGACCGCGGCGATGTCCCCGGCGACCAGGAACGCCCCGGCCGCGGCGAGCAGCCGGCCGCCGCGCGCCGGTGCGTCCGGGCTGAGCTCAGCGGCGCGGGCCAGGAAGGCGGCCTGCGCGGTGTGGCCGCCGCGCGCTCCGGCCCGCTCGGCGGAGGCTTCGAGGTCCCGGGCGACGCTCTCGTCGGTGCCCGCGGTGGCGGCGGCGAGGTGCCACGCCCGGGTGTCCGGGTCGAGCACGGGGTCGCTGGAGTCCGCCAGCGCGCGGTGCGCGCGGCGGCGATCGGCCGGCGTGGACGCGTTGTAGACCGCGGCCCGGATGAGCGGGTGCCGGAAGGTGACGCTGCCGCCGGCCAGGTCGCCGAGCAGCAGGATGCCCTCGGCGAGCGCCGGGTCGGCGTCCACCGGGGACATGCCCAGCAGCGCCCCGGCCCGCCAGAGCAGCGCCTGGTCGTGCGGGGGCGCGAGGGAGGCGACGAGCAGCAGCTCCCTGGTGGCCGGGGGAAGCGCCCTGACCTGGCTCAGGAAGTACGTCTCCAGGTGCGCGCCCAGCGGGAGCCGTACCGGCAGCTCGGTGTGGCCCGCGAGCTGCTCCGGCGACAGAACGGTGGCGAGGGTGATGAGCGCGAGCGGGTTGCCGCCGGTCTGCTCCACCACCCGCTCGGCCACCGCGTCATCGAGCGGCCCTGCGACGCACTCCGCGAGCAGCCGGCGGGCGGCCGCGTCACGCAGCCCGCGGACGGGGCGCACCGGCAGGCCCTCGAAGACCGCGGCCCCGGATTCGCGTAGCGCGACGAGCACCCCGACCCCCTCCGCGTGCAGCCGCCGGCCGACGAACGCGAGCGCCTGGGCGGAGTCGCGGTCCAGCCAGTGCGCGTCGTCGACGAGGCAGAGCAGCGGCCGATCGGACGCGATCTCGGCGAGCAGGCTGAGGGTGGCCAGACCGATCAGGAACTGGTCCGGCGCAGGGCCGTGCATCAGCCCGAACGCCCGCCGCAGGGCGTCGGCCTGGGGGCCGGGGATCCGTTCGAGCCGATCGAGGAACGGCGCGAGAAGGTGGTGCAGCGCGGCGAAGCCAAGCGGAGACTCCGACTCGACGCCGGAGAGGGTGAGCACCCGCAGCCCCGCGGCCGAGGCCGCCGAGGCCGCCGCCCGCAGCAGCCGGGTCTTGCCGACGCCCGGCTCTCCGGCGAGGACGAGCGTGTCGCTGAGCCGCACGCCGAGCCGCCGGATCATCTCGTCGATCACGTGTCGTTCCGCGTCCCGGCCGTGCAGCGACGCGGGCGCCGCCCGAGGTCCCTGACCAGTGACGTCGTCGGACACGAATCCCCCTCGACGATGCCTGCGCACATGCCGAAGCCGGATTCGGTTCGACCGGGAGGCGGCACCAGGAGACTATTTCACCATGTCCAGCGAATCCGCTAAGTCAGCTGAGTCAGCGCTTTTCGGGCGAGAGCCGGAGATCGCCCGGCTCTCCGGCCTCCTCCGCGGGCTTCGCGACGGAGGCGGCTCACTGGTCGTACGCGGCGAGCCCGGCATCGGCAAGTCCGCACTGCTCACCGCGGCGGCGGACGCCGGCAGGGACGCCGGGCTGCGGGTGCTGTCCACGGCCGGCACGCAGGCCGAGTTCCATCTCCCGTACGCCGGGCTGCACCGCCTGCTGCATCCCGCCCGGCTGGACGACGGGGCGCTGCCCGATCCGCAGCGGCGCGCGCTGGCGGCCGCGCTGGGGCTCATCGACGCTCCCGTCCCCGATCTGTACCTGGTCGCTCTCGCCACGCTCAACCTGCTGATGGAGGCGGCGAGCCGGACTCCGCTGCTGGTGCTCGCCGACGACGGCCAGTGGCTCGACCCGCCCACCGCCGGGGTGCTGTCCTTCGTCGCCCGGCGGCTGGAGGCCGAGCCGGTGGCGCTGCTCGCCACGCTGCGCGACGGCGTGCCCTGCGCGCTGGCCGAGGCGGGGCTGCCCGAGCTTGTGCTGCGGCCGCTGCCGGACGCGGCCGCGGCGCGCCTGATCGACGCGCGCGCCCCCGGCATGGATCCGCCGGCCCGGCGGCGGCTGCTCGACGAGGGTGCCGGCAACCCGCTCGCGCTGGTGGAACTGACCGGCGAATGGCGCGACCAGGGGGCCGGCCTGCTCTCCTCGCCGTGGCTGCCGCTGACCGAGCGGCTGGAGCGCGCCTTCGGCGCCCGGCTGGGCGACCTGCCCGCCGCCACGCGAGCTCTGTTGCTCGTCGCGGCCCTCGACGACGGCACCTCGCTGGACGAGACGATCACGGCCGCCGCCGTCCTCACCGCCGGGCCCGTCGCGCACCACGACCTGGCGCCGGGGATTCGCGCCGGGCTGATCGAGCCGGACGCCGCCCAGATCCGGTTCCGCCACCCGCTCATGCGCTCAGCGATCTACCAGGCCGCCACGCTGTCGCAGCGCCGCGCGGGCCATGCCGCGCTCGCCGAGGCGCTCGCCCCGCAGGGTGGCGAACGCGCCGCCGACCGCCGGCTCTGGCACCGCGCGTCCGCCGCCGCCCGGCCCGAGGAGGAGATCGCGGCCGCGCTGGACACCATGGCCGCCCGCGTCGCGCAGCGCGGCGCCCCGACCGAGGCGGTGACCGCGCTGGAGCAGGCGGCCAAGCTCACCGAGGACGCGCGCCTGCGGGCCGACCGGCTGCTCCGGGCGGCGGACCAGGCCGTCGAGCTGGGTGGCCGCGACGTCGTCGTACGGCTGCTGCGCCAGACCGAGCTGCTGCCGCTCACCTCCCGGCAGCAAGCCCAGGCGCAGTGGATCCGGGGCACCCTCAACGACGGTTCGGACGGCCGGGCGACCGGCCCGCAGGTGCTCGCCGCCCTCGCCGAGTCGGTCGCCGCCGACGGCCGGCCCGAAGAGGCGCTACGCATCCTGTGGAGCGCCGCGCTGCAGTGCTTCTGGATCGAGCCGGGCGCCGAGGCGCGCAGCCGGATCGTCGCGGCCGCGGAAAGCCTGCCGGTGCCGGCCGCGAACCCGCTGCTGCTGGCGATCCTCGCGTACGCCGCGCCGCTCGACCGCGGCGCCGTGGTCATCGACGCGTTGCGGGAGCTCGCCACGCGGCCGGTCATCGACCCTCTGGCGGCCCGGCTGCTGGGCTCCGCGGCGGTCCTCGTCGGGGCGTTCGAGCACGTGGAGAGCTTCTCCTCGGCGGCGCTGCCCGGATTACGCGCCCAGGGACGGCTTTACCTGCTCACCCGCTCCCTCGCCCAGCAGGCGTGGAGCGCGGTGCTCCGGACCAACCTGAACGTGGCGATCCCGGCCGCCGAGGAGGCGGCCCGGCTGGCCCTCGAGACGGACCAGCCGCAGATGTACGGCACCGCCGTGTCCACCCAGGCGATGCTCGCGGCGCTGCGCGGCGAACCGGACCGCGCTCGGGAGCTCGCGGCTCGGGCCGAGGCGATGAGCGTCGCCGCCGGGGTGCGGCCGGTGCTCGCCACCGTGCAGATGGCCCGCGGCCTGGCGGCGCTGGGCGAGGGCCGGCACGCGGAGGCGTACGAGCACCTGCGCCGTCTGCATGACCCCGCCGATCCGTCGTACCAGCTCGCGCTGCGCTGCTATGTGGTGGCCGCGTTCGCCGACGCCGCCGCCGGGAGCGGTAACGCCGTCGCGGCCCGGGCGGTGCTGCGCGAGCTGGAGGAGGTGGCGCGGACGACGCCCGCGCCCGCGCTGCACGTGAGCCTGCCGCTCGCCCGGGCGCTGCTCGCCGACCCGGCGGACGCGCGGGCCCGGTTCGCCGACGCGCTCGCCGCCGACCACGCCCGCTGGCCGTTCGCCCGGGCGTACGTGCAGGTGGCCTACGGCGAGTGGCTGCTGGACCAGGGCGATCCCGGCTCGGCCCGGCCGCTGCTGCGCACCGCCCGCGACACGTTCGACGCGCTGGGCGTCGTACCGTGGAGCGACCGGGCCCGGCGTGGGCTGCGCGCCTGCGGGGAGGCCAGTGCCGACCGCGTCCTGGCGGCCCGCGACAAGCTCACCCCGGTGGAGCTGCAGATCGCCCGGCTCGCCGCCGATGGCCTGTCCGACGAGGAGATCGGCGAGCAGGTCTACCTGTCCCGCCGGACGGTCGGCGCACACCTGGCGCAGTTGCTGCCCAAGCTCGGCATCGCCTCCCGGGCGGACCTGCCCGCCCTCCGCCGGGACCGGATGGACTGATGAACCGGCTGACCGGTTGGCGACGTCACCCTGGTCTTCAAAGGGTGGTGACGCCGTCCGAGTTCAGGATGGTGGCGAGGTGGTGGATGCCTTCCTCGATGTGGTGGGGCGTGAGCCTGCTGTAACCCATCACCAGGGCCGGGGACCGGCCTGGCGCCGCCGGGCAGGCCCGGTAGCGGTCGAGGGGCTGTATGAGGATGCCGTGCCGGGCGGCGGTGGCGGCGAGGCGGGTCGCGTCCATGCCGCCGGGCAGCGTGACCAGGACATGCAGGCCCGCGGAGATGCCCGTCGCACGGCAGGCGGGCAGGTGCCGGCGCAGGGCCGCGATGAGTGCGTCGCGTCGCTGGCGGTAACCGCGACGGGTTCGCCGCAGGTGCCGGTCGAGGTCGCCGCGCTGGACGAACTCGGCGACGGTGGCCTGGATGATCGAGCTGGTGAACCGGTCACCGCGCGCGCGGGTGGCGACCACCTCCTCGCGTAGCGCCGGGGGGACGACCAGCCAGCCGAGCCGCAGCCCGGGGGCAAGGCTCTTGGACAGGCTGCCGGCGTAGACGACGTGATCGGGCGCGACCCCTTGGAGGGCGCCGATGGGCTGGCGGTCGTAGCGGTACTCGGCGTCGTAGTCGTCTTCGATCACGTACGCGCCGCTGGTGCGGGCCCAGTCGAGCAGGTCGGTCCGTCGGCCGGGCGAGAGCGCCACACCGGTCGGGTACTGGTGGGCGGGTGTGGTGAGTACCGCGCCCGCCCCGGACGCGGCGAGCCGGTCCACCCGCAGCCCCTCGTCGTCGACCTCGATGGGGTGGCAGCTCGCGCCTGCCCAGGTGATCTGTTCCCGCCAGTCGGGGTGGCCGGGGTCCTCGACGGCGATGCCCCGTTCGGCGAGCACCTGTGCCAGCAGGCTCAACCCGTGCGAGAAGCCGTTGCACACCACGACGTCGTCCGGTTCGCAGGACACGCCCCGGACTCTGCCCAGATAGTCGGCCAGCGTCTCGCGCAGCTCCGTGAGACCGGCCGGGTCGCCGTAGCCAAGTGACCGGCCGGGGAGGGACCGCATCGCCGCGCGGGTCGCCCGGGCCCAGGCTGCGTGGGGGAACAGGCCGACGTCCGGGGCTCCGGGCTGGAAGTCGTAGCGGATGCCGGCCGGAGGCGGGCGGCGGCGCTGTGATCCCTCGGGGACGGTGATCGTGTTGACGACGGTGCCCCAGCCCTGCCGGGAGGTCAGGTAGCCCTCGGCCGTGAGCTGGTGATAGGCCGCGATGACGACACCACGGGTGATCTGGAGGTCCGCGGCGAGCGCCCGGGACGACGGCAGCCGGACGCCGGGACGCAGCCGGCCCGCCCTGATGGCGTCACGCAGGCTCCGCTCCAGCTGGGCGCGCAGGCCACGGGGACGGGAGCGGTCGAGCTCCACGAACAACTCAGGCGAACTGGTACTCATAACTCGTCCAGAATTGGATCTCTTATCAGCGCCACTCTATTCGTACGTTGGGTGTCGCGGCACCGCGGAGACGCCGTACCGGCCGCAACCGCCGAAGGGACAGCCATGACACTCCTGAGCCGGCCACCGTCCACCGCGTCCGGGCTGGACGAATTGGCGACCGGCATCCGCGCCGCGCTGAGCCGCCGCGACGACTGGCGGCGCACCGCCCAGCGCGTCGCGAGCGTGCTGCGGCGCCACCTGCCCTCGCCCGAGGTGCTGACCGGCATCCCTCCCGGCGTCCATTCCGGCGCCCATCCCGGCGTCCAGGAGGACCCGCGCGGCCGGCTGCTGCACGTCGAGCCGGACGGGGCCTTCTCGATCCAGGCCATCGTGTGGCCGGCGGGCCGGATCACGCGGATCCACGACCACGTGACCTGGTGCGTGTTCGGCGTCATCCAGGGCGCGGTGGACGAGGAGCTGTTCACGCTCGGCAGCGGCGGCGACGTCCTCGTCCCGGCGGGACGCACCACGAACGCGACCGGCGCGGTCACCGGCTTCGCCCCGCCCGGCGACATCCACCGGGTCGCGAACACCGGCGACGGCACCGCCGTCACGATCCACGTGTACGGCACCGATTTATCCCGCATCGGCTCCAGCGCACTGCGCTTCTACGACCTTCCCGTCGGGCCGTGAGCGAATTCCACACCCGAGCAGCAGGCGCCGCAGCGCGGCGCACAAGCAGATCGCAGGAGACGACCGATGAACGACACCCACCCGCGGACCGCGACCGGAAAAGTGCTCTGGACCTTCACGATGTCCCTTGACGGGTTCGTGGCCGGACCACACCACGACATGAGTTGGATGACTGGTTTCACCGCCCAGCCGGGCCTGATCGAGGAGTACATCGAGAGCACCAGTGCCGTGCTGGCGGGCCGCGACGGCTTCGACAGTGCCATCGGCGACTCACGGCCTTGGGGCGGGAGATGGGCCGGGCCGATCTTCGTCCTGACCCATCATCCCGAGGACGCGCCGCCCACCCCCGACATCACTTTCCTGTCCTGCCCCGCGGAGGAGGCGGTGCGGATCGGGCTGGAGGCCGCCGGGGGCAGACATCTCGGGGTGTTCTCGCCGACCATCGGCGCTCAGCTTCTGGACCTGGGGCTGATCGACGAGATCGACATCCACATCGCGCCGGTCCTGCTCGGCGAAGGGATCCGGCTGTACCACAACCCCGGCGGAGCGCCGATCCGCCTCCACCGGCTCGACGGCGGCGATCCCGCGGCGACCGCCCGTGTACGGTACCGGCCCACCACAACGGCGAAGATCTCCATCCGTACGGAGCCGGACCGATCCTGGCGTGGATCAGGGACCTGAACGAGCGTTACGGCCGGTCGCCCATCAAGACGTCGTTCCTCGTCCTGCGAGGCGTTTTGTCCTGCGAGGCGTCCTTGAGCCGGCCGTCGCGGACGAGCCGATCAGGAAGAACGCGGCCCTCGTCTGGAGACCCGCCCTCGTCGCGGCCTGGCCCTGCGCCGTCTCAGGGATCAAAGCGCCACGAGGGAGAAGCCCGACCTTGCTGAGCGCCGGCGTCCGATGAAACCAGTCCGAGAACTCAAGGTGCCCTACGCTTGGAGAGCCTCAGCCCCACGGCCATGACGACGCCGCATGCCACAAGAGGCCACCCCCAGGGACGACGTGGCGCCCATCCGTCGATGGCGATTACCACACCCGAGATGAGCGTTGCAGCGGCGAAATACCAACTCACAACTCTGCCGAGAAGCTGAGTACGAGACAGCGTCATGGAGCCGATCAGAACAAAGGCCGTTACCAGCCCCGGCCAGCCGAGAGCCGCATAGTCCCAGCCAGATGTGTTGACGCCATGGCGTTCGCCCCGGAGCGCGGCGAAGACGCGATCCCCCGCAAACCAGTCAATGATCGATACGGGAAAGCTGAGAACGGCCATGATCAGCCGTCCGTAGATCTGATCGCCGAGTTGGTTGTTGATAGTCGCCCAGGTCACGGCTCCGACAGACGCCACATAGGCAATCAACGTCGTGGCCTTCACGACGGGTGTCGACAGGCCGGCGTAGCCGCTCATCACTTCCTCGTTCGTGAGCTGTCCCGACAACGGCGCTTTACCGGCAGCTCCGTCGACGTAGCCGGGCGAGCGCCTGATTTCCGACTTCATGCCGCTTGACCATATCTTCCCCTTCATGATCAATGGTGGTCACGTTGAGTGAGCACGAGCGCGGCACGGCTGTCGACGACCGGCTTTCTTCTCTTCAGGCATAAGCCGGGGCCGGATCTCCTCCCCATCAATGACAGAGAGTCCATTAGACCTTGCGTTTCGCATACCAACAGGAGGGCGCATGCAACTGGTGTTCATCGACGACAGCGGCCAGAACAAGCTGACCGCAATGGTTTTGCCCGCGACGGTCGGAACGGCCACCCCAGCCTGCTGGACCGGCTCCGCCAGGCGCCGGCCCAGATCGCCGCGCGTCAGAAGTACTTCGAGGTCAGGTCCGTCGTGGGCCAGGAGGACACACTGACCTTGTTCATGTCGTCATCGATCGTGTCGTAGTCGAGCGACCCCGTCTCCTCCCGGCGGTTGAACAATGCCGCGTAGCTGAACCCGTTCTGCAGCCGCGCCAGGTAGGTGAACGTGCCCGGCATCGAGCCGCTGTGCCAGGTGTTGACGTGACCGGTGACCTGGCGGACCCACAAGCCGCCGCCGTACCAGGAGCCGTTCTCGTTGACGCCGATCTCCGGCTTGGCGATCAGCTTGGCGATCGAGGTGGTGTTCAGCACCGTGCCCGGCTTGTCGAGGGCGAGGGTCCAGCGGACCAGGTCCACGCCGGAGGCGAGCCAGCCGCCGTTGGCGTCCTGGTTGGGCATGTTGAAGCCGCCGTAGGGATACGGGACGGTGGTGCCTGAGGTGTCCACCACGGACTTGTTCGTGTACTGCGACTCGTAGGCGATCTCGCCCGGCGCGGCCTCGCTCCTGAGGCTCTTGCCGAGCCGCATCCGGGTGATGCCCAGAGGCTGGAGCAGCTTGGTCTTGACGTACGACTCGTAGGACATGCCGGAGACCTTCTCGATGATCCGGCCGAGCAGCATGTAGCCGTAGTTGTTGTAGACCATCTTCGTGCCCGGGTCGAAGTCGAGCTTGCGTGCGGTCGCGTACCGCATGATGTCGGCGTGGCCGATCGGCAGCGGCACACCGAGCGAGGCCGAGATGGTGTGGTCCAGCCAGAGCAGGTCCCCGGAAACGGCGGAGTCCCAGCCGCCGAGGTGCTGCATGAGCCTGAGTACGGTGATCTGCCCCATGCGGGCGTCGGCCGGGGTGAGCCCCAGCAGTTGGGTGACCTTGGCCGACAGGCTCAGCTTGCCGTCCTGCACCAGGCGCATGATCGCGGTGGCGGTGATGTTCTTGCTCAGGCTGGCGATCCGGAACAGCGACGTCGGCGACACCGTGGGCAGTGCTCTGGAGTAGTCGTTGTAGCGGTAGCCGCGCGCGAGCACGATCTTGCCGTTCTTCATGATGGCAAGCTGGGCGGCGGTGATCTTTCGGGCCTTCACGAAGTTCTTGACCACGGTGTCGAACCCGGCCAGCGAAGCGGGCGCGGTGCCCGAGGTCTCCACCACCGGGAGAGGCGCGGCCGCCTGCGCGGGGCGCGCGGCGCCCAGGGCCGCGGCCGGCACCCCGATCGCGCCCGCTTTGAGAAGGCTCCTGCGGGAGAGTAGCGTCACGTCAAGCTCCCAAGTCACATCCGTTTATTAGGTCACGCATTTTACGGGTATCTGGGCCGCCCTTTACGCAAGCGGGCACGATTACGCCTGCCGACAATTACGTCCGCCCAGCTCATGACCCCGCGAAATGCCGCGTGTGGCGTGCCAGAGCTCCAGCCACCAGGAGAGTGAAACGCGTACGGCATGATGGCCGGCCGTGCTCCTTCGCCTTTCGAACCTGCGGATTCGTACGCACGCCCGCAGCCGGCGCTGGACGATCGCTCTCGTGTTCCGAGTGGGGATTGTGCGCCACCGGCGCGGCACCGGCCCGCAAGGTCAGAGGAGGGCGACGACCAGCAGGGTGAAGGCGGCGATGATGACGGCGACGCGGACGTAGTGGAGGCGGTCCCAGCGGCTCATCTGCTGCTTCCAGTCGGCGGGCCGGTTGTCAGGGGTCCACGTCCTGCCCCGGTTGTTGATCGGGACGAGCAGCAGGATCGACATGATCACGCTGAGGATCAGCAGCGCGCCGGCGGTGACGGTGAGGCCGCTTCCGGGGTGGTGCCATCTGGCGATGGCCCAGACCGCGACGAGGACGAGCGAGGTGATGTACCAGACCGGCATCACGGCGCCGAGCATCCGGCCCCCGTGGGCGCGGCCGAGTTGGCCACCGTCACCGGGGAGTGCGTTGAGAATCGGGTTGATGACGAAGGCGACGGAGAACTCCACCCCCACCATCAGGCCGACGACCACGGTGGTGAAGACCTCGAGTGCGTTGAGCATGACGACCGTCCCGGCATCTAGTGTTGCTAGCTGATGAGGCAACGCTAGTACTGCTACCGCTTGATTGTCTAGCGATGCTAGGATCAAACCGTGTCGGTACAGGAACGCAAGGAACGCGAACGGGCGGCGCGCGAGCGCCTCATCGTGGCGACAGCCCGCGAACTCGCCGAGCAGCAAGGCTGGGACGCGGTGACCACCCGCCGGCTCGCCGAGCGCATCGAATACAGCCAGCCCGTCCTCTACAGCCATTTCCGCGGCAAGCGCGAGATCATCGGTGCCGTCGCCCTCGAGGGCGCCACCGAGATGGCCGGGGCGCTGCGGGCCGCGACCTCCGCCGCGGACGGACCTCGCACCCGGGTCACCGCCCTGGCCCGCACCTACCTCGAATTCGCCGCCCGCAACCCGGCGGTCTACGACGCCATGTTCGAGCTCGATGGCGGCCTGGCTTTCGCGAACGAGGACACCCCACAACCTCTGAAGGACGCCTTCGCCGCCCTGCTGGAAAGCCTCGGCGAGGTCGCCGGGGACGGCGTCCACCCGGCACTGTTCACCGAGGTGTTCTGGGCGGCCCTGCACGGGCTGGCCACCCTCACCCGAGCGGGACGGCTGCCGCCACAGGACACCGAGCCGAGGGTGGAGCTGCTGGTGGACCGGCTCGCCATGGTCTGACACACCATCCCGGCGGGCACGCAGCCGGGGCCCTCGGGCCTCACTGAGCGTAACGGCAAACCCCGCCTCCCCAACAAAAGGGAGACGGGGTTTTCGCTGGTCAAGGCCTACTTGAGGAGCTGGCGGTCGTCCGCCGCGACCCCGCCACCAGGGGATTCGCCCCTCTCCTGGCGTCGGCGCAGGCAGGTCGAGGTGTCAGGGGTGGACCTGCCGCAGTTGGCCGAGCCGGGGCAGGCGCACGATCCGGGCGGCCCCGCCCGGCGGCCACGGCGACTTCAGGGATCGTCTGGGACACGTGATCACCCGCGCGCCGACAGCAGAGAAGGCCGCTCACGCCGCTGGGGCGGCCGTGCGCGAGCTGGGCCCGGACTCCGCCGCCGCCGGCGATCCCGCGACCGGCCGCCTGTTGGCGCCCGCCTTTCCGTCCGTCCGCCAGATGCTCTTCGAGGAGCGTCCCGCCGCCCATCCGGACCGGCTCGCGGAGCTACGCCAGATCAGCACCGTTGACCTGGCCCACGTCGCCATGCTGGCCGAACGCCGGATCATCGAGGCCGGGCCGGCGGCCGTTCTCCTGCGCGCCATCCTCGATCTGCGCGCTTCCGGCTACGCCGCCCTGGCCGGCGCGCCCATGCAGAGGGGCGTGTACCTGGCCTACGAACGGCATCTCATCGAACAGGCCGGCGATGAGATCGGCGGCGTCCTGCACACCGGCCGTTCCCGCAACGACCTCAACGCCACGTGCCTGTTGCTGCACCTCCGCCCCGTCTACCGCCGTCTCACCGGCGAGATGGTACGGCTGGGCCACGTCCTGTTCGGGCGGGCGCGCCGGCACCGGGCCACCATGATGCCCGCCTACACCCACTTCCAGCCAGCGGTGCCGATCACCTACGGCCACTATCTCCTCGGCGTCGCCGCGGCCGTCGGACGTGACCTGGACCCCCTCCGGCACGCCGGCACGGCTATGGCCACCTGCCCGCTCGGAGCCGGGGCCGTCGGCGGGACCACCGTGCCGATCGACGCCGCGCGTACGGCGGAGCTGCTCGGCTTCGACGCTCCGGTGGTGAACTCCCTCGACGCGGTGGCGAGCCGGACGGCCATCCTGTATCTGCTGGCGGCCATGACGTCGCTCGCCACCACGCTGGACCGCGTCGCGCTCGACCTGCTGTTGTGGTCTGGCCAGGAGTTCGGGTTCCTGACGATGCCGGACGGCCTGGTGGGGTCGAGTTCGATGATGCCGCAGAAGCGCAACGTGTTCGTGCTCGAGCACGTCCAGGGAATGACGGTGCAGCCGCTCGGCTCGTTCGTCTCCGCCGTCAGCGCGATGCGCGGCACCCCGTTCACCAACTCCGTCGCGGTGGGGACCGAGGCGGTCCGGCCGGTGTGGCCCGCCCTGCGGGCGATGGCCGACGCCGTACGGATCACCCGCATGGCGATCGCCCGGGGGCGTCCGGACCCGGGCGCGTTCCAGCGCCGGGCCGACGCCGGTCTGACCGCCGCCACCGCGCCGTCAGAACAGCTGGTGGCTCAGGGCGTTCCCTCGAGCGGTGCGACTGGATCGCCTACGGCTGAGCCGCGTCGTCAGGCGCGGGGCGGCGCGTCCGGATCCGGCACCGTCGTGGTCTGCTCGGGCGCGCCCGTGGCGGTCGCAGGAGCCGGGCCCGCGCGGCGGATCCACAACAGGGCTCCGGTCAGCAGGATGACACCGCCCAGCAGCCAGGGAATCGGGCCGTGCGGCAGGACGCCGATGAGCAGGCCGGTGAGGGCGACGGACAGTTGCAGGGCCAGAGACTGCACGGACAGGGCGGTGGCGCGGCCCGCGCTGGTGACCCGGCGGTGCAGGAGGTCGTTCTCGCTCGGGCCCGACGCGCCGAGCCCGAGGTACACCAGCCCGTAGCCGACGGCCGCGAGTGCCGTCGCGGGCACTCCGCTGAAGGCCGCGGTGACGCCGAGGATCAGCAGGCCGCCGGCACTGGTCGCAAGACTGGCCAGGACCGCGCGCTCGCCGCTGCCCGCAAGGCACGCGACGAGCGGCGCGAGGTGGCTCCCGAGGGCCGAGCAGACGAAACCGGCGCAGGCCAGCCCGGCGAAGACCACCGCGCCCGACTCCGACGCGCCGGTCAGGGCGGCGACGCGGCCCGGTGTCAGCAGTTCCATGGCGGCCAAGGCGCCTCCGGCGGCCGCCGCGCTGAGGAGGATCCGCCGGACCAGCACGTCGCGTGCGCCCAGGCTCAGCCCGCCTGCGACGGTCACGGGGATGCCGCGCAGGATGTCCCGTACGGTGGCCGCGGGCCGGGGTGGCTCGCGCAGGGCCGCCAGGACGTACAGCACGAAGGCGATCTCGAGCGCGGCGGCCACCAGCAGCGGAACCGACAGCGGAAGAACCAGGCCCGAGGTCGCCTCACCCAGCCGTGCGCCGACATCAGGGCCCGTCGCCAGCAGCCAGGGTAGGGCGCCGCCGAGCAGGGTGCCGGTGGCCAGTGCCGCCGACGTCGCGGTATTGCCGCTGGCCAGACCCGGGCGCAGGTCGGCGCCGGGGCCGGAGTGCGCGTGGACGGTGTCGACGTACCATGCCTCGGCCGGTCCGCTGGACAGGGCCCGGCCCGCTCCCATGAGAACCATGCCGCAGGTGAGCATCAAGGCTGTGGTGCCCAGGCCCAGGAGGACCAGCGCGGCCAGGTTCAGCAGTCCGGCGGCGGCCAGGACGGTGCGGCGACCCAGGACGTCGGACAGCCCTCCTGTGGGCAGCTCAAGCGCGGCGGCGGTGACGGAGTGCGAGGCGAAGAAGGCCGCGATGGCCGCGAGTGACATGCCCCGTTCGGTGAACAGCAGGATCAGGGGTGCGATGGTCAGCCCGGTCGGCAGCCAGAAGAGCGCGCAGGCCGCGGCGTAGCGGCGGCGTGCGGTGCGGATGTTCGGTGGCTCGGTCACGTTACGTCCGGATCAAGGTGGGATCGTGGGATTCCGTGGCCAAAGCGTAGATCCGCCAGCCTGCTTTCCCCGCGAATCTCCGCAAAAGGGTGAGGGTCAGCCTGACGTGGTTCTCAGCAGGCGCTGGAGCTGGTGAGGGTTGACGTCTTCCATGATCCCTTGGCTCACGAGCGCATCGACCAAGGCGCTCCGCATGAGGCGGCGCGATGGGCGTCCGTCCCCGTGATCAATTGCGGTGACGGCTGGGGCGAGCATCCGACCCAGGTCATGATCGACCTCTATACGATCTGGAAGGAATTCGGGAAGCTGGAGGGAGTGCACATCGTGTGCACCGGCGACATGCGCATGCGCACGATGCGTTCGCTCGCCTTCGCGGCCACCCTGTTCCCGATGAAGATCACATGGGTGACACGCCCGGAGATGGCCCCGGCCGAGTCTTTCTGCAGGGAGATCCGGGCGGCCGGCGCCGAATTCGTCCAGGCGGACAGCATCGAGTCCGTGATCGGCACGGCCGACGTGGTGTACATGGAGGCGCTCCGACAGCCGGACCACGGCGCGTCCAGCTCGACCCGCGCCGCCGGCGCCGACGCCACTCCGCCCGAATACCGGCTCACTCTGGACCTGCTCCGGGAGAAAGCCAAACCAGACCTCATCGTCCTGCACTCGTTGCCACACCTGGACGAACTGTCCGAGGAGATAGACGACACGCCGTACGCGCGCTACTGGGTCGAGGGATTCAACGGCGTCGTCGTCCGCATGGGGCTCCTAGCCCTGATCATGGGAGCCAGGTAGACGAGCAAGATCGCGCAGAGGTCCGGAACTCGACATGGCAAACCCCGCTCCCCATACACCGGAAGCGGGGTTTCTGCACGTCAAGGGCTACTTCAAAAGCTGGCGAGCCATGACTACGCGCTGGATCTGGTTGGTGCCCTCGTAGATCTGGGTGATCTTGGCATCGCGCATCATGCGCTCGACCGGGTAGTCCCGCGTGTAGCCGTACCCGCCGAGAAGCTGGACGGCGTCGGTGGTGATCTCCATGGCGGCGTCGGAGGCGGCGCACTTGGCGGCGCTGGAGAAGAACGTCAGGTCCTTGACCGGCGTGCCGTGCATGGCCAGCTCCGACTTGGCGGCGGCGGCGTAGGTGAGCTGACGGGCGGCCTCCAGCTTCATCGCCATATCGGCGATCATGAATTGGAGCCCCTGGAACTCGGCGATCGCCTTGCCGAACTGCTTGCGCTCCTTGACGTACCCGATCGCGTAGTCGAGGGCGCCCTGCGCGATGCCGAGCGCCTGCGCCGCGATGGTGACACGGGTGTGGTCGAGTGTGGCCAGTGCGGTCTTGAACCCCGTCCCCGGCTCGCCGATCATCCGCGACGCCGGGATGCGCACCCCCTCCAGGATGACCTGACGGGTGGGCGAGCCCTTGATGCCGAGCTTCTTCTCCTTGGCCCCGAAGGAGACGCCCTCGTCGTCCTTCTCCACGACGAACGCCGAGATGCCCCGGGCGCCGGCAGAGGGGTCGGTCACGGCCATGACGGTGTAGAACTCCGACACCCCGGCGTTGGTGATCCACATCTTGGTGCCGTCGAGCACGTAGTGGTCACCGTCCCGGACGGCGCGGGTCTTCATCGCGGCCGCGTCGGAGCCCGCCTCGGGCTCGCTGAGCGCGTACGAGAACATCGCCTCCCCGCGTGCGACCGGGGCGAGATAACGCTGCTTGAGCTCCTCGGACGCCGACAGCAGCAGCGGGACGGTGCCCAGCTTGTTGACGGCCGGGATCAGCGAGGACGAGGCGCAGGCGCGCGCCACCTCCTCGATCACGATCACGGTGGCGAGGGCGTCGGCCCCGGCCCCTCCGTACTCCTCGGGGACGTGCACCGCGTGCAGGTCGGCCGCGACGAGGTCCTTGTAGACCTCCCACGGGAACTCCTCGTTCTCGTCCGCCGCCGCGGCCCGCGGGGCGATCTTTTCTTCGGCGAGGGCCCGGACCGTCTCGCGGAGCATCTCGTGCTCCTCGGGCAGCGCGTAGAGAGGGAAGCTCATAGCGAGATACTAGGACGTCCGAACAGAAGGTTACCAGCCAGTACGGCCTCGTCTCTTGACTGGGCGTGTAACCCCAGCCGAACGGCGGCCCGCCGTCGACGTGCGGCGATGACCACCGTACCTTTGGGCCAGGGATGGGTTAACCCTGGCGGCTCACGGGGCAGTTGACCGGCCCGGTACCATGCCACATCACACAGAGTCGGTAAGAGGGGAGCTGCCGTGCCGTACCGCCTCACCGTGCTCGGGACCGGTTACCTGGGTGCCACGCACGCGGCGTGCATGGCCGAGATGGGCTTCGAAGTGCTCGGTCTGGACGTCGACCCGGGCAAGATCGAGCGCCTCCGGCGCGGGGAGCTGCCGATCCACGAGCCAGGCCTGGAGGAGCTCCTCCAGCGGAACCTGGAGTCCGGCCGGCTCCGCTTCACCACCTCCTACGAGGAGGCGGCCGCCTTCGGCGACGTGCACTTCATCTGCGTGGGAACGCCACAGATGCAGGGCGAGTACGCCGCGGACGTCTCGTTCCTCGACGCCGTGGTGGAGTCCCTCGCGCCCCACCTCGACCGCGAGTGCCTCGTGGTCGGCAAGTCCACCGTTCCCGTCGGCACCGCGGAGCGTCTCGCCGAGAAGCTGGTACGGCTCTCGCCCGCCGGGATGCAGGTCGAGCTGGCCTGGAACCCCGAGTTCCTGCGGGAGGGCTTCGCCGTCCAGGACACCCTGCGGCCCGACCGGATCGTGATGGGCGTCGCGTCGGAGCGGGCCGAGAAGGTGCTCAGGGACGTGTACGCCCCGCTGGGCGAGGTGCCGATCGTGGTGACCGACTTCCCGACGGCCGAGCTGGTCAAGTCGGCGGCGAACGCCTTCCTGGCCACCAAGATCTCCTTCATCAACGCCATGGCGGAGATGTGTGAGGCCTCCGGCGGCGACGTACGGCAGCTCTCGCAGGCCCTGTCGTACGACGACCGGATCGGCGGCCGGTATCTCAACGCCGGGCTCGGGTTCGGCGGCGGCTGCCTGCCCAAGGACATCCGGGCCTTCATCGCCCGCGCGGAGGAGCTGGGAGCCGATCGGTCGCTGGCCTTCCTGCGCGAGGTCGACTCGATCAACATCCGCCGCAGGGTCCGGGTGGTCGACCTGGCCAGGGAGCTGCTCGGCGGCTCGTTCGACGACCGCACGGTCGCCGTGCTCGGGGCCGCGTTCAAGCCCAACTCGGACGACATCCGCGACTCGCCGGCGCTCGACGTGGCCGTCACGATCGCCGAGCAGGGCGGGAAGGTCAAGGTCTACGACCCGGCGGCCCTCGGCAACGCCCGGGCCGCCCATCCGCATCTGGGATACGCCGAGTCGGCCTTCGACGCGGCACGGGACGCCGACGTGGTCCTGCTCCTCACCGAGTGGCAGGAGTTCCTGGCGCTCGACCCGGAGGAGCTCGGCGCCACGGTGGCGGCCCGCAACCTGATCGACGGCCGCAACGTGCTGGACGCCGAGACCTGGCGGTGCGCGGGCTGGAACTATCGGGCGCTCGGCCGCCCCTGAACTCACCCGACCCTGAACTCATCCGGCCCTGATCACCCGCGACCACGTCGCCGGGCGTCCTGACCGCCCGGCGACGGCGTTCCGTCGTGTCGGCGGGGCCGCCCTCCCGCGTCAGCCGCCGTGCGACGAGCCGGTGACCGCGGCCGGCATCGCGGCGGCTTCGGCGCGCAGCCGCTCGCCCTTGGCGTGCGCCTGCTCTCGCAGCGCCGCCTGGAACTCCTCCATCCGCCCGCGCAGCGTCTCGTCCGAGGCGGCGAGGATGCGTACGGCGAGCAGACCGGCGTTGCGCGCCCCGCCGATCGCCACGGTCGCGACCGGCACCCCGGCGGGCATCTGGACGATGGACAGCAGCGAGTCCATCCCGTCGAGGTACTTCAGCGGCACGGGGACGCCGATCACCGGCAGCGGGGTGACCGCGGCCAGCATGCCCGGCAGGTGAGCGGCCCCGCCGGCGCCGGCGATGATCACCTTGAGCCCCCGGGAGGCGGCGCGGGAGCCGTACTCGATCATCTCGGCGGGCATCCGGTGCGCCGACACGACGTCCGCCTCGAACGGCACGCCGAACTCGGCGAGCGCCTCAGCGGCCAGCCGCATGACCGGCCAGTCGGAGTCGCTCCCCATGACTATCCCCACGTCAGGCATCGGCACGTCAGGCATCAACGGGTCCTCTCAGGCAGGTGACGGCGTGCAGGGCGCGGGCCCTGACCTCGTCGAGGTCCGTGCCGAGCGCGGTCACGTGGCCGATCTTCCGGCCGGGGCGTACGTCCTTGCCGTAGAAGTGGATCTTAATGCCGGGGTCGTTGGCCATCACGTGCTCGTAGCGGGAGAACACGTCCGGGTCGGGGCCGCCGAGCAGGTTGGCCATCACGACGACGGGCGCGGCCGGCGCGGGCGATCCCAGGGGCAGGTTCAGCACGGCCCGCAGGTGCTGCTCGAACTGGGAGGTCCGCGCTCCCTCGATGGTCCAGTGGCCGCTGTTGTGTGGCCGCATGGCGAGCTCGTTGACGACCAGGCCCGACGCGGTGGCGAACATCTCGACCGCGAGCAGCCCGGTGACGCCGAGGTCGCGGGCGATGCTGAGCGCGATGTGCTGGGCCGCGGCCGCGTCCTCCTCGGACAGGCCCGGCGCGGGGGCGATGACCTCGACGCAGATGCCGTCCTTCTGCACGGTCTCCACAACCGGGTAGCTGACGCCCTGGCCGTGCGGGGACCGGGCGACCAGCACGGCCAGCTCCCGCTCGAACGGCACGAACGCCTCGGCGAGCAGCGCCACGCCCGAGGCCAGCGGCTCGCGCGCCTCCTCCGCCGACCGGCAGACCCACACGCCGCGGCCGTCGTACCCGCCGCGTACGGCCTTCAGCACGACCGGCCAGCCGTTCCCGGCGGCGAAGTCCTCGACGTCGGCCATCGTGGAGACCCTGGCCCACGCGGGGCAGGGGGCGCCGATCGCGGTCAGCCGCTCCCGCATGACCGCCTTGTCCTGGGCGTGGATCAGCGCGTCCGCGCCCGGGTGGACGGCGTGGCCCTCGGCCACGAGCGCCCGGATGTGCTCGGTCGGCACGTGCTCGTGGTCGAACGTGACGGCGTCGCACCCTTTGGCGAACTCCCGCAGGTCGGCGAGGTCGCGGTAGTCGCCGAGCCGGGTGTCGACGATCACCCGGGCGGCGCTCTCGTCCCGCGCGTTCGCCAGCACCCGCAGCTCGACGCCGAGGGCGATGGCCGCCTGCTGGGTCATCCGGGCGAGCTGGCCGGCGCCGACCATGCCGACGACGGGGGCCGAGCCGGATCGAAGAGGGGAAACGTTCTGGCTGCTCACGACAGGTCAGCCTACCGATTCACCGGATGTACGGCCGCCGCCGCCCAGGTCGTACGCCTACTCGGAGTCGCCGGCCGCGATGTCGGCCAGGACCCGGCGCATGGCGACCGTCCTCATCCGGTTGTCCTTGGACACCTCGGTGGCCAGGAACACCAGCTCACTTCCGGTGATCTCCCCCGGCCGGCTGTCACCGGCGAAGGAGCGCACGTCGGCGGCGCCGTACCGGGGGTGGGCGAGGGTTGAGCGGCCGGAGCCCGGCTTCTGGGTGAAGACCACCCGCAGCACGTGGAAGACCAGCGCGGCCCCGCCGGGCAGAGCCAGCGCGCGGGCGGGCCCTTCGAGCCGGACGTCGGTCGTCAGGCGGTCGGGGCGGACCCGGGCGGGGGCGCGGACCAGCTCGGCCAGGAGGGCGCGCATCGGGTCGCCCGAGGCGAACCTCACCCCGCTGACCCCGGCGGCGTCGGTCAGGAACGCCACATGCCGGGTGGGTGTGAGCTTCGCCCTGAGCGCGGAGCCCGGCTCCTGGCCGGCCGCCTCGACCTCGCCCTGGAGCTCCGGCGCGTCGCCGACGACGGGGATGGGCCCGGCGCCGAGCCGCCACCCGCCGTCCTCCTGGACGAACACGAAATACGCGGGCTTGGGATGGCGGGCCAGCGCGACGAACCACGCCCCGTCCTCGTCGTCGCCCGTGGCCGGCAGGAAGAACTCGGCGTCGCCGTAGCCGCCGACGCTCGGCGCCGCGCGGCCGGCCTCGCAGGCCCGGCGGCCCAGCGTGCTCTCCGCCCACGCGGTGAGGCGGCCGATCTCGGCGCAGTCCTCGCGCTTCCAGGCGTCGTCCAGCCCCTTGAGCGTGCCGAAGACCGCCTCGGCGTCGGCCCGGCCGATCGTCGCCGCCGACGCGACGGGCGAGTCGCTGGGCACGCCGGTGACCTCCCCCGCGCTCTCGTTCCCGCACGCCGTGAGCAGGACGAGGCCGAGGACGACGCCGAGGGCCATGATCGCGCGGAGCACGTAGGTGCCACCTCTCCAGAACACGCAGATTTCGGGTGATCCTGGTCGGGCGAGAGCGTAGTAGGTGACACTTCGCCTTATGCCTGATAGTGCGATTTTCTCTGAAATGTTCTTTCGTGACCTGGGGCGAAACACGGGGAGGTGGAGGTAACAGCCCGATTCATCACCTGTACCGGTAGCCTGAGATGACCTCGCCGCCAACCAGGAGGGACCTGCGGGACGTGCAGTTTCTTCGACTCGCCTACGAGCGGTTCGCCGCACTGCTCCACGAGCTGCTCAAGTTCGGCATGGTGGGCGCGCTCGCCTTCGTGGTGGACTTCGGCGGCACCAACCTCCTGCGGTTCGGCGTCGAGATGGGGCCCCTTGTCTCCAAGGCCATCGCCACCGTCGTCGCCGCCACCATCGCCTACCTGGGCAACCGCTTCTGGACCTTCCGGCACCGGGAGCAGAGCGGCCTCGCCCGGGAGTACGTCCTGTTCTTCCTGCTGAACGGCGTGGGCCTGCTGATCTCGCTCCTCGTGATCGGCTTCGTGACCTACTCGCTGGGCAGGCACGACATCCTGAGCTACAACATCGCCCAGAGCATCGGCCTGGTGCTCGGCACGATCTTCCGCTTCTGGTCGTACAAGAAGTGGGTGTTCCTCGCGGTCCCTCCGGAGGAAGTCGACCTGGCCGCGAACGCCGGGCCGCTGCCCACCCGCTGACCCCGTACGCGCCCGCCGGAGCGGCCCTCAGGCGGGGCCGCTCACCACGCGGTGCCGGTCGTTGTCACGGACGTGGCGCAGGAAGATGGCGAAGGTCGCGGGGCGGCGCTTGACCAGCTCCAGCCGCCCTCCGTCGGCCGCCACGAGGGCCCGGGCGAGCGTCAGCCCGAGCCCCGTCCCGTCGCCGCCGCTGACGGTGCGCTCGAAGACCTTCTGGCCCAGCGCCTCCGGGATGCCCGGCCCCTCGTCTGCCACCTCGATCACGATCGACCTCTCGCTGCTCGACGTGTTGATCGTCAGGGCGCCTCCGCCGTGCTTCAGGGAGTTCTCCAGCAGGGTCGACAGCACCTGGCTCAGCCCGCCCGTGGTGCCGAGGGCGTACAGGCCCCGGTCCCCGGCGAGCACCAGTGAGCGCTGGGCCCGGCGGAACGCCGGCTCCCACTCGGTCATCTGCTGCTCCACGACGTCGTCGACGGGCATCGGCTCCGCCTGGGCGTGGCGCTGCCGCCGCGCGGCGGCCAGGAGCTCGTCGATCACCGCGGTGAGCCGCTCGACCTGCACGATGGCGGCCTCGCCCTCCTCCCGGACCACCCGGGGATCGGCCGCCGCGGCGACGATCTCCTCCAGGCGCATGGTGAGCCCCGTGAGCGGGGTGCGGAGCTGGTGGGAGGCGTCGGTGGCGAACTCCCGCTCGCGGGCGAGCAGGTCGGAGATCCGCAGCGCGCTGCGGTCCAGGACCTCGGCGACCAGGTCGAGCTCGGGGATGCCGTAGCGGTGCCTGCTGGGCCTGGCGTCGCCCGAGCCCAGCCGCTCCGCGATCTTCGTGAGGTCTTGGAGCGGCAGGCTCAGGCGGCGCGAGGTGACGGTGGCCAGGCCGATGGCGGCGCCGAGCGCGACCACGGCGAGCGCGGTGGTGAGCACCAGCCGCGCCTGGATGTCCTGCTGGATCTGGCCGGCGTCGCGGCCGACCCGGACGTAACCGTTCTCTGACCGTGCCTCCTCGGTGAGCTCGCGGCCGACCGGCGGCGGCGTGCCCACCATCAGGGACGGGTTTCCCCGGACGAACACCTGGAGGTATCGGTCCGGATAGTTCTTGGCGAGCTGGTACGGATCTATGGGCTGCCGCTGACTGACGGAGTACTCCACTCCGATGAGCAGCCTGCTCGCGTCCGATCTGAGCTCCTGGGCGGCCTCGTCGTTGATGAGCCGGACGACGACTACGCCCAGGGGCACGCCTAACAACAGGACGGCGATGACAGCGACGAGCAACATGGAGGAAAGCAGGCGCCGGCGCACGTGCTAGCTCCTCCCCGACGGCCACCTCACGGTGGCCTACTCGCGCTCGAAACGGAAGCCGACCCCTCGGACGGTCGTGATGTAGCGCGGTTTGGCCGCGTCGTCCCCCAGCTTGCGGCGCAGCCATGAGATGTGCATGTCGAGTGTCTTCGTGGATCCCCACCAGTTGGTGTCCCACACCTCGCGCATGATCTGCTCGCGGGTGACGACCTTGCCGGCGTCTCGTACGAGCACGCGCAGCAGGTCGAACTCCTTCGTGGTGAGGTGCAGCTCCTTGTCCCCCATCCATGCCCGGCGCGAATCGGCGTCGATACGGACGCCCTGCACCACCGGGGTCTCGGACGTCCCGCGCCGCAGCAGTGCCCGCACACGGGCGAGCAGCTCTGCGAGGCGGAACGGCTTGGTCACATAGTCGTCGGCCCCGGCGTCGAGCCCGACGACGGTGTCGACTTCGTCGACACGGGCGGTGAGGATCAGGACCGGAGTCCCGTGCCCTTCCGCTCTGATGCGGCGAGCGACCTCCAGCCCGTCCATTTCCGGAAGGCCGAGGTCGAGAACTATCAGGTCGACGCCCCCCGACAGGGCCCTCTCCAGGGCCTGCGGGCCATCCGGGCTCACCTCCACCTGGTAGCCCTCCCGGCGCAAGGCACGCGCCAGCGGCTCTGATATCGAGGTGTCATCCTCGGCGAGAAGTACGCAGGTCATGGATGCGATCGTAGGACCTTAAGCGATCGTTTCCCGGCTACAGCGCGCAGTTTGACTTGTCGTTGACTCATTAAATGACCTGGGCAAACACTGATAAATCCGGGATAGTCAACACGCAAGGGCCCTGATGTTCTCCCTATTCCTCCGCCATTTAGACCTTCGAGGGCTTAGTACTGCAAAACAGAAGAAACGCCTGCCGGAAGAATCCGGCAGGCGTTCTCATGGCTCTCGGGACCCCCTCGGGAGCGCCTCAGGAGGGCGTCTCAGGAGGGCGTCTCAGGAGGGCGACGGAGGCTCGGCGTAGCGCTGGAGGTAGAGCTGCTCGCCCAGGCTGTCGAGCAGCCCGAGCTCGGTCTCCAGATAGTCGATGTGGTGCTCCTCGTCCGCCAGGATCCGCTCGAAGAGCGCGGCGGAGGTGATGTCGCCCCGCTCCCGCATCAGCGCGGCCCCCGGCCGGAGCCGCTTGACCACGCCCAGCTCCAGCTCCAGGTCTGCCTGGAGCTGCTCGCGTACGGTCTGACCGATGTGCAGCGTGCCCAGCTTCTGGTAGTTCGGCAGCCCCTCCAGGAAGAGGATGCGGTCGGTGAGCTCCTCCGCGTGCCTCATCTCGTCGAACGACTCGGCACGGGTGTAGCCCGCGAGCTTCGTGTATCCCCAGTTGGCCTGCATCTTGGCGTGCAGGAAGTACTGGTTGATGGCGGTGAGCTCGGAGGTGAGCTGCTCGTTGAGCAGCGCGATGATCTCCTTGTCCCCCTGCATCGCGTTCCTCGTTCTATGCGCTGGTGACCAGGTCCTCTGACCGTTTCAGCATCGCACAGATCTTCCGGACGCATGACGCGCAGTCCCCCCCGGCGCCGGTGGCGTCCCGCACCTGGCGGGCGGTCTTGGCCCCTGCGGCGATGCAGTCGTGCACGTCGTTCTCGGTGACCGCGCGGCAGACGCAGACGTACATGCGGGAGGGCCTCTCAGTGGTAGGCGAGGTTAGGCATACCTAAGGTAACCCACAATGTTAGGTATGCCTATGTGTGCTGCCTCACAAACCTCGCCGCCACGTCAGAAGACCACCACCGACCGCAGCACCTCCCCGCGGTGCATCTTGGCGAACGCCTCCTCGACGTCGCCGACGCCGATGGTCTCGGACACGAACCCGTCCAGGTCGAGCCTGCCCTGCAGGTAGAGGTCGATCAGCATGGGGAAGTCGCGGCTCGGCAGGCAGTCGCCGTACCAGGAGGACTTCAGCGCGCCACCGCGCCCGAAGACGTCGAGCAGCGGGAGGTCGAGCCGCATCTCCGGGGTCGGCACGCCGACGAGCACGACGGTCCCGGCGAGGTCGCGGGCGTAGAACGCCTGGGTGTAGGTCTCCGGGCGGCCGACCGCCTCGATCACCACGTCGGCGCCGTTGCCCTCCGTCAGCTCGCGGATCGCCTCCACCGGGTCGGTGTCGCTGGAGTTGATCAGGTGCGTGGCGCCGAAGTCGCGCGCCCAGGCGAGCTTGCGGTCGTCGACGTCCACCGCGATGATCTTGCGCGCCCCGGCGAGCCGCGACCCGAGGACCGCGGCGTTGCCCACGCCGCCGCAGCCGATCACGGCCACCGAGTCGCCGCGGGTGACCCCGCCGGTGTTGATCGCCGCCCCGAGGCCCGCCATGACGCCGCAGCCGAGCAGGCCGGCCACCGCGGGCTTGGCCGCCGGGTCGACCTTCGTGCACTGCCCGGCGGCGACCAGCGTCTTCGCCGCGAACGCGCCGATGCCCAGCGCGGGGCTGAGGACGGTGCCGTCGGCCAGCGTCATCTTCTGGGTGGCGTTGTGGGTGTTGAAGCAGTACCACGGGCGGCCGCGCAGGCAGGCCCGGCACTGGCCGCACACCGCGCGCCAGTTGAGGATCACGTAGTCGCCCGGCTCCACCCCGGTCACGCCCTCGCCGACGGCCTCCACCACGCCCGCGGCCTCATGGCCGAGCAGGAACGGGAAGTCGTCGTTGATGCCGCCCTCGCGGTAGTGGAGGTCGGTGTGGCAGACCCCGCAGGCCTGCACGGCGACGACCGCCTCCCCCGGCCCCGGATCCGGCACGAGGACCGTCTCCAGCGTCACCGGCTCGCCCTTGCCCCGCGCCACCACGCCCTGCACTTCGTACGGCATGCCTGTACCTCACTCTTTCTCTTCTCGCTGAGTCCTCCGCCGGGCCGGGTCGGCCCTGCGGAGAACGTACGGCTGGACGACGCCGAGCCCGCGGGCGGGCCGGCGGCGGAGCTTCAGCAGGTCGGTGCCGGCCGCCCCGGCCAGGCCCTCGGCCATCCCGTCGTCGGTGACGATCGTGCCCGGACGGGCCATCGAGGTGAGCCGGGCCGCCAGGTTGACCGTGGTGCCGAAGACGTCGCCCATGACGGGCAGGACCGGTCCGTACGCCAGGCCGATGCGCACGTCCGGCCCCTCACCCCGTGGCCTGAGCTCGTCGACCAGGTCGAGCGCGATGGCGGCCGCGGTGGGCGGGTCGGCGGCCGTGAACAGCACCTCGTCGCCGAGGGTCTTGACCAGCCGCCCGTCATGGGCCGCGATGACATCGGAGGCCCGGGACTCGAAGCTCTCGATCAGGTCGGCGAGGGCCAGCTCGTCGAGCTCCCGCGACACCCTGGTGAACGACACCAGGTCGGCGAACCCCACGGCGAGGTCCGGCCGGGTCGGCACCGGCTCGTCCCCCGCATCCGCGAGGGCGGTGAGACGGCTGGCGGCCGCCGCGAGCTGTGACCGCCAGACGTGGAGCAGGGTCTGCTCGAAGTCGGGCAGCAGCCGGGTCACCGTCTCCATCGCCCGCGCGAGATCGTCGTCGCTCGGCCTGCCCTGCGGGTCGAGCAGCGTCTCGATCATGATCTCGGCCTGCCACTGCGCCAGCCGCGCGGTCGTACGGCCGAGGGCCCGGGCCATCCGGATGACGGTGCGCTCATCGAGGAGCCCTTCGTCGAGCAGGTCGCGGATCCGGTTCAGCGCCGCCAGGTCGGCGTCGGTGAACGCCACCACGTCGTCGGCCAGCGTGGCGAAGCCCAGCGCCCGCCAGACGCGGGCGGCCAGATCCTGCGGGACGCCCGCCGCCTCGGCCACCTGGCGGCGGGTGTAGGACGGCGACGGCCCGAGAATCAGCCTCCGCATGTCGTCGGCGCCGGGACGCCCGGATCTGTCCACGTCCCCCTCCCCCCGGCCGGCGCGTGGTCCGCGCCCTGGTCATCTGCCGTCGATGTTCCCATCTGAGGCGTCCTCCACCAGGCGGAACAGTTCCTGGCGGACGAGCTGGATCTTGGGGATGTCCCGGTAGTCGATCTCGCCCTTCTCGGAGGCCGACTCCACCCGCAGGGTGCCGCAGCCGAGGAGGCGCTCGATGAACTTCTGGTCGGAGCTGACGCTGTTGACCTTGGCGAGGGGGATGTCGTCCTCGGACTTGTTGAGTACGCCGACGCTGATGGCGAACCGGTGCGAGGTCAGGGTGTAGGACGTCGTCCGCCACCGCAGGAAGGGAATGATCGACCACAGCACGAGCGCGACGAACGCGACCACGCCCACGGCGATCCAGGCGTACCCCGCGTACTCGTAGTCGCCGGGAAGGAGGAAGAACGCGGCGCCGACGGCGGCCACGACAACGATGAGGGCGAGGAACGGCATGATCAGCCGCTTCCAGTGCGGATGGAACGATAGAACGACCCGCTCGCCCTCGGTCAGGTGATGATCCGGGAGACCCATGGCGCAAATCGTGACACGTTCGCGTTGCGTTTGCATGCCGGAGCAGCAGCCCGCTCAGTTGTCCCCCGAGTTGCCCGCTGAGCCGCCGGTCAGCCGTCCGCCAGGCCGGGACGGCCGAGGCCGGGCGGAGCCTGCTCCGGAGGCCGCCTGACGTGCACGACGTCACCCGCGCTCAGCGCGTGATCCTCACCCTGGGAGCGCACCAGCAGGTGACCGGACGGGTCCACCCCGACGGCCAGACCCGTCAGCACCCGCTCCCCCGGAAGCTCGACCCTGACCTCCTGCCCCACCGTGGCCGACCAGGCGAGATAGGCGGCGCGCAGACCGCTGGCGTCGGCGTCGCCCTCCGCCGCGACCCAGTCGCGGTAGTGGGACTCGATCTCCCGCAGGACGGCCCGCAGCAGCGGGTCACGGTCGGCGCAGGCGGCGTTCTCGATGACGAGCGACGTCGCCCGGTCCACCGGCAGCTCCCCGGGCCGCAGCGAGACGTTCATGCCCATGCCGATGATCACGGCCCGGTCCACCCGCTCCGCCAGGATCCCGGCCAGCTTCCGCTCGCCCACCAGCAGGTCGTTCGGCCACTTCAGCCGGACGTCGACCTCGGCGACGCGCCGGACCGCCGACGCGGCGGCCAGCCCCACGAGCAGCGAGAGCCAGCCCTGGCGCGCGATGGGCACATCCGGCTTCAGCAGCACCGAGAACGTCAGCCCCGACCGGGACGGCGCCGTCCACGCCCGGCCCAGCCGCCCGCGCCCGGCGAACTGCGACTCGGCGACCAGCACCGCGCCCTCACGCGTCCCCTCACGTACGGCTCTCGCGAGATCGGCGTTGGTCGACCCGGTCCGCTCGACGACGTCGAGGGAGGACCACAGCGACCCGGGGCGCAGCAGCGCTCCACGCAGCGCCGCCTCGGAAAGCGGCGGCCGGTCGAGATCGGTGTACGGCGAGTCGGGCACATGCCCAGGTTATCGGGCTCGGAGCGCCGACGACCGTCCGGCGCCCTTTCCTGGCGGCCCCCGCCCGTACGGGACGGCGCGTGATCGGCCATGCTGGAGTGCCTCGAAGCGGGAACGCCTCGAAGCTGGAGTGCCTCGAAGGGAACTCGAAGGGAAGGGGAGCGGAATGGAACCGGACGGCAGCCGGGGGCCGGCGCACCGCCCAGGGCCCGTCACCCGGATCCGGGTCCGGCAGGTGTCCGGCTCGGACGTACGGGACCGCCGCGACGACCTCGCCACCGAAGAGCCCCTGGAGATCCGGCTGCTGGCCGGAGGCGAGAGCCGTACCGTGGCGATCACCATGCGCACGCCCGGCGCCGACTTCGAGCTCGCGGCCGGGTTCCTGCACGGCGAGGGGGTCGCCGGGCCCGGCGACATCGCCGCCATCGGCTACTGCACCGACGAGGACCTGGAGCCCGAGGCGCGCTACAACACCGTCACCGTACGGCTCGCGCTGCCCGCCATGCCCGACATCGCCTCGCTGGAACGGCACTTCCTGACGTCCAGCGCCTGCGGCGTCTGCGGGGCCGCCAGCCTCGGCGCCCTGCGCGACCGCTGCCGCCCGCCCGCCGCCCGCACGGCGATGACCGTCTCCCCCAAGGTCCTTTACGGCCTGCCCGCCCTGCTGCGCCGGGCCCAGGGGGTGTTCGGCAGGACCGGCGGCCTGCACGCGGCCGGCCTGTTCACCCCGGAAGGCGCGCTCGTCGGGGTCAGGGAGGACGTGGGGCGGCACAACGCGGTCGACAAGCTCGTCGGCTGGTCGCTCCTCGGCGGCCGGCTCCCCCTCGACGATCACGTGCTGCTGGTCAGCGGGCGCGCCAGCTACGAGATCATGCAGAAGGCCATGGCCGCCGGCGTCCAGACGGTCTGCGCGGTCTCGGCCCCCTCGTCGCTCGCGGTGGACGTGGCCCGCGAGTTCGGCATGACCCTCGTCGGGTTCCTGCGCGAGGAGCGTTTCAACATCTACGCCGGCGAGGAGCGGATCGCCACCTGAGCGCGGACGGCCGCCGGCCCGGTGTCCCGCCGTCAGCCCGTCCTCTGGTCAGCCCGTGTTCCGGTCAGCCGTGTTCCGGTCAGCCCGTGTTCTGCAGGCCGGCCGCCACGCCGTTCACACTCAGCAGGAGCAGGGTGGACAGGCGCTCCCGCTCCTCCTCCGGCAGGTCGGGGTCTGCCCGCAGCGCCGACAGCGCGCGGAGCTGAAGGTGGCTGAGCGCGTCGACGTACGGGTCGCGCAGCTGGACGGCGCGCGACAGCACCCGCCGGTTCTCCAGCAGCCTGCCGTGGCCCGTCACCTCCAGCACCAGGCGCCGCGTCAGGTCGTACTCCTCGAGGACCTGGCCCGCGAAGTCCTCCCGGCCGCCCAGCGACAGGTAGCGCCCGGCGATGGCCCGGTCGGTCTTGGCCAGCGACATCTCCGCGTTGTCCAGCATCGCCGCGAACAGCGCCCAGTCCTGGTACGCCTCACGCAGCGAGTCGAGGCCGTCCTCGGAGGCCACGGCCGCCAGGCCGCTGCCCAGGCCGTACCATCCGGGCAGGTTGACCCGGGTCTGCGCCCACGCGAACACCCACGGGATGGCCCGCAGGTCGTCCAGCGACCGGGGTGCGCCGAGGCCGCGCCGGGCCGGTCGTGAGCCGAGCCGCAGCGAGCCGATCTCCTCCAGCGGGCTGACCAGCGCGAACCACTCGGGGAAGCCCGGAGCCTCGGTCAGCGAACGGTACGCCCGCTCGGACGCCGCCGCCACCCGCTCGGCCACCCCGCGGAACCGGGCGGCCGTCGCCGTCGCCTCCGACCCCACGTCCGAAGTGGAGGCGAGCAGCACGGCGTTGGTCACCTGCTCGATGTGCCGCTTGGCGATCGCCGAATGCCCGTAACGGGCGAAGATGACCTCACCCTGCTCGGTAACCTTGAACCGCCCGCCGACCGACCCCGGAGCCTGCGCCAGCACCGCCCGGTTGGCCGGGCCGCCGCCACGGCCGAGCGCGCCGCCACGGCCGTGGAAGAGGGTCAGCCGCACGTCGTTCGCGGTCGCCCACGCGGTCAGCGCCGCCTGCGCGTCATACAGGCGCAGCGTCGCGGCCGCCGGGCCGAGCTCCTTGGCCGAGTCGGAGTAGCCGAGCATGACCTCCATCCGGCGGCCGTTCGTCTCCAGGCGCCTGCGCACCGGCTCCAGGGACACCATGCCGTCCAGCACGGAGGCGGAGTTGTCCAGGTCCTCGCCCGACTCGAACAGCGGCACCACGTCGAGCACCGGCGCCCGGTCGCCCATGGCGTGCCTGGCCAGCTCGTAGACCGCCGCGACGTCGTCGGCCGAACGGGTGAAAGACACGACGTACCGGGAGCAGGCGGTCACCCCGAACCGCTCCTGGATCCAGCCGATCACCCGGATCGTCGCCAGGACCTCCTCGGTCCGCTCGGACGGCCTGCCCTCGGCGATCTCCTTCAACGCGGCGGCGTGGACGGCCGAATGCTGGCGCACCTCCAGCTCGGCCAGGTGGAAGCCGAACGTCTCCACCTGCCAGATCAGATGCTGCAACTCGCCGAACGCCTGCCGTACGGCATCGGCGTCGCGCAGCGACTCCTGCGCGAGCCGCAGGTCGGCGAGCAGCTCGGACGGCACCCGGTAGGCCAGATCCAGATCACGCCGGCGGGTCGCCGCGATCCGGGTCGCCACGAACAGCAGCCACTGCCGGTGCGGCTCCTGCGGGGACCGGGTCGCCATCTCCGACACCAGGTCCGGATGGTCGTCCTCCGCCTGGGCCAGCGCCGCCCGCAGCGCGGCCGACGCGGGGGTGTAAAGCTCCGCCAGCGTCAGCGAACGGCCGATCCGCGTGGTCGCGTTCTCCAGCGCGATCAGCACGTGCTCGGCCTGGATCTGCACGGCCTCCCTGGTCACCTTCGCCGTGACGTTGGGATTGCCGTCGCGGTCGCCGCCGATCCAGCTCCCGTAGCGGATGAACGCCCGCGCCATCGGCGGCCGCGTGCCGGTCCCCGAAGCGAGCGCCGCGTCGAACGACCGGTAGATCTGAGGGACCGTCCGGAACAGCGTCTCGTCGAACGCCGCCATGGCCGTGCGCACCTCGTCCAGCGGGTCCAGCTTCGTGGACCGCAGCTGCGCCGCCCGCCACAGGATGTCGATCTCCTCCAGCAGCCGCCGGTGCGCCTCCTCACGCTCCGCCGCGCCCCGGCCTGGCATGTTGTACGCGTCGAGCTGAGCGCTGATCCGCTGGATCGCGGTGACGACGGCCCGCCTGCGCGCCTCCGTCGGATGGGCGGTCAGCACCGGGCGGAACTCCAGGCCCTCGATCAGCTCAGGAAGCCGGTCGTCGCCCCGCAGCCGCTCCACGGCCTCCGCCAGCGACTCGCGCAGCGGGACGTCGTCCTTGTCGCGCTGCCGCAGGATGCGGATGCGGTAGTGCTCCTCCGCGAGGTTCGCCAGGTGGAAGTAGCAGGTGAACGCGCGGGCGATCTCGACCGCCCGGTCCACCGGCCAGCCCGCCACCATGTCCGCCACCTCGTCCGCCGTCGTCTCCCGGCGGCGGGCAGCGATCACGGCTTTGCGGAGCCGCTCGACGTCGGCCAGGAGGTCGGGACCGCCGTGCTCGGCGATCACCTGACCCAGCAGTCCACCCAGGAGACGCACGTCGGCGCGGAGCTCGTCCGGCATCTCCGCGACGGCGTTGTGACGTTCGGCAGGAGCGATGGCGGCCATGGCAGGAAGGCTAGCGAATCCCCCTGATCCGCCCGAGACCGGTCTCACCAGTTGGACCGCGTTCATGGTCGTGCCTCCGGCGAGGCCCGTGATGGAGGCCTTCCGCTGACCGTGCCGCCCGCGACGGCACGGAAGACCGGCGGCGACGGCGAAGCCGAAGGCGTAGCCGCGCGCGGTAGCGGTTGCCGGGTCGGCGCCCGCGTGCTGCCTCACAGTGGCCGCAGACGTCGCCTCAGTTCCTGGACATAGTCTTCGCCGTATGCGGCCGCGACGTCGTAGAGGTCGATCATCGGTGGAAGGTCGATCACCGACTGCCGGCGGGTGAGGTAGGCCGCGGTCTCCTTCACGATCTGGGCCTCGTCGGCGCCGGTGATGTCCAACTCGTCGAGCACGGCCGGGCCGGCCTGGAACCGGACCTCGGCTTCCTCGGCATCCTCGCGGATGCGCACGAGGTATCTGTGGTCGTCCAATGGCTCGACATCGATGTACACCGCCATAGGCTCCGTGTACCCGGCCACAGGAAGGTCCTACCACCTCGTCCGGCGCGTGCGGCCGCACCGGACTGGCGGCGTCTGGCGGCTGCGGTGCCGCAGCGACCAAGACAGCCAGGATCACGGCATTCGATCACCTGGCCCCACATGCCGGGAAAGCGTGCCTTGATACCGTGGGGAAAGACCTCATATGGGGAGAGATCACTCGCCCGGCGCGTTGGAGCGGCTGCTCAGCGCGCGAACTCGACTGGACCTCGGCCGATCTGCCGGGTGACCGTGCCACCGTGCTCTACGGGGCAATCCGCTCGGCATGCCCGGCATCACCGGTGAACGACTCCGGACGGTGGTGCCGGCGGCGCGATGACCGGCAGGAGGTGGGCCTATGACCGGGGCGACCGGCAGGGTGGCATTGGTGACAGGGGCCGGCAGCGGAATCGGTGCGGCCACCGCGCGCCTTCTGGCCGCACGAGGGATGCGCGTGGTGGTCAACTACCTCCGCAGCGTCACCGAAGCCGAGGAGGTCGTGGCCGTCATCAGGGCCGCGGGCGGCCAGGCCATGGCCGTGCGGGCCGACGTGCGCGAGACGGCGGCGGTCGAGAGCATGATCGCGCGAGTCCAGGAGGCATGGGGCGGCATCGATGTGCTCGTGAACAACGCGCTCACGCCGTATGCGATCAAGTCGTTCCAGGACATGACGTGGGAGGAACTGGGCGGCAAGCTCGACGACGAGATGCGTGCGGCGTTCGCGGTCACCAAAGCCGTGCTGCCCGCCATGACCGAACAGGGCTGGGGACGCATCATCTATCTCGGTACCGGCCTCAGCCGCCAGCCCCGGGAGGGCATGATCGCACTCGGCACGGCCAAGGCCGCGCTGGCGCAGTTCGCCCGGTACCTCGCCCAGGAACTGGGCCCGTGGGGCATCACGGTCAACGTCGTCGAGCCCGGCCCGGTGGAGGACACCCGCATGGCGCATGTGATCGACGAGGAGCACAAGCGGCGGCAGGTGGCCGCCACCCCCTTGGGCCGCCTGGCACACCCGGGCGACGTCGCCCAAGCGGTCGCCTTCTACGCCGGCGAGGACAACGCCTTCATGACCGGCACCACGGCCGCCGTCAACGGCGGGCTGTCCATGTACTGACGCCCCGCCGTCTCCGCGTACGGGCCATACCGCCCCTCAAGGAAGAACGTTCATGTACACGATCGATCTCGCCTACGTCGGGCGGGGCCTGCACGAGGAACTGGCCGCCTATATCGCCGACCAGCAGGACTTCTATGCCGACGAGGGCGTCCACGTCGCGCTGCGCGACGGCTGCTCCTGGGGCGAGGAGCGGCTGCGCCACGGCGCCACCATCGGGCTCGCCCGGGCACTGCTGTCCCGGCTCGCCGATGGGACCCCCTGGGTCGCACTCAATGTCAACACCCACCGCCCGCTGTTCTGGTTCCTCGCCCGCCCCGGCCTGACCTCCCTGGCCGACCTGGCCGGCCGACGGCTGGCGGTACACGCCCCCCACACCGCACCCGGATGCATCGCCCGGATCGTGCTGCGCCGGGCCGGCCTCGACCCGGACCGCGACGTCCACACCATCGTCCGCCCGCCCGGCGACTACGGCATGGACCTGCGCCGGCTGCGCGACGGCAGGATCGACGCCGCCCTGGTCGGCAGCACCATGGCACCGGAAGCGGTGGCCGCCGAGCACGGCTGGCGGGTGCTGGCCTGGGTCGGCGACCACTTCCAGATCCCCACCGTAGGCGTGGCCGTCGACCCCACGTACATCCACCCGGACGACCCCGCCGTCCAGGCCGTCGTACGAGCCCACCGGCGCGCCCTGCAGGTGATCCATGACGAACCCGACACCACGGTGCGGCACATCCAGACGTTCCTCGGCCGACACACCGCGGACGAAGCCCGAGCCCACTACGAGATGTTCATCGCACCCTATTTCACCGCCGACGGCCAGGCCGACCTCGCCGTCGGCGCCTCCGCGATCACCGCGGTCGCCGCCGAACTCGGCGTCCCCACCACCGTCACCGCGGCCGACTTCTACCGCACCGAAACCACCACCCCTTTGTTCTTAGACGGGGCGGGAGACGGCGGCGAGGAGGTCGGGGAGGCGGGCGAAGCCGATGGAGCCGCCGAGGCGGCGGCCCGCCCAGGCCACCAGCAGCCCGTACGGCACGGCGAGCGGGCACAACCAGAGGGCGTTGAACAGCAGGGGCACCACGAGGGGCAGCGACAGCAGACTCGCCACCGTCATCGTGCCGAACGACGCGACGAACGCCTGGCCGCCCTGCCCCGGCGCGGCGCCGGTGAAGGCGTTCAGCCGCTCGGGGTAGGTGTACGGCAGGAGCACGCTGAACACCGCGCCGACACCGATGGTCACACCGAACACGCCCCACGCCACGGGGGCGATGGCGAGGCCCCAGGTGGGGTGGCCCAGGACGAGGCCGGTGGTCAGTGAGATCAGGGCCAGCACGGGCACCGCGATGATCGACATCGCCAGATGCCGCCCGGCGAGGTCGGTCCGCATGTCGCGGGCGGTGGAGAACGCCACCACGTTCATCCACAGCGACCGCCCGTCGATGCCGAACGAGTTCGACGCCTGCAGTCCCATCATCACGGCGGCCAGGCACGCGGGCCCGATGGCGGGCGTCAGACCTCCCGCCACGTCCGGACCGCCCATGGTGAACATGATCACCACGCTGATCGCGATCGCGCTGAACCAGGTGACCCGTCCCCGCGGCTCCCGGCGGGCGTACTTGAGCTCCTTGGCGACGACCGCCCCCAGCATCCCGCGAGGCAGGAACCGCTGCCCGCGTGACCGGCGTACCGAGCCGCCACCCTGGGTGGAGGAGTCGGGACGGACGAGCGCCCGCCGCAGCGCGGTGATCCACAGCCAGGCGAGCACCACGACGACCATCGCGACGACGATCAGCTCGGCGGCCCCGATGAGCCCCCCGTCGGCGATGGCATGCGCGGCCAGGCCCGGAGGCGTCCACCGCAGAAGGCCGCCGATCGACGACAGCAGCGCGGTCATGTCACCGGGGAGCCCCCGGTTGATCAGCAGATTGGGCAGCTGGAAGACGAGAAGCACCGCCACGGCGGCGACCGCGAGAATGTCCCGCCCCCGGCGGCTGCGCAGCACTCCTGACAGAGCCGTCGTGACCAGCCGCGAGGAGACCAGGCACAGGGCGAACTGCAACACCACGGCCGGCAGGCCGAGCACGACGCCCACCGGCCCGGAGGCCAGGCCGATGACGGCTCCGGCCATGGCTGCCAGGGAGGCGAGCGGCCACGGCCCGGCGGCGGACGCGGCAAGCAGGCCGGTCGCGAGTTGCCGGGTGGTGAGCGGGAAGAGGGCCAGCCGGGCCGGGTCGAGGGTCTCGTCCAGCCCGAAGGCGAGCAGCGGCACCACGATCCACGCCGCCGTGAACACGACGAACCCGATGATCCCCAGGTTGAGCGCGACGTCGCCAGAAGCGAGCCGCAGCAGGGCGAACAGCGCGAAGCCCGCGATCCCCGCCAGGGCGGCGACCACCACAGTGGACACGAAGCCGACCTGCCTGGTGACGTCGCCGCGCAGGCCGCCCCTGATCAGGCGCAGCTTCAGCCGGACGAACAGCGCCGCCGTGACCGGCGCCTCCGGCGGGGTCACGACGCCGGCGAGCCGAGCCACGACAGGCCCTCCTCGCCGTTCCCGTGCGCGCCCACCAGTTCCAGGAACGCCTCGTTGAGCGAGCGGTCCCCCCGTACGGAGCCGAGGGGGCCCTGGGCGACGATGCGGCCGCGGTCCATCACCGACACCCAGTCGCACAATCGCTCGACGAGGTCCATCACGTGGCTGGAGAAGATCACGGTGGAGCCGGAGGCGGTGTAGCGGCGCAGGACCTCCACGAGGGTGTTGGCCGACACCGGGTCGACGCCTTCGAACGGCTCGTCGAGGAAGAGCACGCGCGGGTTGTGCAGCAGCGCCGCCGCAAGGCCGATCTTCTTGCGCATGCCGGTGGAGTAGTCCACCACCAGCTTGTCCTGCGCCTCGACGAGGTCCATGACCCGAAGCAGCTCGTCGGCCCGCCGTCCGACCTCGTCGAGCGGGATGGCCCGCAGCTGCCCGTTGTACAGCAGCAGCTCCCTGCCGGACAGGCGCTCGAACAGCCGCAGCCCCTCCGGCAGGACGCCGACGTGCGCCTTGACGCCGACCGGGTCGGCCCAGACGTCGTGGCCGCCGATCTCGATCAGCCCGCCGTCCGGGCGCAGCAGGCCGGTGACCATGCTCAATGTCGTCGTCTTGCCGGCCCCGTTGGGGCCGACCAGCCCGGCGAAGCTGCCGCTGGGCACGACGAGGTCGATCCCGCCGACCGCCACCTGCTGCCCGAAGCGTTTGAACAACCCCTGGGTGCGCACCGCATCCGCCATGAGTTCCCCTCGTGGACGTCGTCGTCGATCGAACGAACGGGGCCCGCCCCGGGTTTCCTCCACTTCAGGACACGGTTCCCGAAGGCCACCCCCCGGCGCCGGTCGGCCCGCGAATGGCTACCCTGTCCGACATGAGTTCGGAGCGGACCCATCGCGGAGCGTGCGCGGAGCGGGAAGCGGTGAACGGCCGGTGAGCGCCGACCGCGTCCACGAGACGGACATCCACACGACCGCGGGAAAGATCGCGGACCTGGAGCGGCGGCTGAGCGAGGCCGCGCACGCGGGCTCCCAGCGCGCGGTGGAGAAGCAGCACGCCAAGGGCAAGATGACGGCCCGCGAGCGGCTCGCCGCCTTCCTCGACGAAGGCTCGTTCGTCGAGTTCGACGAGCTCGCCAGGCACCGGTCGACGAGCTTCGGCCTCGACCGCGAACGGCCGTACGGCGACGGGGTGGTGACCGGGCACGGCACGGTGGACGGCCGGCCCGTGGCCGTGTTCGCCCAGGACTTCACCGTCTTCGGGGGCTCGCTCGGCGAGGTCTTCGGCGAAAAGATCGTCAAGGTCATGGACCACGCGCTGAAGACCGGCTGCCCGGTGGTCGGGATCAACGACTCCGGCGGGGCGCGCATCCAGGAGGGCGTGGTCTCCCTGGGCCTGTACGCCGAGATCTTCAAGCGCAACGTGCACGCCTCCGGCGTGATCCCGCAGATCTCGCTGATCATGGGGCCGTGCGCCGGCGGCGCCGTCTACTCCCCCGCCCTGACCGACTTCGTCCTGATGGTGCAGGAGAAGTCACACATGTTCATCACCGGGCCGGACGTCATCAGGACGGTCACCGGCGAGGAGGTGACCTTCGAGGAGCTGGGCGGGGCCCACACGCACAACTCGAAGTCCGGCGTCGCCCACTACGAGGCCGCGGACGAGGAGGACTGCCTGGAGTTCGCCCGGGCGCTGCTGTCCTACCTGCCGTCCAACAACATGGACGACGCTCCCGCCTACGCGGTCGAGGTGGAGCTGGAGACCACGGACGAGGATCGCGAGCTCGACACGCTGATCCCCGACTCGGCCAACCAGCCGTACGACATGCAGACGGTCATCGGGCACGTCGTGGACGACGGCGAGTTCCTGGAGGTCCACGCGGGCTTCGCGCCCAACATCGTGGTCGGCTTCGGCCGGGTGGAGGGCCACTCGGTCGGCGTGGTGGCCAACCAGCCGATGAGCTTCGCCGGGACGCTCGACATCGACGCCTCCGAGAAGGCCGCCCGGTTTGTCCGCACCTGCGACGCCTTCAACATCCCGGTGCTGACCTTCGTCGACGTGCCCGGCTTCCTGCCCGGCACCGGCCAGGAGTGGAACGGCATCATCCGCCGGGGCGCCAAGCTCCTGTACGCCTACGCCGAGGCGACCGTGCCCCTGGTGACCGTCATCACCCGCAAGGCGTACGGCGGGGCGTACGACGTCATGGGGTCCAAGCACCTCGGCGCGGACGTCAACCTGGCCTGGCCCACGGCGCAGATCGCGGTGATGGGCGCGCAGGGGGCGGTCAACATCCTCTACCGGCGGGAGCTCGCCGCCGCCGGCGACCCGGACGCCGCCCGCGCGCGGTTCGTCACCGAGTACGAGGACACGCTGGCCAACCCCTACCTCGCCGCGGAGAGGGGTTACGTGGACGCGGTCATCCGGCCGTCGGACACCCGGATCCAGATCGTCCGCGCCCTGCGGGCCCTGCGCAACAAACGGGCCGCGCTGCCGCCCAAGAAGCACGGAAACATCCCGCTGTGACCGCCGGCCGGCCGTACCTCAGGATCCTGCGGGGCGACGCGAGCCCAGAGGAGATCGCCGCGCTGCTGGCGGCCGCGGCCGTCTCCTCCAGCGAGACAGCCGGCCAGCCCGCCCCCGTGACCAGCGAGGAACGCTGGCGCGACCCGGCTCGGCGGCTGCGCCGGGAGCTGCCGCACGGCCCGGGAGCCTGGCGTGGCGCCTTCCTCCCACACTCCCGGTGACCACGGAGTGATTACATCAGCGGAACAGGGTGTCAAGTGGTCCAAGAGTTGGGACTATCTAGAAAGTGGGGGAATATAGTCAGCCGATCACCTAGTGACGAGTCCAGGAGGACACCATGGCCATCCCGGACTTCGGCGCACATGGCATTGCCGCGAAGTACGCCGTCCTTGTAGATGTGGGTTACCTTTACGCGGCGGCCGGCGAAGTTCTGTTAGGGGCCAAGGAGCGTAAGGAGTACCGCGTATCCGCGGACGAACTCATCCAGGCCCTCCAGAAACACGCGCTTGAGCGCATCCCCGGCGAGCTGCTGCGCATCTACTGGTACGACGCCGCCCGGGACCGGGTGCCGACAGTGGACCAGCGGGTGATCGCCCAGCTTCCCTGGGTCAAGGTCCGGCTCGGCAACCTGAACGCCCGCGGCCAGCAGAAGGGCGTGGACGCCCAGATCCGCAGCGACCTCGAGGCCCTGGCCCGCCACCACGCCGTGAGCGACACCGTGCTGATCGCCGGCGACGAGGACATGGTGCCCGCCGTCGAGGCCGCCCAGGCGTACGGCGTCCGGGTCCACCTGTGGGGCGTCGAGCCGCCGTTCGGGACGAACCAGGCCGAGCGTCTGGTTTGGGAGTCCGATACCGTCGAGATCATCGGCGCCGACTTCCTGCGCCCCTTCTTCACGCGGGCTCCGGTGCCCGTGCCCGTTCCGCCGGCCCCGTCGCCCGCCCAGGTCTTCGCGGGCCGCACCGTCAAGCCGGTGCCCAAGGCGCCGCCGGCCGGCCAGCTCACCAAGCTGGGGCCGGGCCGTCCACGGGTGGAAGAGGTCGGCGAGCACGTGGCGCAGAAGTGGATACTGACTCGTGGCAGGGACAACATCCGCGATCTGCTGCCCGGCCCGATACTGCCCACCGTGATCGACACCGAGCTGCTGATCGAGGCGGAAAAGGAGCTGGGACACTCGCTGCGGCCCTTCCCCGAGGCGCGCGTCTGGCTACGCGACGGCTTCTGGGCCAGGGTCTACCGCGAGTTCGACCTCGGGGTGGGCATCTCCAGCAAGTGAACGCTGGGGTCCGATTTCCGCCGGTCCGCATCGGTGGCCAGCGCATAGCGTCGTAGACGTGACGACACGACAGCTCGACTTCGACGCGTGCTACCTGGCGGTCTCCGCCCGGGACTCCCGGTTCGACGGGCGCTTCTACACGGCCGTCACCTCGACCGGCATCTACTGCCGCCCGATCTGCCCCGCCCGCACGCCCGCGCGCCGCAACGTGCGCTTCTACCGCCACGCGGCCGCCGCCGAGGCCGCCGGGTTCCGGCCGTGCCGCCGCTGCCGGCCGGAGCTCAGCCCCGGCGACCCGGGCTGGGACGTGCGCGCCGACCTCGTGAGCCGGGCGCTGCGCCTGATCGACGACGGAGCGGCCGACGAGCAGGGTGTCGCCGGCCTCGCCCGGCGGCTGCACGTGACCGAGCGCCACCTGCACCGCCTGTTCGTGGCGGAGCTCGGCACCGGGCCGCTCGCCGTCGCCCGCACCAGGCGGCTCCTGCTCGCCAAACAACTGCTCACCGAGACCTCCCTGCCGATCACCGACGTCGCGTTCGCCTCAGGCTTCGGCAGCGTGCGGCAGTTCAACGCCGCCATGAAGGAGTCGTACGGCTTCGCGCCCGGAGATCTCCGCAAGGCCGCCGGGCCGCTCACGACGGCCGGCAGCGGCAGGACGGGGCTGGTCCTCCGGCTCGGCTACCGCACGCCGTACGACGCCCAGTCGGTGCTGCGCTTCCTGGCGGCCCGCGCCGTCCCCGGAGTCGAGAGCGTCACGTGGTCGCGGCCCCCGGCCCACGAGGGCCGTGTGCTGAGCTACGCGAGGGCGATCCCCGGCGGGGCGGTGACGCTGGTGCCTGCGGACGACCACATCCGGCTCACGGTGCGGACCACCGACACCCGGCAGCTCGCCCGGATCGTCTCGCGCTGCCGCCGGATGCTCGATCTGGACGCCGATCCGGAGGCCGTCGCGTCGGTCCTCGGCACGACCGCTCTGGCGCCGCTGGTGCTGGCCAGCCCAGGGCTGCGGGTGCCGGGGGCGTTCGACGGGTTCGAGATGGCGGTGCGGGCCGTGGTGGGCCAGCAGATCTCGGTGGCGGGAGCGCGGACCATCCTCGGCCGCATCGCCGCCCGGGCCGGCATCCCAGCCGACGGACAGCCCGACGCACAGCCCGACGCCTCGGCCGATGCACAGCCCGACGCTCCGGAAGGGGCGCTCTCCGGCATCGCGGACGGCGAGCCGCGGCTGCTCTTCCCCACGGCCGGGATGCTGGCCGCGGCCGACCTCACCGGCCTGGGGCTGACCACCCGCCGGGTCGCCACTCTCACCGCGCTCGCCGAGGCGGTGGCGGCCGGGGAGATCGACCTCGACGGCGCCGAGGACCCGGCGGAGGCCGTCGCCAAGCTGCTGCGGATCCCCGGCATCGGGCCGTGGACCGCGAGCTACGTCGCCCTCCGCTCGCTGCGCGACCCGGACGCGTGGCCCGGCGACGACCTTGTGCTGAAGAAGACGATGGCGAGGCTCGGCATCGCCCCCGAGGAGGCCGAGCGGTGGCGCCCCTGGCGTGCGTACGCCGCCCTCCACCTGTGGGGCGCGAGCAGCGCCGATCCCCTGACCGATCACCCGAAGGAGGAAGCGGCCGACGCGCCGCGACAGCCATGATCATCACCCAGATCCTGCCCACCCCGGTCGGGCCCCTCAGCATCCTCGCCCGGGACGGCGTCCTCGTGTCGGCGGGCTTCACCCCCGACCCGCGGGAGATGTTCCTGCGGCTCCCCGAGCCGCTGCGGGCTCTCCCGCTACAGGAGGGCGACCTCGGCGACACCGCCCAGGCCGTACGGGAGTATCTCGACGGGAAGATCGACGCGCTCGACCGGGTCGCGGCCGAACAGCCCGGAACGCCCACCCGGCAGCGGTTGTACGCCGCCCTGCGGAGCGTCCCCGCCGGCACCACCGTGTCGTACGGCGAGCTCGCCGAGCGGGCCGGGCTGCCGAAAACGGCGGCGCGGGCGGCGGGATCGGCCTGCGCGCAGAACCTCATCGCCCCGTTCGTGCCGTGCCACCGGGTCCTGCCCGCGAGCGGCGGGCACGGCGGCTACTACTACGGCCGCCCGGTCAAGCAGTGGCTGCTCGCCCACGAAGCCGCCGCCTCCTGAAGCTGCCGCCTCCTGAGGGAAGGGCTCAGGGCTTCACGATGCTCTGGACCTCGCCGACGGGGACGTCACGGGTGGCCGTCACCTGGACGGGCTGGAAGCCGCCGACGGGCGCGTAGATGAACGGCGTGACCGGCCCGGCGCCCGCGCCGTTGCCCTCGCCCGTGACGGGCCAGTTGGTGGTGACGGTCAGCGTGTAGACCTTGCGCGGCTGGTCGATCGACGCCCGCAGGTAGCGGACGCCGCAGGTGAAGGTGCCTCCTTCGGTGTACGGGCGGCCGGTCGCGCCGCAGTCGTCGTGCACCTCGGCCCGCTCGGGGGTCGTCCCCGACTTGATCGTGATGCCCTTGAGCGTGGCCGTGACCGTGGCCGACATGACGCCGGGCAGCGTGGCGGTGACCGAGCGGGTCGTCGGGCCGGCCCCGTCGAGCCAGACCCACGTGTCCAGGTTCACGTAGCTCTTCGCGTCGGGGCTCAGCTTGATCACCGGCTTGGGCACGGTCAGCGCCGCCCGCGCGATGTCCATGAGCTCCTGCATGGTGATGCCGGCGGGCGGCGTCTGCCCCGGCGGCACCCAGACCGCCCCCTCCAGGCCCGTCCAGCACGACATGCCGTTCGGATCGGCGGCGTTGTAGGCGGGGCTCCACCACCGGCCGGGTTGGCCGACCTTGTCCTTGAACTGCTTGAGGAACTCCTGGAACTTCTCCTCGGTGGCGCCCGGATTCGTGTGGAACCACCAGGTGCGCACCGCCTCCTGATCCTGGAGCATCTCCTCGGCTGTCTTGCCGGGCTCGTACCAGCAGGGGCGCTTCACCCGGTAGCCGTCGCTCCGCGCGCCCAGGCCGGAGCCCTTGACGACGATGTTGCTGTTCTGCAGCCGCACGCCCACGGTCCGCCCGTGCTGAAAGCCCTCCCCCTGCGGCCCTCCGGGGCCGGGGGCCGCCGCCACGGTGAGCAGGCCACCCGCCAGCAGGGGCACCAGTTTGGCTCTGACGCTCATCGGACGCACTCCTTCGCGCGCTCGTCGGGATAGGCGGCGTGCTGGAACAGCTTGACGCGCCAGGCGCCGTCGTCGCCCTTCCGCACCGCCGCGACCTGGAGGTAGGTGGATCGCGGGGGCTTGGTCCACAGGGGTTGCTCGGCGATCGGGTCGCCGTTCTTGTCGGTGACCCGCACGCCCGACTCCTCGACGCAGGCGTCCACCTCCGCGCCCCGGCCGCTGACCGAGGCCACCCGCAGCCCGTAGATCTTCGCCACGCCGCGGGCGGACAACTTCTCCGAGACGAAGCCGTGCACCCAGGTGTAGGCGTCCCGGCTCGCCGCATCCTCGACGGCGCCGAGGTACGACTCGTCCTCACCGAGGGAGCCGACCGCACGCCACTGAGCGGTGTAGGTCCCGGTGAGCGCCTTGACCATGGCGGTGTGCGCCGGTTCGAGGGCCTCCGGCCATTCGATCTGGACCGTGAGCCCGGGGGCGACGGCGACGGTCTCGACTGACGGGGCCGGTGCGGGCTGCGAGCCCCCGGACCGCTGACCGGCCACCACGCCCGCCGGAGTGAATCCCCGCTCCTCGCCCGGCACGGAGCAGCCGGCGGCGAGCAGGGCGCACGCCGAGACGGCGGCGGCGACGGCGGTCGAGCGCATCGGCAGTGCCCTTCGAAGGACCCGATCCCCCGCGCGGACGACGGTAGCGAGCGTCACCCGCCGGGATCCACCGGTATGCACGGATCGGCATGATTCGACCGCGCGGTGGTAGGCCGCACGGCGGTCGGCGGCACTGTGGTCGGCGGCGCTGTGGGCACGCATCCAGGCTCCGGTCATGCGAGACGGGGGGTTCTGAGGTCGTGGGCGGCGCCGCCGCGCCAGTCCGGCAGCAGCTCGTCGATGAGCGCCTCGGTCTCTGGTGCCATGCCGCCTCCGTACGGATGGGAGGCGGCCCTGCGGTGCAGGCCGTCCACGACCGCGCGGAGGCGGGCCGGGTCGCCGGTGGCGTGGGCGGCGCGCAGCAGGTCGCGCCAGAGCCCTTCGTCGTCGGCGGCCAGCAGCAGCCCCGCTCTGGCCGCCGCCACCGCGGCGTGCGGGTCGTCCTGCGCCAGCCGGATCTCGCACAGGGCGTGGGCCGCGTCCGCCACCCAGGCCGTCACGTCGTACTCCAGGGAGTCGGCGGCCAGCCAGGCGTACCGGTTGCCCGGCCTGCCGTTCAGCAGCGGCCCGCGCACCAGCCCGAGCGCCTGCTCCAGCAGCCCCGCCTCGACCTCCCCGGGCCGTGCCGCGTCGGCGCACTCGCCGGCCCGGCGCACCAGGTCCTGGAAGAGCCGCCAGTCGGTGCGCACCTCCGGGCCCAGCCGCAGGCGGCCCGAGCCGTCGGGGGAGATGTGCGGGCGCCCCTCGGAGTCGGTGCCGAGCCATTCGGCCACGCGGGCGATGGTGGCGTCGCGGACCGCCGGCTGCACGCCGCGCGGCCACAGAACGCCGCCGAGGACCACCGGGTGGACGCCCGCCGGGTGGGTGGCCAGGTAGACGACCAGCTCGTGTGCGATCGCGGCCCTGCCCTCCTCAAGCGGGTTCACCGGGCTGATCTCGATCGGGCCGAGGATGCGCACCTCGATCGAGGGCGGCTCGTCCGGCAGCCGCTCGGCGGGAGCCGTACCGGGTCCGGCGCGAAGTGGGCCGCCGGAGCCGGCGAGCGGCTCGCCCTCGGTGCGCTGCGCCGTACGGAACAGGGTGACCACCGCGTCGTAGTGCCTGCGCGGCAGCAGGTGAGCCCGTACGTCGAAGCCGAGCGCGTCGATCCTGGCCCGGCCGTCCTCCGTGATCTCCCAGGTCCACGTGGCGTGGGGCACGTCTCCCGCCACGACGAACCCGCTCGCCGTCCTCCTCCCCTTGCCGAGCAGCGCCAGCCGCCGGGCCTCGTCCTCATCGGGACGCAGGGCCGACAGCAGGTAGTGGGGCGTCCACGCCGGGTCGGCCACCCGGCCGTGGATCCGCCCGGTGAGGACGTCGCCGGTGTGCCGGGCGCGCTCCTCGAACTCGGGCAGCACCTCCGCCATGCTTCCCGCCGTCGTGATCCGCTCGGGGGCGATCAGCGCGAGCTCCTCGCCGAACCCGACGAGCGTGATCCGCATGTGGTCGGACCAGCGGTTGGTGGCCAGCTCGACCGCGAGCGCCGACAGGGCCGCGACCGTGTGCGCGCCGGTCATGGCGATGACCCCGTGCGCGGCCTCCAGGTCGACCAGCACCCGGCCGCCCTCGCCGGTGCCCAGCGAGACCAGCCCCGGGTACGGCGCGGGTGTCCCGGCGAGCACGTGCTCGTCGATCCGGCGGCCCTCATGCGCGGGCAGCCGCCACACCTGGCCGCCGTCGCAGGCCTCCCACGGCTCGGGCACGTCCTCGTCGGAGGGGTGGACCCACAGGTCGAGGCCGCGGCTGGACAGGTGGACGGCGAAGACCGTCGGAAGGCGCCTGCCGCGGTCGGCCAGCAACCTGCCCAGCAGGCGCAGGCCGATGTCGAGCATCCGGCTGCCGGGGGCGTCGGCTCCCAGCCGGATCGCCACCTCGGCGTCGGCCGCGTCGCCTCGCGGGCGCACGACGCGCCGCCCGAACGCGCGCCGCCACAGTTGTTCCCTGCGCCTGCGCCCCAGTACGGCGAGCAGCCCGGCCGACGCGAGCGTCGTGGCGGCCAGGTAGTCGACCATGTCCATGCCCGGGGCCCGGTCGGTGCCGGCCTCAGGTCCCAGCCCCGGCCCCGATCCCGGCCGCCCGGCGGCGGGCGGCTCGGCCGGGGTCGTGGTCGCCGGGGTCCTGGTCGCCGGGTTCGCAGTCCCGGAGTGCGCGGTCCCGGGGTGTGCGGTGGCGGGGTGTGCGGTGGCGGGGTGTGCGGTGGCGGGGTGCGCTGGGCGCGTCGTGGGTGGGGCGCTCGGATGCGCCCCCGGCCTGCCGGTCGCGGGCGGGGCGGGCCGGGCCGTCCCGGTGTGCTCGGGCATCGCAGGCGGCGGGAGGACGATGCCCGGCGTGGCGGGCGTGCCGGGGTGACGTGTGCCGCTCGCGTGCGGCAGCGCGGCGCCTCCCTCGTCCGGCTTGGGGTTCCCCGGCGTGGCGGTGCCCGGAGTGGGCCGCGCGTGGTCCGGCCGGGTGAGGTCACCCTCGTGCGCGTCCGGGGTGGCATCACCGCGCCCCCCGGCGCTAGAACCGGAACCGGTGCCAGAACCGGCGCCGCTGCTGGAACCGGTGCGGGATTCGGCGGCGCCGGGCGCCTCTGCCCCGGAGCCGTAGTGGGTCCCGCCGTCGAGCTCGGCGGGCTTGCCCCGGTGCTCCTGCGACACCGCGGGCCGGTCCTCCTCGACGGGGACGACGTGCACGTTCCTGGCGTCGTCCGGCATGTCCAGCACCCAGCCGGGCCGGATGAGATCGGCCATGTGCAGGCGGCTGCCGTCCGGCTGCTCCTTGTGCTGGTTCAGCCGGTAGATCTCGTGGTAGCGGCGGCCGTCACCCAGGCATTTGTCCGCGATCTCCCACAAGCTCTCGTGATGGCGCCCGTGCGGCGGCTGGACGACGTAGACCTTCTTGACCTCCCGGGCGTGCAGGGCCGGCCGCTCGGCCTCGGTCTCCACGGGCGCCGACAGCGCGGCCACCTGAGGCCGGATCGGGGCCGGCAGACCCGCACGGGCGATAGGCACGGCCACAGCGGTCGCCGTGAACAGCAGCAGCACCGCCGACACCAGCCGATTCGCCAGGGCCTGGGTGCCACCCGACAACGGGACCCGGGCCGGCATGCCGACATGCCGTAGACCGGCGTAGACCTCGACCACCACGCACAGGAACAGCTGCAGCCAGGCCAGCCAGACCAGCAGCACGAGGATCGCGATGATCGTCTCGGGGCCCACCCGGCTCGTGAACAGGTCAGGATCGAGCAGCGGGCTGGAGATCGGAGGCCCGGCCAGCCGGATCAGCGCGTACGGCACGCCGCCCACGAGCCCGATCAGGGCGAGCAGGGCCGCGATGCCCGCGAGGACGTCCCCGGCCGTGCGCCTGGGCGGCACGCGGACGGGCGTGCGCTCCCGCCACTGCTCGGGCGGCCGCGGCGGGCCGGGACGCGGCGGGCCCGATCCAGACGAGCCCGGCGAGCCCGGCGAGCTGGACGAGCCCGACGACCCTCCTGGCCACGCCGAGCCTGACCTGGACGGGCCCGACGAGGACATCAGTCCGGACCGTGAAGAGCCTGCCGTAGGCGAGCCTGGCGGGGACGGCGTGCCTGACCGCGATGAGCCTGACGGGGGCGGTGTGGCTCCTCCCCGTGGACGCGCCTGCGGCACGGCGGGCCGGGGCCAGCCGCCGCCCGCCGGAGGGTGGTCCCGGCCGTCCGGCGGCCGGGAGCCGGGTGGCGTGGGTTCGCGCGTCATGCCTCACCCCTCTCCGAGGCCGTGGGCCTGGTTGCGGGACTCCCCCAGCGTCCTCGCGTACGCACCGGCCCGCCAGCGATCCGAGACGTTCGGCATGGCGACGGGAGGCGGCGGGACATGGGCATCGATTGAACGCGGCACTCGGATCCGGGACTGTGCGGGGTGAGCGTCCGATTCACGCGGCGGCCCCCGGGTCCGGGGCGGCGGTGGCCGCCGCCTTCATGTCGGAGCCGCTGAAGCCGAGCACCGACAGGAAGAGGGCGTCCCAGTGGACCGACACCCCCACCGTCACGTCCGCGCCGGCGTCACCCGGGGCGCAGTCGGTCATCCGTACGCCGTCGACGTCGTGGGCCGCCACGATCTCCTCGGCCCTGCCGCAGACGGCGTTCCCCGCCTGCAGCCGCACCTCCCCGGTGGACCTCAATCTCTCCGTGTCGATCTGGTCGGCGGCGGCGCGGGCGGCCTGCTCGGCGATGTCGGCGGCCTTGAGCCTGGCGTTCATGGCCGCCCCTCCGTCGACCAGCAGCCCGGCCAGCAGGAACACCGTGACAGAGAAGATGACGACGAAGACGGACATCGATCCCCGCTCCGCCGCGGGCGGGCGGGGCGGCCCGGAGGGGCGGACGTCGCGGATCCGGGAACGGGTCACTGGACCCTCCTGAACTGCTCCAGCGGCACCACCGCGCTGCCCGCCATCTGCTTGACGGCGCCGAAGCCGAGGAAGTCCAGGTTGAGCTCGCAGGTCACGGTGATCTTGACGATGCCGCCTTCCTTCCAGTCCGTGCCCGAGGTGCCGACCTGGGGAGAGCACTCACCCGACAGGGAGGACTCGGCGGTGTCGGCGGCGGCGGCTTCGGCGGCGGACAGGGTGCGCTGCACCGACGCCGCGCGCGCCGCGTCCCTGGCGGCGCCGTTGACCTCTCCCTGGGCCTCCACGACCCGGCCGGCGGCCACGAGGAACATGAGGAAGAGCAGGAACACCGGGGCCAGCATGACCGTCTCCACCGTCATGGAACCCCCGTCGGCCCGTAGCGGGGGGCTCATTGGCAGCCCTCCGAGCCGTCGTCGGGGCGGAAGCACTCGATCGGGCCGCCGAAGTGCGCGGTGATCGTGAACGTCATCTCGGGCAGCAGCGGCACGACCTGCACGGCGCTGCCGGTGACGTCGACACCCCGCTGGTCGCCCTGCTCCCATGACTTCGCCTGGGCGTTCTTGAGCAGCTCGGGGCCCACGGCCTGGACGATCTGGAGGGCCTTCTGCTCCGCCGCGTCCTGCCAGCCGTCCCCGTCGGCGCCCGCCGCGCGGGCGATCCGCGCCCCCTCCCTCGCGGCGGCGTCGGCCACCTGGCGGCCGTGGAACCACAGCGTCACCTGTACGACCAGCAGCACGACGGCCAAGATGATCGGCATGAGCATGGCGAGCTCGATCACCGTCGCGCCCCGCTCGCGCGGGTGACCCCGCCGGCCCCGGCGGCCCTGCGCGCGCCGGTGACCTCGCCCGCCGAGGCGGGCACGACGGCCCGGCCCGGCACGGCCGCGCCGGCCGGGCGCCGCGTGGAGAGCGCTCAATTCTTGCTGCCGTCGCCGGTGCCGGCAGGGCCGCCGGCACCGCCACCGCCGCCGCCGAAGTTGCTGGTGATCTCGCCTTCCTTCTGGGTGACGAGCGTCTTGATGAGGGTGGCGAGGCCGAGGGCGACTCCGGCGATGATGGCCGTGATGATCACCCACTCGACGGCCGAGGCCCCTCGGGTCGGAGCGTTGCGGGCCCGGTCGATCCGCACGTGGAGCACGGCCACCAGGTAATGGAACCAGAGCATCAGGACCCCAACATCTTCATGGCTGCCGGAAAACTGAGGAAGATCACGAAGCCGGCGCAGAGCAGGAGCTGGGCGACCAGCATCGACTGGGACCGCTCCCCCGCCTTGCCTTCGACCTCGGCGAGCTCGCGGCGTCGCAGGGTGGCGGCACGGGCGGTGAGCGACGCGCGGACCTTGGCGCCGTCGTCGGCGACGAGACCCAGGGCGGCCGACAGGTCGCGCAGCTCGTCGACGTTGATCTCGTCTCCGAGCTGGCCGAGGGCCTGCCAGGGGGTGATGCCGACGATCCGGGCGTTGGCGAGCGCCTCGCGGATCCGCTCCATCGCCCAGTTGGACCCGGGAGCGGGGCCTGCGCCGTTCGCCTGCGTGGCGGTGCCCCCCGTGAGAGGACCGGTGGTGGACGCGGCCGCGGCTGCGGACGCCGACGCGGACGCCGACGGGCTGCCGACCGAGACAGCCATCATCAGCGCCTCGGGGACGCCCCGGCCGCCGGCGAGGTTCATGGACACCAGGTCGAGGAAGGCCCCCACCGCGTGCCGGAAGTCACGCCGGCGTACGGCCGCGTCGCGGCGGATCTGCACGTCCGGCAGGAGGAAGAAGACCAGGCAGGCCACGAGGGCGGACCAGAACGGCACCTGCACCGAGACGCCCCACCCCATCACGGCGAGCCAGCCGACGAGGATCGGGAAGGCGAGCAGGCCGCAGACCGCGAGCAGCACCTTCGTCGCGAGGAAGCCTTCGAAGGACTTGCCCAGCAGCGCCAGGTCGGCCCGGATGGAGCGGGCCTCCCAGCCGCGCGAGGCGTAGAAGCGGGCGACCCGCTCCCCCAGGCCGCGCCGGAACGGGCTGACCTGCTCCTCCTCCGCGATCAGCGGCGCCCGTCGCGTCCGCGTCCCGTGCCGGGCCAGGTCGAGCGCGGCGAGTCTGGCGAGCAGCCCCGGCCTCGGCGGGAACAACGCCCGTAGCAGCAGGAACAGCCCCAGCCCGAGCACACCGCCCGCGAGCACGGTCTCGATCATCGCGCCTCCCTTCTCGCACCGGCCGTGGAATCACACCTGGTCACCGAGGAGCTCACCTCCCCTTCGCGCCTGGGCCGGCACCACCGGGGCGGGCGGAGCCGGGCGGTGGTACGGCGCGAGGATCCGGGCGGGCTTGTCGAAGCGGGCCAGCCGCCGCATCCAGGCGAACCCGGCGCCGAACAGGCCCGCCACCACGACGAGGACGGCCTGGCCGAGCAGCGAGTCGTACTCCTCGACGTAGGACCTGTTGAAGACGACCAGCGCGGCCGCGAACGCCAGTGCCGTGCCGACCACGATCTGCACGCTCTTGCGGGTCGACCTGCGCTCGGCCTCGACCCGCCGCCGCATGTCGAGCTCCTCGCGGGCCGACACGGCCAGGGCGGACAGCACGTCCCGCAGCCCGGGGCCGCGCAGCCGCGAGTTCAGGATCAGCGCGGCCACCACGAGGTCGGCCGACGGGTCGTCGAGCTCGTCGGCGAACATCCGCAGCGCGTCGGCCAGCGGCATCCGGGTGTGCAGCCGGTCGACGAGCGCGCGCAGGTGGGGCTGGAGCATCGGGGCGGCGGCCCGGATCGACGAGGGGATGGCCTGCTCCAGGCCGGCGGCGCCGGCGATCGTGTCGCGGAGGGACTCCGTCCAGGCGGCCAGCCCCTCCAGCCGCCGCATCGCCGCCCGCTCCTCCGCCGCCCCGCCGGTCAGCCCGCGCCATGCCAGGACGAGCAGGACGGCCCCCGCCGCGATGACGGGCCATCCGGTGACCACGAGCACGACCACGCCGGTGACGGCGGCGATCGCCGTCCTGGTGGACAGCGTGCGCAGCAGCCGCAGCCGCCTTGCCTTGCCGTCGGGTCCGGCGGGCCGGGGGCGCATGCCGTACAGGGACAGGGCGAGGAGGAACAGCCCGCCGCCGGCCACCGCCCCCGACAGCAGGACGGCCGGATCGAACACTCCCGGCGGCAGCAGCGGCATCATGGCCTCCTTCGAGCCGGACGGACCGGGCCGCGGGCGCTCATCGCCACGCTCCCTGCGACGGGTCATAGCCGTACGCGGCGAGCTCCTCGGCACAGGAGACCGGGGCGTGCGGGACGACCCGCTCCCCGGCGAGGGTGAAGACCTCCGACGACAGCACCCGGCCGTCGACGCCGGTCACCTCCCGCACGCTGGACACGAAGCGGCGCAGGGTGCCGCCGCGGTGGTAGTCGTTGCGCTTCTCGATGAAGACGACGAAGTCGATGGCGCCGGCGATGAGCATGTGCGTGGCCTCGATGGGGAGGCGTTCTTCGGCTTGGAGGGCGTAGGTGGCGATGCGGTTGAAGACCTCCATGCTGGAGTTGGCGTGGATGGTCGACAGGGATCCGTCGTTGCCCTGGGTCATCGCGTTCAGCATGGTGACGATCTCGTCGCCGAGGACCTCGCCGACGATGACGCGGGAGGGGTTCATCCGCAGCGACCGGCGCACCAGCTCGGCCATCGTGATCTCGCCCTGGCCCTCGGAGTTCGGCAGGCGCTGTTCGAAGGCGACCACGTTGGGGTGCAGCTCGGGGAACTGGTCAAGCCCCAGCTCCAGCGCGCGCTCCACCGTGATCAGACGCTCGTTCGGCGGGATCTCGTTGGCCAGCGCCCGCAGCAGCGTCGTCTTGCCCGCGTTGGTCGACCCCGCGATCATGATGTTCTTCCGCGCCGCCACCGCCGCCGACAGGAACCGCCCCACCTCCGGCGTCAGCGTGCCGTTGCCGATGAGGTCGGTGAGGAACACCTTCCCCAGGCGGGCCCGCCGGATGGAGACCGCCGGCCGGATGGTGACGTCCATGACGGCCGACAGCCGGGAGCCGTCGGGCAGGCGCAGGTCGAGCTGGGGGTTGGCGGTGTCGAACGGCCGCGACGACAACCCCGAGTACGCCGCGAGGATCTGGATGAGCTCGATCAGCTCCTCGTCGGACTCGGCCACGGGATCGTGCATGAGCTCCTGGCCGTCGGCGTAGCTGACGAAGACCCGGTCGCAGCCGTTGATGTCGATGTTCTCGACCTCGGTGTCGTCGAGCAGCGGCTGGAGACGGCCGACGCCGAACAGCGCGGCGTGGATGCCCGCCGCCAGGGCCTCCTCCTCCTCGACGCTCGGCGGCGTCCGCCCGACGCCGATCTCCCCCCGGGCGTACTCCTCCAGGACCTGGGCGATCAGGGCGCGGGCGAACTGCCGCTCGTCCTCCCCCGTCATCGCCGGCACACCACTGGCCTGGTCCAGCCGCCGCTGATGGGCCAGCCGGTCGCCGACCTCCTGCCGGAACCGCTTCACCAGCCCGTGGTCGATCGGCCGCGCCGGGGAGCTCACCGCGTCACCCCGCTCGACGGCTCCTGCCGCCGGCCGGGCGCCTGGTCCGGAGTGGCGACGTGGGTGGCGAGGCGCACCGCCAGCTCCCTCGCCGTACGGATCAGCATGCTGCGGTCGAGCCGCCCGCCCCACTGGCCGCGCAGCAGCTCGGCGCCCTTCGGGTCGTACGCGAGGCCGCCGACGAACGCGACGTCCCAGCCGGAGACGATGCGCCGGACCTCGTCCAGCGAGGCGCGGTACGACCGGGGGTCGGCGATCACCACGACGCCGGCGGGCCGGTTGAGGAGCGTCAGCCGCTCCCGGAGATGGGCGACGTGGTCCAGGCTGGCCCGGGTGAACAGCACGACCTGGTCGGCCTCGGCGATCAGGTCGTTGATCTGCGGGTGCAGGCCGAGACGTCCGCAGTCGGCGAGCACGTCGGCGTGCGGCAGCGCGGCCAGCGCCCGGCCGAGAGGGCCCCACAGCCAGGTCAGGCCCGCCGCCTGCTCGCCGCTGGTCAGGCCGGCCAGCACGTCGAGGCCGCCGACGAGCTTCTGCGCGTGCTCGTAGACCTGCTCCGAGTGGAGCCCGCGACGTGCCACCGCGCCCAGGCTGAGCAGGCCGCGACCGGGGTTGAGGACCCCGCCGTCCGCGCCGGGCAGCCGGTACGCCAGGTCGCCTCCGGCGGGGTCGCACTCGGCCAGCAGCACCGGACGGGGCCACACGGCTCCGAGAGCCGTCGCGGCGGTGGTGACGCCGGGCGCGCCCTTGTCGGCGGCGAGGACGATGAGGGCCACGTCACTTGACCCCGGGAAGCTCGATGAGGGCGACCTCCCCGCTGGAGGCGTACAGGGCGATGGTGGGCGCGATGGAGGTGTCGGCGAGGATCGTGACCTGGCCGCTGCCCGTCCTGCCCGGCAGGCCGACGCTCTCGACCCGGGCGGCCGACGCCAGCACCCGCTGCTGCTGGGCGCTCGACCCCTTGCCCGTCGCGGGCACGTAGATGACCTGCACGATGTCGCCCATACGGAGCCCGTCCGGCACCTGCCCGGCCTTGAGCGCGAGCCCCACCCTCGCCTTGCCCGCCCCGACCTGACCGGAGTCGGAGGTGACCATCCGCTCGGTGAGGATCGTGCCGGGCAGCAGGGGCACCACCGCGTACGTCCCGGCGACCCGGTCGCTGAACCGCCAGGGGACGTAGTCGATCCCCGTGTCGGCGATCTGGACCTCCTCAAGCGCGCTCACGGGGACGGCCTGCCCCTCGCCCACCTGCTGGACGATCCGGACGGCGGAGACCCGGTCGCCGCTGCGCATGACGAGCAGGGTGGTGGCGAGCGAGCCGCCCAGGATGAGCAGGACGGCGAGCGCCGCGAGAGCGGGCTTGCGCTCGCGCGGCGGCACGGGAAGCTTCCGCGAGGCGGGGCCGGACAGCCCAGGCCGCTCGCTCGCCGGCACGCGGCCGTCTTGCGACGGCTTCTCGCTGATCCTCATGGGTGGGGGGCTCCCAGGGACGTCGCGCCCATTGTTTCGGGCCGCTCGAATGTGTTTACGGTCTTGCGCTTTGCTCCGAATTCATCACATTATGGGCAGCTTTCGCCGTCGTTAGTGACCTGAAGGGGCGACCCATGCTTATCCGTTAGCAATACGCCTGTCAACGGCAGTGGATCTATCGCGATATGACCAGATGCCTTTGCGGTTCCCGAATTTCGTGATAAGTGGTATTAACTCCATCCACATTTGTCACACCATTCACATTGATCTTGATCGGGAGCACGGCGAGAAGACACGGCAGGGCCGCGGACGGCGGGGGATCCCACTCTGACCGCCTGTTTTACCGAATCCGGGAAACGGCGCCGGGCGCGCGGGCCGCGTCGCTAGCGTGTGCCCCCGGGAAGCCCGGGGACCATCCCCGGGGAGCGTCCCCGCGGCGGAGATCTTCACGGACGCGCCATGGGATGAAACGCTCTCAGGAGGACGTCTCCACCCCGACGGCCGTCATCGTGGCGGTCATCGTGAGAAACAGCCGGTTCACCGGCGGCCTCCTCCACGGCGGCCGTCACGCGACCGCCGTATGGGGGCCTGCGCATGCGCATCACGCTCACCGTGGTCACCGAGCACGGCCACCGGGAGGTGCTCGTCGAGGGCGACGAGGCCACCACGGTGGCCGGTCTCGCCGCCGCGCTCGGCGCCGCCCTCGACGGCTCCACCGCGCGCCCCACCAACGTCGTACGGCTCCCGCGCGCACGCGCGCCGTACGACCTGGACGGCGGGCCGGACGGCGGGCCGGGCGGCCGGCCGCGGGCTCCCGAGACGAAGCTGTGGCTGGACGGGCGGCCGCTCGACCCGGGCGCCGCCGTCTTCGGCCTGCTCCGCGACGGCGATCTGGTCGCGATGGACGGCCACGCGGCGGCGGCCACCATGATCGAGGAACCGGGCGGCCTGGTGGAGCTGCGCGTGGTCGGCGGCCCCGGCGCGGGGTCGGTCCACCGGCTCGGCCTCGGCGCGCACACCGTGGGGGCCGACCCCGCGTGCGCGGTGGCCGTGCCGGACCCGCGGATGCCCCCGGTGGCCGCCGTGGTCCGCCTCGCGCCCGGCTCGGTGACCGTGGAGCCGCCCGGCGGCGGTGACGGGCCCGCCGCCGCGCTGGAGGGCGAGCCGGTGACCGAGCCGGTGCCGTGGCCCGCCCGCGCCATGCTCTCCTGCGGCGGCTCCGTCTTCTCCGCCGCCCCTGTGGAGCCGCCGGACGCGCACCTCGACGCGCTGCCCGACGGCGGGCTGGCCTACAACCGGCCGCCGAGGCTCCAGCGGCCGGAGCGGCACCGGCGGATCGTGGTCCCCAGCGAGCCGAAGCGGGGCGAGGGGATGCGCCTGCAGCTGCTCGCCGCGCTGCTCCCGGCCGTCCTCGGGGTGGTCATGGCGAAGGTGTTCCACCAGTGGTACTACCTGCTGATCGCCGGCATGACGCCGCTGATCATGTTCGGGCAGTGGGCGAGCGACCGCAGGCACGGCAGGAAGAAGTACCGCCAGGCCGTCAAGGCCTACCGCGAGCGGCTGGCGGCCTACGAGGCGGAGGTCGCGCGGGCGGTCGAGGAGGACGAGGCGGCCCGGCGGAACGGCGCGCCCGACCCGGCCGAGGTGCTGCTCACCGCGACCGGCCCCCGGCGGCGGCTGTGGGAGCGCCGGGTCCACGACCGCGACGCGCTGCGGCTGCGGGTGGGGCTGGCCGACCTGCCGGCCGACCTGGAATTCGAGCCCGAGACCGGGACGCCGCCGGAGGCGCCCCGTCCCACGCCGCCGACCTGCCACGACGTCCCGGTCGCGCTGGTCATGCGGCGGCTCGGCGTGGCCGGGCTCACCGGGCCGAGGCAGGTGGCGCTCGGCTGCGCCCGATGGCTCGTCGGGCAGGCGGCGGCCCTGCACAGCCCGCGTGACCTGGCCGTCGTCGTCCTGTCCGCCAATTCCGACAGCGCCGAGCAGTGGGGGTGGGTCCGCTGGCTGCCCCACTGCGCCCCCGGCGCCGCCTCCCGGGGAGGCTCGCTCGCCGCCGACTGCGTCGCGCTCGTCGGCGCCGACCCCGAGGCGGCCGCCCGCCGTGTCGCCGAGCTCGCCGCGCTGATCGCCGCGCGGCTCGACCCCGAGGCCGCGACCGGGCCGTACGGCGGGGTCCTGCGGGGCGGCCTGGCGGGAGGCCCGGCGGGCTGGGAGGAGCTGGGCCGCCAGGGCGGGGGCCAGACGGCCGAGCCCGCCTTCGCGACGTACGACGAGCGCCCCTTCGACGTGCTCGTCGTGCTGGACGGCGCACAGGTGCTGCGGGGCCTGCCCGGAATGCCACAGGTGCTCAGGCAGGGCCCCCGGGCCGGCGTCTACACGATCGCCGTCGACGACGACGAGCGGCTGCTGCCCGAGGAGTGCGCGACGGTGCTGTCGTGCGCCGCCGACGGCACCGTACGGCTCCACGGCGGCGGCCTCGACCCCATCGGCGACATCCGGGCCGACCAGGTCTCCCCCGCGTGGGCCGACCGGCTCGGCCGGGCGCTCGCCCCGCTCAGGGACGTGAGCCGGGAGGACCCGTCGTCGGCGCTGCCGGAGTCGGTCCGGCTGCTCGACCTGCTGGCCCCGCTGTCGCCGCTGGACCCCGCGGCCCTCGCCCGGGAGTGGGGCCGCACGACCCGTGCCGTCATCGGCGTCGGGCCCGAGGGGCCGTTCGAGGTCGATCTGAGCCGGGACGGCCCGCACGCCCTCGTCGCCGGCACCACCGGGGCGGGCAAGTCGGAGCTGCTGCAGACGCTGATCTCCTCGCTGGCGGCGGCCAACCGGCCCGACGAGATGACGTTCGTGCTGATCGACTACAAGGGCGGGGCCGCCTTCAAGGAGTGCGTACGGCTCCCGCACACCGTGGGCATGGTGAGCGACCTCGACGGCCATCTGACCCAGCGCGCCCTGGCGTCCCTGGCCGCCGAGATCCGCCGCAGGGAGCGGCTGCTGCTGGACGCGGGAGCCAAGGACATCGAGGAGTACCAGCGGCTGCGGGCCCGGGGGTCCACCTGGGTCCTCGGCGCCGGCGGAGTGCGGCAGGGGCGCGGCGGCGGCATCTTCGGCGCGCCCGTGCCCGGGGACGTCCCCGAGCCGGGCGGCGAGCGCCCGCCGCTGCCCCGGCTCGTGCTGATCATCGACGAGTTCGCCGCCCTGGTGGCCGAGCTGCCCGACTTCGTCGACGGCCTGGTGGACATCGCCCGGCGGGGCCGCTCGCTCGGCATCCACCTCATCCTCGCCACCCAGCGCCCCGGCGGCGTGGTGACCGCCGACATCCAGGCCAACACCTCGCTGCGGATCGCCCTGCGGGTGACGGACGCCCGTGAGTCCGCCGACGTGATCGACGCACCGGACGCCGCGCACATCTCACGGTCCACTCCGGGACGCTGCTACGTCCGGGCGGGCTCGGCGGCGCCGGTCGCCGTGCAGACCGCCCGGATCGGGGGGCGCACCCCCGGCCGGCCCTCCGGCGAGCGGCCCGGCCAGGCCGAGGACGTGCGGGTGGCCGACCTGCCGTGGCACGCGCTCGGGCACCCGGCGGCGGTGCCGGCGGCCCAGGCCTCCTCCGGCACCGACCTCGCCCTGCTCGTCGACGCGATCAGGGCCGCCGGGCGCGGCGTCCCCGTCCAGCCGAGCCCCTGGCTGCCGCCGCTCCCCGACCAGGTCGTCCTGTCGCCCGTCCTGACCGGCGCCGCCGCGCGCGCGGGAGCCCGGCCGTACGCGGAGGACGGCGCCGCCGCGCGCGCCGGAGCCCGGCCGTACGCGGAGGACGGCGCCGCCGCGCGCGCCGGAGACGGCGTGACGGGCATCCGGCCAGGTGGGGACGGCACGACGATCGCGCCGCCGCCGCCGTACCGGCCGGGTGCCGAGGAGGTGCCCCCGCTGCCGTTCGGCGTGGTCGACCTGCCGGCCGAGCAGGACAGGCGGCCGCTGGTCCTCGATCCCCGCCAGGGCGGCCATCTGCTCGTCGCGGGCGCGGCCCGCAGCGGCAGGTCCACCGTGCTGCGCACGATCGCGGGCTCGATCGCCGCCGGCGCCTCCCCCGAGGACGTGCACCTCCACGCGATCGACTGCGGCTCGGGCGCGCTGCTCCCGCTCATGACGCTGCCGCACTGCGGCGCCGTCGTCACCCGCGACCAGCTCGACCGGGTGGAGCGCCTCCTGGCCCGCCTGCGAGCGGAGGTCGGCCGCCGGCAGCACCTGCTGGCGGCGGCCGGGTACGCGTCGCTGGCGGAGGCGCGCGCCGCCGCCCGCGCCTCGCGCGCGACCGAAGGGGTGGGCCGGCTGCCCTGGCTGGTGCTGATGGTGGACCGGTGGGAGGGGTACGTCGCGGCGTTCGAGAACTACGACTACGGCCGCCTCATCGACGCCCTGTTGCAGCTCCTGCGGGAGGGTCCGGCCGTCGGGCTGCGGGCCGTGGTCACCTCCGACCGGTCGGGCCTGCTCGGGCAGATCTCCACGGTCTTCGACGATCGGCTGGTCCTGCGCCTCGCCGATCCGGCCGACTACGGCCTGGCGGGGCTGCCCCTGCGGCACCTGCCGGGCACGATGCCGCCGGGACGGGCGCTGTCGATCGGCGAGAACGGGCTGATCGAGAGCCAGATAGCGCTGCTGCCTGGCGACGCCTCCGGCCCCGGGCAGGTCGCGGCCCTGCAGGAGCTCGGCCGTACGGCGACCGCCCGGTTCGGGGGCGAAGGGACCCGCGGCGTCCGCGAGGAGCGGCGTGGCGGATGGGCGTGGCCGTCGGAGCCGCCGCTGCGGGTGGACGCGCTGCCCATGCGGATCACGGCCGAGCAGGCCCTGGACCTGGAGCCGTCGTTCGAGCCGCCGTCGGGCCTGTGGACGCTGCTCGGCGCGGGCGGCGACTCCCTCACCCCTCTGGGGATCGACCTGCTGGGCCAGGGACCGGCGGCGGTGGTGGCGGGGCCGCCGCGCTCGGGCCGCTCGACGTGCCTGCTCACCGCCGCCAGGTCGGTGCTCCAGCGCGGCGTCCCTGTGCTGGTCGTGACCCCCCGGCGCAGCCCCCTGCGGGAGCTCGCCGGGTCGCCGGGCGTGCTGGCGGTGCTGGACGGCAACGCGCGGAGCGTCACCGGGGGCGGCGCCGACGACTTCGGCGGGCTGCCGGGGGCGCACGACCCGCTGGCCCTGGTCGTGGGGCAGGGGCGCTTCCTGGTGGTCGTGGACGACGCGGAGCTGATCTCGCCCGACTCGCCGCTGGGTCTGGCCCTGGACGAGATCCTGCGCACCGGGCGCGACGGGGAGCACGGGCTGCTGATCGCCGGGACCACCGGGGATCTGGCGACGGCGTACCGGGGCTTCGCCGCCGAGGCGCGCAAGGCCCGGACAGGCCTGCTGCTGTCGGTGCAGAGCCCCGCCGACGGAGATCTGTTCACCGTACGGCTGCCGCGCGGCGCGGTCGGAGGGCCGCCGGGACGCGGCCTGCTGGTGATCGCGGGGGCCGTGACCCCCATCCAGGCCGCCGTACCGGCCTGAGCCTTGCCGGACGGGAGCAGCGGAAGGCCGCCCCCGCCGCGACCGCGGGAGCGGCCTCGCAGGCTGACGGTCTCTAACGGGTGGCGGACTCGATGTTGCCGCGGTAGGTGGTGATGACGCGGGAGGCCTCGTTGAGCTCCTCCGACATGCGCTGGAAGGCCGCCCGGTAGCTCTGCCAGGCGTCGTGGAACCGCTGCGCGCCCGGGCCGGTCCAGGCGGTGCCGACCTTGGCCGCCTCACGGTCCAGGTTGGCCATCGTGGCGCGGACCTGGTCCGCCTGCTGGCTGAACTGCGCGGCCATGCCCTGCATCTCCGCGGGGTCGCCGCCGAGCAAGCTGTTGGACATCAGTCACTCCTTCATCGACAAAGGGGGCGCCCTCACCGTAGATCTCTTTCCAAAGGTGTAAAGGCTTTATACCGAGCCGCTATGCATCGCGCTTCGGTTGGGCTAGACATTTCGGACAGACGCAAAGGAGGCATCCATATGTCGAAAATGATCGTCGGCCAGGAGAACAGCAGCGACATCGAGATTTACTACGAAGACCACGGCACCGGTCAGCCGGTCGTCCTCATTCACGGCTATCCCCTCAACGGCCATTCCTGGGAGAAGCAGGAACGCGTCCTGCTGGAGGCCGGCTATCGCGTCATCACCTACGACCGCCGCGGATTCGGCAATTCGAGCCAGCCGACGATCGGCTACGACTACGACACGTTCACGGACGACCTCGTCGCGCTCCTGGACCACCTGGAGCTCGACGGCGTCGACCTCGTCGGCTTCTCCATGGGCAGCGGGGAGGTCACCCGCTACCTCGGCCGCCACGGCTCCGCGAGGGTCAGGAAGGCGGCCCTCCTGGGGGCCATCCCGCCGTTCCTGCTGAAAACGGACGACAATCCCGAGGGCGTGGACGGCGCCGTCTTCGAGGGGATCAAGGCCGCCGTCGTCGCCGACCGCCCCGCCTACTTCAAGGCGTTCCTGGACGACTTCTACAACGTCGACGTCCTCGGCGGCACCCGGATCAGCGATCAGGCGTGGCAGAACAGCTTCAACGTCGCGGTCGCCGCCTCGGCCCACGCCGCGTACGCGTGCGTCGACTCCTGGCTGACCGACTTCAGGGACGACCTGCCGAAGATCGACGTCCCCGTGCTGGTGATACACGGGGACGCCGACCGCATCCTGCCGTACGCCAGCACCGCGGCGCGGCTGCCGGGCCTGATCTCCGATCTGACCTTCGTGACGGTCGAAGGCGGCCCGCACAACATCGCCTGGACCCACCCCGACGTGGTCAACCCGGCCCTGCTCGACTTCCTCGCCGCGTAGCGTCAGCGGGTCACGGCGGACTGGATCTCGTCGACGACGACCGTCTGCGTCGTGGACATCTCGGCCGGATTGGGCTGCAGATTCGCGCCGGGCACGTCCGACCCGATCGCCCAGACCTGCGTCACGGTGATCCGGTACCTCCCGCCGAGCGACGCCCGGTTGAACACCACCCAGCAGCCGTCTCCCCCCTTGCGGTACGGCGGGCAGTCGGCCCCGACGTGTGCCGTCCCGTTGTCGGCCGTGATCTTCATCCGGAGCGGCCTGGCCGTGATGGTCGCGGACAGCGCGGGATAGCCCTCGACGTAGGCGGTCACGTCTTTCACCCCGATTGGCCACGGGGCCTTCACCCACGTGCGCAGGCCGACGTAACTGGTGTAGACGCCGTTCTTCCTCCCGGGAAGAAGCTCGACCTTCGGCTGGGGCAACGACAGGTGGGCGCGGGCGAGCAGCGCCAGGTCCTGCGGGTCGATGATCTTGTCGCCGGGCACGGACGGCGCCCCCGGCCCGACGTAGATCCAGAATGGGTCGGTGCTGAGATAGCAGTCCCAGCCCGCGTCGGTGCCGTCGTCGGTGAGGAACCAGAAGATCACGCCCGGCTCACCCGCGTGCTTGTTGATCTCCGCCAGGGTCTTCTCGTACCAGTCGTGCGCCCCGACCTGGTCCTCCCGGCCCTGGTGATGCCACGCGAAATAGATCCGCTGCGCCCATTCGAGCATCTCGGGATGGGTGTACTCGGGCTGGTACCAGCAGTGCGGCGGGTCGACGGCCACCGGCTTGGGATTGTTGCTCACGGCATGTCCCTTGTACTTGACCCGCGACGCGACCCAGGCGTAGTAGTCGCCCTTCCCGTTGCCGCCGCCTCCTCCGCTGGGGTCGGCGTGCGCCGGGACCACCGGCACCAGCGTCGCGGCGAGGACCGCCACGACCATCAGGATCCTTCGTAACGTCATCGGCACTCCCTGCCTGAAGGGCTCGTCACCGGGACGGACTGGTAGGCGCGGATCAGCCAGCCGCCCCCCGGCCCCGGGACCATCATGATTCTGATCTTGTAGCGCGATGTGTCGTGCTGCCCGAACGTCCAGCTCACCTGGCCGGTCGTGAGGTTCCTGGTACCCGCCCGGGTCTCGTCGCCGCAGCCGACGAGGGTGACTCCAGGACCGTCTCCCTGAAGCGCCTGGACGGCGCGCGCGCGGACGACCCCCGTCGGCCGCACGTTCTCCCGCGCCCAATCGCCCACGACCCGGGCGAACAGACCGGTGCCGTACGCGTCCGCGCCTGGGGCGATGTATTCCAGGTAACGCCGGTCGCGCCCCTGCGTGGTCACCGCGTACCACCAGGCCTGCCAGAACTCCCGGAACGTCCGCACGGCCCCGGCCGCTCTGGCGGGCGGAGTCTCGGCCTGGACGACGACCTTGAAGTCCTTCGGGAAGGCGAACCGTGGCCGCGCCGTACGGCTGGGCGTGGGCGCTGCGGACGGGGGATCGCCCGAAGGGACGCTCCGGGAAGGCGTGCCCGCCCGTGGAGCCGCCGCCTCGCTCTTCACCGGCGGCGGGACATAGCCCGACGTCGGGGTGCTCCCGCAGCCGGCGGCCGGCACCACGACGACCACGGCCGCGCACGCCACCCGGAACATCCACGCGCGCGCCACCCCCACCACGCGCGGGCGCGCCACGGGCGGTGAGGGGGCAGGCGGTGCGGGCATGGAGGCTCCTATCCGGCGGCCCTGACAGGGGCGGGCAGGAGCTCCTCGATGAGCGCCTCGGTCTCGGGGACCAGCCGGCCCTGATAGCGGGAGGAGGCCGCCCGGCGGCGCAGCGCCGTCACCCAGTGCTGGAGGGCCGCGCCGTCGCCGGTGGCGTGCGCGGCGCGCAGCAGCTCCCGCCAGAGCGCCTCGTCCTCGTCCGACATCCGCATGCCCGACTGCGCGGCGGTCATCGCACCGGGCGCGTCGCCCGCGTCGAGCAGCAGCCGCGCCAGCCGCCGGGCGGCGTCCGACACCCGGGCGGACGCCTCGTAGACCAGGCCGTCGCCCGCGAGCCACAGGTAGCGGCCGGGCGGCCGCCCCTGGAGGAGCGGGCCGCGCACCAGGTCCAGCGCGCGGCTCAGGTGCTCGGTCTCGCGTGCCGGTTCGCGCCGCGCGAGCCGTACGAGCTCGCGGAAGACCAGCCAGTCGACCCGCACCTCCGGGCCGAGGTGGAGGCGCCCCTCCTCGTCGGCGTACAGGTTGGGCCGCCCGGCGCTGTCGGTGCCGAGCCACTGACGCGCCCGGTCCACGGCGGCGTCCCGTACGGAGACCTCCACGCCGCGCGGCCACAGGGCGCCGGCGAGCACCCGGGGATGCACGCCACCCGGATGCGTGGCCAGGTACGCGACCAGCTCGGCGCAGACCGGCAGCCGCTCCTCCTCCAGCGGCCCGGGCGCACGCACCTCGACGGAGCCGAGCACCCGCACCTCGACGGCGGGCCGGAACCCGGGACGGAGCTGAGCGGCGGCGGGACCGGACGGCTCGGGGTCGTCCATCGCCACCTCGTCCCTGCCCAGGCTCCGGAACAGCTCGATCACCTGGGCGTACTGCTGCTCGGGGAGGAGCTGGCCGCGCACGTCCAGCCCCAGCGCGGCGACCGCGGCGCGGCCGTCCGGAGACAGCTCCCACGTCCACGACGCGCCCGGCACCTCGTCCCCCGCCACCAGATAGCCCGAGGCGAGCCGGGTGCCCGTCCTGGCCAGCTCGGCCAGCCGGGCCGCCTGCGCCGCGTCGGGCGGCACGGCGGTGAGCAGGTAGACGGGCATCCAGGCCTCGCCGTACACGCCCCTGCACCGTCCGGTGAGCACGGAGTCGAGGCCGGAGGCCGCCAGCGCCCGGCGGACGTCGTCCGCCTGGGCCTCCAGCTCGGGAAGCGCCTCCTCCAACGTCGCGTACGCCGAGATCCGGTCGGGGGCGATCAGCGACAGCTCCCGGCCGAAGCCGACCAGCACCAGCCGCATGTGGTCCGACCAGCGGTTCGTGGCCAGCTCGACGGCGAGAGCCGCAAGCGCCGCCGCCACGACGTGCGCGCGCCCGCGCAGGTTGATCAGCCCGTGCGCCGCCTCCAGGTCCACCAGGACCCGCCCCGCCTCGCTTGTGCCGAGCGACACCAGGCCCGGGTACGGCGCGAGCACGCCCGGCAGCTCCGGCAGCCGGAGGCCGTCCGCCGCCGTGAGACGCCAGATCCGGCCGCCGTCGAGGGCCGCCCAGGGCGCGGGCGCGTCGCGGTCCGCCGGGTGGATCCACAGGTCGAGATGCGTACGGGCCAGGAACGCGGCGAACACCGTCGGCGGCGTGCGGCCCTGCGCGGCGAGGGCGTGGCTGAGATGGCGCAGCCCCACGTCGAGCAGCCGGGAGCCCTGTGTGTCCGCCCCCAGCATCAGCGCCATCTCGGCGAGCGCGGCGTCGCCCTCGGGGTGTGGGAGACGGCGGCCGAACGCCCTGCTCCACAGCTGCGCCCGCCTGCGGCCGCCCAGCGCGGCCAGCAGCCCGGCGGCGGCCAGCGACGCGGCGGCCAGGAAGTCTGGCCAGGCCGCGGCGATGTCCGCGACCGGCGACTCGTGCACCCGCGGCGTGTCCGGGGTGGCCGGGCGCAGATCCCTGACGTGCTCCCGGATGTCCTGGGTGGTCTCCGGGTCGGCGGCACGGACCGTCTGCTCGGCGTGCCCGCCGTCGGGCGTCGCCACCGGCCCCCGGCCGTCCTCGCCGACCTGGTCGTAATGCGTGTCGCCGTCCAGCTCGACCGGCTTGTCCGGGTGGTGCTCCAGCGTGGCCGGGCGGTCCTCGTCGACCGGCACCACGTGCACGTTGACGGCGTCGTGGGGCATGTCGAGGACCCACCCCGGCCGGATCAGGTCGGCCATCTTCAGGCGGGTGCCGTCCGGCTGCTCCCGATGCTCGTTGAGGTGGTAGATCTCCTTGTAGCGGCGGCCCTCCCCCAGGCACTTCTCCGCGATCTCCCACAGGCTCTCGTGATGACGCCCGTGCGGCGGCTGCACGACGTAGACCTTCTTCGTCTTCTGAACCGGCGCCAGCACCTGCTTCTCCACCGCCGGCGTCCTGTCCTGGACCACCGCCGAGTGCGAGTGCTGCTGCGGCGGCCCCGACGTGAGAGAGCTCGCCACCGGCGCGATGACCGCCGTCGCGGTGAACAGCAGCAGCGCCGCCGTCACCAGCCGGTTCGCGAGCGCCTGCGGCCCCCTCGCGAACGGCACCCTCGCCGGCACCCCCACCTGGCGGATGCCCGCCCACAGCTCCACCAGCACGCAGACGGCCAGCTGCAGCCAGGCCAGCCACACCAGGATCGACAACATGTCGAGGACCGTGCTCAGGCCCACGTCCTGCGTCAGCATGCTGAGGGTGAACCCGCCGTCCGGGATCGGCGAGCGGAACCACTTCACCAGCGCGTACGGCACGCCGGCCAGGAGACCGGCGAGCGCCAGCACCGCCAGCACGCCGAACGCGACGTCCGACGCCGACCGGCCCACCTTCACCTTCGCGGCCTGCCGTGGTGACATGCCGTCAGCCCCCCTGTCCTGTCTTCGGCCCGGCGGTCGCCGTCGCGTCCCGGGTGCCCCCCCGCACGCCGAACGCCGCCAGGAAGTACGCGTCCCAGGGCAGCCGCACCGTCACCACGACATGCTGGTCGTCGGGCACCCGGCAGCCCAGAAGCGCCACCTGGTCGTCCCGGTGCGCCGCCACGATCGCCCTGGCCTTCCCGCACGACGACCCGGTGTCGGCGATCCGCACGTTCCCGGTGCGGAGCAGATAGTCCTCGTCGATGTCCCCCGCGCCCGCACGCGCCGCCTGCTCGGCGATGTCCGCGGCCCGCAGGTAGGAGTTCGTCATCGACGACAGATCCACCAGGATCCCCGCGAGCCCCAGCCCGAGGAACGCGAAACCCACCATGAACACCGACAGCGAGCCCCGCTCCCTATCCCTGGGCATCGATCCTCCTGTACTCCTCAAGCGGCGCCACCGACGTGCTCGTCATGTGCAGGGTCGGCGCGAAGCCGAACCCGCTCACCGCGCTGAGATCCACGTCGCACCCCACCTCCACACGCACGTTCCCGCCCTGCCGCCACGCGCTGCCCGCCAGGCTGACGCTCGGCCCGCCCTTGCAGTCCACCCCGGCCCTGGCCGCCCGCGCCGCCGCCGACTGCGCCGCGCCGAAGTCACGCGTCACCGACGCCGCCCGCGCCGCGTCCCGCGCGGCGCCGTCCACCTCGCCCTTCGCCTCCACGATCCGGGCCGCCCCCACGATGAAGAGCAGGAAAAGCAGGATCACCGGCGCCAGCAACACCGCCTCCACCGCCATCGAGCCGCGTTCATTGCCTCGCCTCCGGCGAGGCGGCTCGGGGCGGCCTGAGGCCGTGGCGCTCATTGGCAGTCTCCGGTGCCGTCGTCGGGACGGAAGCATTCGATGGGGCCTCCCGAACGGGCCGTGATGGTGAACGTCATGCCGGGAAGCAGCGGGATCGCCGCCGTGACGTTGCCGCGCACCGTGACACCCCGCTCGTCGCCCTCCTGCCAGGCCTGGACCGTGGGGTTCTCCAGCACCTTCTTGCCGATGAGAGCCACGCGCTGACGCGCCTGGGTCTCGGCGGCGCGCTGCCAGCCCGCCGACTGCGCCCCCACCCCGGCGGCCCGGGCGACCCGCGCCCCCACACGGGCCGCGCCGTCCGCGATCTGCCGGGCGTGGAAGACCAGCGCGAACTGCACGATCGCCAGCATCGCCACCAGCACGACCGGCATGATCAGGGCGAGCTCGACTGTGGACGCGCCCCCATCGGGCGCGCGCCTGCCACGGCCGGGCCCTCGCGGAGCCCGGCCGTGCGATTCTGAGGCGGGCATGTCGTCGGCCCGGCCGGTCCGCTCAGCCGCCGGTATTGGCCGCCCCGCCGCCGCCGAACTGGCTGGAGATGTCGGCGGACTTCTTGCTCACCAGGCCCTGGATGAGCGTCGCCAACGTGAGCGCGACGCCGGCGATGATGGCCGTGATGATGACCCACTCGACGGCGGAGGCGCCCTTGGACGGCGCCGTCCTCGCCCGGTGCAGGCGATCGCCGAGCAACGCTCGCATATAGAGGACGGCGGGATGTTCCATCGGATTCATCGGCAGTAACTCCTTCATCAGCCCAGCATTTTCATGGCGGCGGGAAAGCTCAGGAACACCAGGAAGCCCGCGCACAGCAGGAGCTGGGCGACGAGCATCGATTGGGAGCGCTCGCCGGCCTGCCCTTCGACCTCGGCGAGCTCCCGGCGGCGCATGGTCTCGGCGCGCGCGGCCAGCGACTGCCTGACCTTGGCGCCGTCCTCGGCGACGAGGCCGAGGGCGGACGACAGGTCCCGCAGCTCGTCGAGATTGACCTCCTCGCCGAGCTGGCCGAGGGCCTGCCATGGCGTGATGCCGATGATCCGCGCGTTCGCCAGCGCGTCACGGATCCGGATCATCGCCCAGCCCTCGCCGAGCGAGGAGGCCATCATGAGCGCCTCCGGCACGCCGCGGCCGCCGGCGAGGTTCATGGCGACCAGGTCGAGGAAGGCGCCCACCGCGTGCCTGAAGTCGCGCCTGCGCGCCGCCGCGTCCCGCTTGATCTGCAGATCCGGCAGCATGAAGAACACCCCGGCGACCAGCAGCGCCGACCACAGCGGGACGGTGAGGCTCACCCCCCAGCCCATCAGGGACAGCCAGGCGGCGAGGATCGGCGCGGCCAGCAGGCCGGAGGCCGCCAGCAGGCACTTGGTCGCCAGGAACCCCTCGAACGACCGCGCGAGCAGGGCAAGGTCCGCCCTCGTCGAGCGGAGCTCCCACCCTCGCGCCGCGTAGAACCTCTGGGCCGACTCGCCGACGCGCCGACGCAGCGGGCTGACGTCCTCGTCCGTCGTCACCAGGCTGACCCGGGACACGCCGCCGCCCTGCCGTACGGCGTCCATGGCGGACAGCCGGGCGGCGATGCCGGGGCGGGCCGGGAACAGCGCGCGCACCAGCGCGAACAAACCGAGCCCCATCAGGGCGCCGGCGAAAAGGGCGGTGGAGACACTGCTCATCGGGCCGGCACCTCCGGAGCGGGCGCGCCGAACGAGTCGGGGACCGTCGCCGGCGCCGCCGTCCTCGCCAGCAGGCGCTCGGGCTTGTCGAACTTGGCGAGCCGCCGCATCCAGGCGAAGCCCGCGCCGAACAGCACCGCCACCACGAGCAGCACGAGCTGACCGAGCAGACCCTGGTATTCGGCGACGTACGACGGGTTGAAGATGATCAGCAGGGCGGCGAAGCCCAGAGAGGCGCCCACGACGATCTGGACACTGCGCCGCGTGGACCGGCGCTCGGCCTCGACCTTGCGGCGTACGTCGAGCTCCTCGCGGGCCGATCCGGCGAGGGCGCCGAGCACCTCGCGCAGACCCGGGCCGCGGAGCTTGGCGTTCAGTACGAGCGCGGCGATGACGAGGTCGGCGGACGGGTCGGCCAGGTCGTCGGCGAAGCGCTGCAGGGCGTCCGGCATCGACATACGCGTGTGCAACCGGTCGACGAGCGCGCGCAGGTGCGGCTGGAGGGTGGGCGCGGCGGCCCGCACCGACGCGGGGATGGCCTGCTCCAAGCCGGCCGCGCCGGCGATCGTGTCGCGGAGGGACTCCGTCCACGCGGCCAGGGCCTCCAGGTTGTGCATCGCCCGCCGTTCCTCGGCGGCGCCGCCCGCCAGCCCGTGCCAGCCGATGACCAGCAACCCGGAGCCGGCCGCGATGACCGGCCACCGGGTGACCACGAGCACCACGGCGGCTGTCAGGGCCGCCCCGCCCAGGCGGACCGACAGCTTCCTGAGCTGCTGCCTGCGCTGCTCGGTACGGCCCGGCGCGGCCGGCCTCGGCTCGACGCCCCTGATGAAGGCCCCGAGGAGGAACATCCCTCCTCCGGCCGCCGCGCCTCCGAGGAGGGCGAGGGTCATCTCGCCGGCGCCGTTCACGACCACGCTCCGTATCCGGGGTCGTAGCCGTAGTGGGAGAGCTCGATCGCGCAGGAGATGGGCGCGTGCGGCATGGCGGCGCCGTCCGGTCCCGGGGCGAACACCTCCGACGACAGCACCCGGCCGTCGACGCCGGTCACCTCGCGGATGCTCGCCACGAAGCGGCGCAGCCGGCCACCCCTGCCGTAGTCGTTGCGCTTCTCGATGAAGATCACGAAGTCGATGGCGCCGGCGATGAGCATGTGGGTCGCGTCGATGGGGAGGCGTTCTTCGGCTTGGAGGGCGTAGGTGGCGATGCGGTTGAAGACCTCCATGCTGGAGTTGGCGTGGATGGTCGACAGCGATCCGTCGTTGCCCTGGGTCATCGCGTTCAGCATGGTGACGATCTCGTCGCCGAGGACCTCGCCGACGATGACGCGGGAGGGGTTCATCCGCAGCGACCGGCGCACCAGCTCGGCCATCGTGATCTCGCCCTGGCCCTCGGAGTTCGGCAGCCGGTGCTCGAAGGCGACCACGTTGGGGTGCAGCTCGGGGAACTGGTCAAGCCCCAGCTCCAGCGCACGCTCCACCGTGATCAGACGCTCGTTCGGCGGGATCTCGTTGGCCAGCGCCCGCAGCAGCGTCGTCTTGCCCGCGTTGGTCGACCCCGCGATCATGATGTTCTTCCGCGCCGCGACGGCGGCCGTGAGGAACCGGCCGATCTCCCGGCTGATGGTCCCGTTGCCCACCAGATCGCTCAGGAAGACCTTGCCGAGCCGGGCGCGGCGGATCGACAGGGACGGCCGTACGGTGACGTCCATGACGGCCGACAGCCGGGAGCCGTCGGGCAGGCGCAGGTCGAGCTGGGGGTTGGCGGTGTCGAACGGCCGCGACGACAACCCCGAGTACGCCGCGAGGATCTGGATGAGCTCGATCAGCTCCTCGTCGGACTCGGCGACCGGATCGGCCATCACCTCGCGCCCGTCGGCGTAGCTGACGAACACGCGGTCGTGGCCGTTGATGTCGATGTTCTCGATCTCGGTGTCGTCGAGCAGCGGCTGGAGACGGCCGACGCCGAACAGCGCGGCGTGGATGCCTCCGGCGAGCGCCTCCTCCTCCTCGGCGGTGGGAGGCGTGCGGCCCACCCCGATCTCGGTGCGCGCGTGCTCCTCCAGCACCTGGGCGATCAGGGCGCGGGCGAACTGCCGCTCGTCCTCCCCCGTCATCGCCGGCACACCACTGGCCTGGTCCAGCCGCCGCTGATGGGCCAGCCGGTCGCCGACCTCCTGCCGGAACCGCTTCACCAGCCCGTGGTCGATCTTCACGGGTCTCATCGGGCGGCCTCCCTGGCGGGCGGGCCGACCGGCCCGGGAACGCGGGCGAGCAGCGTGCCCACGACCTCCCGCGCCGAGCGGATGAGCAGCGTGCGATCGAGCCGCCCGCCCCACTCCCCGCGCAGCAGGTCGGCTCCCTTGACGTCGTAGGCCAGGCCGCCGAGGACGACGTCGGGCAGCCCGGCGCCCTGCATGACCCGCCTGACCTCGGCGAGCGCCCTGCCGTACTCGCGCTGCTCGGCGACCATCACGACGCCGATCTCGGGATGCCTCCGGCCGCGCTCCGCCAGCGCCCGGCCGAGCGTGACGACGCGTTCGCGCAGGTGCGCGACCTGGTCAAGGGTGGGACGCGCGAACAGCACCACCAGGTCCGCCTGGACGAGCAGGTCGAGGATCTCCGGGTTGGACCCGATGCGGCCGCAGTCGGCCAGCACGTCGGCGGGCATGGCCTTCAGCGCCTGGGCGAGGGGGTCCCACAGCCAGGTCAGGCCCGCCGCCTGCTCGGCCCCGTTGATCCCGATCAGCACCTCCAGGCCGCCGACGAGCTGCTGGGTGTGCTCCTGGATCTGCTGCGGCTGCAGCCCCCGCCGGGCGGTGGCGCCCAGACTCAGCAGGCCCCTGGCCGGGTTCAGCGCCCCACCCCCCTGCGCCGGAAGGCGGTAGGCCAGGTCGCCCCCGGCGGTGTCGCACTCCGCGACCAGCACGGCGCGGGGCCACACCGCGCCCAGGGCCGTGGCCGCGGTGGTGACGCCGGGAGCCCCCTTGTCGGCGGCCAGCGCGATCAGCGCCATGTCAGCCCTGCCCGTCCACGAGGCCGCCGGGGGTGCCGCTCACCTTGGGCTTGACCGTGCCCAGCGGGGTGGTCGGCGTGCTGCTCGGCTGCTCGTCCACCGGGGGCGGCGTCGCCACGGGCGTCTTGCGCCGCTTGGTCGGCGTCGGCTGGACGCCGGGGCTCGCGCTCGCCTCCGGCGTGGGGGGAGGCTCGGCCTGGCCCGAGGGGCCCGCCCCCGGGAGGTAGGCCAGCGCGATCCGGCCCGTGGAGGCGTACGCCGCGATCACCGGGGAGACGGTGTCGCTCACGACGACCGCGACGGTGAGGTTGCCGGTGGTGGCGTCGCCGCCGAGCACCGCGTTCACCAGCGCGCTGTGGGCGAGGATCTTGGGCTGGCCCTCGCTGTTCTCCCCCGGCACGTAGATGACCTGGACGCGCTGCCCGGTCTGCAGGCCGGGCGGCACCTGACCGGACTTGAGCGACAGGCCCACGACCGCCCTGCCCGGCACGAGCTCGGCCGAGCTCTCGGAGATCATGTTCTGGTTCAGCAGCGTGCCCGGCACCAGGTCGACCGCGGCGTAGTAGCGGGTGATGTCCTGGGCGGCCGACCAGTACACGAACCCCGGCCCGTCCTCCGCGATCTGCACCTCTCTGAGCGCCGACAGCGGGATGGGCTGCCCGGCTCCGACGCGCTGCCCGATCTCGATCGCCGAGACCCGGTCCCCGCTGCGCAGGACGAGCGTGACGGTGAGCATCGCGCCGCCGACGATGAGCAGCACGGCGAGCGCCGCGAGCGCGGGCTTGCGCTCCCGGGGGGAGACGGGGAGCCGGCGCCCCTGGGCGCCCGGCTTCGACGGCGTCTGATCGGCCAGCCGTTGCGCCTCCGGGCTGCGAAAAGGCGGTGATTCGGTGACCCTCATCAGCGGGGACTCCAAAGTTGAGGACGCTGGTGACAAATCACGACAATAGCGAGATAAAACCGGCGTGGTCACATTAAGCCCGTAGTCAACAACCCCACCAGACGTCTTCCCAGGTCGCAAGGACATCGCAATGTGATGCAAGTTTCAACCTTTACGGTCACGCAATCTGACAAACCGGACAAACTACGCAACTTTCGGTCGGAGCGGCGGTGAGGTGGCTATGCTGCCGCCGTGGCGGAAGTGACCAATCCCCTGCACACCCACCTGACCCAGCTTCTGAGCCGCGTTCAGCGGATCCAGGACGAGCTCACGGCGAAGCTGGACAAGCCCACCCAGAACATGGCCGGAGGCGCGGTGTGGACGAGCAGCACGGCCAAGGACTGGAGTAACCGCCTGTCCAGCCAGTGCAACGCGTACAACGGCGCGGTGAACGGTCTCGACGACGAGCTGGCGGCCATGATCGCGCGCACGCCGCAGAAGTGCTCCCCCGAGGAGGCCAGGATCTGGCGCGCCGAGCTGGGCCGGTAAGGGCGCCGGCCCCGGGGACGCCCGCGCCGCTTTCCGAACCCCGGCCGGTGCCGCCTATCCCGCCTGGGTCAGGTCGGCCGACGCGGCCAGCTCCGTGACCAGCGTGAGCAGGTTGGCGAGCACCGGCTCACGCACATCCGGCGCTCCCCCGCCCTGCCCGCCGGCATCCGGCACGCCACGTACGCGGTCGCCGGGTTCCGGCCGCCACGCCACGACCGTCTCGGCGCGCTCACCGGCGAGGGGCACGAACACCACGCCGGTACGGCGAATGGTCCGGGCCGACCGGGCCAGCCGGGTGACGCCGACACCGGCGGCCACCAGGCCGAGCAGGCCGGGAACGCTCGACGCCCGCTGCTCGACCCGCGGCTCGAAGCCGGCCGCGCGGAACTCCTCGTCGTACTTGCGGTGCCAGGGCGGCCACGACTCACGCGGCGTGAGCACCCACGGCTCACCGGCCAGATCCGCGAGCCGCAGCTCGGCCCGTCCCGCCAGGGGGTGGCCCGCGGGGAGGACCGCGCACACCGGCTCGGTGATCAGAGTCCGCGTCGCCAGGTCGCCGACGAGCGGCGGCCGGGTGAACGCGGCCTCATAGCGCCCCTCCCGCAGGCCGGCCACCAGGTCGCCGATCCCCACGTCGTCGGTGGTCAGCTCCACCTCCGGGAAGCGCTCCCTGAAGGCGCGTACGACCGTGGGCAGCATGTAGTGCGTCGTGCTGCCGAGGAAGGCCAGGCGGAGCCGCCCGATCTCGCCGCGCGCCACCCGGCCGGCCACCGCCACGGCCTCCTCGGCACGCGCCAGGACCGCGCGGGCCTCGGGGAGGAAGACGCGGCCCGCCTCGGAAAGCCGGGTGCCGCGCGTGTCCCGGTCGAACAGCCGCAGGCCCAGTGTCCGTTCGAGCACCGTGATCTGCTGCGACAGCGACTGCTGGGCGACGCGCAGGTCCTCGGCGGCCCGGGTGAAGCTCAGCCGGTCCGCCACGGCGACGAAGTACCGCAGGTGCCGCAGCTCGGGGGTCACAGTCCACGACTGTAACGGCCGGAGGAAGCCGGTGTTGGCCGCGCCGGCCGCACCGGCGGCACAGTGGTCCGCGTCCACAGGGGACACCATCGGAGGGAGGACACGACGATGCCCGAGCGACAGGAACGGGTCTGGCTGATCACAGGCTGCTCGGCGGGGTTCGGCCGTCACCTGGCCCAGGCCGCGCTGGAGGCGGGCGACCGCGTCGTCGCGACGGCGCGCCGCCCCGAGACGCTGGCGGACCTGGCCGCCGCAGGCGGCGACCGGGTGCTGACGGCGGCACTCGACGTCACCGACCCGGCGGCGGCCGACGCCGCGGTGGCACGGGCGCTGGCCGCGTTCGGCCGGATCGACGTGGTCGTGAACAACGCCGGCCACGGATCGGTTGGCGCGGTCGAGGAGCTGGACATGGCCGACCTGCGGGCGCTGATGGAGGTCATGTTCTTCGGGGCGGTCGCCGTCACCAAGGCGGTCCTCCCGCACCTGCGCGAGCGGGGCGGCGGGACGATCGTGCAGATGAGCTCGATGGGCGGGCAGCTCAGCATGCCCGGCTTCGGCGCGTACTGCGCGGCGAAGTTCGCCCTTGAGGGGCTCTCGGAGGCGCTCGCCGCGGAGGTCGCGCCGTTCGGCGTACGGGTCCTGATCGTGGAGCCGGGGGCCTTCCGCACGGAGTTCGGCGGGCACCGCATGCACCGCTCGCGGGAGATCGACGCCTACCGGGTCTCGACCGCCGCGACGCGGGCCGCGGTCGACGGGATGGACGGAACGCAGCCGGGCGACCCGGCCAGGGCGGCGCGGGCGATCGTCGAGGTGCTCGACTCCGGCGACCCTCCGCTGCGGCTCGCGCTCGGCGACGACGCGGTGGACGCCATCCGCGCCCACCACCGGCTGCTGGCGGACGATCTGGAGCGCTGGGAGAAGCTGAGCAGGTCCATGCGCCTCGATTGACCACCGACGACGGGTCTGTGCGTTTTCCGGGGCAGGCGAGCGGATCAAGTGGCTATGCTACGGATGTTTTCCGCCGACCAGGCCGAAGCGGGGGGAGTTCGGCGGGCACGTCGAGGGCCGCGAACGACTGGGGTTTCCGGAGCGATGGCACCACGTGACGACGACGGTCAGGAGTTCGCCGGGATCGATCCCGCGCTCATGCGCGCCATGATCAAGGATCTGGAGAACGCGAAGAGCCTGGTCGAGAGCCGGATTCCGGGGCTGAAGGCGGAGTTCGACAAGGTCGGCCTGTCGACCAAGCCGATCACCACGCTCACCGGGGTCGCCGCCTGGGTCGGCGGCGAGCTGCCCATGCTGAACCGGCGTCAGGGCATGGCCGAGCAGCTCCTCAAGGAGAACGGCCAGTACGGCTTCACCTCGCCGATGGTGCAGACGGAGTGGACGGGCCTGTTCGCGAGCAAGGCCGAGGCGGAGGCGAAGGCCAAGGAGCTGGCCGGCAAGTACCAGCAGCCCGGCGGCTTCCCCGACGACGTCTGGGACCAGATCGTCAAGTACCAGAACGACCCCGACTTCGCCGAGGCGTTCCTCAAGGCGCTCGGCCCGGAGAAGGCCGCCTGGATCGCGGGCCGGCTGCGCACGTGGGGCGAGCAGGGCCACGAGGAGCGGCTCAAGGCGTTCGCCACGCTGATGGGCGTGGCCAGCCACCGGGGCGTTATCGACGACGCCTGGCTGGAGAAGTTCACCACCAGCGGACAGGGCCCCGACCTCTACACGGTCGCCGCGCTGATCCAGTACGGCGTGTGGGACACGAAGACCCTGGTGAACATCGGCAACCGGGCACTGAAGGGCAGCCAGCTCGGCGGCGGGAACGTGCTCACCGCCCAGATCCTCGACGGGATCTCGCACAACCCCCTGGCCGCGCACCAGCTCTACAGCGAGAACTTCGACCTGATCAACAACATGGCGTACGGCAAGCTGCCGGGCTGGACCAACACCACCAACCCCAAGCTGGGCGACCCGCTGGGCGCGTTCATGAAGGCCGCCACCGTGGACGCGGCCGAGGTCTTCGAGCGCAGCCGGCCTCCCGGCGACCAGAGCTGGGTCAACCCGGCCGACCAGCTCGCCCTGCGGCTGTTCCAGACCGTGGGCGCCCACCCGGGTGAGCGCTTCGCCTTCCCCGGGGTCGAGAACGCGTTCGTCGACGTCGTCCAGCGGTTCTTCAAGGGCACCTACACCGAGGACCTGCTGCCCGAAGGCGGCATGACCTGGTACGACGCGGCGCAGCTGTGCGCCGACCTGGCCGGGATCTTCGACCCGACGCCGATCTCTGACGGCGTGTCCGGCCTGATGGCGCTCGGGCAGGGCGACTGGAAGGGCGCGCTGCTGTCGGCGGCCGCGATGATCCCCTACTTCGGGGACGCCGCCGCCAAGCCGATCCAGACCTTCCTGAAGCTGATCAAGGTCTACCCCGCGCTCAAGATCTTCTTCAAGGTGCCCGACGACGCGCTCGGCGACCTGACCAAGCTGCAGCAGTACGTCGAGGCGATCACCAAGGGTTTCGAGGACCTGAAGAACACCGTCAAGGTCGTGCTCAAGAACAACCCGGGCAAGCTGCTCGACGCCCTCGGCGTGGTCAACCGGCTGCACACCGACGCCGAGAAGCTGTACGCCCGGTACCCGAGGTGGGCGGAGAAGGCCAAGAGCCTCAACCTCCCGACCGACGGCCCGGTGCCGTTCGTCCCGCCGAAGAACTGGAATCCCAGGAATCCGCAGAAGGACGTACTGAACGGCCGCGAGGGCTTCGTGGACGCCTATGGCAACGTGTGGCACAAGGGCCCCGGCCGCGGCGGCCAGCCGTACGAGTGGGACGTGCAGGTGAAGGGCCAGGGCGGGATCTCCACCCTGACCGGCGACGGGAGCCACCTCAACGTCGAATGGGGAACGGGAAGGGTCACGCACGGATGAGCAGGCGAGTCAACGTCACGGTGATCGCGCGCGCGGACGGGCCGGCCGCGACGGCGGCCGTGCTCGACCAGGTGCTGTCCGCGCTGGAGGCGCCGGGGGCCGGCCGCGGGAAGCCGGAGCGGTACGACAAGTTCCCCGGCTGCTGGCTGAACGCGGCGGTCGTGGGCGAGCTGCCCGGTGACGACGCCCAGGACGTGGTGGCCCGGCTCGCGGCCCGGCTGCCCCTGACCGGCTGGCACTTCAGCGGCGACGAGGACGCCGCCGACGCCGTATGGGACGCGGACCGCGCCGCCACCCAGGCCGGGGAGGACGACGGCGTCCCGGGGGCCAGGTGGATCCTGATCGAGGCCGCCCATCCGCCTGGCGACGAGCCGGCGCAGGTGGAGGACCTGACCCCCCTCGCCACCGGTGACCTGACGGAGGAGGAGAAGGCCGACATCGTGGCCTTCCTGACCGAGATCGCCGCCGACGGCACAGGCGCCGAAGGCGGGCCCAGACCCCATGGGTGAGTTCGTCGGCCTCGAACCCGGGGGCGCCCGCGCGTTGTGCACCACGATGGGCACCGTGCTCTCCCAGGTGTCCACGATCAAGGCCGCGCTCGCCGAGGGCATCGGCCAGGCCGGCACGGACTACCCCGCGGCGGCCGGGGGCGCCGAGGCGCTGAACCGGTCGGGATCCTTCCTGACCGACGCGCAGCGCGACCTGAAGTGGCGGATCCAGACGATCACCTCGGTGCCCGGCAACACCGTCGGGGCCGGGGGCTTCCGCTCGGCCACCTTCGTCTTCGACACCCCTGACCAGGCGCGCAACGCCGGAGCAGAGGCGGGCAAGAAGCTCAAAGAGGCCTACGACGCCTACGACAGGGCGCGGGACGCAGACACCCGGGACAAGCTCATGGAGGCGCTCAAGGCGGCGAACGCGACAGGCGACCCGGAGTACGCCGCCGGCTTCCTGAACGGGCTCACCCCCGCCGCCGCACACGGGGTCTTCTCGCTGGTGCTCGACAGCGACAAGAACCCCCAGGGCGTCGGGCTCACCCCTGAGGATCTGGAGCGCTTCAAGACCGACCTGGGGCCGCTGATCCAGGCGTTCACCACAGCGGACGCCGCGGGCCTGGCCCCCTCCCTGCACAAGCTCCTGGTGGAGAGCGGCGGCCCGGACCTCCTCACGGCGTTGCTGGCGGCGGCGCCGCAGTCGAGACAGTTCCTGCTGGACACGGGGCAGTACCTGCTGTCGGCGACCACCTCCGTGCCGGGCGGCGACAACTGGCGGCTGCACTGGTTCCTGCAGGCGCTCACAGCCGACCCCGAGGCGCTCCAGCAGCTCCTCGCCAAGGACCCGAAGAACGCCGAGCTTCTCCTGCAGCCGGCCGTCAGCGGCGACCACGCCTCCCCGGGGGTCCACGCTCTGCTGGTCAAGGCGCTCCAGAGCGCGATCGCGCCCGGCACCGGAACCGACGCCCAGCGGCGTGCCGCGTTCTTCAACGTCGCCCGGGTGTACGGCGGCGAGGCGGGATGGCACACGCTGTCGAGGGATCCCGAACTCAAGCAAGTCTTCGTGACCGCCCTCGAGCGAGAGCTCAACGATCCGGAGAAAGGCAAGGCGGCCTTCCAAGAGATCGCGGACATCTTCGCCCACGGCGGCAAGCCGCCTGCGATCCTCAACGACGATCAGGTCAACCACATCTTCACCGAGCACCTGGGGAAGTACCTGCCCGAGCTGTCCCGGCTCCAGGCCTGGCGGCACGACCCGGCCCTGGCCACGCTCAACCCCGGAGGCGACTGGGGCAGGCTGGACGAGAAGGAGCTGGGGAACCTGTTCGCCGGCGTCTTCCAGCGCAAGGAGGGCCGCGACGCCGTCGTGGCCGCCTTCACGACCTACCTCGGCACACTCGACGTCGGCGGGGGCAACCTCAACGACCCCTCGGACCGGGAGAAGTTCACCCTCGCGATGGCCGAGGCCGCCGGCATCGGCGGGCTGATGGTCAGCGGCGTCCACGCGCTCGACATGAGCGCCGAGGACAAGCGCAAGCTCGCCGTGCAGCTGGCCCTCATGCCGGTGGACTTCACCATCGGCAAGATCGTCGAGCCGGTGCCCGGCGAGATCCACGGCCTCGGAATGAGCAAGCTCGAAGACCTGATCACCAAGGACCTCGACAAGGACGACGGAGGATGGCTGAGCGGCCTTCCCGTCATCGGCGGCTTGTTCAATCACGGCAACGACAACGGGGAGGCGAGCGACCTCGCCAAGTCGCTCGCGCAGGAGCAGATCGACCACTTCAAGCAGCGCCTCGCCGACGCCGGGAAGCCGCCGCTGAGCCAGGCGGACGAGGTCATGCTGCTCAACGCGGTCCAGGGCCTCTACTTCGAACCGATCATCGACGCGCTGAAGGACAGAGGAGGCTGACCGTGGCCGAGCCCCGCGACGAAACCGGCCCGAGCAAGGCCTCGCTGCTGCATCAGGCGGAGGACAAGGAGCGCCTGGCGACGCGCTTCGACAGCTGGGCCCAGCAGCTCAGCGGCCTCCTGGACGGCGTCTCGGTGACCGCCAAGGGCGCCGCCGTCTGGACGGGCCCCGCGGCCGACCGGTTCAGCGGCGGCGTGCGGGAGCGCAGGGCGGAGACCGGCGCCCTGTCCGAGAGCTGCCGGACGGCCGCCGCCAACTTGCGCCGCTCGGCCGCGAAGCTGCGTGAGGACGCCAAGAAGGCCGCTCACTGAGCCCCCAACTGAGCCCCCAATTGAGCCCCCAATTGAGCCCCCAGGTGTGCCGTTCATCCCGCCTTCGGTCAGGTCGGCCGACGCGGCCACCTCCGTGACCAGCGCGAGCAGGTGCCACCCCGGCGACTCCACCGAACGCCGGGATCACGTTGGCTATGCTACGGATGTTTCCGATCAAACCGGGCTGACCGGCTCACCAGACGCGCGGGCCGGGGAGATCGGCGCCGGGTACGGCCCGTTCACGGATGCCGGCGACACGCAGGGCGGCACCGGGAGCGGACCCAAGGGCGGACCCAAGGGGGGACTCGGACGCCGCGGGAGCCATGACAGCGGAAGCGCCGCTGGAGACAGCCCCCGCCAGGGCGCGGCGTCCTCGACCTAGGAAGAGGCGAAGTGCGCATCTCTCTCACCGCGCTGACCGGCGACGGCCCGACGGACGTGATCGCCAGCGGCGACGACCGCACGACGGTCGGCGGCCTGGCGGAGGCGCTCGCCCGCTCCCTCACCGTGCCGGGCCAGCGGCTCGCCGAGGTCGTCCCCCATCCACGCTGGGGCGAGGGCCGCATCCCCGCCCGGGTGGACATGTGGGCCAACGGCCGGCGGCTCGACCCGGCCGTCCCGGTCGGCGCCGCCCTGCGGGACGGCGACCTGGTGACGCTCGACTCGGCGGCGGCCGCCGCCACCTGGCGCAGCGAGCCGAGCGGCATCGTGGAGATCCGGGTCTGCGGCGGGCCGTCCGCCGGGTCGGTCCACCGGCTCGGGTTCGGCACGTCCGGGCTGGGAGCCGCCGCCACCGTCGCCGTCGACGACCCGCTGCTGCCCCCGGTCGCGGTCCACGTGCACGTGTCCGCCCACGAGACCCTGGTGGAGCCCGTGGCGGGGGCGGCGGCCCCCACTCTCGACGGCCGTCCGCTCACCGAGGCCCGGCCGTGGCCCGAGGGCGGGGTGCTGATCGCCGGGGCGTCGGTCTTCACGCTCCGGGTCCCCGAGAAACCCGACGCCCACCTGACGCCGCTGCCGGACGGCGGGCTCGCCTACAACCGGCCGCCCCGGCTGGCCGGGCCGTCGCGTACGCGCACCGTCGAGGTGCCCGTGGAGCCGTCGCGTCCGGACCACCACCGGTTGCAGCTGCTTTCCACCCTCATCTTCGCCGTCGGCGGCGTCGTCATGGCGATCGCGTTCCATCAGCCGCTCTTCCTGCTCATGGCCCTGCTCACCCCGCTGTCGATGGTCGGGCAGTGGTGGAGCGACCGCCGGTACGGCAAGAAGCGGCACCGCCAGGCGCTCAAGGAGTACCGCGAGAAGAAGGCCGCCTTCGCGGGCGAGCTCGACCGGCTGACCCGGGTCGATCAGGCCGAGCGCAGGGCCGAGTTCCCCGACCCGGCCGAGGTGCTGCTCACCGCGACCGGCCCGCGCCGCCGCCTGTGGGAGCGCCGGGCCCACGACGCCGACACCCTTCACCTGCGCGTCGGCCTCGCCGACCAGCCCGCCAACATCGAGCTGGTGGCCGAGCGGGGCATGGGAGCCTCGGCCAAGGAGCTGCCCGAGATCCCCATGTCGCACGCGGTGCCCGTGACCCTGCCCCTCCCCCAGCTCGGCGTGGTGGGCGTGACCGGCTCCCGCCCGGCGTCCCGGGCGCTGGCCCGCTGGCTCGTGGCCCAAGCCGCGGCCCTCCACAGCCCGCGTGACCTTGCCATCGTCGTGCTCTCGGCCGACCCCGAGGCCGCGAGCAGCTGGAGCTGGGTGCGCTGGCTGCCGCACTGCGCCCCGCACGACGGCGAGGACTGCGTCGCGCTCGTCGGGGCCGACCCGGAGTCCGCGGGCCGCAGGGTCACCGAGCTCGTCAACAAGATCAACGAACGCCGGGCCGGACGGCAGGACGCCGCCTTCGGCGACTCGCCGCAGGGCTACGCCAGCTCCCTGCCGTACAACGTCCTGGTGGTCCTGGACGGCGCGCGGATGCTGCGCGGCCTGCCCGGGATGCCGCAGGTGCTCCAGCTCGGCCCGACCGCCGGGGTCTACGCCATCTGTGTGGACGACGACCAGCGGCTGCTGCCCGAGGAGTGCGCGGCCGTGGCCGTCTGCGACTACGAGCGCCCTTGGCTCGTACGGCTGCGCGGCGGCGGCCTCGACCTGCCCGGCGACGTGATCGGGGACCAGGTCACGCTCGGCTGGTGCGACCGCATGGCCAGGGCGATGGCCGCCGTCAGGGACGTCAGCAGGCAGGACGCCGACTCCGCCATCCCGGGCTCGGCCCGGCTGCTCGACCTGCTGGGCATGCCGGACCCGCGGCCCGAGCAGATCGAGGCGTTCTGGCGCCGGGGGCGGACCACGAAGGTGCCGATCGGCGTCGGCTCCGACGGGCCGTTCCTCGTGGACCTGCGCCTGGACGGCCCGCACGGCCTGGTGGCCGGCACGACCGGCGCGGGCAAGTCGGAGCTGCTCCAGTCGCTCATCGCGTCGCTGGCGGTGGCCAACCGGCCGGACGAGATGACGTTCGTGCTGATCGACTACAAGGGCGGCAGCGCCTTCAAGGACTGCGCCAAGCTGCCGCACACGGTCGGCATGGTCAGCGACCTCGACGGCCATCTCACCGAGCGCGCCCTGGAGTCCCTCGCCGCCGAGCTGAAGCGGCGCGAGCACCTGCTGCTGCGGGCCGACGCCAAGGACGTCGAGGACTACAACGACCTGCGCGACCGCGGCGAAGATCTCGAACCCATGCCGAGGCTCCTGCTGGTCATCGACGAGTTCGCGGCGATGGTCCAGGAGTTGCCCGACTTCGTGGTCGGGCTGGTCGACATCGCCCGACGGGGCCGTTCACTCGGCGTCCACCTGATCCTCGCCACCCAGCGCCCCGCCGGCGTGGTCACCCCCGACATCGCGGCCAACACGAACCTTCGGATCGCGCTGCGCGTCACCAGCGGCGCCGAGTCGAGCGACGTGATCAACTCCCCCGCCGCCGCGTCGATCTCCAAGTCCACCCCCGGACGTTGCTACGTCCGTTCCGGCGCCTCGTCGCTGCACGCCGTGCAGTCGGCCCGCATCGGGGGGCGGCGGCCCGGGACCGGCCCCGCGAAGGCGGAGCCGGTCCAGGTGCTCCCGCTCACCTGGCCGCGGCTCGGCCTGCCCCTGCCCGCCGCAGGCGACGACGGCGAGGAGTCGACGATGGTCACCGACCTCGCCGTCCTCGTGGACACGATCGGTCAGGCGGCCAGGGCGCTCGGCGCCGAGCGGCAGCGCAGCCCGTGGCTGCCGCCGCTGCCCGACACGCTCACCCTCGACACGCTGCCGGCGGAGGACTGGACACGCCTGCCGTTCGGGCTCGCGGACATCCCCTCGCTGCAGCAGCGGGCCGCCGAGTGCTACGACCTGGCCGCCGGCGGCCACCTGCTGGTGAGCGGCGCGAGCCGGACCGGCAGATCCACCGTCCTGCGGGCGATCGCCGGGGCCGTCGGCCGGTACGCCGACCCGCGCGACGTCCACCTCTACGCCGTCGACTGCGGCAACAACGCCCTGCTCCCGCTGGTCGGGCTCCCCCACACGGGCGCCGTCGTCGGCCGCGACTCGCCCGACCGGCTGGGCCGGCTCACCGACCGTCTGCTCGACGAGATCACCCGCCGCCAGCAGCTCCTCGCGGCCCAGGGCTTCGCCGACGTGGCCGAGCAGCGGGCGGGCTCGGACCGGCCCCTGCCGTACCTGCTGGTGCTGTTCGACCGGTGGGAGGGCTTCATGGCGGCCTTCGAGTCGTACGACAACGGCACGCTGATCGACAAGTGGCTGCAGATCCTCCAGGAAGGCGCCGGGGCGGGCGTCAAGATCGTGATGACGGGCGACCGGTCGACGCTGGTCGGCCGGATCTCCACGCAGTTCGACGACCGGCTCGTGCTCAAGCTCACCGACCCGATCGACTACTCCTACGCCGGGATCAAGGCCAAGGACGTGCCGGTGCACTTCCCCCCGGGACGCGGTTTCCGCGCCGCCACCGGCATCCGGGAGGTGCAGGTGGCCCTGCTCGCCGACGATCCCGCCGGCACGGCGCAGGTGGCCGCCCTGCACGAGATCGCCCGTACGGCACGGGCACGCGCGGGCGACCTCCCCCGGGCGGCACGGCCCTTCCGGGTGGACGCGCTGCCGCCCGTCCTCGACCTGGCGGAGGCCGTCGCCCTGATCGACGAACCGCTCCCCGCGGACGCCGTCCTGTTCGGCGTGGGCGGCGACACGCTCGGAGCGCGCTACTTCAAGGCCGAGGAGCACGGCCCGGGCATCGTCGTCGGCGGCCCCCCGAAGAGCGGGCGCAGCACGGCCCTGTGCACGATGCTGACCTGGCTGCTCGACCGGTCGTACGAAGCCGTGATCATCACGCCCCGGCGCAGCCCCCTGCGCGACTTCGCGGGACGCCCCGGCGTGCGGGGCTCGTTCACGGCCGACTCGACGCCCGAGGAGGTCAAGGCGGCGATCGGCGAGGGCCGCCACGTGCTGATGATCGACGACCTGGAGCTGCTGGGAGGCGACAGCGAGCTGGCGGAGTGGGTGACCGAGCACGTCGCCGAGCTGCGCGACACGGGGTCGCTGGTGATCGGCGCGGGCAGCGCCGACGATCTGGACTCCATGTACCGGGGGCCGGTCGTGGCGATGAAGAAGTCCCGCTGCGGCCTGCTGCTGCGCCCGAGCTCACCGGGCCAGGGAGACCTGCTCGGCGTACGGCTCCCGCGCAGCGTCGCCGGCGGCACGGGACCGGCCGGGCGGGGCCTGCTCGTGCTCGGCGGCGCCTGGGAGCAGATCCAGGTCGCCCGGCCCTGACGTCAGGGCCTGCCCGGATGAGGCGGGCGACACCCGCGGGGCGTGTGCGAGGTGGCAGAAAAAAGAGGGGGTCGCGGCCGTCAGGCCGGACCCCCTCGTGACTCCACGGATCAGGAGCCGGTGGCGGCGGCGATCGCCTCGCGATTCTTCTTGATCCCGTCCTGAGCCTCGATGAGGGTCTGCTGGACGTTCTCAAAGGTCTTCTTGTAGCCCTCCCACGCGTCGAGGAACTTCTGAGCGTTGGGGCCGGACCAGGAGGCCGGAATCTTCTTGGCCTCGGCGTCCAGGGCCTTCTGGACGGAGATCACCGCGTCGGACTGCGTGCGGAAGGTCTGGGCCATCTTGTCCATGTCGGGCAGGATTCCGCCGACCTTGTCACCCATCCTATTTCCCCTTTCGTCCCTCTTGTCTCATGGTCAACCGCGTCCACGATAACGACGGGGGCCCCTATAGGGGGCATTTCGGCGAATTTAACGGGTCCTAATCTCCGGGGGTGGTCATGTCGGACGGTGGGCTCCCGCTTACACTCCAGGAAGGCTCGCCAGCCCTTGAGGAAGGAAAGAAGCCGGTGCAGAAGATTCTGATCGCCAACCGGGGCGAGATCGCCGTCCGGATCGCACGGGCCTGCCAGGACGCCGGGCTGACGAGCGTCGCGGTCTACGCGGACCAGGATCTGGACGCCCTCCATGTGCGGGTGGCCGACGAGGCGCACGCGCTGGGCGGGCAGAGCCCCGCGGACACCTATCTCAACATCGGCAAACTCCTCGCCGTCGCGCGGCAGACCGGCGCGGACGCCGTTCACCCCGGATACGGATTCCTGTCGGAGAACGCCGACTTCGCGCGGGCCGTCGAGGACGCGGGCCTGATCTGGATCGGCCCGCCGCCGGCGGCGATCATCGCGCTCGGCGACAAGGTCCAGGCCCGGCACATCGCCCAGCGCGTCGGCGCGCCGCTCGTGGCCGGCACGGCCGACCCCGTCTCCGGGGTCGACGAGGTGATCGCCTTCGCCGACGAGCACGGGCTGCCGGTCGCCATCAAGGCGGCGTTCGGCGGCGGCGGCCGCGGCCTCAAGGTCGCCAGGACGCGCGAGGAGATCCCCGGCCTCTACGAATCGGCCGTACGCGAGGCCGTGACGGCCTTCGGACGAGGGGAGTGCTTCGTCGAGCGCTATCTCGACCGCCCCCGCCACGTCGAGACGCAGTGCCTGGCCGACACGCACGGCAACGTCGTGGTGGTCAGCACCCGCGACTGCTCGCTCCAGCGGCGGCACCAGAAGCTCGTGGAGGAGGCGCCGGCGCCGTTCCTGTCCGGCGAGCAGCGCGAGCTGCTGTACTCGTCGTCCAAGGCGATCCTGCGCGAGGCCGGCTACGTCGGCGCGGGCACCTGCGAGTTCCTCGTCGGCCAGGACGGCACGATCTCCTTCCTGGAGGTCAACACCCGGCTCCAGGTCGAGCACCCGGTCACCGAGGAGGTCGCCGGCGTCGACCTGGTACGCGAGATGTTCCGCATCGCCGAGGGCGAGGCCCTGGGCTACGACGACCCCGTGCTCCGCGGCCACTCCATCGAGTTCCGGATCAACGCGGAGGACCCGGGCCGGGGCTTCCTGCCCGCACCGGGGACGATCACGTCGATGCGCGTCCCCGCGGGCCCCGGCGTACGGCTGGACGCCGGCTACGAGACCGGCATGAGCGTCCCGCAGGCGTTCGACTCGCTGGTGGCGAAGCTGATCGTGACCGGCGCGTCCCGCAGGCAGGCCCTGGAGCGGTCGCGGCGGGCGCTGGCCGAGTTCGAGATCGATGGAATGCCGACCGTGCTGCCGTTCCACCGGGCCGTCGTGGACGACCCCGCCTTCACCGGCGAGCCGTTCTCGATCCACACCCGCTGGATCGAGACCGAGTTCGCCAACGAGATCCCGCCGTACGAGGGGGACGTCGACGGGGGCGTGCCCGCCGAGCGGGAGCGCATCACCGTCGAGGTCGGCGGCAAGCGCCTGGAGGTCGTGCTCCCCGCCGGGCTCGGCGCGGCGAGCCGTCCGGCTGAGACGAGGAAGGCGCCCAGGCGCGCCGGGTCCAACGGCGCCAGGAAGGCGGCGGGCGGCGACTCGCTCGTCAGCCCCATGCAGGGCACGATCGTCAAGGTCGTCGCGGCGGAGGGCGACACGGTCGCGGCGGGGGACACGATCGTGGTGCTGGAGGCGATGAAGATGGAGCAGCCGCTCACGGCCCACAAGGCGGGCACGCTGACCGGCCTGGCCGCCGCCGTGGGCCAGACCGTCACCGCCGGCGCGGTGATCTGCGAGATCAAGGACGCCTGAGCCCGCCCTTCGTCCACAGGCGGATGCGAGCGCGGTTGCGGCGCGGCCAGACGGGATACGGTGGCTGTGCAGAGGAACAATCACGCATCGCCGTTCGTCCTGAAGGGCGAAGGAGGCTTGAAGCCGTGACCATCAACAAACCGCTGGGCCGCGTGGGAGCCGCCGTGGCGACGCTGCTCGTCGGCCTGTGCGCCCTGTTCGCCCTTTCGCCGTCCGCCCTCGCGGCGGCCCCTCCGGACCCGAACACGGTCCTGGCGTCCTGGCACGGCGGCGACCCGCTGTTCGTCCAGAGCGGCTCATCCCTGTCGCGGGATCAGCAGTCGGGCATCCGCGACGCAGTCGAAGGCGCGAACACCAAGATCTACGTCGTAGCCCTCCCTGACGGGACGATCACGTCCGGCCAGCAGGCGGGCGCGTACATCACCGAGCTCGGCAAGGCGCTGACCAACGCGGGCCGGTCGGCGGCGACCGTCGCCGTGCTCGACGGCACCAACCTGTTCGCGGGGTCGAGCGCGCTCGGGAAGAACTCTCAGGGAGCCGCCGGGCAGCTCGCCAATCTCGCGGTGGCCAACAACCCGCGCGACCCCGTCGCAGGCATGCAGGACTTCGTGAGCCGGGTCGACAAATTCGCGGCCGGAGACCGGAAGGGCGCCCTGGGGAAGGGCAGCCAGGGCGGCTCAGGCGGCGGATCCGGTGTACTGATCGGCATTCTGGGCATCGCGGTGCTGGGAGGTGCCGGTTTGTGGATCTTCGCTCGCCGCAGCAAGCGCAAGCGTGAGGAGAAGGCGGCAGCCGAGCTCGCCGCCGTCAAGCAGACGGTCGAGGAGGACGTCACGAAGTTCGGTGAGGAGATCACCGCGCTCGACATGGACGTCAGGATGCTCCCGCAGTCGGAGACGACCACCGACTGGCAGCGCGCGCTCGACTCCTACGAGCGGGCCAAGACCGAGCTCGCGGCGGCCAAGCGCCCCGACGACCTCCGGAACGTCACCTCGTCGCTGGAGGACGGCCGTTACGCCCTGGCATGCGTCAAGGCGCGGGTGAACAACCAGCCGTTGCCCGAGCGGCTGGCCCCGTGCTTCTTCAACCCGCAGCACGGCCCGTCGGTCCGCAACGTCCGCTGGGCCCCGCCCGGCGGCGCGGTGCGCGACGTGCCCGCGTGCGCCGCGGACGCCGAGGCCGTCGAGCGCGGCTTCGACCCGCAGATGCGCGAGGTCGTGGTCAACGGCCACCGCCGGCCCTACTGGGACGCCGGCCCGGCCTACCAGCCCTACGCCTACGGCTACTACGGCGGCTTCGGCGGCGGCGACCTGCTGACCGGCATGCTCGTCGGCACGATGCTCGGCAACGCCTTCGGCGGCGGCTGGGGCGGATACGGCGGCTACGGCGCCGGATACGAATCCGGCTACCAGGAAGGAATCGACGCCGGCGGCGGGGACTTCGGTGGCGGCGGCGACTTCGGAGGGGACTTCGGCGGCGGAGGCGGCGACTGGGGCGGCGGCGACTTCGGCGGAGGGGACTTCGGCGGCGGCGACTGGTAGACCGCCCCGGCGGCCTCCACGGCCCCAGGACAACGGCATGGTTTCCGGCCTCGTGGCCCCGCTCCTCCACCTGGAGGGCGGGGCCACACCCCGTTCCGGCCCAGCCCTCGGACGCCCCCGGGCCCTCGCCTCCCTGATCGGAACCCGCACTGCCGGGCTGATCCACATGCCCCAGACGACCTTCGTCCGTGGACGCGCGGACAAGCGGAAGCACTGACATCCCGCCGCCCATTCCGCGGCTCCGGGCCGGTTGGCCGGTTGTAAGTGATACGCAAGATCGCATGAGAAACTCGGGGCGTTCCCTCAGGAGGCCCCCGTTGCGTCGCATCATCCCCCTCGTCCTCACCCTGTTGTTCCTGCTCGTCCCGGCGACCGCCGTAGAGGCGGCGGCAGGCCCCTGTAAGCCCGGCAGCGGCCCCAAACTGCGCGGCAAGGACCTCACGAACGGCGCGACGCTCCCCCCCGACCTGCGCTGCGCTGACCTGACCGGGGCCAAGCTGGACGAGGTGGACCTCACCCAGAAGGACCTGACCGGTGCGATCCTGCGGGGCGCCTCCCTCAAGGAGGCCGACCTCACACAGGCGTATGTGGAGTACGCCGACCTGCGGGGGGCCGACCTGACCGACGCGGACCTCGGACAGATGCGGGCCAAGCAGGCGGACTTCCGCGGCGCGATCCTCATCGACGTGCAGGCGGGACAGGCCCAGTTCCCCCACGCGGACCTCACCAAGGCCGTCCTCACCCGGGCGGTGCTCACCCAGGCCAACTTCACGGACGCCACGCTCGTCGACGTCGACCTCAGCGACGGGACGCTGGGCCAGATCAAGGGGCGCACGGCAGACTTCACCCGGGCCAAGCTCAAGGAAGCCAAGTTCGGCCAGGCCGAGCTCCAGCACGCGGTGCTCAAGGACGCCGACCTGCGCGAGGCGGAGTTCACCCAGGCCGAGCTCGACGGAGCCGACTTCCACGGGGCGAACATCGACAAGGCCACGTTCGTCCAGGCCGACGACGTGAACCTCACCGGGGCCCGCGGCGAGGGCGAGAACATCCCCGAGGACGCCATCGTGGGCGAGGACACCTCAGACGACGACACCGGCGACGACACCGGAGGCGACGGCATCGGAGGCGGCACGGGGCGCGGCGGCCTCCCGGCCGGGCTCATGCTCGTCATCCTCAGCGCGTTCGGGCTGAGCCTGACGCTGCTGGTCTGGGGCGTCACCCACCGGCGCAAGGCGCGGACGGCCGCCGAGATGGCGGCCGTCCGGCACGCGGCCGAGGAGGACGTGACCCGCTTCGGAGAGGAGATCGACGCCCTCGACTTCGACATGAAGATCGACCAGCTGAGCGGCCCCGCGCACGAGTGGCAGGCGGCGCTCGACGCCTACGACGCGGCCAAGCAGGTCCTCCACGTCGCCCAGACGCCGTACGAGCTGCGGGGGGTGGCCACGGCCGTGGAGCAGGGGCGGCGGGCCCTGGACCAGGTGCGGGCGCGTCTGTCAGATACCGGCGGTCTGCGGTGACATCAGGCGGCGGGCCGCCTCGGTGATCGAGCCGGACAGCGACGGGTAGACGGCGAACGTGTGGGCGAACTGGTCCACGGTCAGCCGGTGCTGCACGGCCAGCGACACGGCCAGGATCAGCTCCGACGCCCGGGGGGCGACCACGACCCCGCCGAGCACGATGCCGGTGTTCGGACGGCAGAAGAGCTTCACGAAGCCGTCGTTGAAGCCCTGCATCTTGGCTCGGGCGTTGGTGGCCAGGGGCAGCTTGACCACGTTCGCCTCGATCTCGCCGGCCTCGATCTGCCGCTGCGACACGCCGACGGCGGCGATCTCGGGGTCGGTGAAGATGGTGGAGGCGACGGTGGCCAGCCGCATGGGCTGCACGGCCTCCCCGAGCGCGTGCCAGACCGCGATCCGGCCCTGCATGGCGGCGACCGACGCGAGCATCAGCACTCCGGTGCAGTCGCCGGCGGCGTAGACGCCCGGGGCCGACGTCCTCGACACCTTGTCGACCTCGATGAAGCCGCCCCGGTCGAGCCGCACGCCGTTGTCCTCCAGCCCGATCCCCGAGGTGTTGGGCACCATGCCGACCGTCATCAGGCAGTGGGTCCCCTCGGCGGTCCGGCCGTCCTCCAGCGTGACGACGACCCCCTTGTCGGTGCGCTTCACCGACGCCGCCCGCGAGCGGCCCATGACGTTCATGCCGCGGCGCCGGTAGACCTCCTCCAGCACCTCGGCGGCGTCGGCGTCCTCGTTCGGCATCATCCGGTCCCGGGAGGAGACGAGCGTGACCTCCGACCCCAGGGACTGGTACGCTCCGGCGAACTCGGCGCCGGTCACACCGGATCCGACCACGATGAGATGTTCGGGAAGCTCCTGAAGGTCGTACAGCTGCCGCCAGCTCAAGATGCGCTCGCCGTCCGGCTCGGCGCCGGGCAGCACGCGGGGGTGGGCGCCGGTGGCGACGATGACCACGTCGGCGCGGATCGTGCGGTCCCCCGCGCGGACCACCTGAGGGTCCACCAGACGGCCGGTCGCCCGGATGACCTCGACGCCCTCGGCCGCAAGCCGCGCGGCGACGTCTCCGGACTGCGCCTGCGCCAGCTCCCTGACCCGCTTGTTGACCAGCGGCATGTCGGCGGTGACGCCGCCGACGTCCCCGTCGGCTCCGCCGCTGTAGTGCACGCCCAGCGAGGAGGCGTCGAGCAGCGCCTGCTTGCGTACGGAGGTGGCGATCAGCGTCTTGGACGGCACGCAGTCGGTGAGGACGCAGGCGCCGCCAGGGCCGTCCTGTTCGACCACGGTCACCTGTGCCCCCAGTTGGGCGGCGACGAGCGCCGCCTCATATCCGCCAGGGCCACCACCGATGATCACAATCCTCGTCACATGCTCCATTGTCCCGCATAACGGCACCTTCTTCCGAGGAGGGTCACGGTAAGCATCCGACTACACGTTTTTCTCCAGTCACAGACCACCGGCGATCTTTCGCCTAAGTTTCGGGATCTTGGATTAGGCTTGTGTGCCGTGCCTGTTTACGCGGCCTACGGCAGCAATATGGACCCCAAGCAGATGGCGGAGTGGGCTCCACACTCCCCCATGCGAGGCACCGGCTGGCTTCCGGGCTGGCGGCTGACCTTCGGCGGCGAGGACGTCGGCTGGGAGGGCGCCCTCGCGACCATCGTCGAGGACTCCGGCGACCAGGTCTTCGTCGTGCTCTACGACGTGCCCGAGTGGGACGAGCCGACCCTGGACCGATGGCAGGGCAGCGACCTCGGCATCTACCGCAAGGTGCGGCTGCGCGTCGCGACCCTGGAGGGTGACGTGCTCGCGTGGTCCTACGTCCTCGACTCCTACGAGGGAGGCCTGCCGTCGGCGCGCTATCTCGGCATCCTCGCCGACGCGGCGGAGAAGGCGGGCGCCCCCGACGACTACGTCACCGGGCTGCGCACCCGCCCCTGCAAGTCGCTGGGCGACTGATCGTCCCGGGTACGTGAGCGACGGCCCCGACGAGGGTGCCACCGGCTCCGCCGGTGGCGTGCGCGCCCTGTGGAGGACCAGGCCGAACGCCGCCTGACTCATCCTGGCGGGCGGCGCGGCCGGGGTGGTTCATGCCCTTCTGTACGCTCAGTAAAGTGACCAACGACCCATACCTGCTGGCCGCGGAGGCCGCGACCACGCTGCGGAACCTCACCGGCACCACGTCCTACGATCTCGCCCTCGTGATGGGCTCGGGATGGGTGCCGGCCGCGGACGCGATCGGCGAGACGATCGCCGAGCTTCCGGTGACGAAGCTCCCCGGGTTCTCCCCGCCCGCCGTTGCCGGCCACGCGGGAACGGTCCGGGCCGTACGGACCGCCGCGGGCCGCGACGCCCTGATCTTCCTGGGCCGCACGCACTTGTACGAGGGCCGTGGTGTGGAACCCGTGGTTCACGGCGTCCGCACGGCCGTCGCCGCCGGGGTGCGGACGGTGGTGCTGACCAACGCCGCCGGCGGACTGCGGCCGGAGACCCAGAAGGTCGGCGACCCGGTCCTGATCAGCGACCACATCAACCTGACCGGGAGCAACCCGATCACCGGGGCCACCTTCGTGGACCTCACCCACGTCTACTCGCCCCGGCTGCGTGAGCTCGCCCGCGAGGTGGACCCGTCGCTGGCCGAAGGGGTCTACGTCGCCTTCCGCGGCCCGACATACGAGACGCCGGCCGAGATCCGCATGCTCCGCGCGCTCGGTGGGGATCTCGTGGGCATGTCCACCGTGCTGGAGGCGATCGCCGCCCGCGAGGCGGGAGCCGACGTGCTCGGCATCTCGCTGGTCACCAACCCCGGTGCGGGCCTGGTCGGCGAGCCGCTGAACCACGAGGAGGTCCTCGAGGTGGGCCGCGCCACGGCCGCCCGCATGGGCGTCCTGCTCGCCAAGGTCGTCGACAAGCTCTAGCAAGCGCCAGGGAGAAGCCCGTGACCCCCACCGACTTCGTACGGCTCGCCCAGGAGTGGCGCGACCAGGACCCCGACCCCGTGACCCGGGCGGAGCTGGACGCCATCTTGGAACAAGAGGATCTCGCCGCGCTGACCGACCGGTTCGGGGCCAAGCTCGAGTTCGGCACCGCCGGGCTGCGTGGCGAGCTGGGCGCCGGGCCGAACCGGATGAACCGCGTCACCGTCATGCGGGCCGCCGCCGGGCTGGCCCGCGTGCTCGGACCGGGCAGGCACGTGGTGATCGGCTACGACGCCCGGCACAACTCCGACGTGTTCGCCGCCGACACGGCGGCCGTGCTGACCGGGGCCGGACTGCGGGCGTCGGTGATGGGCGGCAAGTGGCCGACGCCGGTGCTGGCCTTCGCCGTACGGCACTTAGGGGCGGACGCGGGGGTCATGGTCACCGCGTCGCACAACCCGCCGCGGGACAACGGCTACAAGGTCTACTGGGGTGACGGCGCGCAGATCGTCCCTCCGCTGGACCAGGAGATCTCCGCGGCCATCGACGCGGTGGGCCGGGTCGACGAGCTGCCGCTCGGCGAGGGCTGGGCGACGCTGGGGCACGGTGACATCGTCGAGCCGTACCTCAAGGCCCTCACGACGCTGCCGATCGGCGACGTGCGGGACATCGCCGTGGCGTACACGCCGCTGCACGGCGTGGGCGGCGCGACGCTGTCCAAGGCCTTCCGCGCCGCCGGGTTCGAAGTCCCCGTCATGGTGGGCCGGCAGGCCGCCGCCGACCCCGACTTCCCCACCGTGTCGTTCCCCAACCCGGAGGAGCCGGGCGCGATGGACCTCGCGCTGGAGCTCGCCGCCGCGACCCACGCCGACATCGTGCTGGCCAACGACCCCGACGCCGACAGGTGCGCCGTCGGCGCGCGGCTGGCCGGCGGCGGCTACCGCATGCTCACCGGCGACGAGGCCGGCGGCCTGATCGCCGAGCACGTGCTGCGGCACACCTCGGGCGCCGACCGGCTGGTCGCCACCTCCATCGTGTCGTCGTCGCTGCTCGCGAAGATCGCCGCCGATCACGGCGTGCGGTACGCGGAGACCCTCACCGGCTTCAAATGGATCATGAAGACGGGGCCTGGCCTGGTCTTCGGATACGAGGAGGCGCTGGGCTACAGCGTCGGGTCGGACGCCGGGCTGCCCGTCCACGACAAGGACGGCATCGGCACGGCGCTGACCGTGGCCGGGCTGGCCGCCGCGGCCAAGCGCGAAGGCAGGACGCTGCTCGACCTGCTCGACGACCAGGCCCGCAGGTACGGCCTGCACGCGACGGGCCAGCTCTCGTTCCGCGTGGCGGACCTGTCGCTCATCGGACGGGCCATGGAGCGGCTGCGCGCCACCCCGCCGGTGGAGCTGGCCGGCCGGACGGTGGAGTCGGCCGAGGACCTCGCCGAAGGGGCGGCCGGTCTGCCGCCCACCGACGGCCTGCGCTACCGCCTGTCCGGCGACGCCCGCGTCGTCGTACGGCCCAGCGGCACCGAGCCCAAGCTCAAGTGCTACCTGGAGGTCGTCGTCCCGGTGGAGGACGACGTCGCCGCCGCCCGCGTCCGCGCCGCCGAGGATCTGGACGCCCTCAGGAAGGATCTCGCCGCCGTCCTCGGTCTGTGAGAGCCGCACCCGCCGATGTCACATCCGGCGGGGCCGGTTGCGTCTCGTTGTCGTGAGCCGCTCAAGGGAGCGGCACGACCGAAGGGGCCAGCCATGGCTGACACGAACCGTCCCAGTCACATCGTCGTGCTCGGCGCGGGCTACAGCGGAATGCTCGCCGCCATCACCGCCGCCAGGCGGCTGCGCGGGCCCGCCGCCCGGCGGGCCGGCGCCGTAACGCTGGTCAATCCCTCGACGAGGTTCACCGAGCGGCTGCGGATGCACCAGATCGCCACCGGGCAGCAGCTGGCGGACTTCCAGATCCCCGACGTCCTCGCGGGCACGGGTGTCGAGTTCGTCCAGGGATGGGCCACCGGCATCGACCCCGCCGAGCGCCGCGTCGTCGTGGCGACCGGCGAGGGCGAGCGGATCCTGCCCTATGACAGGCTGGTGTACGCGATCGGCAGCACGGCCGACACGATCACCGTGCCGGGGGCGGCCGAGCACGCCTTCACCCTCGACGACCCGGAGCATGCGGGACGCCTGGCCGCGCGGCTCGCCGAGATCGCGCCCACCGGCGGCACGGTCGCGGTGTGCGGCGGCGGGCTCACCGGCCTGGAGGCCGCCACGGAGATCGCCGAGTCGTTCCCCGGCGTCCGCGTGGTCATGCTGAGCCGCACCCCGCCCGCCTCGACGATGGGCGACAAGGCCCGCGCGTACGTCATGCGCGCGCTGGAGCGCCTGGGCGTCGAGGTCCGCGCGGGCGTCGAGATCACCAAGGTGCTGCCGGGCGGCGTCGAGCTGGCCGGCGGGGAGTCCCTGTCCTTCGACGCGGTCCTGTGGACGACCGGCATGCGCGCCGCGCCGCTGGCCGCCGGTGCGGGCATCGCGACCGACGAGCACGGCAGGATCGTGGTGGACGCCACCCTGCGCTCGGTCTCGCACCCGTCGATCTACGCCATCGGGGACGCCGCGGCGGTCCGCCAGGCGTACGGCGTGATCCACGGCACCTGCCAGAGCGGCATCCCGATGGGGGCGCACGCGGGCGCGAGCGTCGCCGGCGAGGTGCGCGGCGGGCGGCCCCGGCCGTTCCGGTTCGGCTACCTGCACCAGCCGGTCAGCCTCGGCCGGAGCGACGCGGTCATCCAGTTCACCCACCCGGACGACACCCCTCGCCGCTGGTTCCTCAGCGGCAGGTCCGCGATGATCTACAAGGAGCTCGTCTCCGGCAGCCCCATGACGACCTACAAGCTGGCCAAGCGGATTCCGGTGCCGGCCGCCGTCCTGGCGGGCAAGGGCGGGCGCCGCAACCGCGTCCAGGCGTAGCGCCGCCGGACATGCCGAGACCTTGTCACACGAAGCCTCGGTCTTCTTCACCCGGCGCTCGCTCCACGCCGCCGCAGGGGCTGGATTCCTGGCACCATGAGCGGTGGGCACGAGTCACGTCCAGCACGGTGCCGTGCGTCGTGGCATCCGATGACCTCGGCCCCGCGGCCTGCCGCTCTCCTCGTCGCTCTTCGCTGAGGCGCGGTTCGCCCGGCACCGGCCGCCGACGACTTGTAGGATCGAAGCGATTCCTCCCCGTCGTCCCAAGGGACTGGCGGGGACTTTTTCTTACCCGCGAGCCGCCTCCGCGTGCTGGAAATGATCCTCCTCGGTTCGTCTCAACGAGACCGACAGGGAGTTCCTTAAACAGAGCACGCGGCGGCGCGCGATCAGGCGACGATGAACGTGACCACGACCAGCACGATCGCGACGGCGACGGCGGCCAGGGCGGTGGGCGACCAGGTGACGCGGGTCTGGCCCGACGAGGTCTCCCGCCGCGACACGCTCATCTCGGTGAGCTGCTGGGCCACCCAGTCGGCGTGCGTACGGGAACCGATGAGCTCGGCGGCGGCCCGGTCCGCCTTGGAGGCGCTCGCCGAGGCGGCGGCCTTGGCGGCCCGGCCGGCGGCCTTGGCCCGCTCCCGCGCCGTCGCCTGGGGAGTCCAGCATCGGACCGTCGTGTGACCCGACTCGATGATGATCGAGCTGGTCACGATCACATCGCCGAACTCGCTCCACGGGATGTACGCGTTCTTGAGCGGGTTGCGCACCAGGACGCCGCCCTCCTCCGCGATGACCGCGGGGCGCAGCGCCATGAGGAAGACCAGCACCGTGATGACGCCGAGGGCCGCCCCCGCGATCAACGCGGACGGCATGGTGCCGCGATTGATGAGATCCCAGACGTTCAGGACGGCGAACACCAGCCAGAGCCAGCCGAAAAGCTGGGCGACCTTGGACCGGTAGAGCTGCTTCACGGGCGCCACTTGAGCTGCGCGAAGCCGGGCTTGATCATGCCGTTGATCAGGGCGAGGCGCTCGTCGAACGGGATGAAGGCCGACTTCATCGCGTTGACCGTGAACCACTGCAGGTCGTCCCAGTCGTAGCCGAAGGCGCCGACCAGGGCGGCGAACTCCTGCGACACGCTCGTCCCGCTCATCAGCCGGTTGTCGGTGTTGACCGTCACCCGGAAGTGGAGCGATCGGAGCAGGCCGATCGGGTGCTCGGCGATCGACGAGGCGGCCCCCGTCTGCAGGTTCGACGTCGGGCACATCTCCAGCGGGACGCGCTTGTCGCGGACGTACGCGGCGAGCCTGCCGAGCTTGGCCTCCCCGTCCCCCGACACGGTGATGTCGTCGATGATGCGCACCCCGTGGCCGAGCCGGTCGGCTCCGCACCACTGGAGGGCCTGCCAGATCGACGGCAGCCCGAACCCCTCACCCGCGTGGATGGTGAAGTGGGCGTTCTCGCGCTGGAGGAACTCGAAGGCGTCCAGGTGGCGGGTGGGCGGGTAGCCCGCCTCGGCGCCCGCGATGTCGAAGCCCACCACCCCGAGGTCCCGGTACCGCACGGCCAGCTCGGCGATCTCCATGGATCGCGCCTGGTGGCGCATGGCGGTGAGCAGCGTGCCGACCCTGATGCGCGGCCTGCCGTCGGGGCCGGACGAACCCAGCCGGAAGCCTTCGAGCACGGCCTCGACGACCTGGTCGAGCATGAGGCCGCCGGAGGTGTGCAGCTCCGGGGCGTACCGCACCTCGGCGTACACCACGCCGTCGTCGGCCAGGTCCTGCGCGCACTCGGCGGCGACCCTGACGAGCGACTCCCGGGACTGCATGACCCCGACCGTGTGGGCGAAGGTCTCCAGGTAGCGCTCGAGCGACCCGGAGTTGGCCGCCGCCCTGAACCAGGCCGCGAGCTCTCCCGGGTCGGTCGCGGGCAGCGTGTGGCCGCAGTCGCGGGCGAGGTCCACGATCGTCTCGGGACGGAGACCGCCGTCCAGGTGATCGTGCAGCAGCACCTTCGGAGCCTTGCGGATCTCCTCAAGGGTGGGCAGCCTGCTCATCGGCCCTCCTCACTGCCGTAGCTCATGTCTCGCATCCTATTCCGGGGCACCGACAGCCGATCTTCTCCGGCTCACCCGTCACGGTTGGCCGTGTCCGGGGAGAAGGCGGGCAGGCAGACCGCCACGTACTCAGCGCCGGAGGGCCCGGAACTGTACCGGATCTTCTCCCCCGGCTCGCTGACGAACGCCTGGCCGGCCTCCACCACCGTGGTGCCGCCCGCGTGCTCGATCACGACCGAGCCCTTCAGCACCAGCGTGTACTCGGCGAACTCGGGCGTCTGCGCGGGCTCCTCCCAGCCGGGCGGGGCCTCCATGCGGGCGATCGAGATCCGGTCGTCCTGGCTGTTCACACGTCCGACGTACTCGTCGATGACCTTGCCGCCCGGCACGGGCACCCGGGTTGGCGCGTCGATCCTCCTGACCATGCAGACCAGTGTGTCAGTGCCCGACGTCGATCACGAGGCGGGTGGGCCCGGACTGCTCGGTGATCCTGAACGGCGCCTTGCGGGCGAGCACCAGGCCGATGCTCACGACGCCCTCGAAGTCGCCGTTGTTGACGACGCGGGTGACGTTCGGCAGGTTCGCGGCCACCTCTCGCGGGCCCTTCCAGGTCGGCTTGCCCGCCAAGTCGTGTGCGCTCGCGGGGGCGAGCGTGAGCTGGAGGTACGCCCCACCGGTGGCGTCCACCACGGTGCCCGACCCATCTTGGATGATCTTGTCCACCCAGTCGGCCGTGTAGCCGGTCATAGCCCCTTTGAGCTCGACCACGACCCGGTCGTAGCCGTCGTGCGCGGCGACCCTGACCCCGGTGACCAGCGGCGGCTCGGCCGGGCCGCGCTCCACCTTCACCGCGTCGGCCGAGGTGGGCGGCGCCGGCTCGCCCGACGTCCCGCCGGAGGTCCCGTCCGAGGGGACGGATGAGGCCGCGGGAGACGACGCGGGAGAGGAGACGGCGGCGGGCGTGGCGGTGGTGGTGAGCGCGGGCGACGGCCCGCCGGACACGGTTTCCGACGGCCCGGCCGTACCGGTGCCCGAGCACGCGGCGGCAAGGGCGAGCGGGAGGGCTGCGAGGACGGCGAGAGCGGGACGGGTCTTCATCACGGCTTCTTTCGAGGTGTTCGGCTCTCCTTTAGATGCGGGGATCATGCCGGGGGTTCACACGGTGGGCTACTCTGAGCGCCGCCACCATCACCAGAACGGACAAATCTACATACAGTCCCGGGACGTAGACCGTGAGCACGGCGGTTCCCCGTCCCGCCGCCCCTCACCTGGCGAGGAACGGATGAGAGAGCTCCCCGGATTCGCGGCTTTCGTCGCCGATCAGTCGCCGTCGCTGGCCCGGACGGCTTTCCTGCTGACGGGTGACACGGCGGCCTCCCGTGTGCTCGTGGAGAAGGCGCTGTCCGGCGTGGCAGCCCACTGGAGCGCGGTGCGGTGGTCGTCCCCGGTGTACGCGGCACGGGTCGCGCTGTTCGCCGCCCACCTCAAACGGGTGTCTCGCGAGACGCCCGCTCCCCCGACCACACAGGACCCCGCTCCCGAGCCGTCCCACGGGCCGTTGACCAGCGCGCTGGCTGCGCTGACACCCCTTCGGCGCGCCCTGATCGTGGCTCAGTTCCATGACGGCGCCGCTGAGCCGCACGCGGCGCGGATGTGCGGCACCGGCATCCTGACCGCTCGCTCCGAGACGGTCATCGCGCTCTCAGAGCTGCGCCACCGGCTTCCCTCTCTCTCCACACCCCCGTCGCCCACCAGCGGGCCGGCCGAGCCCGCGCCCCAAACCACGCCCCAGACCGCGACGCAGACCGCGCCCCAGACCGCGCCCCAGACCGCGCCCCAGACCGCGCCCCAGACCGCGCCCCATTCTGCGACCCAGACCGCGACCGGGCCGCCTGAGTGGGCCCCGCCCGACGGGTTTTGGGCGCCTCCCGGCGGCACGGATCCCTTCTCCGGCCCTCCCGGCCCCTTCTCCGGCTGGCCCGCGCCGCCAGGCACAGTGCAGGCTGCGGGAGCCATGCCGGTCCCGCCCGGCATCGACGAGGACCCCTGGCAGGCGGGGCTGCGCCGGGAGCTGGCCGCGCTCGCCGCCGAGCCGCCCGGCCTCGACTCAGGCCTCGACTCCGGCCTCGACTCCGGCCTCGACCCCGGCGGCGATCTCTCCGGCGAGGTCCTCCGCTCGGTACTGCGGCGCCGAGCGGGCCGCAGGGCGTTCGTCACGAGCGTGTGCGTCACGCTGGCCGCGCTGGTCCTGACCCCGCTGGCCTTCGGTGTGGCGGCCGCGGGCGGCAGGCTCCAGCACCGCGCGGCGCTCCCCAGCGGCCCCGGCGGCCCCGGCGGCCCCAACGCGGATCCGTACGGCGGCCACCACGCGAGCCCTGATCCGGCCGATCCGGAGGCGGTGCCCGGCACCCTGCCGTCGACGGTGGGGGCCCCGATCAGGTTCGCCTACCGGGGCCACTGCGCCCCACAGCAGGACAGGGAGTCCGGATGCGACCAGTGGCGCGTGGTCACGACGACGGGCGAGCAATGGCGAATCGCCGACGTCGACCTGCGCCATGCCACCGGCTCGCGTGCGGGCTTCGCGATCAGTGCGGACGGCAACCGGATGGCCTACCTCGGCCTCAACATGACGGACTTCGTGGTGATGGACAGGCGGCACTCCGTGGTGGAGTACAGCGAGACCGTCGAATACGTGCAGAAGGTGCCCAAGGACACCGGCCTGGTCATCTCCCCCGCCGGCAGGTGGATCGCCGTCGACTTCGGCGCCGGCGCACGCGTGCCCAAGCCCCGGCTGCACGACTTCACCCGGAACCGTACGTGGACCCTGCCGCAGCGGATGAAGGTCCTCGCGGTCTCCGAGGACGGGACGGTCACCGGCACGATCGCCCGTGACGCCGGCGTCGTGCCCGGCCGGACGCTCACCACCCGCGTGGTCCGGCTGCGGCCCAGCGGCCGGATGGTCAGCCAGGCACGTGTCGACAGGCTCCTGTTCAGCCGTGGCGCCGCGCTGTCGGCGGACGGCCGCATCCTCGCGTTGTCGTCGGGACTCGCCGACGACGACCACGGCATGGTGGTCACCGTCGAGGCCGCCACCGGGAAGGTCCGCACGCGCCACGAGGCCGCCCTGCCGGAGGACACCCTCATGAAGAGCGTACGCGGCTGGGCGAACGGCCACGAGATCCTTGTGGAGACGGTCCGGGGGACCCGGCCGTGGGACGGCCGCTCGGTCTACGCCATCGACGTGCGGACGGGCGCGGCGCGTCTGATGGCGCTGGACACGGCCGGACAGGTGCTCGGCGGGTGGGCCCCCGGCTACCTGCGCTGACCGATACGCCCCCGCGCCGGCGACCGCGGCACGGACACCCCGGCCACAGGACACCGGCTACACGGGAGACCGGCGGAAACGACGGAAAGGGGGCGCCCGGCCCCCGGGACGCCCCCTCCGTCAGCGGTCTCAGGCCGCTTCGAGCACCCTCTCCTCGGCCTCCTCCGCGGCGCTTGCCGCATTGCTCCGGAAACGGAGCCCGGTCAGCGCGACGATCAGTCCGAGCAGGGCGAACGCGGCCGACACCACGATCGCGGAGCGGAACCGGACGATGGGGTCGGCGCCGGTCCCGGAGGTCAGCACGGCCGTCACGATCGCGAGCACGACGGCGCCGCCGACCTGGCCGGAGGTGTTGAGCAGTCCGGAGGCCAGCCCCTGCTCCTCGTCGTGGACCCCGGCCGTCGCCTGGATGTTGAGCGAGGGGAAGGACAGGCCGAAGGCGACGCCCAGCAGGACCATGCCGGGAATGACCATCGTCGCGAGGCTGGGGTGCTCGTCCACCTGGAAGAACACCGCGTAACCGGCGAGCAGGGCGACCGACCCTGCCACGATCAGCCGGGCGGTGCCGAACCGGTCGGCGAGCCCTCCCATCTTGGTGGAGCTGACGGCCACCAGCAGTCCCGCCGGCAGGAAGGCCAGCGCGGTCTGCAGGGCGCTCCAGCCGAGCAGGTTCTGGAAGTACTGCATCGCCACGAACTGGAATCCCACGTACGAGCCGAAAAGGATGATCAGCCCGATGTTGGCCCGGACCAGCGGCGCGGAGCGCAGGATCCCGAGACGGACGAGGGGGTGGCGGACCCGGTTCTCCAGCCAGACGAACAGGCCGAACAGGACGGCCACTCCAGCGAGTGAGAGCACGGTGCGCACGACGCTCACCTTCGGGGCCTCCACCACGGCGAAGACCAGCAGCAACATGGCCGCGGTGATCATGACGGCGCCGAGGATGTCATGGCCGCCCTCGCCGCGCTCGCCCCGGTCGAGCAGCCGGGCCCCGGCGATCAGGGCGATGATGGCGACGGGCACCGGCATGAGGAACGTCCAGCGCCAGCCGATCTCGGTCAGCACCCCGGACAGGACCAGCCCCAGCGAGAACCCGCTCGCGCCGCAGGCGGTGAAGATGCTGAGGGCCCGGTTGCGGGCCGGCCCCTCGGCGAAGGTCGTGGTGATGATGGACAGGGCGGCGGGCGCGGTGAACGCGGCGCTGATGCCCTTGACGAAGCGGGCCGCGATCAGCAGGGTGCCGTCGGTCATGAGACCGCCCAGCAGCGAGGCGACGGCGAAGACGGCGAGCGCGGCGAGGAAGACCCTGCGGCGGCCGAGCAGGTCGGCGGTCCGGCCCCCGAGAAGCAGCAGACCGCCGTACCCGAGCACGTACCCGCTGACCACCCACTGGAGTGAGGAGGTGGTCATGCCGAGGTCGGCCTGGATGGACGGCAGGGCGACGCCCACCATGGAGACGTCGAGGGCGTCGAGGAAGACGACGGCGCAGAGAACGGTGAGGGCACCCCACAGGCGCGCCCCCCAGCGCTCGTCCTGAGTGGAGGAAGACATGCGGACGAACTTACATGCGCATGCATCCAATGCACAAGCAATTAATGCGTTTGCATATAGTGTGCGTGCATGCTAAGCTCGCGCGCAGAAAGGCGGACAATGAACGACACGGACAGTGACTTCGTTGTGATGGCCTGGCGCGAGCTGCTCGCTCGCCACGCCGAGGTGTCGTGCGCACTGGAGCGGGAGCTGAGCGACAAGCACGGGCTGGGTGTAAGCGAGTTCGAGGTGCTCGAGCGCCTGTCGGAGGGCCCGCCTCCCTGCGAGGTCGATCCCCAGGTCAAGTTCCGCGTGCAGGAGCTGGCCGATCAGGTCCACCTCAGCCAGAGCGCGCTGTCCCGCCTGATCGCCCGGCTTGAGCGCGAGGGCCTGGTGGCCCGCGCCATGTGCGAGGCCGACCGCCGGGGCGTCTTCGTGCACATCACCGAGGAGGGCCGGCGGCGGCACGCCGAGGCCGTCCCCGCCCACCGCGCGGTCCTGGCCGCGCATCTGTTCCCGCACCTGGTGAACGGTGGCAGCCCGGTCTGCGATCGCCTGCGCGAGCAGGCGCCGAACGCGAACGCCGCCGGGACCGCCTGACACGCCGTACGCCTCACGGGCGGCCACACGATGCGGGTCAGCCCTCCCGGCCGAGCAGGATCTCGACGAGACCGCGGGCCTGCCGCGCCGGGCCGTCGACGCCGAGGGCCTGTACGGACGCGTACACGCCCTCCACGATCAGCGCGAGCTGGTCGGCGAGCGCGGCCGGGTCCCGGATCGGGGTCACGGCGGCCATCTCCCTCGTGAGTTCGCGGAGCCTGCCGCGCATCCACTCCTTGACCGCCGTGGCGCTGCGGTGCGCGGGGAGATCGCGATCGGGGAGCTCCGCCAGCGCCATGAGGAAGACGCATCCCCGGCAGTCCTCCGCCCCGACCTGGACGAAGAGCGCGTCGAACAGGGCCAGGACGCGCCCGCGCGGATCGAGGCCGTCGGCGCCGACGGCCTCGTCCACCCATTGCCGGTACGCCAGCCCCGCCCGTTCGACGTACGCGGCGACCAGGTCGTCCTTCGAGGGGAAGAGGCGGTAGAGGGTCGTCGGCGCGATCCCGGCCTCAGCGGCGATCTTGTCCACCCCGGTCGCCTTGATGCCGTACCGGTAGAACAGGTCGTGAGCGATCTCCAGCACGTGCTCCCGGGTCTGCGCTGCGGTGCGGCGCATCGGCTCCCTGCTCTCTGACTTTCGCTGCCTCTGACTTCCCGCCTCCAGACTAGTGACCGCCGCCCCGGCCGCGGCCCGTACGGAGACCTGAGGGCCTGGCGATCACCTGAAGCCCTTGCGTCAAGCCCGGTCTCGCCTTTACCGTCACGATAGGGATCGTTCCCTTACATTCGTTTTCCCGATCCGCGACACCAAACGGACGTCGCCATACGCACGTCGCCAAACGAACGTCGCCAACCAGGCGTCGTCATCCCAAGGAGAACCCGTGGACCTGCACCTCTCGGGCAAGACCGCCGTCGTCACCGGTGGAAGCAAGGGAATCGGCCTGGCCGTCGTCCGTACGCTCCTGGCCGAGGGGATGCGCGTCGTCACCGGCTCCCGCTCCCTCACGCCGGAGCTCAAGGAGACGGGCGCGCTGCATGTGCCGGTCGACCTGTCCACCGCGGACGGCGCCACGACCCTCGTCGACCAGGCTCTGGCCGAGCTGGGCGGGATCGACCTGCTCGTGAACAACGTCGGCGTCGGCGACACCGACGACGTGGCCCAGGGGGCGCTGCTCAACGTCCTCGACCTGCCGGACAGCGCCTGGGAGCACACTTTCGCCCTGCACTTCTACAGCGCGCTGCGGGTCAGCCGGGCCGCCCTCCCCAGCCTGGTCGAGCGCAGGGGGACCATTGTCAACGTCTCCTCTGCCGGCGCGCGCGTCGTCAGCGCCGGCCCCGCCGACTACAACGTCTCCAAGGCCGCCCTCAACGCTCTGACCAAGGTGTTCGCCGAGCAGTTCGGCCCGTCCGGCGTGCGCGCGGTCACCGTCTCACCCGGCCCGGTGCGCACGGGCGTGTGGACCGACCCGGACGGCCTGATCGCCAGGATCGCCAGGGAGCAGGGCGTCCCGCACGAGGTGCTCGCCGAGCGGCTGCTGAGCTCGCTGAGCCCCAGCACGGGCCGGCTCAGCACGCCGGAGGAGGTCGCACGGCTCATCGCCTTCGTGGCCTCGCCCAGCAACATCACCGGCTCCGAGTACCTGATCGACGGAGGCGTCGTGAAGAGCGCCTGACCCGCCACCCGGCGCCTGCGGGCCTCAGGCGGTGACGCGGTCGATGATCAGAGGCAGGAGGCCGGAGCCGCTCGACGGCCTGATCTCGAAGGCGCCCTCAAGCGCCTGGAGGGCGCGGGCGAACCTGGACGTCTCGTCGGCGTGCAGCGTCATCAGCGGCATGCCCGAGCGGACCAGATCGCCCGGCTTGGCGTGCAGCGTGATGCCCGCCCCCGCCGACACCGGGTCCTCCTTGCGTGCCCGCCCCGCGCCGAGCCGCCAGGCGGCCACCCCCACCTTCAGCGCGTCGAGCGTGGCCAGCACGCCCGACTCGGGCGCCGTGACCTCCACGAACTCGGCGGCCCTCGGCAGGACCGCGTCCGGGTCGCCGCCCTGCGCACTGATCATGCGCCGCCAGGCGTCCATCGCGGAGCCGTCCTTGAGCGCCTCCTCCGGGTCCCTCGCGTCCGGCACGCCGGCCGCCTCCAGCATCTCCCTGGCCAGCCGTACGGTGAGCTCCACGACGTCGGAGGGGCCGCCGCCGGCGAGGACCTCGACGGCCTCGGCCACCTCCAGCGCGTTGCCCACGGCCTTGCCGAGAGGACGGTCCATCGCCGTGAGCAGCGCGACGGTCCGCACGCCCGCGTCGGCGCCGAGGGCGACCATCGTCTCGGCCAGCTCCCGGGCGTTCTCCACGGTCTTCATGAACGCGCCGGAGCCCACCTTGACGTCGAGCACCAGGGAGCCGGTGCCTTCGGCGATCTTCTTCGACATGATCGAGGAGGCGATCAGCGGGATCGACTCCACCGTGCCGGTGACGTCGCGGAGCGCGTAGAGCTTCTTGTCCGCCGGGGCGAGCCCGCTGCCCGCCGCGCAGACCACGGCCCCCGCCGTCCGGATGACGTGCAGCATCTCGGCGTTCGACAGCGACGCCCGCCAGCCGGGGATGGACTCCAGCTTGTCCAGCGTGCCGCCGGTGTGGCCCAGCCCGCGCCCGGAGAGCTGCGGGATGTACGCCCCGCAGGCGGCGACCAGCGGCGCGAGCGGCAAGGTGATCTTGTCGCCGACGCCGCCGGTGGAGTGCTTGTCGGCGGTGGGCCGGTCGAGGGCCGACCAGTCCATCCGCTCCCCCGAACGGATCATCGCCTGGGTCCAGTCGGCGATCTCCCTGCGGTTCATCCCGTTGAGCAGGATGGCCATCAGCAGCGCCGACATCTGCTCGTCGGCCACCTCGCCCCGCGTGTACGCGGCGACCACCCAGTCGATGTGGGCGGTGGACAGCTCGCCGCCGTCCCGCTTGGTGGTGATGACCTCGATCGCGTCGAAACCCACGCTCTCCCCCTACCTCGACAGATCGTCCGGGCCGAACGCGAACGGCAGGAAGTCGGCCATCCGCATGGGCCCGTCGGGCGTCTCGACCAGCAGCTCCGGCCCGCCGTGCTCGAACAGCAGCTGGCGGCAGCGCCCGCACGGCGTCAGCAACTCCCCGTGGCCGTCCACGCAGGTGAACGCGACCAGGCGCCCGCCGCCGCTCGCGTGCAGCGCCGACACCAGGCCGCACTCGGCGCACAGCCCGAGGCCGTACGACGCGTTCTCGACGTTGCAGCCGGTGACGACCCGGCCGTCGTCCACCAGCGCGGCGGCGCCGACGGGGAACTTGGAGTACGGCGCGTACGCGTGCGCCATCGCCTCCCGGGCCTCGTCGCGCAGCGCCTCCCAGTCGATGACGTCAGATGTCATGTCGCCTGCCCCCTCCGATAGGGAATGCCGTCGGCCGCCGGCATCCGCAGCCTCTGCGAGGCCAGCGACAACACCAGCAGCGTGGTCAGATGGGGGGTGAACGAGGTGAACTGCTCGGGCACCGTGTCCGTCACGGCGAACACCGCGAAGACCACGATCGCGCCGAGCCCGGTCAGCAGGGCGGCCCTGCCCCGGCCCTGCCGTACGAGCTGGAAGACGGCCACGGCGGCGAGCAGCAGCGCGACGACCAGCAGCAGCGCGTGCACCGACGCGCCGCCCTGCCGGAGCTGGAGCGCGTCGGTGTAGCCGAACAGGATGGCTCCGCCGGCGAGCCCGCCCGGCCGCCAGTTGCCGAAGATCATGGCGGCGAGGCCGATGTAGCCGCGCCCGCCGGTCTGCCCGTCCCGGTAGATCCCGGCGGCCACGATCGACAGGAACGCCCCGCCGAGCCCGGCGAGCAGCCCGGAGACCAGCACCGCGACCCATTTGTAGAGGTAGACGTTGACGCCCAGCGACTCCGCCGCGACCGGCCGCTCGCCACAGGCCCGCAGACGCAGCCCGAACGGCGTGCGCCACAGGAGCCAGAAGGACAGCGGCACGAGAAGGATCGCCAGGACCGTGAACGACGACACATCCTGGGTGATGCCCCGCAGCAGGCCGGCGAAGTCCGACAGCAGGAACCAGTGCCTGCCCTCCAGGCTCCGCAGCGGCTCACCGATGCCGGGCACGCTCAGCGTCGCCATCTCGGTCACCGGCGGCGACTGCTTGGCGCCGCCGCCGGGCATGCCGTCGAAGACCAGCTTGGACAGGTACTGGGTGATGCCGAGGCCGACGATGTTGATCGCGACGCCGGAGATGATGTGGTCGACGCCGAAGGTCACGGTGGCCAGCGCGTGGATCGCGCCGCCGAGCGCGCCGCCGACGGCCCCGGCCACGACGCCGGCCCACGGGTTGTCGAACTGGAGCGCGCCCCAGGCGCCGAACCAGGTCCCGAGGATCATCATGCCCTCGAGGCCGATGTTGACCACTCCGGCCCGCTCCGACCACAGGCCGCCGAGGCCGGCCAGCCCGATGGGGACCGCGAGGCCGAGGGCGGCGCTCGCCGTGCCGCCTGAGGTGATGTCGTTGGCGCCGGTGATCACCCGGGCGACGGCGAGCAGCACGATCAGCCCGAAGATGCCGAGCAGCAGCATGGGCGTCGACAGCCGCAGCCGCCGGGACGGCGGCGCCTTCACCGGCTGTCCCACGGAAAGGCCCGTCGCCGTCATGCCCGTGCCCCCTCTGGCGCGGGCGGCGCCGAGGGCCCCGCGGGCCCCGGAGGCCCGGGAGGCGCGGCGAGCTGCCGGCTGACCCGCCGCTGCTCGGCGACGTTCCGGTACCGGTGGACCAGCTCGTACGCGATGATCACGGAGAGGATGATCACTCCCTGCATGATGGCCACGATCTCCTTGGAGATGTCGAGCAGCTGGAGCGTGTTGGACGAGTTGTCCAGGAAGCTCCACAGCAGAGCGCCGATCGCCATGCCCACCGGGTTGTTCCGGCCGAGCAGGGCGATCGCGATGCCGGTGAAGCCGAGGCCGGCCGGGAAGTTGTTGCTGTACTTGAACGACTGGCCGAGCAGCTCCGGCATGCCGATCAGGCCGGCGACCGCACCGGACATGATCATCGTGACGACGACCATCTTCTTGACGCCGACTCCGCTCGCCACCGCCGCCGGCTCGGACTGGCCCGTCGCCCGCAGCTCGAAGCCGAACCGGGTCCGGTTGAGCAGCACGTAGTAGGCCACGCCGAGGACGACGGCCAGCACGAGGAACCCGTTGACCAGCTGCGCCGTCCCGGCGATGAGCGGCATGCCGGGCACGTGCGCGTCGTCCGGGATCGGCCGGGTGGCGATGTCGTTGCCGGTCAGGACGCCGAAGTGGTCGCTGATCAGCCAGGATCCGAGGCCGGTGGCGATCGCGTTGAGCATGATGGTCGAGATGACCTCGCTGACGCCCCGCGTCACCTTCAGCAGGCCGGCGATCGCGGCCCACAGCGCGCCGACGGCCATCGCCACGACGACGACCGCGATGATGTTCAGCACGCCGGGGAGGAGGGCGGCGCCGCCGAACGAGGCGGCGACCACGGCCGCCAGCCGGTACTGGCCGTCGACCCCGATGTTGAACAGATTCATCCGGAAGCCGATGGCCACGGCCAGGGCGGAGATGTAGTAGCCGACTGCCGTGTTGAGGATCAGGACCATCGTGGGCGGCCTGGTGCCGTACTGGGCGAGGGCGTTGAAGGCCTCGAGCGGGGCCTTGCCGGCGACGAGCAGCACGACCGAGGTGATCAGCGCCGCGAAGGCGATGGCGATGACCGGCGCGGCGACGGCGAGCCAGCCGCCCAGCCGCACCCGGCCCAGCATGCGGTCGAGGAACGTGCCCATGCCCGCCCCGGTCCCATGGTCTCGCTCAGTCATACGCCCTCCCCGGCGCCCGTCATGGCCGAGCCGAGCTGCTCGGGGGTCACGTTCGCGGGATCGACGTCGGCGACGATCGCGCCGCGCAGGAGCACCTTCAGCGAGTCGGACAGCCCGATCAGCTCGTCGAGGTCGGCGGAGATCAGCAGCACGGCGAGGCCGGCGGCGCGTGCCGTACGGAGGTGGTCCCAGATGGCGGCCTGCGCGCCGACGTCGACGCCGCGGGTCGGGTGGCTCGCGATCAGCAGCACCGGGTCGCCGCTCATCTCACGGCCGACGATCAGCTTCTGCTGGTTGCCGCCCGACAGCGCGGAGGCCACCACGTCGATCCCGGGCGTCCGGACGTCGTACTGCTCCACGATCCTGCGGGTGTCGGAGCGGGCGCCGGCGCGGTCGATCCAGATGCCCTTGGAGTTGGGCTTCTGGTTCTGGTGACCGAGGATCCGGTTCTCCCACAGCGACGACTCAAGCAGCAGCCCGTGCCGGTGCCGGTCCTCCGGGATGTAGCCGATGCCGCCTGTGCGCCGCCGGAGGGTCGACCAGTGGGCGATGTCGGCGCCGCCGAGCGTGAGCGTGCCCACCTCGCAGGGGCGGATGCCCATGATGGCCTCGACCAGCTCCGCCTGCCCGTTGCCCTCGACGCCGGCGATGCCGAGCACCTCGCCCTTGCGGATGTCGAAGCTCACGCCGTCGACGATCGCCCGGCCGTCCGATGCGCGCACCGACAGGTCCCGTACGGACAGGGCGACGACGTCGGTGACCGTCGACTCGCGGGTCTCGGGGCTCGGCAGCTCGCTGCCGACCATCAGCTCGGCGAGCTTGCGGGCGGTCACGTCCTTGGGGTCGACGGTCGCGACGGTCGTCCCGCGCCGGATCACCGTGATCTCGTCGGCCACCCGCAGGACCTCGTCGAGCTTGTGGGAGATGAAAAGGATCGTCAGCCCCTCGTGGACCAGGCCGCGGAGGTTGTCGAACAGCTCCTCCACCTCGTGGGGCACCAGAACGGCGGTCGGCTCGTCGAGGATCAGGATCCGGGCGCCGCGGTAGAGGACCTTGAGGATCTCGACCCGCTGGCGGTCGCCGACGCCGAGCTCCTCCACCGGCACGTCGGGCCTGATGCCGAGGCCGTACGCGTCGGAGATCTCCTTGATCTTCCTGCGGGCCTCGCCGAAGTCGAGGGCGACGCCGCCGCGCCTGGGCTCGCTGCCGAGGACCACGTTCTCCAGCACGGTCAGGTTGTCGGCCAGCATGAAGTGCTGGTGGACCATGCCGATGCCGGCCGCGATGGCGTCCGCGGGGGTGTGGAAGCCGACGGCGGAACCGTCGACGCGGATCTCCCCCTCGTCGGGGCGCTGCATGCCGTAGAGAATCTTCATGAGGGTGGACTTGCCCGCGCCGTTCTCACCGACGATGGCGTGGATCCGGCCCTTGGCGACCCGGAGGCGGATGTCGCGGTTGGCGACTACTCCGGGGAACCTCTTGGTGATTCCGATGAGTTCTACGGCGGGTTCGGTGGCGGTCGCTGTGGCGATGACGGCCCCCTCCTCGCGGAGTGCCTGGGTGAGCGGAGTGCCTTGGTGGGAGGACAACAGGTAGTGAGAGTAGACCAAGGGGCCCGGCGACGGTACCGCCGGGCCCCTCGACGGCGCAGGTCAGGAACCCGTGGGGACCGTGATCTCGCCGCTGATGATCTTCTGCTTGTACTCGTCGACCTTGTCCTTGACGTCGTCGATCTTGCCGCCGGTCGTGGAGTAGTCCACGCCGCCCGCCTTGAGGTCGTAGACCGCCGGGCCCTGCTTCACGGTGCCGCCGACGTAGGACTTGAGGAAGTCGAAGACCGCGACGTCGACCTTCTTGAGCATCGAGGTGATGATGACGTCCTTCACCTTGTCGTACGCCGGGAGGGCCGCCTGGTCGGAGTCGACGCCGATGGCCATGCCCTTCGCCGCCGCCGCCGCGTCGAAGACGCCGCCGCCGGAGCCGCCCGCCGCCTGGTAGACCACGTCGGCGCCCGCGTCGTACATGCCCTCGGCGGTCGTCTTGCCCTTGGCCGGGTCACCGAAACCGCTGAAGTCCGGCGGCTGGCTCAGGTACTTCGACTGGATCTTGATGTCCGGCTTGACCGCCTTGGCGCCGGCCTCGTAGCCCGCCTCGAACTTGTGGATCAGCGGGACGTCGACGCCGCCGACGAAGCCGATGTTGCCCTTCTTGGACTTGAGCGCGGCCACCGCGCCGACGAGGAACGACCCCTGCTCCTCGGCGAACAGCAGGTTCGTGATGTTGGCGCCCTTGGCGTCCGCGTCGTCGACGATGGCGAACTTGGTGTCGGGGAACTCCTTGGCGACCTTGGCCACCGACCCCGAGTAGGCGAAGCCCACCGCGATGATCGGGTTGTAGCCCCCGGAGGCGAGCAGGCGCAGCCGCTCCTCCTTCTGGGCGTCGGTCTCGCCCTGGGTGGCCTCGAGCTCCTTCTTCTCGACCTTCAGCTCCGACACGGCCTGGTCCAGGCCCTTGGCGGCGGCGTCGTTGAAGGAGCCGTCGCCACGACCGCCGATGTCGTAGGCGAGGCCCACCTTGGCGGCCGCCGCGGCCGGCGCGGAGGACGCGCCCCCCGTCGAGGCCGTCGTCGTATTGTCACTGCCTCCACAGGCGGCGACGGCCATGAGCATGGCTCCCGCCGCGGTGGCTGCGGTCAGCCTGCTAACTCGATTTTGGAGCAAGGTGTGATACTCCCCTTCCGTGTCCGCGCCGTCCAACTCTCGTCGCACGCACGCTGAACGCACGGCAACCCTGCACGGAAGATAGTTGTTTGACCTGCATAGACCAAACCCACACACCAGTCCGCAACATGTCCGTTATGCAGCTCACGCCACCTCGTGACCAGCGGCTCAGCGTGAAGAAACCTTGATCTTGCCGATGATGATCTGTTGCTTCAGCTCTTCGAGCCTCGGCTGGATGTCGTTGATGTGGCCTCCCGTGGTGGAGTAGTCGACGCCGCCGAGCTTCAGGTCGTAGATCACCGGACCACTCTTGTCCGTGCCGTCCAGCAGGCCGGCGATGTAGTCGTAGACCGCCACATCGACCCTTTTCACCATGGAGGTCAGGATGTGGTCGCGCACCGCCGGGGCGGCCGTCGCGGCCTGGTCGGAGTCGACGCCGATCGCCCACGAACCCGCCTTGGCCGCCGCCTCGAACACGCCGGCGCCCGAACCTCCCGCCGCCTGGTAGACCACGTCGGCCCCCGCGTCGTACATCTTCCGCGCGGCCCGCATGGCCCCGGCCGGGTCGTCGAAGCCCGTGAGGTCGGGCGGCCGGGTGAGATATTTCACCCGTACGGTGATCTTCGGGTTGACGAATCTCACCCCCTGCCGGTAGCCGACCTCGAACTTCTTGACCAGGGCCGACTCCACGCCGCCGACGAAGCCGACCTGCCCCGTCCTGGTCCTCATCGCCGCCGCGGCCCCGACCAGGAACGAGCCCTGCTCCTCGGCGAACAGCAGGTTCGAGATGTTCGGCCCGGACGCCAGGGGGTCGTCCACGATGGCGAACCGCGTGTGCGGATAGCGCGGCGCGACCTTCCGCATGGCCCCGGAGTAGGCGTAGCCCACCGCGATCACGGGGTTGCAGCCGTCCTCCGCCATCGACCGGAGCCGCTCCGCCTTCTGCGCTTCGGTCTCCCCTGGAACCGCCGCCACCTCCTTCACCTCCAGGAGATGGCCCAGGTTCTGCTTCGCCTCGTCGAGCCCGCGCCCCGCGGCGTCGTTGAACGACTTGTCACCGCGCCCGCCGATGTCGTAGGCGAGCCCGATCCGCATGACGTCCGCCATCGGAGCGCCCTCGGTGGCCGTGCCGCCACCACCCCCACAGCCGGTGGCGACCACCAGGACGGCTCCCGCCAGCAGCAACCTGATGGCCCGCACGTCATCTCCCTCGCTCGACTCGCGCCACCCACTGTCGCTTATGCCAAGTAAGGGAGAACTTGTGACCTATGAAACCTTTTTCCAATTCTCCGGCGACCGGCTCGCGGCGGGTCAGGGAGCGCGGCTCAGCGTCCCCGAGTAGCGGGGGGCGTTCTCTCCGGTGCGCACGACGGCGAACGCGGCCTGCTGATCGCTACGAGGGGTGATCGTGACCGTGCCCGGATAGCACTCGTCGCCGGTCACACGGTCCAGACGCAGGGTGAGACCCCGGCCGGTCTCCCTGGTCCGGGTCAGGCGTCCCCGGCAGTGCAGGTCGGCGCCCCAGCGCATGCGCCCCGGCGCCGTCAGGGTGATCTCCACGGGGAAGACCCGCTTGGCCGCCGGGTAGCGCGCGGAGCCGCTCCACACGCCGTCGTAGGAGAAGGCGGTCTCGCGGACGACGGCCCACACGGCGAGGCCCGTGAGCGCGAGAGCCGTCACCAGGGTCAGCGTCACCCGGAAAGCACGGGCACGCCGGGAGACCCGGCCGCCCGCGGACGGCGGCGACAGCACCACGGGAGGCGCGTTCACGGCGTCTGCGGCGCTCACGGTGCCATGCCCGGTGTCCTGGACGGCGGCCGTGCGCGGCGCGGCCCCCGGGACGGTGGTGATGATCTCCGTAGGAGCGGTCTCCGGGGACGGCGCCCGGCCCAGCAGGCGGCTCAGGACCTCCTCGGCGGTGGGGCGGTCCTCCGGATCCCCGGCGAGACAGGCCACCACCACCTGCCTGAGGGTCCCGTCGATCGGCCCCAGGTCGGGCGTGCCGTACAGGATCCTCGCCAGGACCCCGGCGTAGGTGTCGGCCGTGAAGGCGTGCCGGCCGCTCGCGGCGTACGCCATCGTGAGGGCCCAGCTGAACATGTCGGCCGGGGGACCCGCCGGATCCCCCCTGAGCTGCTCAGGAGCCAGATAGGCGGGCGTGCCGACGGGCCTGCCGCCGGTCGGGGTGGCGTCGGCGAGGCGGGATATGCCGAAGTCGATCACCCGCGGCCCGTCGTCGCCCAGCAGGACGTTCCCCGGTTTGAAGTCGCGGTGCACGACTCCCGCCCGGTGGATCGCGGCGAGCGCGGTGGCGGTCCCCACCGCGAGACGGTCCAGGGTGCCGCCCGCCCGCGGGCCGTGCTCCGCGACGTGGTCCTGCAGCGAGAGCCCTTCGACGTACTCGCTGACGATGTAGAGGCGGTCGTCGTCGATCCCCGCGTCCAGCACGCGGGCGGTGCAGAACGGGGCCACCCGGCGTACCGTCTCTACCTCTTTCGTCACCCTGCGGTGGTTGGCCGCGCCGCCGGACAGCCGGGCGTTCAGCAGTTTCACCGCCACGGGCGACCTGCTCGGGCCCACGCCGAGGAAGACCACGCCCTGACCGCCGGCGCTGAGCCGGCCGGTGAGCGAGTAGTCACCGAGCCGCCGCGGGTCCTCGGGACGAAGGGGGGAGACCAGGGGCATCAGCCGATTTCTACCACGTCCGCCCCGCCGCCGCGGCTCCTCGACGAACGGGCGCCTCGGCGCAGAATGTCAGTACGCCTGCAGGGCGTTGTGCGCTACCTCGACGAACATCTTCACGCCCACCTCGATGGCCCGCTCGTCGACGTCGAAGGCGGCCGAGTGCAGGTCCATCTGGACGGTCGCGTCCGGAGGGGTGACCCCGAGGCGGAAGAGCGCCCCCGGGACCTGGCGGAGGTACCAGGCGAAGTCCTCGCCACCGAGGCTCTGCGGAGCCTCCCGGACGTTCTCCTCGCCGCACACCGTGAGCGCGGAGTGGTAGAGGATCTTGGCCGCGACCGCGTCGTTCACGACCGCGGGGCAGACCCGGTTGTAGTCGAGCTCCCATTCGATCCCGAAGGGCTCGATGAGCTCGCCGAGCGCCTTCTGCACGATGCTGGGGATCTCCTCCCAGCGCTCGGCGTTGGGGATGCGCACGGTCCCGCCCGCGTGGGCGCTGGCGGGGATGGCGTTCGGGGCCTCACCCGCCTGCATCATGCCGAAGCCGATGAGCACTCCCTGGTCGGGCTCCAGGGCCTGGTTCACGATCTCGGGCAGCCGTGCGATCACCGAGGCCAGCACGTTGATCGGGTTCGTGGCCAGGTGCGGCCGGGCCGAATGCCCGCCCTTCCCCCGCAGCCTCACCACGATGTGGTCCTGGGCGGACGTGATGGCGCCGGTCCGCACGCCGACCTCGCCCAGCCGCCGGCTGGGGTCGCAGTGGAGGGCGTACATCACGTCGACACCGTCGATCGCACCGCCGGCGATCATGTCGAGCGACCCGCTGAAGGAGGACTCCTCGGCGGGCTGGAAGACCAGCCGGACACGGCCCGGCAGGCTGTGCCTGCGCTTGGCGAGCTCCAGCGCCGCTCCCACGAGGATCGTCGTGTGCACGTCGTGCCCGCAGGCATGGCACACCCCGACGTTCTGCGAGCGGTAGGGCACGTCCTTGGCGTCCAGGATCGGCAGCGCGTCCATGTCGGCGCGCAGCCCCACCGTCGGACCGTCGGTCCCCTGGATGTCGCAGACGAGTCCCGTTCCGCTCGGGAAGATCCGCGGTTCCAGACCGGCTGATGTGAGCATGTCCGCGACGGCGGCGGTGGTACGGATCTCCTGGCGCGCGAGCTCAGGGTGAGAGTGGATGTCCCGGCGGAACCTTATGAGAGGCTCCAGATCCATTTCCCCTAGCAACACGGCAGCGGACTCCGTCCAGTAGTCGACCTCTACGTCGTATCCCTCGGATCTCGGAAGCCGGCGGTCTTCGCCAGGGGGAGATCGATGCGACGCTCCTTCGGCCCATGGTGATCGAGAATGGCGGACAGTCTACCCTTCGTCACGCCTATTCGCGGGTTGTCTCCCAGTTTAGTGCGGGGCATGCCCCTGCTTTTACCTGTGGTTCCACCGCGTCTCCCCCCCGAATGTATCGGGTGTGACGAACCTGTCCTCGGCCAGCTCGGCTATCGTCGCGTCGACCACGTCCTGGAGGCTCCCGCCTGCGGCCAGGATCGCCCGCTGGCGCTCGGAGGAGCTCCCCCGCTCAAGCACCTCCGTCATGACAGCCAGCTCCTCGGCGCAGCCGAGCCGTTCCGCGACCGGTTCGAGCTCGCGCTGGATCTCGTAGAGCACGTCGCGCATCGGGGCCGTGGAGCCGCGGTCGTCGGTGATGACGTCCGCGTCCAGCCCGTAGCGCGTGGCCCGCCACTTGTTGTCGCGCACCACCCACGGCGCCGGATGCGGCAGCTTGTAGCCGCGGTCGAGCTGCTGGTCGAACTGCTGCACCAGGCACTGGGAGAGCGCGGCGACCATGCCGACCTCCCTCGGCGTGGGGATCCCGTCGAACATCCGGACCTCGATGGTGCCGAAGTCGGGATGCGGCCGGATGTCCCACCACACCTCCTTGATGCTCTTGATCGTGCCCGCCCGCTTCAGCGTGTCCATGTACTCCTCGAACTCCGCCCAGTCGGCGAGCAGGTGCGGCGGCCCGGCCGTGGGCAGCGCCCCGAAGACGATCGCCCGGCTGGACGCCAGCCCGGTGTCCTGGCCGCCCCAGTAGGGGCTGGACGACGTCAGCGCCAGGAAGTGCGGCAGATGGGCGGCGAGGGCGTTGACGATGGGGATCACCTTCTCCCGCTCCCTCACGCCGACGTGCACGTGCACGCCGAACGTCTGGATGCGCCAGGCGAGCCACTGCATCTCCTCGACCAGCTCGGTGTAGCGCTGCATCGGGGCGTAGACGGCGTCGCGCCAGTCGCTGATCGCGTGCGTTCCCGTGCAGGCCAGGGCCATGTCCCGCGGCTCGACCACCTCGCGCAGCCTGCCGATGCTCTTCCTGAGGTCCTGTACGGCCTCGCCGACCGTGTGGCAGACGTCGGTGACGATCTCGATCTGCGACTGCATGAGCTCGTGCATGGCCTTGGGCCGCCGGCTCTCGCTCAGGTCGGGGACGGCGGCGAGCACCTCCCGGGCGTCCTGCCGGAGAAGGCGGCTGTGCCGGTCGACAAGCTGAAGCTCCCACTCCACGCCCAGCGTCGCGCCGCGCGAGGGATTGAACTCGATCGCCACCGCATGCCTCCTGCCTCCGGGGAAACCTCCGCCTCCGTTAAGGCCTACCCGCCATCAAAGCGCGCACGCCGATGGCGCCGAGCACCAGCGCGAGGACGATGTTGACGGCGATCAGGACGCCGTGGACGACGTAGAAGACCGTGGGATGGCCGTCGGCCAGATTGAAGCCGAGGTTGATCCATTCAAAGATCATGAAAGCGGCGAGGGCCAACAGAAAGCCCGCTACACGTCTCGTCATCCTCACAGTATCGGCGGGCGTGTCGGGTGAGTGGTCCGGTGACCTCTGGGGATCTTTCACGACATGCGAAGACATGCAGGGCTAGGCTAAGCCGCCTATGGCGACGACTCACCGGGCCGGGGCGGCAGCGCTGGTGACCGCAGGACTGATGACGACCGTGCTGGTCGGCGTCCCGTCCGGGAGCCCGGCGCACGCGCGAGCCGCGCACGGGGCCGGACAGGCGGGCGTGCTCGAAGAGCCGCGGCTCCTGCAGGGGGCACAGGCGAACACGCGGGCTCTCCAGAAGGCACGCGACAGCGGGACCGTCGGCGGCGACCTGCTCGCCGGCCACGGGCTGGTCGCCCCCGCGGGAGTCAGACCGCCGCCGAAGACCGAGGCGTCCGCCTACGTCGTCGCCGACGCCGACACCGGCGCCGTCCTCGCCGCGAAGGACCCGCACGGGCACTACATGCCGGCGAGCACGCTCAAGACGCTGACCGCGGTGACGCTCATCCCGAAGCTCGACCCGGACCGCGTGGTGAAGCCCAGCCAGTGGGCCTGCAACGAGGAGGGCAGCGCGGTGGGCCTCGTGCCCAAGCCGATCTACAAGATCGACGACCTCTTCCGCGCCCTGCTCATGGTGTCCGGCAACGACGCCGCCGACGCCCTGGCCGAGGCCAACGGCAGCCTGGACGAGACGCTCGCCGACATGAACGCCGAGGCCCGCAAGCTCCAGGCGTACGACACGGTGGCCAAGTCACCCAACGGGCTCGACCGGCGCGGCCAGCGCAGCTCCGCCTACGACCTGGCGCTCATCGCACGGGCGGGCCTGACGCTGCCCGCCTTCCGGGAGTACATCAGCACGAAGACCGCCAAGTTCCCCGCGCCGAAGGGCCACTACGAGATAGCCAACCACAACAAGCTGCTGGGCAAGTACAAGGGCATGCTGGGCGTCAAGAACGGCTACACGACCAAGGCCCAGGGCAGCTTCGTGGGGGCGGCGCGGCGCGACGGCCACACCGTCATCGTCGTGATCATGCATCATCCCGGCGGCTTCTGGGACGAGGTGGCCGGGCTGCTCGACTGGGGCTTCGCGGCCAGGGGCCTGGCCACGCCGGTGGGCACGCTGGTCGGGCCGGCGCCCTCCCCGACGCCGTCCTCCTCCGCTCTCGCCGTACGGCCCAGCCCCACGGTGGACGCACCGGCGGCCACGGCCGCGAAGCGGGACGACGGGATGCCCGCTTCGGCCATGCTGGCGCTGGGCGGCGGCGTGATCGCCGTCCTCGCCCTCGGCGGCGCGTACGGCGTCCGCCGGCGGCGCCGTCAGTCCTGATCGGCCCGCGCCGTCAGTCCTGGTCGGCCGGGGCCGGCGCCTGCTCGTCCGTGGTGTGGGCGAGGACGGTCGGCGCCTGGTCGGGCATCGCGGTCGACGGCACGGGCGTGGGCTCGGGCGGCGGGCCGAATGTGGCGGTCGCCGTCCACGCGGCGGCGTAGAGCACGACCCTGGCCGACAGGTTGATCCACACCAGCAGCCCGGCCACCACGGTGAACGTGCCGTACACGGGGTTGTGCAGGGTGCCCGCCAGCACGAGGGCCGCGAGCTGCTTGAGCACGCCGAAGCCGACCGCCCCGAACACAGCGCCCTTGAGCACGGTCCGGAAGGGCTGCGACGGCTTGGCGAGCCACCCCAGGATCACGAGGAAGAGCAGCAGGTCGGCCACGAGGCTCACGCCCAGCCCCGCCAGCCAGACCGACCTGCCGGCTAGCGGGGAGTGGCCCAGCCCGAGCCAGCCGGCCACGGTGCCGGTCGCGCCCGTCGCGAAGCCGCTGACCACCACCGACACCAGCATGACCACGCCGACGAGCACGACGGCGACGAGGTCCCTGAGCTTGCCGAGGAAGTAGTTGAGCGGGGGCTCGCAGGTCATCCAGATGGTGCGCAGGGCCCCGCGCAGGGCGTCCATGGCGCCGAGCCCGGCGTACAGCACGCCGAGGAATCCGATGATGCCCGCCCGGGCGCGGACCTCCTCGGCGAGATGGTTGATGTCGAGGCTCTGGGCGAGCCCGGGAAGCTGGCCGGCGATCGCCTCGGTCAGGATGGCGCGCAGCGCCTCCACGTAGCCGGACACCGCGAAGCCGAGGGCGAGCAGCGGGAAGAACGACAGGAACGCGAAGTAGGTGATCGCGCCCGCCAGCCGGTCGCCCGTCTGCACCTGGTAGCGCTGAACGGTCCTGACGAGATGGTCGAGCCAGCGGAACCGGATCCGCTCCAGCTCCAGGACGGCGCGGCCGCGCGCCTTCACCGCGTCCACCAGCCGGGTGACACGGTCGATCATGACCATCCCCATCGCCGTCTCCTACCCGGCGGAGGCGGTTCGACGCCCGCGCGGAGGTGCGCAGATGCGGCGAGCGGTCAGCCGATCGGCTCCGAGGGGAGCAGGCCGATCCGCTCCCTGACCTGCGCCATGGTCTCGCGGGCGATCGCGCGGGCCCGCTGGGCGCCGGAGGCGAGCAGGCGGTCGAGCTCGGTCTCGTCGGACAGCAGCTTCTCCGTACGCTCCCGGATCGGAGCGAACGTCTCCACCACGGCCTCGGCGACCTCCTTCTTGAAGGTGCCGTAGCCCTGCCCGGCGAAGCGGGCCTCCAGCTCGGGGACCGGCACGCCCGACAGCGCCGAGTGGATCCGCAGCAGGTTCGTGACGCCCGGCTTGTTCTCCTCGTCGGCGACGACCTCCGAGCCCGTGTCGGTGACCGCCCGCATGATCTTCTTGCGCAGCGGGCCAGGCTCCTCCAGCACGTCGATGATCCCCTGCGGGCTCGACGACGACTTCGACATCTTGGCCGTCGGCTCCTGGAGGTCGGTGATCTTCTCGACCTCCTTGAGGATGTACGGGCTCGGCGCCTTGAACGTCTGGCCGTACCGCGTGTTGAACCGCTGCGCTAGGTCGCGGCTGAGCTCCAGGTGCTGCTTCTGGTCGACCCCGACCGGCACCTGGTCGGCCTGGTAGATCAGGATGTCGGCCGCCTGGAGGACCGGGTAGGTGAACAGGCCCACGCTGGTGGAGCCCTCGCCGTACCGCGCGGACTTGTCCTTGAACTGCGTCATCCGGCCGGCCTCGCCCATGCCGGTCTGGCAGATCAGAATCCACGCCAGCTCGGTGTGCTCGCGCACGTGGCTCTGCACGAAGACCGAGGACCGCTCCGGGTCGAGCCCGGCGGCGAACAGCTGCGCGGCCGCGACCCTGGTGCGCCGGCGCAGGTCCTCCGGCTTCTGGGGGACGGTCAGCGCGTGCAGGTCCGCGATGAAGTAGAACGCCTCGTGCGTCTCCTGGAGAGCCACGTACTGCCGCACCGCGCCGAGGTAGTTCCCCAGGTGGAACGAGTCGGCGGTGGGCTGGATGCCGGACAGAACACGAGGACGGGCCATGACACCCAATTCTGTCAGGAGTTTCCCGCTGCCCGCGACAGGCTCACTCCTCGCCCTCCGGCGCGTCGTCGGCCGGCGGGGGCGCCGTGCGGGTCACGCGGACACGGGCCACGCGCCGCCCGTCCATCTCGGTCACGGTGAGCTTCACGCCGGGGGCCTCGGCGACCTCGTCCCGTGCCGGGAGGTGGCCGAGGGCGGCCATGACGAACCCGCCCAGCGTCTCGTACGGCCCGTCGGGCAGCCGTACGCCCGTCTGGGACGCGAACTCGTCGAGGTTGACCAGCCCCTCGATCTCCATGTCCCCCGCGATCAGGCGCACGGCCTCGCCGTCGTCGTCGTACTCGTCGCGGATGTCGCCGATGAGCTCCTCGACCAGGTCCTCCAGGGTGACGATCCCGGAGGTCCCGCCGTACTCGTCGACGACGATCGCCAGGTGGTGGCCCTCGTCCCGCATCTCGGCGAGCGTGACGAGCACCCGCTTGCTGGCGGGCACCAGTTTGACGGGCCGGATCGGCACCAGCTCGCTGATCGGTTCTATGCGGCCGGTGAGGACGGGGTCGAGCAGGTCGCGTACATGGACGAACCCGATGATGTCGTCATAGGAGTCGCGGTAGACGGGAAACCGGGAGTGCGGCATCGCCGCCGCCAGCACGGCCGCTTCCGCGAGCGGGGTGTCCGCCGCCATGAACTCGACCTCGGTGCGCGGCAGCAGGACCTCCCTGAGCTGGCGCTTCCCGGCGGCGAAGACCTCGGCGATCACGTCGCGCTCGTCCTGGGTGAGCTCCTTGTGGCCGACCACCATGTCGCGCAGCTCCTCGGTGGTCATGGCGGCCCGGTCCGCCGACGGGTTGCCGCCGAGCAGCCGGACGACGCCGTTGGTCGACTTCGACAGCGCCCAGATCACCGGCCGCGACAGCGTCGCGATGCGGTCGAGGAACGGCGCGGCCAGCATCGACAGCGACTCCGCCCGCTGGCGGCCGAGCCGCTTGGGCGCCAGCTCGCCGAGGACGAGCGACACGTAGGAGATCGCGAGGGTGACGGCCACGAACGCCACCGGCCCGGCGACCGACTGCCGCATCCCCCACTGCTGGAGGGCGGGAGCCAGACGCCCCGCCAGCGCGTCGGCGCCGAGCGCGGCCGACAGCACGGTCGCCACCGTGACGCCGACCTGGATGGCGGACAGGAACCGGTTGGGGTCGCGGGCCAGCTTCTGCACGCGAGCACCGCGGCGGCCCTGCCCGCTCAGCCGGCGGATCTGGCTCTCGCGCAGGGACACCATCGCCATCTCGGCCGCCGCGAAGAAGCCGCCGATCACGATGAAGATCAGGACCAGGGCGATGGTCACCGCGACGTTGCTCACGTCATCAGTCCGTTCAACAGGAAGTCGAGCATGTCATCCGCGGTCTCCTACGAGTCGCGAGCACCGCGTCACTGGTGGCATTTAACCCGCTCAGCATCCGAAGCGCGTAAGCTGGGCGCGAGACGTACATAATCAAACAATTGTCAACAGGAGTAAACAGTGAAGTTGCTGGTTACTGGTGGGGCGGGCTACGTCGGCAGCGTCGTGGCGGCACGCCTCCTTGAGGAGGGGCACGAGGTCACGGTGCTCGACGACCTGTCCACCGGCCACGCCGACGCGGTGCCGGACGGCGCGGCGTTCGTACGGGGGTCGATCACGGAGGCCGGTGAGGTGCTGTCCGCGGGGTTCGACGCGGTGCTGCACTTCGCCGCCAAGTCGCTCGTCGGCGAGTCCGTCGACAAGCCGGGGCTCTACTGGGCGCACAACCTCGGCGGCACCCTCGCGCTGCTCGACGCGATGCGTCAGGCGGGTGTGGGCAGGATCGTCTTCTCCTCGACCGCCGCGACGTACGGGGAGCCGGAACGCACGCCCATCGTGGAGACCGACCCCACCCGGCCCGGCAACCCCTACGGCGCCTCCAAGCTGGCCGTGGACACCACGCTGACCGCTTTCGCCGGACTCTACGGCCTGGCCGCCGTGAGCCTGCGCTACTTCAACGTCGCCGGGGCCTACGGCGCCTTCCGGGAGCGGCACGCGGTGGAGACCCACCTGATCCCGAACGTCCTCAAGGTGGCCCTCGGCGAGCGGGAGTCGGTCAGCGTGTTCGGCGCCGACTACCCGACGCCGGACGGCACCTGCATTCGCGACTACATCCACGTCGCCGACCTGGCCCAGGCGCATCTGCTGGCTCTCGCGGCGTGCACCGAGAGGCGGCACCGCATCTACAACCTGGGCAGCGGCAGCGGCTTCTCCGTGAAGGAGGTCGTCGACGTCTGCCGCGAGGTCACCGGGCACGAGATCCCCGCCGTCGTGGCCCCGCGCCGGGCGGGCGACCCGGCGGTGCTCGTGGCCTCGTCCGAGAAGATCCAGCGGGAGCTCGGCTGGAAGGCCGCGCGCACCACCCTGCACGAGATCGTGGCCGACGCCTGGACAGGGTGGCAAACGCCGGAATCCGGGCGCGGATTGTGATGGGATCGTCCCTGTGCGTACGGTGGTGACCCGCCCCCGTACGCCAGAGGGCCCGTCAACGGCCGCCAGGCGATGAGGTGAGGTCATGAGAGCCCTTCCCCCGCTGCTCCGCCGTACGGCCCTGATGGCGGTCATCCTGCTGGGCAGCGCGCTGGCCGCCGCCGGGGTGCTCTTCGCGACGGGCCCGGTCACGGGCCCCGCGACCGCGCGCGGCACGGTGCCCGAGCACATGGCCGCCACCGTGATACCGCTCTGCCCGCACGACACGGCCCTCGACAGGCCGGCACGCTAGCCTGTACGGCACGCGCCGCCGGGCAGGACCACGCCGGCCCGTACGCGGGTCAGCCGCGCCGCAGGGCGACGCGCATCTGCGCCCGGTTGTTCGCGGGCCGGCGGTCGCCGAGGCGGCGGGAGTAGACCGTCGCCATGGTGGCGACGGCGTGCGACGCCCGGGACGGCACGCGGAAGACCAGCTTGAGCAGGCCGCTCGACCCGGACCTGATCGGCGGCAGCGCGCATCCGACGAAGGCGCGGCCGCTCCGGCACCGGCCTCCCGAGGCCGACAGCAGCCGGGCCTCGCTCGGCTGGAGGAAGACGTAGGCGTCGTTCACCACACGCGGGCCCCTGTTGCGCACCTCCGCGCGCACCGCGAACCAGTGGCCCGGCCTGGTGAACCGTGTGGAGGACCGGAACCGGACGGCAAGGTCGGCGCCCTTGTCCACCGGCGTCAGCGTCTCGGCCGTGTTGTCGGCCTCGTCGGCGTCGACCACCTCCGAGGAGAGGGTGGCCCGGGCGCGGAGCGGGCCGTGCGCCCCCGGCCGGATCACTCCGGTGATCGTCATGCCGCCCGACCCTCCGGCCAGGACGTCGCGGGAGGAGCGGCAGACCACCTGGTCGTAGCCCCGGCCCGGCGCGCACTCGGCCACGTCGACGTTCATGACCTGGAAGTCGTGCGGGAGATGGACCCGCAGCAGCGGCAGCACCGCGTCACCCGGGCCCTTGTTGTGCACGTCGACGTGGTAGGTCAGCGGCTGCCCGGGCTGGGCGACCTTCGGTGACGCGGAGATCCTGACAGAAAGGTCTGCCGCCCCCCATTTGTCCTTTGCCATCGCCGGTTGCGGCGCTCCCGCGACGACAACGCAGACCAAACCCGTGACGACCCTACGACCCATGCGGCTCCCCCGAACGCTCGAGATCAATTCAACCGTGCCGGGAAGGCCGCCCCACCTGCGACACGCCGCCGCCGTCGGCGTTCGCGCGTCGCGGGTGGTGAGCGGCGGCTACACCGTGGCGAGGTCCCGCTCCGGCGTCGCCTGCCCGGGCCGTACGGAGGAGGCGGGCAGCAGCACCAGGGCGAGGAGGGCGACGAGCGCGCCCGCGGCTCCGAGCCAGGGGATCACGGTCGCGGTCGCGGCGGCGTGGGCCGCCTCCACACCGTGGAGCGGCGCCTCGCGACTGACGACCGAGCCGTACGCGGTGCCCGCGAGGGCCAGCGCCACGGAGCCTCCCACCTGCCGGAAGAACGCCAGGTTGGCGCTGGCGGTGCCGATGAACCGCGGCGGGACCGCCGACTGGATCGCCACGGTCAGCCCGGAGAGCATCGGGCCCATCCCCAGGCCGAGGAGCGCCATCCAGACGACGAGCATGACGGTCGGGGTGTCGACGGCGAGGCGCGAGCACAGCAGCGCGCCGGCGACCAGGAAGAAGGGGGCGATCACGAGCCACGGCTTGTAGCGGCCGGTCCGGCCGATGAGGGCGCCGGTGACCACGCTCCCCACGACCATGGCGAGCATCAGCGGATAGATGTGCAGCCCGGACGAGGTCGCGCTCAGGCCGTGCGCCTCCTGGAAGTAGCGGGGAAGGAAGACCACCCCGGCGTACATGCAGAACGCGGTGAAGAACGACGCGACGTTGACGATCGTGTAGGTGCGGTTGGCGAACAGGTGCAGCGGCACGATCGGCTGGGCGGCCCGGCGCTCCACGGCCACGAACACGGCCAGCAGCACCAGTGACGCCGCGAGCGGCCCCAGCACGGGCGCACTGGTCCAGGCGTGGCCGTCGAGCCCCTTCTCGGTCAGGCCGACGAGCAGTGCGCTGACGGCCGCGGTGAACACCGCGATGCCGGTGTAGTCGGGACGCGCGGCGCCGGCCTCGCTCCGGTCCCCGGGCCGGTACGGCAGGCGCAGCCAGATGATCGCCACGAGGATCAGGCCGATGGGCACGTTGACGTAGAAGGCCCAGCGCCAGCTCGCGTGGTCGGTGAACACGCCGCCGAGGAACGGCCCGGCGATGTAGCTGAGCCCCATCACGGCGCCGAGCGCCCCCTGCACGCGGCCGCTTCGCTCCGGCGGGAACAGGTCGATCACCAGGGCCAGCGACAGCGGCAGCAGCGCGCCCGCGCCGAGGCCCTGCAAGCCACGGAACGCGATGAGCTGGCCCATGGTCTGCGCGGCCCCCGACAGGACGGAACCGGCCAGGAAGACGGTCACGCCGATCAGCAGCAGCGGCTTGCGCCCGTAGATGTCCGACAGCCGGCCGTACAAGGGGACGGTGACGGTCGAGGTGAGCAGGTAGGCCGTCACCACCCAGGTGTAGAGCCCGGTGCCGCCGAGCTCCGTGGTGATCTTCGGCAGCGCTGTGCCGACGATCGTCTGGTCCATCATCGCGAGGAACATCCCGCCGAGCACGGCGACGAGGAGGAGTCCGTTCTTGGTCTGCATATGTCAAAGGTGACATGTAAGAAGTGACATGTCAATGTTGAGCTACAGTGTGGGACATGTCTCTGCGCATCGCCCTGCTCGGGCTGCTCGCCGCCTCCGGGCCGGCCAGCGGCTACGACCTGACGAAGAAGTTCGAGACCTCCCTCGCCTACGTGTGGCAGGCGGGGCACAGCCAGATCTATCCGGAGCTGGCGAAGATGGCGGCCGACGGGCTGGTGTCGGTCGAGGCGGAGGGGACGCGCGGGCGGAAGACCTACACCATCACCCCCGAGGGGGAGGCCGAGCTGCATCAGTGGATGGTCGAGCGGGACCCGGTGGTCCCGTTGCGCAGCGAGAGCGCACTCCAGGCGTTCATGGTGCCGCTGCTGGAGCCGGACGAGGCGATCGCCGTCCTGGAGCGGATGAGGGCCGGTTCGCAGGCGCGGCTGGCCCAGCTGGAGGCGCTCCGCGAGACCAAGACCGCCGCCGCGCGGCTCGCCGAGGCCGAGGGCCGGCACCCCGACGCGTTCGGCCGGTACGCGCTGGACCTCGGCATCCGCCACGCGCGTACGGCCGTGGAGTGGGCGTCCGACTCGATCGCCGACATCCGCCGCCGCACCTGAGCCGCCGCGGGGCTCAGCGGCAGGCGAGCGCGGGCGGAGCGTGGTCCTCGGGGTGGAAGTCGACGTCGCCGAAGTGCTCCTTCAGCAGGTCCTTCATCGTGCCGTCCTTGTACATGCGGGCGATCGCGCGGCTGACGGCCCGGCAGGTGGTGACGTCGCCCTCCGGCAGGCCCACCGCGTAACGCTGGTCGGCCAGACGTAACCCGAGCACCGACATCCGCAGGGTCTCGCGGGCGGCGAACCCCGCGAGCATGAGATCGTCTCCGGGCACCGCCTCCACCTCGCCCGCCACGAGCATTTGCACGCATCGCGCGTAGTCCCCGGCGGGGACCGGCTGCACGTTCACCGCGTCCTGGATGAGGCGGACCGCCTTGTTGCCCCGCGGCGCGCACATACGGCGGTTCGCCAGATCCTTGAGACTCCTGATCGGCGAGTTCTTCACCACGAGCAGGTCCGTGTGCGCTGTGTAGTACGGCCCGGCGAACGTCACGGGGTCCTTCTTGTTGTCGTCGTACGGGTAGGCGGCGACGACCATGTCCACCACACCGTCCGACAGCGACCGCACCCGGTCGCCGATCCCGACGCGGCGGAAGGTGATGCCGCTCGGCGGCACCTTGAGGCTCTTGGCGAGGTAGGTGGCGACGTCCACGTCGAATCCCTTGAAGCCGTCCCCCGCCGGCAGGGAGACACCGGGGAGGTCGCCCTTCACCCCGATCGTCAGCCGCCCGGTCCGCGCCGCCCGGTCCGCCACCGAGCGGAAGGTGCGGCTGGGGGACGACGACGGGCCCGAGGTGGCGACGCTCGCCGGCCTCGTCACCCCGGGGCCGGATCCGGCCGCGTCGGAGGGCGGGCCGAACTTGACGACGGCGAAGACGCCGCCGGCCGCCACCACGAGCCCCGCCATGGCGCCGCCGATCCAGCGGCGCCCGCGCGACCGCTCACCGGCCGGGCGGCGCTCCGGCGCGCCGGCCGGGCCCGGCTCTCCGGAGCCGGGCTGACCGGAGCCACCTCCGGCAGGACCGGCCGGGCCGGTCGGGCCGGTCGGGCCATGGGATCCGGCCAGCTCGGCGCCGCTTTCCGTGGACCGGCCCTGCCCGCCCCGCACCGGCGCCGCGGCGGCGTGGGCGGCGCCCTCCGAGAGCAGGACCGTCGACGCGTCGTCCGACCCCGGGCGGCCCAGCAGCCGCAGCAGGATCTGGTCGGCGGCCGGCCGCGCGTCCGGCGCCTTGCTCAGGCACGAACGCACCACACCGGCCAGCGGCTCCGGCAGCATGCCGGTGTCGATGTCGTGGTTGAGGATCCGGTTCAGCACGGCCGCGATCGAGTCTCCGCCGAAGACGGCCCGCCCCGTGGCGGCGTACGCGATGGTCGAGGCCCAGGCGAACACGTCGGCGGGCGGCCCCACCGGCGCGCCGGAGATCTGCTCGGGCGCCATGTACGCCGGCGTGCCGATCGCCCGGCTGGTGATCGTGGCGGTGGAGTCGACGATGCGTGCGATGCCGAAGTCCACGACGCGGGGGCCGTCCACGGCTATCAGCACGTTGTCGGGCTTGAAGTCGCGGTGGACGATCCCGGCCTGGTGGATCGCGGTCAGCGCGGTCGCCGTGCCGACGGCCAGGCGCTCCAGGCTCGCGCCCGACAGCGGCCCGGACGACTCGACGGTCTCACGCAGCGACTGCCCCTCGATGTACTCGCTCGCGATGTACGGGGTGTCGCCCTCCAGGTCGGCCGCGAGGACCCTGGCGGTGCAGAAGCTGGCCACCCGCTGCGCGGCCCGCAGCTCTCTGGCGAACCGGGACCGGGCGGTCGCGTCCCCGCTGAACTTCACGTGGAGGAGCTTGACCGCGGCCCGCTCTCCGGTCTCCGCGGCGCCGAGGTAGACCACGCCCTGCCCGCCCTCGCCGATGCGGCCGGACAGCACGAAGGTGCCGAGCCGGGTCGGATCCCCCGGCCGGAGCGGCGCGATCTGCGGCATCCAGCTTCCCCACGGTTCGGCAAAGTACCGGCCAGCAGAACTTTACGACCACGCCGGAGCCGTTCTCGCATCTGAGACCACGCCGGGACGCCGGGAGCGGGCGCGGTCAACCGGAAAAGGGCCACCGGCGGCCCGCGACCTAGCCGCGCGGGTGCGGCGCTCCCTGTTCCCCGCCCGATCCGGAGACATTCGCTCCGGAGGCGTCCGGGGTGGTGGCGAGCCTGCGAGCGGCTTCGATCACTGTCGCGCGGCGGCGGGCCAACGCGGCCTGCTCGGTCTCCTCGTCCAGGACGATGCGGCAGATCCTGGGCACCGCGAAGTTCCACGCGATCAGTCCCATGACGGTGAACAGCAGGTCCTGGGCCGCGCGGACGCGTGCGTCCCCGGGAAGGTGGTGTGCCACACCGCCGTCCACAAGGTGGTGAACCTTCTCGCGGAAACCGTCACGGCGCTCCCGCTCGCTTTCGCCGGGTTCGTCGCACGCTTCCAGCGACTCCCACAGCAGCAGCCTGATCAGCTCCGGGTGTTCCTGATACCAGTCGAAGATCTGCCCGACCGACTCGGCCAGCGCGTCCGGTTCGATGGAGACAGAGACCCGGACCTCCTCCAGCTTCGCCCGCAGGACGGCGGCGAACAGCTTCTCCTTGCTTCCGTAATACAGGTAGATGGCCTGCTTGTTGGCCCTGGCGGCCGTCGCGATCCGGTCGACCCTCGCGCCCGCCAGGCCGTGCTCGGCGAACTCGGCGGCGGCGGCGGCGAAGATCCGCCGTCTGGTGTCCTCCGCGTCATAGGCCATGAACAAATTAAACCATCCGGTTGACTCCTCTCCGTCCATGCGGCACCATCGGACAGGAGTAAAACAACCAGATGGTTTATTGTTTGGAAAGGCCCTCCCATGAGCACTGCGACTCCCATCCCCGTCCGCTCGCCGCTGCCGGGCGCCCTCTCCGGCACGACCGCCGTCCTCATCGGCGGAAGCTCGGGCATCGGGCTCGCGGCGGGCGTGCTGCTACGTTCGGTCGGCGCCCGCGTCGTGCTGGTCGGCCGCGACCCCGACCGGCTGAAGGCCGCCGTCTCCCGGGTGCGAAGCGCGAGCCCGGCCGGTGATCCCGGCGACGCCGTGCTGGAGGTCTCCGGCGACGGCGGAGACGAGCAGACCCTCGCCGAGGCCTTCGACGAGGCGGGTCACGCCGACCATGTGCTCGTCACCGCGGGCGGCATCAGCGGCGCCGGCCCTCTGACCGGGCTGTCGGCCGACGACATCCGCGCGACCCTCGACTCCCGCCTCTGGGCGGCCTTCGCCGCCGCCCGCGCGGCGGCGGCCCGTCTTCCCGCGGGAGGCTCACTCACGTTCAGTTCGGGGATCCGCGTGGTCCGCCCCGCCCCCGGAATGGCCGCCCCGCTGTCGGTCGCCGGTGCTGTGGAGACCCTTACCAGGGCCCTTGCCGTGGAGCTCGCCCCCGCGCGGCTGCGCGTGAACACCGTCCGCTTCGGCCGGATCGACACCCCGCTCCTGCGCTCGCTGCCGGGGCTGGACTCCGACGACGCGATGGCCGCCGCCGGATCGACCGCTCCCCTCGGCCGCTTCGGCACCGCCGAGGAAGCCGCCGCCTCGGCCCTGTTCCTCATGGCCAACAACTACATCACCGGCCAGGTCATCACCGTCGACGGCGGCGAGACCCTCGTCTGACGGCGGATCAGCCCGCCGCGCGGGAGCGCGAGGGAGGCGAACGGCCTCTACCTGAGGGGTGAACCCGCAGGTAGAGGCCGGTTTCGACTAGGCGGACATCTTCTTCTTCAGGTTCTCGTCCAGCGCGGCGAGGAAGTCCTGGGTGGTCAGCCACTCGGCGTCGCCGCCGACCAGCAGCGCCAGGTCCTTGGTCATCTGGCCGCCCTCGACGGTCTCGACGCAGACCTGCTCCAGCTTCTGGGCGAAGTCGACGACCTCGGGCTGGCTGTCCAGCTCGCCGCGGTGCTGCAGACCGCGGGTCCAGGCGAAGATGGAGGCGATCGGGTTGGTCGAGGTGGGCTTGCCCTGCTGGTGCTGCCGGAAGTGCCGGGTCACCGTGCCGTGGGCGGCCTCCGCCTCGACGGTGCGGCCGTCCGGCGTCATGAGCACGCTGGTCATCAGGCCGAGCGAGCCGAAGCCCTGGGCCACGGTGTCGGACTGGACGTCGCCGTCGTAGTTCTTGCAGGCCCAGACGTAGCCGCCCTCCCACTTGAGGGACGCGGCGACCATGTCGTCGATCAGGCGGTGCTCGTAGGTGATGCCGGCAGCCTCGAAGTCGGCCTTGAACTCGGACTCGTAGACCTCGGCGAAGATGTCCTTGAACCGGCCGTCGTACGCCTTGAGGATCGTGTTCTTCGTCGACAGGTAGACCGGGAAGCCGCGGCCCAGGCCGTAGCGCATGGAGGCGCGGGCGAAGTCGCGGATCGACTCGTCGAGGTTGTACATCGCCAGCGCGACACCGGAGCCGGGGAAGTCGAAGACGTTGAGCTCGATCGGCTCGCTGCCGTCCTTCGGCGTGAACGTGAGCGTCAGCGTGCCCTCGCCGGGGATCTTCAGGTCGGTGGCGCGGTACTGGTCGCCGAACGCGTGACGGCCGACGACGATCGGCTTGGTCCAGCCGGGCACGAGGCGGGGCACGTTCGACATGATGATCGGCTCGCGGAAGATCACGCCGCCGAGGATGTTGCGGATGGTCCCGTTCGGGGACCGCCACATCTTCTTCAGGCCGAACTCCTCGACCCGCGCCTCGTCCGGCGTGATCGTGGCGCACTTGACGCCGACGCCGTACTGCTTGATCGCGTTGGCCGCGTCGATCGTGACCTGGTCGTCGGTCGCGTCACGGTGCTCGATGCCGAGGTCGTAGTACTTCAGGTCGACGTCGAGGTAGGGAAGGATCAGCTGGTCCTTGATGAACTGCCAGATGATCCGGGTCATCTCGTCGCCGTCGAGCTCGACGACCGGGCCCGCTACCTTGATCTTGGGCATGCGTGGGGTTCCCCTTCTGAACTAACTGGCCAGACAATCCTTTTTAGGCTCACTGGCCGTTGAGGCTATCGGACGGGTGTGGTAGGCCCGCGACCCGGTGTTGCCCGTGCCGCTCACGACCCGGTGCCGCTCATGACCCGTGCCGCTCATGAGTCGTGCAGGCGCAGCAGGAGGAGCAGCGAGCCGATCACCAGGGCGGCGCCGAACCCGGCGAGTACGGCGGCGTCGACCTTGCGGCTGCGGACGGCGAGCGCCCCCGCCCGTCCGTCGGAGGCCCACAACCGGAGCAGGGACCCCACGATGAACGCGGCGCCCATGGTCGTGCCGCCCACCGGCGGAGGCGCGCCGAGCCCGAACGCGCCCAGCCCCGCGAGCACACCCGCGGCCACCAGCGCGTACGGCCCCCAGGTCAAGCCCTCGCTCCTGCTCACATCCCCGCCATTCTCGTCCTGCCACGGCCCCGGTCACGCCCGCGAGGCTCGGGGGCGCCCCCGGCCGTCACCGCTCGTCGATCGGCACCCACTTCTGGTCGCGCTCGCCGATGTACTCGCTGTCCGGCCTGATCAGCCGGTTGTCGGCGTGCTGCTCGATCACGTGGGCGGTCCACCCCGACATCCGGCTGACCGAGAACACGGGGGTGAACAGGTCGGTCGGGATGCCCAGGTAGTGATACACGGTCGCGGCGTAGAAGTCCACGTTCGGGTACAGGCCCTTCTCCGCGAACACGACCTCCTCCATCTCCCGGGACATCCGGTAGAAGGTGTCGTCGCCCGACGACCCGCCGAGCTCCTCCGACAGGCGCCGCAGGTGGGTCGCCCGCGGGTCCTCGGTCTTGTACACCCGGTGGCCGAACCCCATGATCTTCTCGCCCGCCGCCAGCTTGTCCCGTACGGCCTGTGCGACGCCGCCGGGGTCGAGCGACTCCAGCGTACGCATCACCTGCTCGTTGGCGCCGCCGTGCAGGGGGCCCTTCAGCGTGCCGATGGCGGCGACGATCGCCGAGTGCATGTCCGACAGCGTGGCGGCGCAGACGCGCGCCGCGAAGGTGGAGGCGTTCATGGTGTGGTCGGCGTGCAGCACCAGGCAGGTGTCGAAGATCTCCACCTCGCGCCGGGACGGCTCACGGCCGGTGATCTGCAGCAGGAAGTTGGCGGCGACGCTCAGCTCGGGGTCGGGATCCGGCACCTCGGCGCCGGTCCGCGCCGCGTGGTAGCGGGCGACCAGGATCGGCTGCTGCGCCGTCAGCCTGGCGGCCTTGCGGCAGTTGGCCTCGGGGGCGTTGGAGTCCTTGTCGGGATCCTCCGCGCCGGACAGGGAGACCAGGGTGCGCAGTGCCTCCATCGGCCCCTGCTTGCCGGCGATCTCGGAGACGTTGCTCTCGACGAGCGCGCCGAGGTCGCGGCCCCTGACCAGCTCCGCGCCGTACGCCGCGAGCTGCTCGCGTGTGGGCAGCGAGCCGTGCTGCAGCAGGTGGGCGGTCTCTTCGAAGGTGGCATGACCGGCCAGGTCGTGGATGTCGTAGCCACGGTAGAAGAGCCGACCGGCCTTCCCGTCGATGTCGCTCAGCGCTGTGGACGCGGCGACCACATCAGCGAGACCTTTGGTGGGCTTGTCCGCCATAAGTGTTTCCTCCACTTATCTACGCCCGAAGTCTACCCGTGAGCAGGGAAAGCTCCCCGCTCTGGTACAGACCAATTTCACGAATCATTCTGCTTATGGCAAAGGCGATTCCCCGTCGCCACGGATGGGTAAGCCGCAGCTATAGGCAAAGTAACGGCGGGCTACCTGGGGAGGAACTGCCGTGGAGGGGCCGTTCATTCGGATCGAGGACAACGGCGAAGTGGTGCCGCTGCGCCCCGACGTCACCACGATCGGCCGTGGCCGAGGCGTGGACATCCGGCTGACGGATCCGAGCGTGTCCCGGCTGCACGCCGAATTCGTCCGTCGCGGGCCCTACCTGTACGTCGTCGACCTGGGCCTGTCCCGCAACGGCACCCGGGTGAACGGGCGGCCGATCGCCAGGAGGGTCCTCGACGACGGCGACGTCGTCTCCTTCGGGGCCGCCCGCGCCAGGGTCGGCGGGATTCCCCGCGAGGACCTGACGCCCGAGGTCGAGCTCCGCCGGGCCGCGGCCCCCGAGCTCACCCGCCGGGAGGTCGACGTGCTGACGTCGCTGTGCCGCCCGGCGCTGTCGGACGAGGCCTTCGTGGCCCCGGCGACGGCCCGGGAGATCGCCGACGACCTCGTTGTGACCGAGGCGGCCGTCAAGCAGCACCTGCTGCGGCTGTACCAGAAGTTCCGCATCCCCGAGGGCACCAACCGGCGGACGCGGCTGGCCAACGAGGTGGTCGCGCTGGGCCTGGTGCGGCCCACGCCGGTCGTGCCGCCGCAGCGCGGCAGCGGGCCGGCCGAGTCCGAGCAGCAGCCGCAGCCTCAGCCGCGCGCTCCTGTGAGCCGCCGTGCCGCCTCGTAGCTCCCAGGCGCTCCCGTGCGCGGTCGGGCCGCGCCGGCGTCAGATGTCCGCCTTGCCGCTCTGCAGGAACGACAGGACGCCGGAGACGGCCGTCTGCGTGACGGTCAGGCCGGTCCGGTCGGCGCCCAGCAGCACCAGAGCCAGGGCCAGATCGGCGGCGTCGGCGGCGGGAAGCACGGTGACGCTCACCTTCGACGTACCCAAGGGGCTGCGCTGCCGCACGAGCGGACCGCGTTCCCGGTCGCGCAGCTCCTCCTCGGCGGTGGCGACGCTGAGGTAGGTGTAGCCGCGATCTCCCAGCGCGATGTCGAGGCCACGGCCCTTCTTCGACAGGGAGCGCCGGTTCCGGGCGATGGCCGCCGTGACCCCGCCCACGCTGAGCCGGGTGCGCTCGTCGACGAGGATCAGCCCCTGCTTCCGCTCGTCCGGATGGGAGATCCACGCCTCCGGCAGTCCCGGTGCGGTGAGCGTGGCCCGCCGGGGCACCGTGCCGACGGCGACGGTCACCTCTCCGTACGGCCCCGCCGTACCGGCCAGCGTCAGGTACGTGGTCCGCCGCTCGGCTGACCGGACAGAGATCCGCCGTACGAGGTCGAACGTGAAGCCGGACACGTCAGGTCACCGTTCGACGGGGGCGGGCAGCTCCCCGGCGTCGGGGATGAGGTCGGTGATCAGCTCCCACACGCGCCGTGTGTCGGCGAAGACCAGCCTGAGCTCGCTGCCGGGCGTGATCGTCCCCGGCGCGATCGGCTCGGCGGGACGCTCGCGCAGCCAGTACCCGAGAGGCCCGCAGTCGAGCACGGTGATGCCGCGGACGTCGGTGCCCTTGCCCTCCCGGTTGTTCCACGCCACGGTCATCCGCCAGTTGCCGTTGAGCTGCAGCAGCAGATGGGTGAAGACCGTCAGCTCGGGCTCCGTGAGCCCGGCCTCGGCGGACAGCAGATCGCTCAGCCGCTCGGCGGCGTCCTCGACACTCGCGGCGTCCATGTCGGCGAGCGCCGCGAAGCCGGCGTCCATGGCGCCGATCTTCGTCGTGATGACGGAGGCGGCGGGAGGCTTGGCCTGCCTGTCGCGCAGCCCGACGATCCGCGCCAGCGCCCAGACCAGGGTGGCGGGGTCGGTGCGGACGTACTCCCACTCCGCCTCGCCCGGCCACATCTCGTACGTGTAGCAGGCGTCGTTTCCGACGATCGCCCCGTGGTTGGTGAGGCCCTGCCCGCCGGTGATCTCGATCTGGACGAGCACGATCGGCTCGGCCAGCGCGCCGGCGAGCTCGGCGAGCTCACCGATGACGGCGTCGTCATCGCTGAGGAGGCCGGCGGCCCGCAGCTCCCCCTGGGCGGCCACCAGGTCGCGTGTGACGGTTTTCCCGTCGTACAGGCAGCCCAGCACCCCGAGGTGGGCCGGGCCGAGCCGGAAGCGGTCACGTGCGCTGTCGAAGGACGGCATTAGTCGATCTTCCTGCCCTAGCCGAACGGATTGAGACTCTTGAGAACCTTCTTGGCGCCGTCGCCGACCACCTTGGTCACCTTCTTCGCACCGTCCTTGATGTCGTCCCAGTGCTCGACGACCTTCGCCCCGACGTAAACGGCGCCGAACACGACCGTAGCGCCGATGGTGATCGGATTGGGGCACACCATCGCGGCGGTGAGCGAGGCGTTGAAGCCGACCTCGGCGACGTCGGCGACGTAGCCGGCGCCGTTCCGCTTGAAGGCGTCGACCGGGTTGCCCTGGGAGATGACGTTGGCGGCGCTGTAAGCGGTGGAGGCGACACCGCCGACCACGCCCGCCGTACGGAGGAAGCCGGCGGTCCTGGCGACGGTTCCCAGCCTGGTCAGGGCGGCCGGCTCGACCTTCAGGATCGCGGCGGCCGCCTCAAGCTTCTTGGGGTCCGCGGTGGCCGCCCAGACCTTGAGGAGGTTGGCCTGCCCGGAGACGCTCACGGCCTGACCCGAGTGCGTGGTGCCGCCCAGCAGCCTGGCCAGCTCGTTGTTGCCGAAGGTCATGTTGATGAAGCTGTTGACGCGGGCTCCGGCGAGGGCCCTGCCCGCGTCCACCGCCCGGCCGACCTGGTCCATCTCCGTGTACTCGGGCAGCATGGCCACGTAGTCGCGGTAGAGGCTGCTCTTCATGAACAGCTGCCGGGTGAGGCTGGCGACACCGGTGCCCGGTGCGGCGCTGGAGCGGGTGGCCAAGGTCCACCGCCCGCCGGTGAGCTTGCTCATGAGCGGCACCCAGGCCTGGTTGTTGAGCAGCAGCCGGCTGAGCGCCACGGCCTGGGTGGTGACCACCGGCGCCGTCACGGTGACTCCCCGGTAGTCACCGATGTCCTCGAGCACATGCTTGACGGTCGCCTCGTGCGGCTTGAGGTCCGGGATCACCTTGCTGATCGCGGCGGCCTCCAGCCGCTTCAGGTAGTCGTCCAGCGACTCCCCCGACTTGCGCATGAGCTCGGGGTGGCTGGTCTTGTTCGCCCAGTCCGCGACCGTGTTGACGTAGACGAGCGTCATGGGATCCAGCGTGTCGCCGCCCGCGGCGATCTCCAGCGGCGAGAACCCGGCCCACGCGAGCCCGGAGAACGGGTCGCCGGTCTCCAGCCGCCCGAGGGCCGCGCGCCGTTTCAGGTCCTTGGCGGTGTCACTTCCCCATCCGGGCATTTCTCTCAATGAACCCAGAAATGGTGATACCTCCAGGGATGACGCCCGTTTGAACACCGCGTCCGCGGAGGTGTACAGGTCGTCCATCAGCCCCGCCAGGCGCTCGACTTCGGCGGGCTTGAAGCCACGTACGTCGTCTCCACCCACGGGCCGCGAGTGTACATGTAACTTATGGGGTGATTCATGCCTTCAGTGCAGGAGGGGAAACGTGCCGCCGCCCGAGGTGCAGGAGCTCGAGAACAAGGCGTCCAAAATCCGCCAGCTCGCCGACGACGTGGAGAAACTCCCCAATCAGGTGCGCGACATGGCGGCCCGGATGGAATGGTCGGGCCCGTTGACGAACCGGGTACGCGGCGAGATCAGGACATGGCAGACGCGTTGCGGCACCGTGGCGCGTGATCTGCGGGAGGAAGCCGATCGGCTGAACCGCGAGGCCCGCGACCTGCTGAAGAAGTGACCGCCGGCCCCGGCTCGTCAACCGTGACGGGCCTCGCCTCCCTGCTCGGGCTGTCCCGTCCGATCGCGCAGCGGCATCCGCCGTACCTCGCGTACGACGGGGGCGGCGCCGGGCTCCGGTACGGAGCCGGGGGACGGCCCGAACGCCTCCGCCGCCGGCCTGCGCCGCCCCCGCAGTGACGCCCTTCCCCGGGTGAGGCCGAGCGTCAGGAACGCCTCGGCCTGGAGCGCGGAGACGCCGATGCGCGGCAGGTCACGCGCGGTCGGGTACACGAGGAACCTCGGCTCCCAGTACGGCCCGAACTTGGCGTTGAACCGGTACAGCGACTCGATCTGGAACCACCTGGACAGGAACAGCAGGACCCCGCGCCAGGCACGCAGGACGGGGCCGGCGCCGAGACGCTCTCCCCGCGCCAGCGTGGACCGGAACATGGCGAAGTTGAGCGACACCCGGCACACGCCGAACTCGGGGGCCGCCTCCAGCGCCTTGACGATCAGCAGCTCGTTGAGCCCGGGGTCGGCCTGGCGGTCCCTGCGCATCAGGTCCAGGGAGATGCCGTCCCGGCCCCACGGGACGAACTGCAGGACGGCGCGCAGATCCCCGCCAGGCGGCGCGGCCCCCTCCCCCGGCTCCTTGTGCGCCGTCACCACCAGGCAGTCGCCGTCGGCCGGGTCGCCGAGCCGGCCGAGGGCCATGGAGAAGCCGCGCTCGGTGTCGGTGCCGCGCCAGTCGTCCGCCGCGGCGCGGATCCGCGCCCGTTCCGCGCCGGTGAGATCCCCCGCGCGCCGCACCTGGCAGGTGTAGCCGAGACGCTCGACCCGCTTGACCATCTGGCGGACGTTGCGCATGGCGCGTCCCTCCAGCGTGAAGTCCGCCACCGCGACGATCGCCTCGTCGCCCATCTCCAGGGCGTCCAGGCCGCCCTCCCTGGTCCAGACCTCGCCCCCGGTCTCGCTGCACCCGATGACCGCGGGCACCCAGGCGTGCCGCCTCGCCTCCTCCAGGAACCGCTGTATGGCGCCGGGCCACGCCTCCACGTCGCCGATCGGGTCGCCGCTGGCCAGCATCACCCCCGCGACGACCCGGTACGCCACGGCGGCCTTGCCGCTCGGCGAGAAGATCACGCTCTTGTCGCCCCTGAGCGCGAAGTATCCGAGCGAGTCCTGCGGGCCGTACCGGCCGAGCAGGGCGCGCAGCCGCTCCTCGTCCGCGGGGGTGCGCGCCGCGACGGGCCGCTCGGGCCGCAGAGCCAGGTAGAGGGTGGTGACGGCGGTCAGCGCGCCGAGCCCGGCGAGCGAGTAGTACACCACGTCGCCGGCCCGCTCGGAGGCGAACATGACCGGCCCCTCCAGGCCGAACAGCCCGAGGATCACGTGCTGGAGCTGCTCGCCGGGCGAGGGCCGCCCGATCATCCCGCGCGTGTGCGTGGCCACCAGGATCCACCCGATGACGACGTCGAAGGCCCCCAGGGCCACCAGGTTCCACAGGGCGCGCCAGCGCGAGCGCGGGTCGGACAGGGCGTAGAACTCCCGCCGGTTGACGACCAGCACCAAGAACAGGGCCAGGCTCACGGCCGCCGCGATCGGGTGGCGCCAGCGCAGGCCCTCGATGACGGCGCCGACCGGCAGCAGCAGCACCACGGCGCGCCACGCCCGCGCCTTCCGCCGGCGCAGGGCGTGCGCGAGCATGATCAGCAGGATGCCGACGAGCAGCGGGGAGGCCTCCGCCAGCGTCGTGACGCTCCCGGGGAGGACGCCGGCGATCTCGCTGAAGCGGGTCTCCCTGAAGCGGGGGACGACGCCCTTCAGGATGTCGAGGATGCCGATGACGAGCGCGGCGTACCCGGCCGCGGCCGGCACCCAGGGCCGGGACACGCCGCCTCGCGGGACACCTGTCCGATCGCTCACGCAACGACACACTAAGTGGTGGAATCCTGCTCCCGGCGCCTCGCTTTGGGAAGCTTAACCGGCCTCTTACCTGCGGCGAGTACCTTTGCATGGGCTGGTGCCACGAGGGATGCCAGCAAGAGACGGGGTGGAGCACGGGGTGGAACTCACAGCGTCCGGACCGCAGGTCCTGCTCGCCGTGCTCGCCGTCGCCGGCATGGCCGTCACGGTGTGGGTGTGGCCGCGGCTGAGCGCTCCGTCGTGGCGGACGGTGGCCGCGCGAGTGGGCCTGCTCCTCGCGAACCAGGCGCTCATCCTGCTCGGGATCGCCGTCGCGGCCAACGCCTACTTCGGGTTCTACGGCTCCTGGGGCGACCTGCTCGGCACGGACGACGGCGCGCCCGCGATCGCCAACGGCGACGAACGGGTGGCGCGGGTCAGCGTGCTGGGCAGCACGCCGGTCGTGGTCACCCCCAAGACAGGGCCCAAGGCGGGCCTGCCGGCGGGACGCCTGGAACAGGTCGTGATCTCGGGTGCCGCGACGGGGCTCAGCTCGCCGGCGTACGTGTACCTGCCGCCGCAGTACTTCGACAAGAAGTTCGCCGGCAGGCGGTTCCCCGCGATCCTCGGGCTCACCGGGTATCCGGGGGACGCCGTCAACCTGGTGACCCGGCTGAACATCCCCGTCGCGGCGGCCACCGCGATCCTGTCCCACCAGATCGCTCCGACCATCCTGGTGCTCATGCGCCCCACGGTGGCGCCGCCGAGGGACACCGAGTGCGTGGACGTGCCGGACGGCCCGCAGGTGGAGACGTTCTTCACCAAGGACGTGCCGCGCTCGATGGCCACCGGCTTCAGGGTCGGCACCGGCGCCGCGAGCTGGGGCGTCCTCGGCGAGTCCACCGGCGGCTACTGCGCGCTCAAGATGAGCATGCGCCACCCGGAGGCGTTCTCCGCCGCGGCGTCGCTGTCCGGCTACTTCCACGCCGTGACGGACGTGACGTCGGGCGACCTGTTCGGCGGGAGCCAGGCGCGGCGGGACGAGAACGACCTGATGTGGCGCCTGGCGCACCTGCCGGCCCCGCCGATCTCCGTACTGGTGACGAGCAGCCGGGTCGGGGAGGAGGCCGACTACGCGGCGACCCAGCTGTTCCTCGCCGCCGTGAAGCCCCCCATGCGGGCGGCCTCACTGATCCTGCCCAGCGGGGGGCACAACTTCGCCACGTGGAACCGTGAGATCCCGCAGGCGCTGCCCTGGCTCGCGCAGCAGCTCCACGCCCCCGCGCCGAACACGCAGGCGGCGGGCCGGGACGCCAAGGCCGCACCCGCCGCTGAAGGCTCACCCACCGTGAAAGGCAGCCCCGGCGCGAAGGCCACGCGGAACGCCAAGGCCGCGCCGCGGATCAGCCCGGCGCGGCGGTCACCGGACGTCCATCACGCCCGCCACCGCGAAAGCGGCCGATCGGCCGCCGCTCGCCGTCCCGGCGCCCACCGGCGGCCGCACCGCTGACCGGTCCCGGGAGCGGTACGGCCAGGGATCGTACGACGGCGCGAGACGCCTCAGCGGCGCTCGGCGGCCTCGACGACGTTCTCCAGCAGCATGGCCCGCGTCATCGGCCCGACCCCGCCGGGGTTGGGTGCGACGAACCCAGCCACCTCGCGGACGTCAGCCGCCACGTCGCCGGCGAGCTTGCCGTCCACGCGGGAGACGCCGACGTCGAGGACGGCGGCCCCCGGCTTCACCATGCCGGCGGTGACCAGGCCGGGCACCCCGGCGGCTGCGACCACGATGTCGGCGCGCCTGACGTGGGCCGCCAGATCCCGGGTGCCGGTGTGGCAGAGGGTCACCGTTGCGTTCTCCGCGCGCCGGGTGAGCAGCAGGCCGAGCGGACGCCCGACCGTGATGCCCCGCCCGATCACGACGACCTCGGCGCCCTTGATCGGCACGCCGTACTCCTGCAGGAGGACGACGATGCCGCGGGGCGTGCAGGGCAGCGGCGCCTCGACCATGTGCACGAGCCTGCCCAGGTTCACCGGGTGGAGGCCGTCGGCGTCCTTGGCGGGGTTCATGCGCTCGACGAGCGCCTGGGTGTCGAGGTGGCGGGGCAGCGGAAGCTGGACGATGTAGCCCGTGCAGGCCGGGTCGGCGTTCAGCTCGTCGATCGCCGCCTCGACATCGGCCTGGCTCGCGGTCTCCGGCAGATCCTTGCGGATGGAGGTGATGCCGACCTCGGCGCAGTCCCGGTGCTTGCCGGCGACGTAGATCTGGCTGCCCGGGTCGTCGCCGACCAGGATCGTGCCGAGGCCCGGCGTCACGCCCTCGGCGGCGAGCGCCTTCACCCGCTCCGCCAGCCCGGCCTTGACCCTCGCCGCCGTCGCCTTGCCGTCCAGAATCTGCGCACTCATGGCTGCCAATCCTTCCACGCCGCCCGGTGTCCCCGGTTGCCGCCCTCAGTTGCCGCCCTCACGGCGCTCGATGATGCGCCGGGTGAAGGGGATGAACTCCACGATCCGCCAGCCGAAGTAGATGGCGGCAATGGCGATGGGGATCAGCGCGATCGGGCTGTTCCACACACCGTGCATCAGCACGACGGAGTTCAGGAGCATGTCGGACAGCGGCATGAAGGGACTCCAGGGAAGCGCGGGATGAGATCCCAGGCTAACCGGAGCCCCTTCATGGCCAATCCGCTTTTAAACCTGATCGGGGGTATCTGTTCGGTAATGTTCTTGTGGCGCTCTTCGGGCGGGTCAGTGGAAGAAGTGACGGGTGCCCGTGAAGTAGAGCGTGATCCCCGCCGCCTCGGCCGCCTCGATCACCTGGTCGTCGCGGATGGAGCCGCCGGGCTCGACGATCGCCTTAACCCCGGCCTCCGCGAGGACCTCCAGGCCGTCGGGGAAGGGGAAGAAGGCGTCGGACGCCCCCACCGCCCCGGCCGCGCGCTCCCCGGCACGCGACACCGCGAGGCGGGCCGAGTCGACCCGGTTCACCTGCCCCATGCCGACACCCACGGTCGCGCCGCCGGACGCCAGCAGGATGGCGTTCGACTTCACCGAACGGCAGGCCCGCCAGGCGAACGCGAGGTCGGCCAGCACCTCGGGTGAGGCGGCCGCGCCGGCCTTGAGCTCCCAGGACGCCGGGTCGTCGCCGGGCGCGTCCACCCGGTCGACGGTCTGCACGAGCAGGCCGCCGTCGATCCTGCGGAACTCCGCCGGGTTGGCCGGGCCCTGCGGGCAGGCGAGCAGCCGGAGGTTCTTCTTCTCCCTCAGCACGGCCAGCGCGTCCGGCGCGAACGAGGGCGCGACCACGACCTCGGTGAAGATCGGCGCGATCTGCTCGGCGAGCTCGCGCGTCACCTCGCCGTTGACGGCGATCACGCCGCCGTACGCCGACACCGGGTCGCACTCGTGGGCCTTGCGGTGAGCCTCGGCGACGTCGGCGCCGACCGCGATGCCGCAGGGGTTGGCATGCTTGATGATCGCCACACAGGGCTGGTCGAAGTCCCAGGCGGCCCGCCACGCCGCGTCGGCGTCGACGTAGTTGTTGTAGGACATCTCCTTGCCGTGGAGCTGCTCGGCGTTCGCCAGGCCGCCGGTCTGCCCGGAGTAGAGCGCCGCCCCCTGATGCGGGTTCTCGCCGTACCGCAGGGCCGCCTTGCGCTTCCACGCGGCGCCCATGAAGGACGGCCACTCGGCCTCGGGGGCGTAGACGTTCGCGAACCAGGACGCCACCGCCACGTCGTACGACGCCGTGTGCGCGTAGGCGACGGCGGCCAGCCGCCGCCGCTCGGTCAGCGTGAACCCGCCCTCGGGCAGCGCGGCCAGCACGTCGCCGTACGCCGCCGGGTCGACGACCACGGCCACCGTGCCGTGGTTCTTGGCGGCGGCGCGGATCATGGCCGGGCCGCCGATGTCGATCTGCTCCACGCACTCGGCGTCGGTGGCGCCGGAGGCCACCGTGGCGGCGAACGGGTAGAGGTTCACCACGGCGAGCTGGAACGGCTCGATCTCCAGCTCGTCGAGCTGCTTGACGTGCGACGCGTTGTCCCCGTCGGCGAGCAGCCCCGCGTGGACGCGGGGATGGAGGGTCTTCACCCGGCCGTCGAGGCACTCGGGGAAGCCGGTCAGCGTCTCCACCCTCGTCACCGGGACGCCGTAGGAGGCGATGGCGGCGGCGGTGCCACCGGTGGAGACGATCTCCACCCCCGCGGCCTCGAGCCCGCGCGCCAGGCCTTCCAGCCCCGTCTTGTCGTACACGGTGATCAGTGCGCGCCGGATGGCGATGCGGGTCACGTCGTCGTCCTTCCTGGTGTCTGGCTCTCCCACGGCCCCTCCTGGGACCGGTCGTACGGCTCGCTCCCGAGCCCGCCGGGGGTCGTTCGCGGCGGCCCGCCCGGCGACCCGACGCGTACCGATCGCCCGGTCACGGTCCACCCCTCGCGGGCCATGCGGCCGACGACCTCGACGAGCAGCCTCCGCTCCACGGTCTTGATCCGCTCGTGCAGGCTCCGCTCGTCGTCGCCGTCCCGTACGGCCACGGCCTCCTGGGCGATCACCGGGCCGGTGTCCACGCCCGCGTCGACCAGATGGACGGTGCAGCCAGTGACGCGGACGCCGTACGCGAGGGCGTCGCGGACCGCGTGAGCGCCGGGGAAGGCCGGAAGCAGGGCCGGATGGGTGTTGACGACGGGGAAGGACGCCAGCACGCGAGGGCCGAGGATCTTCATGAACCCCGCGGAGACCACCAGGTCCGGCCGGTGCTCCGCGATGCGGGCGGCGAGGCTCTCGTCCCACTCGTCCCGGCTGGGATGGTCCCCCACCCGTTCGACGAACGTGGGGACTCCTGCCCGTTCCGCGCGGGCCAGGCCCTCGACGCCGTCGCGGTCGGCGCCTACGGCGACGACGGTGGCGCCGTAGGCGTCACCGTGAACGTCGCCGTGGACGTCACCGCAGGCGTCTCCTGCCGAGGCGTCGAGCAGGGCTTGTAGGTTGGTCCCCGAACCCGAGACGAGGACCACGAGCCGGAAGGACAGGGCGGAACTCCTTCGTGTGCCGGCTTCGTTTTGAAGGTTGTTGCCGGGAGATGGATCCTTAGAGGTGGTCGAGCGTGGAGGGCCGCGACCCTCGACGCAGATAAAGGGTATCGGGCGACGGCCACCATGACCCACGACGGCCCGGCGGCGGCATCTGTCCGGGCGGAAACGCGAGGCGAGGAGATCGTGACAGCACCCCTGCAGAAGACGGTCCCTGACATGAGAGGGCGGCGGGCACTCATGCTCGCCCTCGTGGCGCTGGTCTTCACGGTGATGCTGCCCGCGGCGGGGTTGGCGCTCTCCCTGTTCGGCATCATCGTGGCGATCCGCGACCTGCGCGCCCTCCAGGGAGCACGCCAGCGAATCGGGATGGCGACCGGCGCCATCGTGATCGCGTCGATCGCGTTCCTCCTCGGGACGGTGACGACGGCCTTCCAGCTGTACTTCTCGGCGGAGCTGTCGTCCTACACCGAGTGCCGCAAGGGCGCCGGCACGATCGAGGCCCGGCAGGACTGCTCGGACCAGCTCATGCAGTCGTTCGAGAAGAGGCTGGGCGTCCGGTGGCCCTCGGGCGTCCCGGCTCCCGCGTAAGCGTCCTCAGGCGTCCCGGCCCCCCGGGCAGGTCAGTCGCGGTCCCAGGCGTAGGGGTCCACGTAGATGATGTGACCGCCCCTGTCGTCGGTCTCGTCCACGATGTCCTTGCGCCGCTCGGCCCGGCCGTCTTTCCTGCCGTCTTTCCTGCCGTCCTTCCGGCCGTCTCTCTGGCCGTCCGCGGCGGGCCCGGGCGGCGTTGACGGGGCCTCGAACGTCTCCGCCGTCGCGGCGGCGTGCTCGTCCGCCCAGTCGTCCTTGATCACCGGGATGGGCTGGGTGTCCGACTCCGTCGCGTCCAGCCAGTGCCCGGGCAGGACCCTGGCGCCCCGGTCCCCCGGGCGCACCCGGCCGGCCGCCTTCGCGATGACCGCGCCGGCCTTCCTGACCGGCTCGGGCGGCGTGACCGGACGCCGCGAGATCAGCCACCAGTTCGCGACGCCCGCGGAGATGCCCGCGGCCACGCCCACCTCCAGCGCCACGGAAAGGGCCACCTCCCAGGGCGACGGGCCGACCGCGGACAGCCTGGCCCCGCCGAGCGGTCCGCCCGCCAGCGCGGCCAGCGCCCCGGCGGCGGCTCCCGTGCAGACGCCGCAGACGAACCCCCACAGCGGCGCGGCCTCGATCGTGGGCGTCGGCGCGACGCGGGCCACGACCACGCCCGCCACCGCACCGGCGGCGAACGGCACCGCGATCACCGCCATCACCCAGGAGGGCGTGGGGCCGGCCGAGGGCAGCGCGCCCAGCAGCGGCAGCGTGGGAACCGCGCTCCATTTCACCCCGGTGGGCGCGATCAGGGTGCCCGCGCCGACGGCGAACCCCGGCCCGGCGATGTACGCCAGACCCCAGATCACCGCGTTGCACAGGTAGAGGCCCTCGATCAGCAGGAGCAGCAGGCCCCCGACGAACCCCGGGCTGAGTACGCCGGACAGCTCCTCGATCTTGGAGAAGTTCATCACGATCGCCGCGAGCACCAGCAGGGCTCCGGCGGCGAGCAGCAGGGACAGCGCGACCGCCGTCCCCACGACGACCGAGCGGGGACGCTCGGGGAGCAGGCGGAGCATCGACCTCCACGGGCCGATCGTGCGCGCCGTGGCCAGCGATCCGGCGATGAACGCCAGCACGAGGTGGCTGACCAGGGCCTCGCCAAGGAAGGGCTGGGTGACCTCGTTGCGCGCGACGAGCGCGATCACCCCCGCGAGCAGCGCGTACGGCGCCGCCAGCGAGATCCCGGCCTGCGCGACGAGCACGAGCTGGGCACGGCGGCGGGCGTTCTCCAGGTCGCGCGGGGTGCCCTTGGGAAGCCTCGCGGGCATCCGCAGCCGCAGGTCGGCGTCGCGGGCCATCCACAGGCCGGCCCGGTAGAGCAGCGCCCCGGGGAGGATCATCAACCCGAGGGGCAGCAGGCCGACCCGGCCGCCCGGGATCGCGAAACCCGCGTGGTGGGCGGCCAGCCAGAGCTGGCAGGCCGTGCGGAACACCCCGGGCAGCCCGTCCCCGAAGGCGCCACGCGGGGCGGCGATCCAGCCGACGAGAGTGAGGGTGGTGAGGACGGCGAGGCCGACGCCGAGCGTCCAGACGGCCGCGAGCATGCCGGAGACGGGCAGCGGACGGCGGGTCTCCTCGTCGTCCGCCTGGGGAAGGCGGCTGAGGACGGCGCGGGGAGCGGTCCGGAGCTGATCGAGAAGACCCGTCACGCTACCCCATCCTCCCAGCCCGCTCCCGTGAATCGACGGAGGCACGCCGCCCCGTTTACCCCGGCTGACGCCATCCATCACCGTTTCCCGCGCCGCACGGACGCCGGCTTCCCCCGCCGTACGGACGCCGACGACCTCGCACCCATGGAGCACGAGGTCGTGGACGAGGAGGCCGGCAGGCCCGGGAACGGCTCAGCGGGACTGCATGATCTCCCGCATGAGACGGGCGGTCTCGCTGGGAGTGCGGCCCACGCGGACGCCCACCTTCTCCAGGGCCTCCTTCTTGGCCTGGGCGGTGCCGGCGGAGCCGGAGACGATCGCGCCGGCGTGGCCCATGGTCTTGCCCTCGGGGGCGGTGAAGCCCGCCACGTAGGCGACCACGGGCTTGGTCACGTGCTGCTCGATGTAGGCGGCGGCCCGCTCCTCGGCGTCGCCGCCGATCTCACCGATCATCACGATCGCGTCGGTGCCCGGGTCCTCCTGGAACGCCTGGAGGGCGTCGATGTGCGTCGTGCCGACCACCGGGTCGCCGCCGATGCCCACGGCCGTGGAGAAGCCGTAGTCGCGCAGCTCGTACATGAGCTGGTAGGTCAGCGTGCCCGACTTCGACACCAGGCCGATGCGGCCGGGCGTGGTGATGTCGGCCGGGATGATGCCCGCGTTGGAGGCCCCGGGAGAGGCGATGCCGGGGCAGTTGGGCCCGATGATGCGGGTCTTGTTGCCCTTCGACACGGCGTACGCCCAGAACTCCACGGTGTCGTGGACCGGGATGCCCTCGGTGATGACGACGCAGAGCGGGATCTCCGCGTCGATGGCCTCCTTGACCGCGCTCTTGGTGTTCGCCGGCGGGACGAACACCACGGAGACGTCGGCGCCGGTCGTGGCCATGGCCTCGGCGACCGTGCCGAAGACCGGCAGGCCCTCGTGCGTCGTGCCGGCCTTGCGGGCGTTCACGCCGCCGACGACCCTCGCGCCGGAGGCGAGCATGCGGCGGGTGTGCTTGGTGCCCTCCGCGCCGGTCATGCCCTGGACGATGATCTTGCTGTTCTCGGTGAGCCAGATAGCCATTACGCACCTACCGCTGCGAGCTCGGCGGCGCGCTTGGCCGCTTCGTCCATGGTGTCCACCAGCTCGACGCGGGGCAGCCCCGCGTCGGCCAGGATCTGCCGCCCGAGAGCGGCGTTGTTGCCGTCCAGCCGGACGACCAGCGGGTGCGTCACGCTCTCGCCGCGGCTGCCCAGCAGCTCGAACGCCGAGACGATGCCGTTGGCGACCGCGTCGCAGGCGGTGATGCCGCCGAAGACGTTCACGAACACCGACTTCACCGACGGGTCGGACAGGATGATCTCCAGGCCGTTGGCCATGACCTCCGCCGAGGCGCCGCCTCCGATGTCCAGGAAGTTCGCCGGCCGCGGCCGGCCCGGGAAGCTCTCCCCCGCGTACGCCACGACGTCCAGCGTGGACATGACCAGGCCGGCGCCGTTGCCGATGATGCCGACCGTGCCGTCGAGCTTGACGTAGTTGAGCTGCTTCTCCTTGGCCCGGGCCTCGAGCGGGTCCTCGGCCGACTTGTCGACGTACGACGCGTGCTCCGCCTGGCGGAAGGTGGCGTTGTCGTCGAGGGTGACCTTGCCGTCGAGGGCCTTCACCTGGCCGTCGGCCGACAGGATCATCGGGTTGACCTCGACCAGCGTGGCGTCCTCGTCGACGAACACGGCCCAGAGCTTCTCGATGAGCTCGGCCGCGCCGTCGAGCGCCTGCTTCGGAAGGCCGCCGGCCTGGGCGATCTCAAGGGCCCGCACGCGGTCCACGCCCGTCAGCGGGCTCACCGGGACCTTCGCGACCTTCTCCGGCGCCGTGTGGGCGACCTCTTCGATGTCCATGCCGCCGGAGGCGGAGCAGATGGCGAGGAAGGTGCGGTTCGCGCGGTCCAGGAGGAAGGAGAAGTAGTACTCCTCCGCGATCTGGCTGGCCTCCTCGATGAGGACCTTGTGGACCGTGTGGCCCTTGATGTCCATTCCGAGGATCTTGGTCGCCTTGTCGTGCGCGTCGGCGGCGTCGTCGGCCACCTTCACGCCGCCGGCCTTGCCGCGCCCGCCGGTCTTGACTTGGGCCTTGACGACAACCCGGCCGGTCAGCTGCTCGGCTGCCGCGCGCGCCTCCTCCGCGGTGTGCGCGACCACGCCGCGCGGCACCGGGATGCCGTACTCCGCGAAGAGCTCCTTCGCCTGATGTTCGAACAGGTCCACGAGGGTCCGTCCCTTTAGATGTCGAGGCCGGGCGCCGTCGTCCCGCCCGGCGTTTCCGCGCATGAAGCCTAGCCCCCGCCGGGGCGTGCGCACGTCCCGGGGGCTACGGAGGCGTGGTCAAGCCCCCGCCATTCTCAGGAGGTCCGGCTGAACTCCGCTAAACGGCCGCGGGCACCGCCGAACGGACCCAGTCGACGATTTCCTGCGTCGTCGCGCCGGGCGTGAAGATCCGGGCGACGCCCATTTTCTCCAGCTCGGGGATGTCGGCGTCCGGGATGATGCCGCCGCCGAACACCACGATGTCCTCGGCGCCCTGCTCGCGCAGCACCTCGAACAGCCGGGCGAACAGCGTCATGTGGGCGCCGGACAGGATCGACAGGCCGATCGCCGCCGCGTCCTCCTGCACAGCCGCCTGAACGATCTGCTCGGGCGTCTGGTGGAGCCCGGTGTAGATGACCTCCATGCCGGCGTCGCGCAGCGCCCTGGCCACCACCTTGACTCCGCGGTCATGCCCGTCGAGGCCCGGCTTCGCGACGACGACCCGGATCCTGCCGGCTTCCATGGCGACCTCCCGAGATGGTGTTCCGTCCCACATCCTTACCTGACGGGGGCGCGTGTCACCACTCGGGAGGCGTCCCGCGCGTCGTCCGGGTGCCGTTCGGGGCGTCGTCGAGGCGTCGTTGAGACGTCGTTCCGCGGCGCCATAACGGAAAGGCATATCGCCACTTAGGCGAACTGGTAAAGACCAGATTTCATGCATTGGTCAGTCACTTATGTAGATTTCTGTGACTTTTCCGTGATCACGTCACGGCAAAATACCGTGGTCGCTCTCGCCCCAGAGAGCACATACGGGAGGAACCCCCCTTTGAAGCGAACAATGACGGCCCTGGCATGCGCGGCCGCCGCCGTGCTCGTCGCGCCCGCCGTCGCGAGCCCCGCGCACGCACAGACCTCTCTCCAGGCCCAGGCCCGGTCCGGCGACCCGGTGTCCGCGCTGAAGAAGCAGTTCGTGCCTGGTCGCGGCGTCCGATTCACCTCTACCGGCAAGCTGAGCGTCGCCGGAACCGGGATCACGTTCAAGTCGAAGGGCGCCTTCGCCTTCGGCCGGGCGGGTGTGGGCGCGTCCGACATCACCCAGAAGGTCAACTACGGCGGCCTGCTGGGAGACGACGAAAGCCTTCAGGGCCTGGACGACCCCACCCGGATGATCGTCATCGGTAAGACGGGGTACATCTCCGGCGGGATCTACGCGAGCGTGCTCCCCGACGGCAAGAGCTGGCTCCGGGTTCCCGGCGTGACTCCGGGCTCGGCGCTGCAGAGCCTCGGCGGGTTCGTCAACCCCACGGACTGGCGGAGCCTCAAGACGGTCCTCGGGACCACCAAGGCCAAGGGTGCGGGCGGCGTCGTCAACGGCGCGAAGACCACGCTCTACCGCGGCGCCATCACGCTGCGGCAGCTCATCAAGGCCAACCCCGCCCTCAAGGACGGGATCGCGGCCCTCGGCACGGACACCGGCAAAGTGGTGGTGAGCTGGAAGGTCTGGGTCGGCTCCGACCAGCTCGTCCGCCGCGCCTCCACCGCGACGAAGATCAAGATGAAGTTCGAGAAGACCTCCGTGGTGTTCACCGTGACCGATGTCACCACGTTCACCGGGTGGGGCACGAAGGTCTCGGTCAAGGCTCCGCCGAAGGATCAGGTGGCCAGCATGTCCGACATCGACGGCACCGTGCCGGACGTGCCGGGCACCATCGACCTGGGCGACTGAGCCCACAGGGCGGCCGGGGCGCAGCCGCCCTGCCCGCCCACCTGTCCCCGCCGGGCCGCCTGTGCGCCCGGCGGGGGCACACTCGTCAGACCGGGGCCCCGGAGGGTCCCCGGGATCAGAGCTTGTCGATCGGGGCATAGGCGAGGAGCAGGGTCTTCTCGCCCTCGCTGCCGAAGTCGATCTTCGCCCGGCTCTTCTCGGCCACGCCGTCCACGCTGACCACCGTGCCCAGGCCGAACGTGTCGTGGGTCACCCGATCGCCGGGCGACAGGTTCGGCACCTGGCGCCCGCCCTGCTTCACGGGGGCGGCCGTACGGGCCGGACGTGAGGAGGTGGCGGCGGACCAGGCGGTCTTGCCGGGGTCGCCACGCCACTCCACGAGGTCGCCGGGCACCTCCGACAGGAACCGCGACGCCGGGTTGAACGCGGGCGCGCCCCAGGAGGACCGCACGGCCGACCGCGAGAGGTAGAGCCGCTGCTTGGCGCGGGTGATGCCGACGTAGGCCAGCCGGCGCTCCTCCTCCAGCTCCTTGGGGTCGCTGAGCGAGCGCATGTGGGGGAAGACGCCGTCCTCCATGCCGGTGAGGAACACCACGGGGAACTCCAGGCCCTTCGCGGTGTGCAGGGTCATCAGCGTGACCACCCCGCCGTGATCCTCCCCGTCGGGGATCTGGTCGGCGTCGGCGACGAGGGAGACCTGCTCCAGGAAGTCGACCAGCGTGCCCTCCGGATTGGCCTCCTCGAACTCGGCGGCCACCGAGATCAGCTCGTTGAGGTTCTCCAGGCGGCTCTCGTCCTGCGGGTCGCCCGAGGTCTCCAGCTCGGTGCGGTAGCCGGTGGCGTTCAGCACCTCCTCGGCGAGGTCGGACAGCGGCAGCTCCTTGGCCCGCAGCTCGTCCAGCATCGCCACGAAGTCCCTGATCGCGTTGAGCGAGCGGGTGGCGAGCCCGGGGGCCTCCCCGGCCCGCTGCAGGCCCTCCCAGAAGCTGATCCGCTCCCTGCTCGCGAACGCCTCCACCATCGCCTCGGCCCGGTCGCCGATCCCCCGCTTGGGGACGTTGAGGATGCGGCGCAGCGACACCGTGTCGCTCGGGTTGGCCAGGACCCGCAGGTAGGCGAGCAGGTCCTTGACCTCCTTGCGCTCGTAGAACCGCACGCCGCCCACGACCTTGTACGGCAGGCCGGTGCGGATGAAGATCTCCTCGAACACGCGGGACGCGGCGTTGGTGCGGTAGAAGACCGCGACGTCGCCGGGGGTGACCCCGTGGTCGTCGGTGAGCTTGTCGACCTCCTGGGCCACGAACATGGCCTCGTCGTGCTCGTTGTCCGCCGCGTAGCCGACGATCTTCGCCCCGGTGCCCTGGTCGGACCACAGGTTCTTGGGCTTGCGGCTCTCGTTCCTGGAGATGACGGCGTTCGCCGCGTTGAGGATCGTCTGCGTGGAACGGTAGTTCTGCTCCAGCAGGATCGTGCGCGCGTCGGGGTAGTCGCGCTCGAACTCGAGGATGTTGCGGATCGTCGCCCCGCGGAAGGCGTAGATCGACTGGTCGGCGTCGCCGACGACCACCAGCTCGGCGGGCTCGACGCCCTCCCGCACCACGTCGCCGTCGGCCGTGCGCAGCTCGGGCCGGCCCACCAGCTCGCGGACGAGGGTGTACTGCGCGTGGTTGGTGTCCTGGTACTCGTCCACCATCACGTGGCGGAACCGCATCCGGTAGTGCTCGGCGACCTCGGGGAAGAGCTGGAACAGCGTGACCGTCAGCATGATCAGGTCGTCGAAGTCCATCGCGCCGGCCTCGGTGAGCCGCCGCTGGTAGGTCCGGTACGCCTCGGCGAGCGTGCGCTCCAGGTGCGTCTGGGCGCGGTCGGACGCCGTCTCGTAGTCGATCAGCTCGTTCTTGAGGTTGCTGACCTGGGCGGAGAACGACCGGGGCGGGTAGCGTTTGGGGTCGAGCTCCAGCTCCCGGCAGACGAGGGCCATGAGCCGCTGCGAGTCCGCCTGGTCGTAGATCGAGAAGCTGGAGCCGAAGCCGAGCCGCTTGGCCTCCCGGCGAAGGATCCGCACGCAGGCGCTGTGGAACGTCATCACCCACATGGCCTTGGATCGCGGGCCGACCAGCTTGTCGACCCGCTCCTTCATCTCGCGGGCGGCCTTGTTGGTGAAGGTGATCGCGAGGATCTCCCCCGGCTGGACGCCCCGCTCGGCCAGCAGGTAGGCGATGCGGTGGGTCAGCACCCGGGTCTTGCCGGAGCCGGCCCCCGCGACGATCAGCAGGGGGCCGCCCTGGTGGAGGACGGCCTCCCGCTGCTGCGGGTTGAGGCCGTCGAGCAAGGGGTGGGTGGCGGCTCGGGTGGACACGGGTTCAAGAGTATGGCGCACCACCGACATCCGTTGCCCAGTCACCCGGCAAGTCCGGTTTAAGGTGATGTGCCGAAACTAGAGGAGGACCTCACCATGCTTGACGTCGCCGAGATCAGGAAGGTGCTCGTCGTCGCCGCGCACCCCGACGACATCGACTTCGGCGGTGCGGGGACGGTGGCGACGCTCACCGACGGCGGAGCCGAGGTGGTGTACTGCCTGGTGACCGACGGCGACGCCGGCGGCTTCGACCGGGCGCTGGACAACGGCGGGATGGCCGCTGTCCGCCGCGCCGAGCAGACGGCGGCCGCCAAGTGCGTGGGCGTCACCGACCTCCGTTTCCTGGGCTACCGGGACGGCGCCGTCGAGCAGTCGCTCGGCCTGCGCCGCGACATCGCCCGCGTGATCCGCCAGGTCAGGCCGGATCTCGTGATCACCTCCACACCCGAACGCAACTACGCCCGGCTGGGCCCGAGCCACCCCGACCACCGCGCCGTCGGGGGCGCCACGCTCGACGCCGTCTACCCCGACGCCCGCAACCCGTACGCGTTCCCCGAGCTGCTGGCCGACGAGGGCCTGGAGGCGTGGACGGTCCGGGAGGTCTGGATGCTGGGCTCGATGACGCCGAACCACCACGTGGACGTCACCGGCACCGTCGACCGCAAGATCGCCGCTCTGCGCGCCCACCAGAGCCAGACGTCCCACATGGCCGACCTGGACGGGATGATCAAGGGCTGGCTGACCGCGAACGCCGTCACCGCCGGCCTCCCCGAGGGCTCGTACGCCGAGGCGTTCCACGCCGTCGTCACGGCCTGAGACCTCTCGCGTGCCCGGGCCGCGTCGAGACGGCCGGGACGCGGCCGGCGACGCGGAAGGCGACGCGGAAGGCGACGCGGAAGGCCGCGGGGCCGCGGCAGGGCAGGATCGGGCACGTGAACACGCTGCTTCCGGTGACTCCTCAGCTCGGCGTGGTGATGGCGGTGCTCGTCCTCGCCGGCGCGGCGGTCGCCTGGGCCGGCCGGCTGGGGCACGGGCGGGCGATCCTCACCGCGGCCGCGCGGGCCGCCGTCCAGCTCGCCGCCGTCTCGCTGGTGATCGGCTGGGTGATCGCCCTGCTGCCCGCCGTCGTACTGTTCCTGCTGGTGATGTACGGCGTGGCGGGCGTCACCGCGGGACGGCGGATCACCCGGGGACGGGCCGCCTGGTGGGCATGCCTGCCCGTCGCGGCCGGGACCGTCCCGGTGCTCGCGCTCATGATCGCGTCCGGGGTGCTGCCGGTCCGGGGGATCGTGCTCATCCCCGTCACCGGCATCCTCCTGGGCGGCTGCCTGACCGCCACGTCGCTGGCCGGGCGGCGGGCCCTGGACGAGCTGCGCCAGCGGCGCGGCGAGGTGGAGGCCGGGCTGTCGCTCGGGCTGCCGGACCGCGACGCCGCGATGGAGATCTGCCGCCCGGCCGCCGCGCAGGCTCTCGTCCCCGCACTCGACCAGACCCGTACGGTGGGCCTGGTCACGCTTCCCGGCGCGTTCGTCGGCATGATGCTCGCCGGCGCCGATCCGGTGCACGCAGGAGCCGTACAGCTCGCCGTGCTCGTCGCCCTGCTCGCCGCCGAGGCCGCGGCCGTCGTGGTCACGATCGAGCTCGCCGCCCGGGGCCGCTTCTCCCCCTGACCTCCCGGCCGCGGCGCCGTTCCGGCTCCACCCGCGGGTGGAGACCGGCGGCTCCACCCCCGCGCCGATCCGCGCGTGCCCCCGCTTTCCCTACCGTCGGCTCCATGAACGCGCAAACCGTCGCTCTGATCGCCGTCGCCGCCGTCGTCGTCATCTACCGCCAGATGATGACGCGGCCCACCGAGAGGCGGGGCGTCCTGTACATCTCCGCCGCCCTGGTCGTGTACGGCCTTCTGGGGGGCGGCCTCTTCGACCCCGCCCACCTGGCGCTCAGCGTGGTCCTCGTCGTGGCCGAGATCGCCTTGGCCGTGATCTTCGGTTTCGTACGCGCGGGGACGGTGCGGGTGTGGCGCGACCAGGCGGGAGTCACCTGGTCGCAGGCGTCGGTGTGGACCCTCGTGGCCTGGCTGGCCTCGCTCGCCTCCCGTGTCGTCCTGTTCGTGGCGGGCCGCGCCGCCGGCGTCGAGTCCGCCCCGGCCACGGTCCTCGTGTTCGTGGGAGTGACCATCGCCGCGCAGAGCCTGCTGGTCATCCGGCGGGGCCGCGCGCTGCCCGGCTCGGCCGTACGGCCCTCGGGGCGCGCCGGGGTAGCGTCATGACGTGACGACGGCCCCGCAGGAGAGCGCGATCGATCCGGCCGTGCTGCGGCTGGCGTTGATCGCGCTCTTCGTGGTGGCGCAGGCCGGGACACGGCCCGGCTTCGGCCTGTCGGGGCGTGAGCTCGCCACCACCGTGCTCACCTTGGCCGTCGCGGCGGCGACGGCCGGCGGGGTCCTGCCCTTCCGGCGGCGCGACTCCCCCGAGCACGCCCTCCTCGGCGTACCGCTGAAGGTCGTGTCCCTCTGCGTCGCGGTCGTGCTCTCGATCGTCCTGCTCACGGTGACCGGCACCGAGCCCGCTGTCGCCGCCCTGCTGTTCCTCGTGGGAGCTGCGGCGGTGAGGCATCCGCTCCGGCATTCGCTGCCTGTGGAGGCCCTCGCCCTCGTCGGGCTGCTGGTCCCGGCCGTCGTGAGCGGGAACCCGGGCCGGGATCTCAGCCTGTGCCTCAGCACCGGCCTGGTCTTCCTCATCGCCTACTCGATCAGGCAGCGCAGGGCCACCAGGACCGCCGAGGCACGCGAGGCGGTGCTGGCCGAGCGCGCCCGCATCGCACGGGAGATCCACGACATCCTGGCCCACTCCCTGTCCGCGCAGATCGTGCACCTGGAGGGAGCGCGGCTCCTGCTGCGTGCCGACCGCGCGGGGGAGGCCCTGGAGCGGGTCGACCGCGCCAGGGAGCTCGCCAAGAGCGGCCTCGAAGAGGCCCGCAGGGCCGTGTCCGCCCTGAGGGAGGACGTGCCCCCGCTGACGGAGGCGCTGAGGGCCCTCGCCGAGGAGTTCCGCGTGGCCACCGGCCAGGAGTGCGTGGTCGAGGTGAGCGGCGCGGAGCGGCGCCTGCCCGCCGAGGCCGCCCTGGCCGTCATCCGCACGGCGCAGGAGGCCCTCACCAACGTCCGGCGGCACGCCCCCGGCTCCCCCGCGGCCGTCCGGCTCGGCTTCGACGACGGCACGTGCGAGCTGGAGGTCGCCAACCCCGCCGGTGACCCGCCCGGATCGCCTGGGGGAGGATACGGGCTCATGGGCATGCGAGAGCGGGCCGAGCTTCTCGGCGGGACGCTGGAGACCGGGAAGGACGGGCAGGCGTTCCGGGTGCGCCTCCGGATCCCGTCATGACGGCACGCGTCCTGGTGGCCGACGACCAGTCCGTGGTCCGTGAGGGGCTGGTGCTGCTGCTCGGCCTGCTGCCCGGCATCGAGGTGGTCGGGTCGGCGGCGGACGGGGAGGCGGTGCTCCGGCTGGTGGCGGACACCCGGCCCGACGTGGTGCTCATGGATCTGCGGATGCCCCGCATGGACGGCGTGGAGGCCACCCGCCGGATCCGCGCCGAGTTCCCGGACACCCAGGTGGTGGTGCTCACCACCTACTCCGACGACGAGAGCGTGTTCGCCGCCCTGCGCGCCGGGGCACGCGGCTTCCTCACCAAGAGCGCCGACGCCGAGGACATCGCCAGAGCCGTCAAAGCGGTCATGGACGGCGACGCCCAGCTCGACCCCGGGGTGCAGAGGCGGCTGCTCAACACGGTGGCCGGCTCGCCGGAGCGGCCCTCGCCGCCCGCCCAGCCTGTCGCGTCCCAGCCCGTGCCCGCCCCATCCGTGACGTCCCAGCCCGTGACGCCACGATCCGCCCAGCCCGCGCCTTCCCTGCCGGACGGGCTGACCGCGCGCGAGGCGCAGGTGCTCCGCCTGATCGCCCGTGGGCTGTCGAACGGCGAGATCGCGGCCTCCCTCTTCATCAGCGAGGCCACCGTGAAGACGCACATCAACAACCTCTTCACCAAAACGGGCCTGCGGGACAGGGCCCAGGCCGTGGTGTACGCCTACCGTCAGGGCATCGCCGACCCGTCCGCGGACTCCTGACCGGCGGCGCGGCCTCTCGCGTACGGATGCCGCCCGTCGCCGATCCGGCGCGCGGCCCACGCCGCCGCGTAGCCGAAGGAGTTGGTCGACAGGTGGAGCAGCGACGGCGCGAGCAGCCCGCCACGACGGCGCAACTCATGGAAGACGACCCCGGCGAGCGCGGTGGACACGACGGTGCCGGCGACGAGCCGCGCCGTCCCCCCGCCGCCTCCGGCCGGGACGGCGGCGACGGAAGCCGTGCCGCTGGGAGGCGCGTCCGGCACGCTGCCTGGGACCGGGCTCTCACCGGAGGCCAGCCGGCTGAGAGCGGGGTTGGCGCGTGCCATGTCGACGGCGGGGAGCACGTGCCACAACCCGAACGACACGGCCGACGCGGCGACAGCCGTACGGGCCGGGAAGACCCTCCCGAGCAGAGCGGGCAGCACACCGCGGAAGCCGACCTCTTCCAGCAGCACGGTGCCGAACGGCACCTGGACCAGCGCCTCCTCAAGCAGCCGGGCGGGCGACAGGGCGAGAGCCCGCTCGTCGTGGAACAGCGGCCGGGTGCGCGGCCACGCGACCCCCGCCGTGTAGACGGCCGCGACCCCGGCGGCGAGCGCGCCACCGGCCAGGGCCCCCCGCCGCGCCCTCCGGAAGCCCAGATCCGGCCAGGCGTGACCCTCGCGGCGGGCGATGATCAGGAGCGCTCCCGTGGCGGCCGCCGACGTCACCGGCGCCCACCGCCTGGCGACACGGTTGTTCAGCACGTTGGCCGCGGCGAGCACCGCCACACACGACACGAGCGGATGCACACTGCTCACAGGACCTCCCTGAGCGATCACCGTCCCCATGCTGCCACCCGGCGGGCACCCCCCGCCCGCGCGGTCACAAGCCTGTGGACAGAGCCGGCACGCGGGCCGCGAGACAGTCCCTCAGCAGGCTGAACAGGCCATCAGCAGGCAGAGGTGCCCTTGTTGAAACCGGTGGCGAACATGCTCTGGCGCCGCTCGGGCGTCCCGTGCGCGTCGGCCGCCCACCAGGCGTCGGTCGGATCCCCGGCGGCCTCCAGGTTGGTGAGCAGCTCCTGCTCGTCGCCCTGGTCCTCCTGGATGACCCCCGTCCGGAGCAGCCCGCTGAGCGTGGCACCGGCGTAGCAGTCGGCCTGCAGCTCACGCTCCACGTTGTACTGGAACCGCGTGGCGAGCTGCTCCTGGACGGCGTGGCCGAACTCGTGCGGGATGACGACGTAGACGGCCCCGTCGCCCATCTGGTCGTACATCGACCGCAACCACGTGGCGTCGAACGCGATGAAGTGGCCGTACGGGCAGTAGAAGGCGTTGTTGGGCACGGACCTCTGGTCACCGCAGTCCGGCCCGTTCTCCCCGTCGTAGGCGACGAATCGGGTGACCGGCCGGTACGCCTTCCCCGCCTCCTGGAACCGCCGGGCCCAGAACCATTCGGTGAGGCACCTGGCCAGCCGCACGTCACTGGCGAAATCGGCGCCGTCGTCCTTGCACGGCGATGACGGCGTGCCCTCCGCGGGTGCCCGCGTCGAATCCGGGACCTGTCCGCAGGAGGTCAACACGCCCGCGAGGAGGAGGGCGAGAAGCAGTCGGCGCGCCACCCCGATTAGCTACCCAATGGGGAGGCAAAAGATCCATAAATCATGTCATTCCACGCCGCGCCGCCGTTCCTCAGACGTCCCAGAGGTGGACCGGCTCGTTGGTGTGCATGTGTTCCAGGTAGCGCATGGTCATCTTCCGCAGGCCCTCATGGCCCCCGCCGAGCGAGTGGGCCGCCTCCACCTGCCACGTCGCCCCCGTACGGCCGGTGACGCAGCGCCGTTCGATGACGCCGAGCAGCCGGTCGCGCTCCCGCTGGTCCACGCCCCACAGTTCGAGCCCCTGGTGCGCCAGGGGCAGCAGCCGGCGCAGGATCAGCTCGGTGGCGGGGACCTCGCCGAGCCCCGGCCAGTAGAGGTGGGCGTCCAGGCCGTGCCGCGCGGCGTTGCGCAGGTTGTCCTCGGCGGCGGCGAACGACATCCGCGTCCACACGGGCCGCTCGGCGGTCGGCAGCACCCGCATCAGGCCGTAGTAGAAGGCGGCGTTGGCCGCGATGTCGGCCACGGTGGGCCCGGCGGGCAGCACCCGGTTCTCCACCCGCAGGTGGGGCACCCCGTCGACCACGGCGTAGACGGGGCGGTTCCACCGGTAGACCGTGCCGTTGTGCAGCGTCAGCTCGTGCAGCGCCGGCGTGCCGCCGCCGTCGAGGACCTCGCGCGGGTCCTCCTCCTCGCAGATCGGCAGCAGGGCGGGGAAGTAGCGGACGTTCTCCTCGAACAGGTCGAAGACCGAGGTGATCCAGCGCTCCCCGAACCACACCCGCGGCCGTACGCCCTGGGCCTTCAGCTCCTCCGGCCGGGTGTCGGTGGCCTGCTCGAACAGGCTGATCCTGGTCTCGCGCCACAGCTCCTTGCCGAACAGGAACGGGGAGTTCGCCGCGACCGCCACCTGCGGCCCGGCGATCGCCTGCGCCGCGTTCCAGTGATCGGCGAACTGGGAGGGGCTGACCTGGAGGTGGAGCTGCACGCTCGTGCACGCGGCCTCCGGCGTGATGCTGTCGGCGTAGACGTCGAGCCGGTCCACGCCGTCGATCATGATGTGCAGGTCCTCCCCACGGGCGGCGAAGATCTGCTCGTTGAGCATCTTGTAGCGGGGGTTGGCCGACAGCGCGGCCTCGTCGACGTCGCCCTCCTTCAGGGTGGGGAGGATGCCGACGAGCATGAGGTGCCCGTCCACGCGGGCCGCCCGCTCCTGGGCGTGGTTCAGGCGGCCCCGGATCGACTCCTCGAGCAGGCGGGTGCCGTCGCCGGACAGCTCCTGCGGCGGGATGTTGATCTCTATGTTGAACTGGCCCAGCTCCGTCGCCCACTCGGGGTCGGCGATGGCGTCGAGGACCTCGGCGTTCTTCATCGCCGGCTCCCCGCGGGAGTCGACCAGGTTCAGCTCGATCTCCAGGCCCACCTGCGGCCGCTCGAACTCGAACCGCGACTCGCGCAACATCTGAGCCAGGACATCGAGAGATCGCCTCACCTTGTCGCGGTAGCGGCGCCGGTCCTCGAGGCTGAAGGAGACGGCGGGTACGTCACGGCCCATTCACGAAGCGTCGCACGCCGCCGCCCGCCACGCCAGACGCGTCACACCGGACGCGTCACACCAGACGCCGGGCGGTCGCCCAGCGGGAAAGCTCGTGCCGGTTGGAGAGCTGGAGCTTGCGCAGGACGCTCGACACGTGGGTCTCCACCGTCTTCACCGAGATGAACAGCTCCTTGGCGATCTCCTTGTAGGCGTATCCCCGGGCGATCAGCCGCAGCACCTCGCGCTCCCGCTGGGTGAGCGAGTCGAGCTCCGGGTCGATCGGCGGGGCCTCCGTGGAGGCGAACGCGTCGAGCACGAACCCCGCGAGCCTGGGCGAGAACACCGCGTCGCCCTCGGACACCCGGACGATCGCGTCGGTCAGCTCGGTGCCGCTGATGGTCTTGGTGACGTAACCCCGGGCTCCGCCCCGGATCACGCCGATCACGTCCTCGGCGGCGTCGGAGACCGACAGGGCGAGGAAGCGCACCTGGGAGCCCGACCCGAGGACCCGGCGCAGCACCTCCTGGCCGCCGCCGCCGGGCATGTGGACGTCCAGCAGCACCACGTCGGGCTGCAGCTCGGCGATCGTGGTGACCGCCGACTCCACGTCCTCGGCCTCGCCCACCACCTGGATCGACGGCCCCAGCTCGGCGCGTACGCCGGACCGGAACAGCCGGTGGTCGTCGACGATGAGCACACGTACGGTCTTCATGACTCCCTCACCCTCGCGACCCCCCCGGTGTCACGAGCTTCTCTTCATGGTCAGCATGACCTCGGTCCCGTCGCCCGGCTCGGTCCTGATCCGGGCGCCGCCCCCGTGGCGCTCCATCCTCCCGATGATGGACTGCCTGATCCCCATCCGGTCATCGGGCACGTCATCGAGCACGAAGCCCTTGCCCCGGTCGCGCACGAACACGGTCACCTCGTCGGCCTCGACCTCCGCGTACACGGAGACGACCGCGGAGCCACTGTATTTCGCCGCGTTCACCATCGCCTGCCTGGCCGCGTGGAGCAAGGCCCGCAGGCCGTCGTCCAGCTCGCAGTCGCCCACGCAGACGACCTCGATCGGCACGCCGTGGGAGTCCTCCTCCTCGGCCGCGACCCTGCGGACGGCGGCGGCGAGGGTCGCGTCGGCGTCCTGTTTCGGCTGGTAGAGCCAGTTGCGCAGCTCCCGCTCCTGCGACCGGGCCAGCCGCGTCACCTCGCGCGAGTCGTTCGCGTTGCGCTGGATCAGGGTCAGCGTGTGCAGCACCGAGTCGTGCACGTGGGCGGCCACCTCGGCCCGCTCCTCCTGCCTGATGCGCTCGGTGCGCTCACGCTGGAGCTCCTTCACGAGGGAGGCCAGCCAGGGTGTCGCGATCATGACCATGCCGCCGACGACGACCGCCGTGAAGACCAGCCCGGTCCTGGCCTTGGCCAGCTCGCCGCTCGCGGCGAGGAAGCCGATGGCGCCGATCACCACGAGCAGCGCCCCGACGATCGTCCGGATCCAGGTGGTGCTGACGTGCTTGACCGCGCCGGTCATCCATCGCTGCCGCCTGCCGGGGTCGGCCTGCTGCCACAGGATCAGCGCGCCGATGCCGCCGACCGCGATCGGCCACGTGCCGAAGCCCCCGCTGGAGGCGCCAGTCATCCAGCCGAACGCCGCGAGGGCCAGCCACAGCACGCCGTACGCGGCGAGCTGGCCCCAGTCACGGCTCGGTTCCGGCCCTTTGGCCTGCTCCTTGGGGGTGAACATCCACAGCGCGGCGTACGCCATGAAGCCGAGCCCGTCCACGACGGTCAGCAGCACGAAGGCCAGCCGGAGCACGACGGGGTCGAGCCGGAGCTGCGCCGCGGCGCCCTGGGCGACGCCGGCGACCACCCGGCCCGCGACGGGCCGCACCAGCCTCGGGTACGCCTCTGGGGCGTTGGTCATCTCAGACATGTCGCAAGCATCGTCACATGTCATCGAGCCCCGGCGCATCAGGGAGCGCCCTGACCGGTCCCCTTAGGGGTCGGGGACGAGTCAGGGGTTCCCCCGATGGTGGGAGGACGGGCCGCCCGGCCAGGATGGGACCATGACCGAGGCACCACCCAGCACCGCCCCCGATCCCTCCGCCGGGCCCGAGCCCGAGCGGGTGCTCCGCCGATCCGGCTCCGGCCGAATGCTCACCGGCGTCTGCGCGGGGCTCGGCAGGTACATCGGGATGGACCCGGTGCTCTTCCGGGTGGGCTTCGCCGTGCTGGTCCTCGCGTCCGGCATCGGGATCATGCTGTACGTCGCCGCGTTCCTGCTCATGCGGCAGCCCGACGGCGGCGCCGGCTACCTGGAGCGGTGGACCCGCCGGATGTTCGACGCCGAGACCGTGCTCGCGCTGATGGCGGCGGTCTTCGCGTTCGGCCTGATCATCAACGTCGCGTCCGGCGGCATCAACCGGGGCACGATCGTGGTCGGCACGCTGCTGGCCATCGTGCTGCTGGCGGCCCACGCGCGCGGCGTCGACCTGCTGACGATGGCCAAGTCGATGCCCGACCGGGCGACCGGGCGGCGCGGCATGACGCGGACCGCCCCCGCCTTCACCGCGCCCTACTCCGACCCCTCCACCGCGGCCTACGAGGGATCATTCAGCTTCACCGGGCCCGGCGCGAAGTTCTCCTCGTCGTTCTCCACCCCTCCCCACGCGCCGTACGGCCCGCCCGCAGCGGGGGACGCCGCCACTGCGGCGGCCACCGCGGCGGACGCCCCGGCGGGTACGGGAGACGCCGGAGCCACAGAGGACACCGGGACCACCACGGCGCACGGCCCGGCGGGCGCTCCGGCGCCTCCCGCCGAGCCTCAGCCGGACGGTTACCGGCGGCTGTCGGACCTCGCGCGAGAGGCGCGCGCCGGCACCTACGGCTACTCCACCGGTGAGCCTTTCGCCCCTCACGGGCCCTACACGAAGCGGGAGCCGTACGCGTCGGGTGCCCGGCCGTTCGGCCCGGCGCCCTCGCCGTACACCCCGGCGCCACTCGTCCCGCGGGTGCGGCGGCCGAAGCGGCCCAAGTCGTTCGTCGGCGCGCTGACCATCTGGCTCGCGCTGATAGTTGGAGGAGTCATGGTCACGATGCAGCGGTCCGGGGGCGAATCGCTCGCCCTGCCGGTGATCGGCGGCGCGATGCTCGTCACGATCGGGACGGGCCTGCTCGTCACCGCGTGGTTCGGCAGGGGCGCGGTGCTGGTCGCCGCGGGCACCATCGTGGCGCTGGTTCTCATCGGAGGGTCGACCGTGAGCGGCATCCCTGGCAAGGTCGGCAGCTTCAGCTGGCACCCGCTGACCATCACCGACGCCTCCCGTGATTACGTCCTGGGGATGGGGGAGGGCAAGCTCGACCTCAGTGAGGTCGAGCTGGCGCCCGGCACCAGGGTCAGGGTGAACGCCTCGGTGTCGGTGGGGCAGATCACGGTTATCGTGCCCCCGACCGCGCGGGTCGAGGTGCACGGTTACACCCGCCTCGGCGAGGTGAAGATCGACCACAAGGTGGAGGACGGCACGGACGTGCGGTTCAATCGAATCCTCGAACCGGAGTGGGCCTCCACGGAGACGACCGGGCAGGTGCCGTCCCCGGCTCCTTCGATCTCCGCCGTTCCCGATGCCCGTCACACCCCGAAGGCGCCGAGGGCCCCCAGATCCCCCGACGCTCGCACCGCTCCCACCGCCCCGGCCGTTCCCACTGCTCCCGCTGCCCCGACTGCCCCAACTGCCCCGACTGCTCCCGCGGACCGGACCGGCGCGACCCGGACGGGCACCCCGCCCACCATCGAGCTGTACGTCAAGGCGGGCGTCGGCGACGTGGAGGTGCGCCGTGGAGCGTGAGCTCGATCCGGAGCGTCCCCGCCGGGTGCACCGCACGAACTGGATGGCCCTGCTCTGCGGCCTGCTGTTCATCGGAATGGGCATCCGTTATCTCACCGGCCCCGGCCCGGACCCCGTGATCATGGCGCCCGTGCTGGTCGGCGGGCTCGGGCTGGCCGCGTTCGTCGCGATCATCTCCAGGGCGATCCGCCGCTGAATCTCACGGGTGGCGACACCGGAAGCCGTTAGACTGGGGAGATGTCCGCCCTGCTGTCCCTGGAGTTCTCCGGCACGATCCGCGCCCGGCGTTCAAGCGTGACCGACGCCCTCGCCGACACGGACGGGATGACGGCCTGGGGCCGGGCGCACGCCCGGGAGCTGGGGCTCGGCCCGGCCTTCACGGCCACCGGCGAGCTGCGCGACGAGGTGGTGGAGCTGCGGCAGGCCGTCCGCGCCCTGTTCGCCCGCGCCGTCGCCCCCGCCCCCGCGAGCAGCGCCGACTCGGGACGCCTCCCCGCGTTCGATGTGTCGCTACGCCTGGTGAACGCCACGGCGTCGGCCGTGCCCCTCACCCCCCGGCTCGACTGGCCGCCGGACGGCCCTCCCGTGGCACGGTTCGTCCCCGCCGGACCGGCGGCGGAGTCGGCGCGTATACGCGCCGTGCTCGCCGCGTCGGCCATCGAGCTGCTGGCGGGGCCGGAGCGCGAGCAGCTCCGCGCCTGCCCCGCGCCGAGCTGCGTGCTGTATTTCGTCAAGGAGCACCCGCGTCAGGAGTGGTGCTCGGTGGGGTGCGGCAACCGTGCCCGGGCCGCCCGCCACTACCGGCAGCATCGCGCGCACTGAGCCCTCACTTCTAATGGACTTATACCGTCAATGGCATTAGATTGCTCTCCTAGCCTAACGGAACACTCCGTTAGATTGATCGAGGGGAAGGCCATGAGCATGCAGACCGGGCACGTGGGGCTCAACGTCTCCGATCTCGACAGGTCCCGTGACTTCTACCGGAAGGTCTTCGGCTTCGACGTGGTCCGTGAGTCCGACGATGACGGCCGCCGCTACGCCTTCCTCGGGCTGGACGGCAAGCTCGTGCTCACGTTGTGGCAGCAGAGCGAGGGAACGTTCTCCACCCGCCTGCCGGGGCTGCACCACCTGTCCTTCGAGGTGGGCGACATCGAGGCCGTCCGGCGCGCCGAGACCGTCATCCGCGAGATCGGCGCCACCCTCCACCACGACGGGATCGTCCCCCACAGGGAGGGCGCCTCGTCCGGCGGCGTGTTCTTCGAGGACCCCGACGGCATCCGCCTGGAGATCTTCGCCCCCAGCGGCGCCGACGAGCGCCCCGCTCCCACCTCCGCCCCCACCTGCGGCTTCTTCTAGCCATGCCGTACGGCCGGGGGGCCGTACCCGACGAAGGAGGGCGCCATGCGACACCCGGGAGAGCAGGCGGTCCAGCGCCGCGCGGGCGTGCGGGCGCCCGACCTCGGATCCGCGCGCACCCGGGCGGAGATCCCGGACGCGGCGGCCGAGTTCCTGCGCGAGCAGCCCATGCTGCTGATCGGCGCGGCCGACGCCGAGGGGCTGGTGTGGGCCGGCGTGCTCACCGGCGCCCCCGGCTTCGCCCGCGCGGCCGACGCGCGCACACTCGTGGTCGACGCGGTCCCCGGCGGGCCCTTCACGGGGGTCTTCGACACGGGGAACGACGCCGGGCACGACATCGGCACGCTCGCCGTCGAGCCGCAGACGCGGCGCCGCATGCGGATCAACGGCAGGGCCCGGCGCGACGGCGGACGGCTGGTGATCCGGACCGACCAGGTGTACGCCAACTGCCCGAAGTATCTGCAGCGCAGGACCCTAACCGGCGTGGCAGGGCCGGGCGGGGGCACGTCGACGGCCGGCGACAGGCTGACCGCCGCGCAGCGGGCGTGGATCGGCGAGGCCGACACGTTCTTCGTGGCCACCCACGCCGACGGGCTCGGCGCCGATGTGTCCCACCGGGGCGGCTCGCCCGGCTTCGTCGAGGTGGTGGACGACCGGCGGCTGGTCTGGCCCGACTACGCCGGCAACTCGATGTACATGACCCTCGGCAACCTGGAGCTGAACCCGGCGGCGGGCCTGCTCTTCCTCGACTGGTCCAACGGGGACGCGCTGCACCTGACCGGCCGTGCACGGGTCGACTGGGATCCGCATGACGTGCCGGGGGCGCGGCGGCTCGTCGAGTTCGAGCTCGACCGGGTCGTCCACGTCACCGGGGAGAGCACGCTGCGCTGGACGTTCGAGGACGCCAGCCGCTTCAACCCGCCCGCGGCGAGGCGGTGAGGCGGGACCTCGCTCCAGGCCGGGTCGGCACCGCGCGAGACCCCGGCCACGGGCGGGCAGGCCGGGGGGCGGGCCAGGCGGTCGGCGGGGATCAGCGGGGGATCAGCTCACGGGTGCGCTGCTGGGGCAGGCCGGCGAGCCGGCGCTCCCCCTCGGTCAGCAGGGCCGCGATCGGGCCGGGCTCGCGCAGCCGGGTGAGGCGGTCGCGGTTGTACTTGCGCAGCCGGGCGGTACGGCGCTTGCCCGCCGCCACCTTGAAGGCGGCCACGTGCTGCCGCTCGGCCTTCGGCGCGCCGCTCAGCTCGTAGCCGTACGCCGCGAGGCGCTCGCCCAGCACGTCCTCGCAGAGCGCGATCTCCCAGGGCTCCAGCCGGGCGGCCCACTTGCCCGAGTGGGCCGTGGTGACCTCCTCGTGTGTGTTGATGTGCCACACCTTGTGCTTGGGCACCGCCACCTCGGCGATGTGGCGCGGCTCGCACATCGCCGGGTCGTAGTCCTCCCCGATGAACGCGCACAGCTTCTTCAGCTCGGTCTCCGGGTCGGCCGTGAGGTCCTCGTACCGCAGCTCGTAGAAGCTGTCCGCCGGGAGCTTGCGGGCGTGGCGGCGGCCGAAGTCGACGGCCTCCGCCCAGTTCGCCACGGCGTGGAAGGTGTCCGGCTTGTACCAGGGCATCTCCTTGAGCGAGGCCACGCAGTCACGCCCGTCCCGCACCAGGTGGACGAACTGCGCGTCCGGGAACATCCGCATGAGCATCTCGACGTGCCGGTAGTAGCTGGGCCGCTTGTCGCCCCAGCGCGGCTTGCCGAAGCGCTCGGCGTAGGACTTGAAGACCATGCCGACGACCGAGCCGAAGCTTCCCGGGCCGAGCATGGCCGCCCGGACGAAGTCGGGGCCGTCCAGGCCCAGCTCGCGGAACTTCGTGTTGCGCCCCTCGGCGATCCAGGTGGCGAGCGTGCGGCGGTTGTCCGCCAGCCGCATGTCGCCGTACGCCCGGCGTGAGAAGTACGCCGGGACGAGGAACCGGGTCTCCGGCGGCACGGCGACACGCGGGTGCGAGTGCAGCATGAGCTGGAGCATGGTGGTCCCGGAACGCGGGCACCCGACGACGAAGATGGGCCTGTCCGACTGCATGAGATCAATCCCCCCGTGATGACGATTCAAGGCGTGGCGCCCGGCCTCCCCCAGGTGGCCGGTGACTCGACGGCGCGGCGACGCTCGGCCGCCGGTCAGACCAGGATCCGGTCCCTCTCCGGCCTGCTCCGCGGGATCTGGCGGGCCGCCAGCCACACGCGGTAGACGAGGCTCATCTCGAACGCCAGCAGCAGCCCCCCGGCCACCGCCGACACCGGCACCAGAGCCCACGTCCCGAGCAGCGGGGCGACCACGAAGACCGCGGCGTGGAACTCGATCCCGCTCATGACGTGCGTGCGCACCCGGTGCCGGACGAGGAACACCCGCAGCCGGTCGTACCAGGGGAACCGCGCGTGGAACTCCTTCTGCAGGTCCACGAGCGTCCGGCCCTCCTCGACGCCGAGCCGCTCGACGTCGGTGCGCGGCCTGGCCCGCAGCACGTCCTCGACGAAGACGCACTCGGCCTCCATGCGGGTCTGGGCGAGCAGCCGGGTGGCCTCCTTGACCCGCTTGAGCTGCGGGCCGTTGATGTAGCGGAACAGATCGAGCAGGACGACGCCGATCGCCGCGAGGACGTAGTCGGTGTCCCCCGAGCGGGCGTACTCGCCGAAGCCGAGCCCGAAGGCGCAGCAGACCACCCTGATCCGGTCGCCCACGTAGTCGAGCCACAGCCCGAACGGCGTGCCGGTGCCCTTCAGCCGGGCGATCTTCCCGTCCATGCAGTCCACGGTGAAGCTCAGGTAGAACAGCACGGCCCCGGCGACGAGCGCGCCCTCGAAGAACGACACCGCGGACGCGAGCCCGACCAGCATCGACAGTCGCGTCAGGCCGTTGGGCGTGAGCGAGGTGTGGTTGGCCACGAGCAGTGTCAGCCGGCAGGCCAGCGGGTCGACCAGGAAAACGGTCCACCACGAGTCCCGCGTCTTACGCGTCGCCAGGATGTCGTCCAGCGTGAAGCACCCCATGGAGGCAAGAATGACTACATGGCGTAGCGGCTGACGTGCACTTCGGTAACAGCCAGGGCATCTCGTTGCCACTTCTTGACCGTTATCCCCACCTGGGCAAACCATCCGCCAAACGGGTCACCGATCCGTTACAGTCCGTGTCCAAGGGGGAGATCATGCCGGTTGTCACGTTGTATCGGCGGCTCCAGGGACGGCTGCCGTCCTGGGAGCCCACACCGCGGGCCGCGCTCATCAGGCAGGACGCGAGCCCGCTCCAGGCGCAGCGGGAGACGCTCGACCTCGTCTGCGCGGCGCTGTCCGACGCGGAGGTGCCGTACTTCTGCGTCCGCCCGCTGCCGGGCCGTCCGCCCGCCGTGGCCGTCGCCGAGAGTGACCGCACCCGGGCGCTCGACGCACTGGCGCGCACCGGCCGGCCGCTGTTCGCCGCGCGCCAGCCGTACGGCAGGCCGGGAGGGCGGCAGGGAGGACGGCAGGCGGAGGTGGGCCGGATGCGCCCGCTGCGCCGCGCGGCCGCGATCCTGCGGGACGCCCGCGTCGTACGGGTGGCGCTGCTGTTCGCCAGCCCGTCGCGGACCCTGACGCTCGGCCCGGAGCACGGCTGCGACCTGGAGTTCTGGTCGCGCGAGGGTGACACGCTGGTGGCCCCGCGCCCCAACCTCGCGTGCGACACGGTCCCTGCCGAGGGCCGGGTCGTACGGGGCGGGGAGGAGCTGTTCAACCCGATGGTGTCGGCCGCGCGGAGCACGCGCGCGTATCCGACGCGGCCGGAGTTCACCCGCCGCCTCGTCGACGACGTCGACTTCCCGATCGACGCGGTCTACACGTGGGTGGACGGCGGCGACCCGGCGTGGCGGGCGCGCCGCGACGCCGCGCTGCACGGCGGGCCGCAGGGCGGGCAGCCGGGGCGGCCCGACGGCGGGCTCAGCGAGATGGCCACGACCGAGGCCCGCTTCACCAGCCGCGACGAGCTGCGTTACTCGCTGCGCTCGCTGTTCACCTACGCCCCGTGGATCAACCGGGTGTGGATCGTCACCGACGGGCAGACGCCGTCATGGCTGGACACGGCGGATCCCATGGTGACCGTCGTGGACCACAAGGAGATCTTCAGCGACCCGTCGGTGCTGCCGGTGTTCAACTCGCACGCCATCGAGACGCAGCTCCACCACATCGACGGGCTGTCGGAGCACTTCCTCTACCTGAACGACGACTTCTTCCTCGGCCGGCCGCTGTCGCCCCGCACGTTCTTCGAGGCCAACGGGATCACCCATTTCTTCCCGAGCCTGGTCCACGTGCCGTTCGGCGTGCCGGAGGACGAGGAGTCGCCGGTCCACGCCGCCGGGATGAACAACCGGCGGATACTGGAGGAGCTCTGCGGCCGCACGCTGACCCAGAAGCTCAAGCACGTGCCGTACGCGCTGCGGCGCTCCCTGATGTATGAGCTTGAGGAGCGGTTCGCCCCCGAGTTCGAGGCGACGGCGCGCAGCGCGTTCCGCACGTCGGCGGACATCTCGGTCGTGTCGTCGCTGGCTCACTATTACGGCTACCTGAGCGGGCGGGCCGTCCCCGGCTCGATCGACTACACCTACGTCGATCTGTCGCTGCGCAAGACCCCCGCCAAGCTGCGGCGCATGCTCGCCCGGCGCCGGTACGACGCGTACTGCCTCAACGACACGGCCCCCACCACCCCCGAGCAGGACGCGCTGCTGGCGCGCTTCCTGGAGGCGTACTACCCGACCCCGGCGCCGTTCGAGCTGCTCTGAACGGCGCCGCCCCTCATCGGCCGGGCGCCCTGTCGTAGCGGGTCACGAACATCCCTCGGGACGTCCAGCGGCCGGTGGGGCGGAAGTCCCGGCGGACCAGGTCCAGCCGGCGGTTCGGCGTGCGGGCCTTGCCGGTGTGGCCGACGACCCAGAGCGTACGGATGCCGGACAGACGGGCCGGGAGGACGCGGACGCCCACCTGGCGGCCGGCGAAGCTGCCGTCGGCGCGGGGCGACCTGGCGAGGGCGACGTCGTCGAGCCGGGCGAACACGTCCGGGTACACGACGGCGTACTTCCTGACTTTGGGCGGCTGGAACATGACCGCGTCCCCGGGCCTGGCGGCCGAGGCGAGCACCGCCATGATCGGCCCCGGGTCGTCCTGCCTGCCGTCCGGCCCCCGGGTGGCGAGCTGGCCGGGGATCGACAGGCAGATGCCGGCCGCGAGAGCGGCGACGGCGACCCCGCGGGGCAGCGCGGCGAGCCCCGCCCCGGCGAGCAGCGCCGCCGCCGGGACGCAGCAGAACACATAGCGGAACTCGTAGACCGGGTGACCGGCCCACGACACCGCGAGCAGCGCGAGCGGCGGGATGGTCAGCCACGGCACCGCCAGCCGGACGAGCGCCCCGGCCCCCCGGTGACCGCCACGTCTCCGCACATCAGGCCTGGTCCGTACGGCCCTGGCCCGGATGCCGAGCAGCGCGAGCAGCCAGGCCAGAGGGGCGAGCCCCAGCCATGCCGGGGTGAGCGCGCCGTGGCCGAGGAAGAGGTCGCCGAAGAGCTGGACCGCCAGCATGCCGGTGTCGCTCGCGTCCGGCCGGGCGATCCAGCCCACCTGAGCGCTCTGCCGCGACGCCACCCACGCCAGGGGCGCGACGGCGGCCAGGGCGGGCAGCGCGAAGGCGCACCAGCGCAGCAACGGCCCGCGCGACAGGGCGACGAAGACCCCATGGGCCGCCGTGACGAGGAAGGCGAACAGGTTGAGGTAGGCCAGCCCCGCCAGCGCCACGGCGTACAGGGCGAACGCCGCGTCCGAGCCGCGGCGCACGGCCCGAAGGAGCAGCAGAGTCACGCCGACGGTCGCCGCCATCGTCAGCGCGTACGGCCGGGCATCCTGCGCGTAGCGGGAGAAGACCGGCATGACGGCCAGCAACACTCCTCCGTACAGGCCGGCCCTCGGGGCGCCGAGCGAGCGCCCGAGCGCGCACACCCCGGCGGCGCCCAGCGCGCCCGCGATCACCGAGGGGAGCCGCAGCGCCGCCTCACCGGTGCCGAACAGCCCGATGACGACGTGCATGAGCAGGTAGTACAGGCCGTGGACGGCGTCGACTCCCCGCAGAAGGTGCAGCATCTCCGGGAGAGTGCGGCCGGCGGCGCTCACGGTCGCCGCCTCGTCGCGCCAGACGGGCGGCGCGGCCAGATCCCACAGTCCGGCGGCCAGCGCGAGCGCCGCCGGAGCCATGACCACGGCCCCGCGCCACGACGGCGAGAAGCGGCCCACCCGCCGGTGAGCACCCCGCCCGGCTTCCGTTGCCTCCCTTGCTGCCCTTGCTGCCCTTGCTTCCGGCGTGGCGGCTCCGATGGATCGCGACCGGCGCGACGCGACGCGCGGCCACATGGGGAGGGCGGCCTTCATGCGAGCATGCGCGCGACCACGCGCGCCGAGGCGTGGCCGTCGTCCCAGGGGCAGAACCGGTCGGCGAAGTCCTGGTACTTCGCCTTGAACGACGGGAACTCGCCGTATCTCAGGGCGTCGACGACCTCGCCGGTGGTCCGCACGATCGGGCCGGGGGCCTCGGCCTCGAAGTCGAGGTAGAAGCCGCGCACCTCGTCGCGGTAGCGCTCCAGGTCGTCGGCGAAGAACACCATGGGCCTGCCGGTGCACGCGAAGTCGAACATGGCCGAGGAGTAGTCCGTCACCAGCACGTCCGCCGCCGCGAGCAGGTCGGCCATGTCGGGGAAGCGCGACACGTCCCGGACGCCGGGCGGGATCGTCAGCCGGTCGGCCACCAGGTAGTGCGCCCGGACGAGCAGCACGTCGTCGCCGCCCAGCGCCCGCGCGACCCGGCCGACGTCGAGCCGCAGCCCCGGGCCACCGGGCCGGTCGAGCTCGTCGTCCCGCCAGGTGGGCGCGTAGAGGACGGCCCGGCGGTCCTCGGGGATGCCGAGCCGCCGCCGCGCGAGCCGCGCCCGTTCCGGCCGGAAGAGCGCGTCGTTGCGCGGGTAGCCCGACTCCAGGATCTCCCCCTGGTAGCCGAACGCCCGCCGCAGGATCGGCGTGGAGAACGCGTTGGGCGAGACCAGCACGTCCCACGTCCCGACCTGGCGGGCGAGGTCCTCCTCCGGCACCTGCTGGGCGTACGGCATGTCCTGGACGTCCCTGCCGAGCCGCTTCAACGGAGTGCCGTGCCAGGTCTGCACGAACAGCTGTCCGGGTCTCTTGGCGTGCCAGCTCGGCTGCGTGCGCCGGTTGGCGACGACGAAGCGGCTGGTGTGCAGGGCCTCCTCGTGCTCGCGGGAGCCGTACAGGACCGTGCGGACCCCGGCGGGGACGGTGAACTGCCCGTCGCGGGTCACCCACACCAGCTCCATGTCGGGGCGGCAGCGCCCCAGCTCCTCGGAGACGGCCCGGGGATTGCACGAGTACTGCCCGCCGCCGTAGCTGTCGAACAGGGCGGCGTTGCGGAGCCTGGCCCGGCGGCGCGGGGCGGCGCGGCGCCTGCGCGTCGCGTACGGCCCGCGCTCGCCGGGGTCCAGCGCGGGCCTGACCACCAGGCTCAGCTCGGCGTCCCGGGTGGTGCGCAGTGAGATCTCGTGGATACCGGTCGTGTGCGGCGGCGGCGGGTCGGCGACCAGGGCCGGGCTCAGCCTCACCCGCTCGCCACCGGACAGGACGCGCCATGTCCCGCTCCGGAGGGGCAGGCCCTCGGCGGTCCTGCCGACCGTCGCCGTCCAGCCTCCGCCGTGGCGCGACACCGGCCATGCGTGCCGCTCGGCTCCGCGCTCAAGGACGATCCCGCCCGTACGGCTCCCGCCGGTGCCGTTCAGCACCAGCTCGTGCGCGTCCGTCCAGCGCACCGAGGTCACCCGGTCCCCTTCAGGCGGCCCATCACCCTCGGGCGGGCCGGCGGGCGTGTCCGCCGCGGTGAGCGTGAGCCCCCGGCCCCGGGTGAGGGCCACCCGCAGCCCTCCGGTGGGGAAGACCCGCTCCCCCGCGTCGCGCGCTCCCGTCATCCGCCCGGCCCGGGTGACGCCGCGGGCCCTCACGCGGGCGTGCAGCGACCAGCGCCCCGGTGACAGCGCGGCCGGGTCGATCTCCGCCACGAAGCCGGAGTCGTCGTGGCAGACGGCCGACTGCCGGGAGTCCGCCGTCACATCGGGACGTGAGGCCCGCCGGATCGCCAGGCCCACCCTCGCGTCACCCCGCTGCAGCCAGACCTCGATCCGGCTCCGCCCGCTGGGCAGGTGGGCGATGTAGGCGTGGCCGGTGACCGTGAGGGCTCCGCCGGCGAGCCGTACGTCGTCGACCTCCGCGCGCAGCCGCATGTCCGTCCCGGCGTCGAAGAGGCGGCGCGGGACGCGGCGGTCGCGGCGGAAGGGGTAGTCGAGCTGCCAGTCGCGCCGCAGCAGGCCGCTCCGGACCACCCCGCGGTGTTTGATCTCCGACTCCGCGAACCGCTGCACCTGCGCCAGCTCGTCGAGCATCCCGTGGTCGGCGAGGAAGAGCTGGAGCCGGCGCAGGGCGGGCAGCCGTTCGACGGCCGCCGGGTGCAGCGAGGCGAGAGCCGCGGCGAGCCCGGCGAACCGGCCGAACGGCACGCGGGCCGCCTCCAGCGCCTGTTCCAGATCCGGCCCCTCGGCCAGCGCCACGTCGTAGACCCTCCTCAGCTCCGGCGCGTGCCTGGCGAGGAAACCGGAAACCTCCAGCATCGCCGCCGCCCGCCGTCCGGGGTCGTCGCCCCCCGCCGCGCCCGGCGGCCGGGTCAGGCAGACGACGTCGCCGATCACGTCGGTCGAGCGGGAAAGCACGTGGGCGGGGATCGTGACGGGGAAGTCGTCCCGCAGGCCCTCGGGGAAGGCGAGCCCGTGCTCGTCCCAGAAGGACCTCCGGAACACCTTGGTCGTCACCGCCGTGTCGTCGAGCAGGCCCGGCCGCCTGGTGACATGCGTGCGCAGGGCGTCGGCCGCCGGCGGGGCGGGCGATCCGGCGTTCAGCCGCCGCGCCCTGCCGGAGGCGAGGTCGGACCCGGTCGCGTCGAGCGCCTGGACCAGCGCCCGATAGGCCCCCGCCGGGATCACCGCCTCCGGGTCGGGAAAGGCCAGATAGGTGCCGGTCGCGTGGGCCGCTCCGGCGTTGCGCGCCGCCCCGGCGTCGCGGTCGTCGCCGCGTGTCACGACCGTGAACCTCGGGTCGCGTACGGCCGCCGCCCTCTGAGGGCCGACGAGGACGACCTGGAGGTCTTGGAGCGTCTGGTCACGCAGGGAGCTGAGGCACTCCTCGATGTGCTCCGCCACGCCGAGCAGGGGCACAATCACCGAGAGTCTGGGCGGCACCATCACGCCGCAAGGATGCCGACCGCTCCCCGCCCGGAGCCGGGCCAACCCGGATTGCCTTACCCTCCCTTGGCCCATCCTTGACCCGCGCCGGGGTCGGCTCCCGGCTCACATGTGCCGCGTGTAGAGGAACAGCACGGCGCTCAGGGTCAGCAGGAGAGCGCCGCCCAAGGTCAGCGACAGCATCCGGCCGCGGCGCGGGCCGCCCGGCACCCTGCGTGCCTGTCGCGCGACGTTCGCCAGGTCCCCGAAGGCGCCGTTCTCGAGGAACCGGCGGACGATCAGCAGCAGGATGGGCAGGGCGGCCCCCGCGAGGGCCGTGGCGACTCCCGGTATCCAGTCGGGCCGCACCGTCGCCAGGCGGATGCCGCCGACGACGAGGACGACCGCGAGGCCGAGCGGCCCGGCCGCGCCGTGCGAGAGGTTCATCCTCACCGCGGCCCATACGGCGCCGGCCGCGACGGAAGGGGCGCTCATCCCCAGCTCACCGGCGCCCGCGCAGTCGGCGAGCCACTGCTCGCGATAGCGCTCTCGCCGCTCGGCGCCGGGCAGTGTCGCGGCCGCCACGAGGACGGCTCCCCGGATGAGCCCGTTCACGTCACGTCCCCGGCTGGGGCAGCGGATCGCCGGCACGCGCCCGCGCCGCCTCACGCTCGGCGCGGGCGGCCAGGAGACGGCGGGCGGCAGGCGCGGCCTCGCCGGTGATCTGGTACAGGCGCCGGCGAGGCCCCCGGCGCTCCGAGTCCGCCTCCCAGGTGGAGGTCACCCAGCCGCTCCGCTCCAGCCGGTCGAGGATGGGATAGACGGTTCCCGACGCCCTGCCCGTCGCCTTGACGATCTCAAGCCCCCAGCGCGGCTCCTGGCCGGCCAGCAGGACGTCGAGGACGTCGACGGTGGCCGACGTGATTCTCGACAGCGGTTCCATGCCGACCACAGCACTACTTATGTAGAGATAGCGCGCTGGGAGGAGAACTCATCCCCCGTCGGCGAAGATCCGGCCGAGCTGGTAGTCGACGAGCGCCAAGGCCTCCTCGACGTCGTGGTGACCGAGCAGCATGCTCGTCTGGAGGCCGTCCACGGTCGCCAGCAGGAGATCGGCCTCCCGGCGGGGATCGACGCCGGGCGCCACGCCGCCGTCATCACGCGCCTGGACGATCAGCGCGGCCGCGAGCTCCTCCAGCGCGGGCGGGGCGTCGCGGAACAGCGCCGCCAGCCGCTCGTCGTTCAGCGAGCGGACGAAGTACGCCGCGTGGACCAGGGCCCGGGTGCGCCGCTCCTCGTCCAGCGGCAGCAGCTCGGCGAGGACGGCGCGCAGCAGGGCCCGCGGCGTCGCCGGAACGGCGGCGGCCTCGATGCGCTCGGGATGGCGACAAGCGGGAACGAAGGCAGGGCACTGGAGATCGTGGGCGCGCTGCTCATGCTCCAGGGGTTCGGGGCCGCCCTCGTCGAGGTGCTCTGGCACCACAGCTTCGGGGTCACCGGAATCCTCGACCGTTGTTTCGACACGCCGTGGTGGACAGGGCTGATCATCGGCGTGGCCGGCCTGGTGCTCGCCGTCACGGGCCACCGGCTCGGACACCCCCGCGGACCCCGGTCCGACGCCTCCTGAGACGGCTCAGCCGAAGAGGCGGTCCACCAGCCGGGCCGCGGCTCGGCCGTCGGCCAGGGGACGGAACCGGGCGAGGAAGGCCTCCATCGCTCCCGCGTGCTTCTCGGCGACCTCGTCGATCTCCCTGATGGCCTCGATCACCTCGTCCGCGGCGCGCAGCGACGGCCCCGGCAGGTCGGGATGGAGGCAGAGGTCCTGGCCGGCGTGGCAGAGGATCGGGCGGCCGGTCACCGCGAAGTCGAACGCGGCGGGCACATCACCGGTGACCAGCACGTCCGCGACGAGGTAGAGGTCGTGCGCGTCCGGGTACGCCGAGACGTCCCAGGCGGTCATCGAGGTCACCGCGGGCACGGCGGCACCGCCCGCCGGCCACGGCGCGGACGGCGAAGGCAGCACAGGCAGCGCCGCGGAAGACGGGACAGGGCCCTCCGGCCGGCGGACCAGCAGGACGTGGTCCTCCCCCAGCGCCGACGCCACTCGGTCCACGTCGAGCGCCGGGACGTCCTCACCTCCGAGGACGTAGAGGACGACCCTCCGGCCGCCGGCGAGGCCGAGCCGCCGCCGGACGGCCTCGCGGCCAGGGTCGCGCAGCAGGTCGTCACAGGGCAGACCGGTCTCCAGGACCTCTCCCCCGAATCCCAGCGCCTCCCGCAGCGGCGGAGTCCACGAAGGGCCGGCCGAGACGAGGTGCGTCCACTCCCCCGCGCCGCCCGCGAGCAGCCGCTCCCGCGCCTCGTCGCCGGTGCGCCGCCCGAGCAGGCCGGTGTGCCTCCCGAGCAGGGTGGACGGCGGGCCGTGCCAGGTCTGCACCACGATCTGGTCGGGACGGCGCTCGAACCAGGCGGGCAGCGGGTCGTCCGTCACGACGTAGCGGCAGCGGGCGAGCGCCTCGTAGTGCTCCCGCCCGTGGGACCGCACCGCGTCCACGCCGTCGGGCAGCGCCACCTGGCCGTCCTTCACATGCCACAGGACCGTCGGCTCGGCCCCCCGCCGCCGCAGCTCCTCGCAGACGGCGCGCGGGCTGCCGGCGAACCGCGTGCCGGAGCCGCCGCTGAACAGGACGGCGTCCCACAGCGGCCTGCGGCGCATCTGCGGGTACGCCTTGAGACGCAGGTCCCGCTGAGCCTTCCTGCCGCGCTCGTCCCCGGCGAGGTCGCCGCTGACCGTCAGCACCGCGTGGCCCGCCGCGTCGGTTCCCAGCTCGAACGTCCGGCGGGCCGTCTCGTGCGTCATCGGCGCGTCGGAGTCCAGCTCCACCGGAAGGTCGGCGCCGCCCTCCGTCCGTACGGCCAGGCCGTACCGGCCGCGGGGCAGCGGGAGCCTCCCGGCCGGCGAGTCGACCTCCTCGGCCGCGAGCCGCGCCCGGAAGCGCTCGCCGGCGCCCTCGATCGGCGCCAGCCGCTCCTCGGGCCGGTCCAGCGAGCGCACGACCAGCGCCGTCACCGCGCACGGCACGGCGAACCCGCCCTCCACCAGCAGCTCGCCTCCGGGCAGCCACTCCGCCAGGTCGGCGTACGCCGCGACGGGCTGGTCCCGCAGGACGAGGCCGCCGGACCTGCCGCGCGCGACGACCACCTCGCGCCCCGCCAGGCCGTACCGGCCCGGGGGCAGGTCGTCCGCGACCGTCACCGGAGTCGCCGTCCCGTCGGCGGCGAGGACGTCGACCCGCCACTCGGCCGGCCCGTCGAGCAGCGCCAGGTCCGCGGGGAGCTCGCCGGTCCCCGGCCATCCGTCGCCGAGCCTGCGGGCCGGGAGGATGTCGAGCAGGTCCACCGTCGCCTCGAACGTGCGCCGGTCCGTCGTGACGGGACAGCGCAGCGGCACGCCCCCCGGCATGCGGGTGACCAGGAGGGCCGGGTCGGGGCCGAGGTCGTCGAGCAGGTGGCCGACCAGCCGCAGCCGGCCGTCGCGCGCGCTCTGCGTGGCGACCCTGGCGGTCTCCCTGTCGGCCCGCAGCGCCAGGTCGCCGGTCTCGGTCAGCAGCGGCGCGACGTAGCGGTCGCGTCCCACGCCGCGATGGCCTGCCCGGTCGGCCCAGGTGGCGCGGGGATCGGTCAGCCGCCCACGGTGGACGACACCCCGCTGGACCACGCTCAGCTCGACGTGCCAGAGCCCCCGGCGGCCCGGACGGGCGATGAGCCGTGGGTCGATCACCAGGCGGAAACCGCCCCAGTCCCGCTCCCTCGACTTCGGGGACACCCGGGTCCGCAGCGCGGACGCCGTGACGCGGACCCGCCGCCCGGTCCGCTCGTTCACCAGGGTCGCGAAGACCTGCTGGTGCAGGCGCCGGGCGGGCCGCAGGTACGGCGAGGCCGCCCGGCCCTCGACCACCAGCCGGCCGTCCTCCCACCGGACCGCGTCGATCCGGTGGCGTGGGGCGAGCTCGTCCCGCACCCGGGTGGCGGCGGCCGGCACCGCGTGCTCCAGCGGGACGTCGAGGTGGTGGCTCCACAGCCGCCGTACGAACCGCCGGTCCGGCTCGACCCGCCGGTCCCATGCGAGGACCTCCAGCAGGTCGGTGAGGCGCCGTTCGCGGACGAGGCGCCACTGCAGCCGCCGGAGCGCCGGCAACCCGTCGAGCACGGGGGCCGCGACGTCGTCCAGGTAGTCGCCGGCCAGGTCGAGGAACCGGGTGTGGAAACGCTCGGACGCCTCGTCCAGCACGTCGAGGAAGTTGGTGAGGTCCGAGTCGAGGACGGCCCGGTCCCAGCCGTGGATGTGCGCCCGCAGATTGTGCTCGGCGAGGAAGGACCGCACCGAGCCGACCGCGGCGAACCGGTCCTCCAGGTGCCGCAGCCGGGTCTTGTCCTGCGTGATGGAGCGGCTCGCGCCGTCGCGCCGCCTCCACAGGTAGACGGGCGCGGCCAGCACGTCGACGGACCGGGCGAGGAAGTGGGCCCGCAGCGCCACCGCGATGTCCTCGTACAGCACGCCTTCGGGGAAGCGGAGCCCGTGGGCCTCCCAGAACGACCGCCGCCACAGCTTGTTGGTGACCAGCCGGTCGCGCAGCAGGGCGTCCGTGCGGGTGATGTGGGTGGCCGCCGCCGGGACGGCGAAGATCGGCCGGTGCAGGGCCGACTGGCGGGCCCCGCGCGCGTCGAACCGCTGGACGTTACCCGTGGCCAGGTCGGAGCCGGTGCGCTCCAGACTGGCCAGGAGGTGTTCGAGCGCGTGGACCGGCAGCAGGTCGTCGCTGTCGAGGAACGCCAGGAACTCGCCGCTCGCGTGCCGCACACCCGTGTTGCGCGCCGCTCCCAGCCCGGCGTTGGCCTGCTGGATCAGCCGGAACCGCCGGTCACGCTCGGCGAACCCGCGGGCTATCTCCGCGCTGCCGTCCGGGGAGCCGTCGTCGACCATGACGACCTCGAGGTCCTCCCACGTCTGCGCGGCGACCGACTCCAGGCAGGCCGCGAGGTACGGCTCGACGTCGTAGATGGGGACGATGACGCTGATGCGAGGCACGTGCGGTCCTAACGGTCGGCGAAACTGCGGGAGTCCGGGCCGATGCCGGGATCGGGGGCCGGTCATGCCGGCCTGACGAGTGCGCGCAGGCGCCTGCGGACCAGCCGTGCCGTACGGCGGAGCAGGCGCGAGCGGCCACCCCGGCCACCGCGCCGGCCACCGTGTCCGCCGCCGCGTCCAGCGGGCGTCACGGGGCCACGCGTCCACGCCGGGCCCGGAGCGGGCGAGGCCGACGGCTCCGCCGGGGCGAGCCCCCATTTGGCGCCCGCGTCCCAGAGCGTGCCGAACATCTCGTGGACCAGGTCGTCCGTCTCCTCTCCCGGCCCCTTTCCCGGAGTGGCGCACCAGTGAGCGCGGGCGACGGCGGCCGTGCGCTCCAGCCGGGCGTCGACGATCCGGCCGTCCTCGCGCTCCTCCAGTGCGAGCGACAGGACGCCGAGCCCCTCCTTGTCCGCGAACTTCACGATCGACCCGATGGTGCCGCGGGAGGGCACCCAGCCGGCCGGGCAGTGGAGGCGGAAGGGGACGGGGAAACAGTGCCGGGGCAGCGTCTCGACGAACCCGACACGCGGCTCGCCCTCGTAGCAGGCGCGGACCAGCCGCAGGTCCAGCAGGGGGTCGCCGAGCGGGTCCCTGCGGCCGCCGGTCAGCCGCCCCCACGGGCCGACGATCTTCACGGCGACGTCGGGCAGGCGGCTCGCGAGCACGCCGTCGACGGTGGCCCTGACCTCCTCGAAGGAGGCGTGCTCCGCCTCCACCACCACCTCGACGTACGGGACGAGGTAGCCGCGCTGGGAATGCCTGCGCAGCCACCGGAAGGAGGGCACGCGCTCCGCGAGGTAGGGCCAGTTGTGCCGTTTCACGTCCTGCTCGCGGCGCATGACGGTGGAGTCGCCGAGGTGCCAGCTCCGGGCTTCCCGCTCGGCCACGAAGACGGCCCCGGCCTGGGAGAGCCGGTATCCCAGCTCGGTGTCCTCGCCCAGCGCCAGTGCCCGGTCCATCCCGCCGACCGCACGCAGCAGCGCGGCGGGAAGCGAGGCCGTGGCCCCGACCATCACGGAGAACGCCGTGAACCCCGCCTCACGCAGGTCCGACGTCTGGTCCCAGCGGCGCTCGGTCCACTGCGGCGTGCCGTCCTCCTCGGCGAACAGCTTGTCCACCGCTCCCGCCTCGATCGCCGCGAGCACCTCGCTCGCGGGGATCCGGTCGAGGCCGGGCACGAAACGCAGGTGCCCCAGCACGACGAGGTAGGGGGCGAGATGATGCCACCGCATCTGCGCCTCGATGTGCTCGGGGAACAGCACCATGTCGGCGTCGAGGTAGTGGATCACGTCGCCCCCGGCCACCTGGGCGCCGGCTGCGCAGGCGCTCGGCTTGCCCCAGACGCCCGGGGCGGGCCGGATCACCCGGGTGCGCTCTGGCGCGATCTCGGGGAGCCGGCTCATCGGGTGCTCGCCGTCGTCGACCACGACGACTTCGAGCAGGTGGCGGGGGTAGGTCTGAGCCGCCAGGCTGGCCAGCGTCAGCGGCAGCGTCTCCTCGGCCCGGTAGGCGGGGATCACCACGCTGACCGAGAGCCTGGGCGTCCACGCGCCGGGCTCCGGTGGGGCGCCGAGCACGCCGTAGTCGTTGAACGGGATCCGCGGGGCCGCGGTCATGTGTTCACCTCCGCCGGCCGTGCGGGGCCGGGCTCTCCATAAGCTCGTTGAAGACCAGGCCGCGCCACTGCTCCTGGTAGGACGCGAGGAACGACTGCACCGGCTGGCGCCAGGTGTGCCCGTGCGCGCTCCGGCGGCGCAGGACGTAGTTGAAACCGTGACCGCGGTAGACCCGTCCGCCGGCCGCGTGGACGGCCTGCAGGAGCTGGCCGTCCACGGTCCGCGGAAGAGGCCGGAAACCGCCCACCGCCTCGAACATCGCCCGGCTGACCAGCATGGTCCCGCCCGCGACGAGCGGGGCGAACCGCTCGGTGCCGATGCACCGCCGGATCGTCACGTCGAGCGGCTCCAGGTAGACGAACTCGGCGGCCGACCCGACCAGCTCGGCGCCGGAGTAGAGCTGGGCGAGCACCAGGTCGGCGAGGTGGTCGGGGCCGTACCAGTCGTCGTCGTCCACCTTGGCCAGGAACGACCCGGACGCGGCGGCCGCCATGCGGTTCAGCACCGTGCCGAACGGCATCGCCGCGGGCGCCTCCACGACGGTGACCGGCAGAACCGCGCTCTGGACCGGGATCCGCGGAGCCGGCAGGCCGTGGAGCCCCACGACGAGCTCCGCCGCGACGCCGCGCTGCCGCTCCATCTGCCGGATCGCGAACTCGATCATCTCAGGGCGCCGGGTGCACAGCAGGACGGAGACCGCAGGTTCGGCGGCCGGGTGCAGGCCCACGGCCGCCGCCATGCCGCGCCAGCGGGGAACGGCTCCATGGGTGTGCAGCGCGACGCGGCGAAGGCGGATGCTGACCTCCTCACGGTGGAGGTCGGAGCCGAGGTCGCAGGAGCGCACCGCCGCCAGGGCCCCCGCGAGGCCGGGGCCCAGGGCGGCGTCACGTGCCGCCTCCGGCTCGGCGACGACCGGGACGCCCGCCGCGGCGAGGGCGGTGACGAGCCGGGCCACCGCGATCTCGCTCCCGCCGATGGCGGGCACCGCCACCCCCCTGACGTCCCTGAGCCGGGCCACGTCCACGTCCGTCACCTCGCCGCTCGGCGGGAGCCGTACGAGCCGGGCCGCGTCGCAGCTGATCGTGAAGCCGCGCGGGCCGGCGGTGAGGGAGGCCATGGGAAGGGACGGATGCTGGCGGAACCCGATGGGGTTGACGACCGCCTCGTCCACCGGCGGCAGGATGTCGGGGCAGGCCGCCCGGCCGGCGGCGGCGTCCGCCGGAGGACGCTCGACGACGGGCACCGGGCCGCCGTCCCACGGCGGGTCGCCTGGTCCGGCGATCCTGAGCAGCACGTCACAGCCTGGGGCGTCGCGGCGGTCGGGGACCGGCCCGGCGGGGTGCGACAGCGTCGCGTTCACGTCGCCCGGCCGCCAGCGGGCCGCGCCGGCTCCCGCGAGGCCGACGACGGGCTGCGCCATGTGGCGCCGCGTACCGAAGAGGCCGTGCGCCACGTGGGCGAGGACCTCTCCCGGTGACACCGCCTGGGAGAACGAAGCGTCGAGGTGCCAGCCCCGGCCCGCGCGGCTGATCCGCAGCTCGGCCAGGTGACGCCAGGCGGCGCCCTGACCGGCGACCGGCAGCGGCTGGGCCGCCCAGGGCGGGACCTCCGCCACCGCGATCCGCACCCGGGTCGCCGCGGGCAGCAGATCGCGCACCGCGACCGCACGGCGCAGGTCGGCCGGCGTCCGGACGGCGAGCACCACGCAGCCGTACGACGGTGGATCCCCTTCGGCCCCCTCGGCCCCTTCGGCGGCGCGGGCGCCCAGCCCCAGGATCTCCATGACCCCGATGCCGGCTCTGCGGATTCCTCCCCCGCTTCCGGCCCCGCTTCCGGCCCCGCTTCCGGCCCTGCTCCCGGCGCCCCTGCTTCCGGCGACACTGTCTTCCGCGCCCCCGCTTGCGGCGACCCGGCCTTCTGTGACCCCGCCTTCTGTGACCCCGGCTTCTGCGACCTCGTCCAGCGGGAACCAGGGACCGGAGAAACCCTCCACGAGGCGGTCGAGCAGCGTGGGGCACGACTCGAACCCGACCCATGCCCCCCACGCCGTTCGGGTGGCGGTTCGCGTCACCCGCCCTCCTCTGCTGCCGGCCGATCTCTCATCACGACGGGGTCAGCATCGCGAAAGCCGCCGGGGAAGACGCCGCCTTAGCCGCTCTCTTGGCCGAAGGTTTAACGGCTCTCGCCTCCTGGGAAAGGCGTGAGGATTGGGGCCGGGGGGCGGTCAAGTGAAGGAGGGCACGTTACGATGCCGCGTGAAAGATCTCCCGAGGAGCCCCACAATGGCAGTCCGCCGTCTTATCCCCCTCGCCGTCGCCTGCGCGCTCACGGCGGCGACCGCCGTCCCCGCTCAGGCGGGCGCGGTCGAGAGGGCGCCCTTCTGTGAAACCCATAAATGCATCGCGCTGACCTTCGATGACGGTCCCGCCGACTACACCACGACGCTGCTGGCGACGCTGAAGAAGTACAAGGCCAAGGCCACGTTCTTCGTGATCGGCAACCGCGTGAAGAAGCACCCCAAGATCACCGCTGAGATCGCCAAGGCCGGTCAGGAGATCGGCAACCACACCTGGGATCACAAGTACCTGACCGATCTCACATACCAGCAGATCTACAAGGAGATCTCGGACACCCAGAAGATCATCAAGGAGGCCACGGGGAAGGTGCCGGTGCTTTTCCGGGCCCCCGGCGGGCTGCGCAACGGGGGCGTTGAGGAGATCACCGCCAAGTTCGGCATGGCACAGATCCCCGGGACGGTCGCCACCAAGGACTTCATCAAGGACTACCGCGACGTCGAGTTCCTCACCGGCCGCGCCCTTGAGATCGCCGAGCCCGGCGCGGTCGTCCTGATGCACGAGACGGTCAAGGAGACGATCGAGTCGCTGCCGGCCGTCCTCAAGGACCTGACCGAGCAGGGCTACCACTTCGTGACGGTCTCCACGCTGCTGGAAGGCCAGAAGATCATCCCGGGACAGGTATATCCCGAGGAGCTCCCGATGGCCGTCGACTGAGCCGCCTGCCGAGCCGCTGGCTCGGCGACTCCACGAACCGGTGGGTCAGCCAGCTCAGCGTCAGCAACACCAGGACGTAGCCCAGGCTGAGCCCCGCCTGGGCGACGGCCGGGACCGACCGCAGGTCACCCACCAGGGCGTTCATGCCCTTCAGCAGTGGATGGTGCAGCAGGTAGACCGAGTAGCTGATCAGGCCCAGCCAGGTCAGCACGCCCGGCACGCGCCGTCCGCGCAGCGCCATGCCCACAGCGAAGGTGCCGCCCGCCAGAGCCATCGTGGTGATCCACACGCCGGGCTGAACCCACCACCATCCCGCCTGGATCGACCAGACCGGCGCGACGGCCACCAGCAGCGCCGAGGCGACGACCGGAGCCGGGCCGCCCTCGCCGCGCTCCCAGCGGTACAGGGCCGTGCCGGTGAACATCACCGCGAGGATCGCCGCGCCGAACCACGGCACGAAGCTGCCGAAGACCAGCAGCGTGAGCGCCATCGCGCCCAGCGCGTACGCCGCGGTCACCCGGAACCGGCCCGAGATCAGGCACGCCAGCCCGGCGACGAAGGCCACGCTCGCGGCCACGGCCGGCCAGGAACCGGCGAGCAGCGGCGCGGACAGCACCAGCCCCGTGCACACGGCGACGACGCCGAAGATGACCGCGAGCGTGCCGCTGCGCCGGTGCACTCCCCTCACGAACAGCGCGGTCACGAGCAGGTAGAAGACCATCTCGTACGACAGCGTCCACATCGGGTCGGCGACCCCGCCGGTGTGCACGACGTCGAGCAGCATCGACAGGTGCGCCGCCACCCCCGACAGGTCGCGCGGGACCTGCTCACGGACCGGCACCCAGAACGCCAGGAGCAGCACGAGAGCGATCACCAGCAGGTAGAGCGGGTAGAGCCGGAATACCCGGCTGATCCAGAACCCGCGCACGTCGCCGCGGTGCTCCAGCGACGCCGGGATGATGTAACCGCTCACCAGGAAGAACACCAGCACGCCGTACATGCCGAGGTTGAACCAGTACGGCCGCAGCGCCGGCATCAGCCAGGGGAGCATGTGCTCGGCCACTACCGCCATCGCCCCGATCCCCCGTAGTGCGTCCAGCCAGGCGAGCCTGGGAGCCTGGGGGGTTGACGTAACGGCGGCGGGCTGAGTGGCAATCACCGCGACACCCTATCCGGGCAGATGAAGATCACACCCGACATGTCCACTCAGCCCGTACGGACTTGAAACAATCATCTCGCGGGTTCGTCTGCGCCGGCCCGCCGGCACTCGTTGATCGTCTCGTCGCGTCACGGCGCGGATGATCTCATCGATCGGAGGCGCCGGGTCACTCCCACTCGATGGTGCCGGGCGGCTTGCTCGTCACGTCCAGGACCACCCGGTTGACCTCGCGCACCTCGTTGGTGATCCGGGTCGAGATGCGGGACAGCACGTCGTACGGCACGCGCGCCCAGTCGGCGGTCATCGCGTCCTCGGAGGTCACCGGGCGCAGCACGACGGGGTGGCCGTACGTGCGGCCGTCGCCCTGCACGCCGACCGAGCGCACGTCGGCGAGCAGCACGACCGGGCACTGCCAGATGTCGCGGTCGAGCCCGGCGCGCGACAGCTCCTCGCGGGCGATGGCGTCCGCCTCGCGCAGCAGGTCGAGCCGGTCGCGGGTGACCTCGCCGATGATCCGGATGCCGAGCCCCGGGCCGGGGAACGGCTGCCGCCACACCATCGCCGAGGGCAGGCCGAGCTCCTCGCCGGCCCGCCGCACCTCGTCCTTGAACAGCGTGCGCAGCGGCTCGACCAGCTCGAACTTCAGGTCGTCCGGGAGCCCGCCGACGTTGTGGTGCGACTTGATGTTGGCGGTGCCGGTGCCTCCGCCGGACTCGACGACGTCGGGGTAGAGCGTGCCCTGAACCAGGAAGTCGACCGGGCCGTCGGCCATGATGGCCCGCTGCTCGTCCTCGAAGACGCGGATGAACTCCCTGCCGATGATCTTGCGCTTCTCCTCCGGGTCGACGACGCCGGACAGCGCCTTGAGGAAGCGCTCGGACGCGTCCACGACCCGCAGCTTCACGCCGGTCGCGTCGACGAAGTCGCGCTCGACCTGCTCGGCCTCCCCCTTGCGCAGCAGCCCGTGGTCGACGAAGACGCAGGTCAGCCGGTCTCCGATGGCCCGCTGCACGATGGCCGCCGCGACGGCGGAGTCGACGCCGCCGGACAGGGCGCAGATGGCCCGGCCGCCGCCGACCTGGGCGCGCACCGCCTCCACCGCGTCCTCGACGATGTTGAGCATGGTCCACGAGGGACGGCATCCGGCCGCGTCGAGGAAGTGCTTGAGCACGGTCTGCCCGTGCTCGGAGTGGAGGACCTCGGGGTGGAACTGCACGCCGTACAGGCCGCGCGCGGTGTCCTCCATCGCGGCGACGGGCGTGGCCTCGGTCGATGCGGTGACGGCGAACCCGGCCGGGGCCCCCACCACCGAGTCGCCGTGCGACATCCACACGGTCTGCGCGCCGGGCAGGCCGGCGAACAGGGCGCCCTCGCGGAGCACGCTGAGCGACGTGCCGCCGAACTCGGCGACGCCGGTCCTCGCGACCTCGCCGCCGAGCGCCTGCGCCATGGCCTGGAAGCCGTAGCAGATGCCGAACGTCGGCACGCCGGTGTCGAACAGGCCGTCCGGCACCGGCGGGGCGCCCTCGGCGTACACCGACGAGGGGCCGCCCGACAGGATGATCGCCTTGGGCTTCTTCGCCAGCATCTCGGCCACCGGCATCGTGGAGGGCACGATCTCGGAGTAGACATGGCATTCACGCACCCGACGGGCGATCAGCTGCGCGTACTGCGCGCCGAAGTCGACGACCAGGACCGTGTCGAACTCAGACACCGGAAAGAACCCCCAGAGGGCAGAGACGCGGGCACGGCCAGTCTATCGGCGCGGCGGCCCCGCCCGATCCCGGCGAGACGCCCTGGTCAGGGCCGTTCCGCCGGCCGGTGCGTGATCTCCACGACGGGAAGCCGCAGCGCTCCCGGCGCGGACGCGGGGACGGCGGGCCGCGCGGGCGGGACCGGCCGCAGCCGCGCGTACGGCGAGCCGAGCGGGGGCCGGGGGTCGGCCTCGCCCCTGTTGGGCCACAACGCCATGGCCCTCTCGGCCTGGGCCGTGATGGTGAGCGAGGGGTTGACCCCCAGGTTGGCCGAGACCGCCGAGCCGTCCACGACGTGGAGGCCTTCGTAGCCGTAGACCCGGTGGTAGGGGTCGATGACCCCGGTCTCCGGGGAGTCGCCGATGGCGCAGCCGCCGAGGAAGTGCGCGGTCGCGGGCCGGTCGAACAGGTCCAGCCAGGAGCCGCCGGGCACGCCGCCGATCTCCTCGGCCGCCAGGCGCGCCGCCCGGTGCCCGGCCGGGATCCACGTCGGATTGGGCTCGCCGTGGCCAGGACCGGCCGTCAGCCGTCCGCGCCTGCCCGGCGTGACGGTGATCGAGTTGTCCTTGGCCTGCATGACGAGGGCGATGACCGCCCGCTCGGACCATCTGCGGTGGTTGAACAGCCGCACGGCCACGTGGGGCCGCCGCAGCGCCGCGCCGAGGAACCTCACCCAGCGAGGGGTCCGGCCGCCGCCGTCGACGAGCAGCGTCCGCAGCATGCCCATGGCGTTGGATCCGTCGCCGTACCGGACGGGCTCGATGTGGGTCTCGGCGTCCGGATGGATCGACGAGGTGATCGCCACGCCCCGGTTGAGCTTGCCTCCCTTGACCGACAGGCGCTCGAAGCCCAGCAGCGCCTCGGAGTTCGTCCTGGTCAGCGCGCCGAGCCGGGGTGAAAGACCCGGCAGGGTGGTCGCCCTGAGCCGGTGCAGGAGATGCTGCGTGCCGTACGTGCCGGCGGCGAAGACCACCTGCCGGGCCGTGATCGTGCGGGCCCGGCCCAGCGGCCCGGTCCGCCTCGCGTGGATCACGAACCCACCCTCGACGGGGCGGACGCCTCGCACGGTCGTCTCCGGGTGGACCCGCGCCCCGGCCCGCTCCGCGAGGTAGAGGTAGTTCTTGATCAGCATGTTCTTCGCGCCGTGGCGGCAGCCCGTCATGCACTCGCCGCACTCGACGCAGCCCCGGCGGCGCGGCCCCGCCCCGCCGAAGTACGGATCGCCGGCCTCCACGCCGGGCTCGCCGAAGAACACGCCGACGGGGGCGAGGTGGAAGGTGTGGCCCACGCCCATCCGCTCGGCCACCTTCCGCATCACCTCGTCGGCCGGTGTGACGGTCGGGTTGAGCACGACGCCGAGCATCCGTTTGGCCTGGTCGTAGTACGGCGCCAGCTCGGCCTTCCAGTCGGTGATGTGAGCCCACTGGGGGTCGCGGAAGAACGGGTCGAGCGGCTCGTAGAGGGTGTTGGCGTAGACGAGGGAGCCGCCGCCGACGCCGGCCCCCGCCAGGACCATCACGCCGTTCCCGCCGCCGAGAAGGTGGATGCGCTGGATGCCCTTCAACCCGAGCGCGGGCGCCCACAGGAAGTCCTTGACCCGCCACGACGTCTTCGGCAGGGTCGTCTCGTCGAATCTCCGGCCCGCCTCCAGGACGCCCACCGAATAGCCCTTCTCGGTGAGCCTGAGGGCGGCCACGCTGCCGCCGAACCCCGAGCCGATCACCACGACGTCGTAGTCCACCCGGACATCCTTCACTTGAGGTGGAGGCGCTTCATGGTCTTGAGCAGCCCTGACAGGGTGTCGGCGTACTTGTCGTACGCCATGCCGAGGACGGGCTCGAAGCCCAGCCAGGACGCCTGGCTCGCCACGGTCTGCGCCTCGGTGTACTTCAGCAGGCCCTCCGCGCCGTGGCGGCGGCCCAGGCCCGACGACTTCATGCCGCCCATCGGGGCGTCGTAGGAGCCGTACGCCGAGGCGTACCCCTCGTTGATGTTGACGGTGCCGGCCCTCAGGCGGGCGGCGACCGCGCGGCCGCGGGCGGCGTCGCGGGTCCAGACCGAGGCGTTGAGCCCGTAGACCGTGTCGTTGGCCTTCTCGACCACCTCGTCCACGGTGGAGAAGCGGTACAGCGAGACGACAGGGCCGAACGTCTCGTCGCGGCAGACCGCCATGTCCTCGCCGACGCCGTCCAGGACCGTCGGCTCGTAGAAGAGCGGGCCGAGGTCGGGCCGCGCCCGGCCGCCGGTGAGGACCGTCGCGCCCTTGGCCACCGCGTCGGCCACGTGCGCGGACACGCCGTCGAGCTGCCGCTGGGAGGTCAGCGAGCCCATCTGCGTGTCCCAGTCGAGGCCGGCGCCGAGCCGCATGTTGTCCACCGCGCGGACGAACTTGTCGCGGAACCGGTCGGCCACGGACTCCTGGACGTACAGCCGCTCGATCGAGATGCACAGCTGACCGGCGTTGGCGAAGCAGGCCCGGATGGCGCCCTGCGCGGCGAGGTCGAGGTCGGCGTCGTCGAGCACGATCATCGGGTTCTTCCCGCCGAGCTCCAGCGAGCAGCCGATGAGCCGCTTCGCGGCCTCCTCGGCGATCGTACGGCCCGCCCGCGTCGACCCGGTGAACGCGACGTAGTCGGCGCCGTCGACGAGCGGGGTGCCGATCTCCGCCGGGTCGCCCAGGACGACCTGCCAGATGTCGCGCGGCATGCCCAGCTCGACCAGCAGGTCGATCACCCACAGGACGGACAGCGGGGTCTGCGTGTCGGGCTTGTGGACGACGGCGTTGCCCGCGATCAGCGCGGGGACGACGTCAGTCACCCCCAGCGCCAGCGGGTAGTTCCACGGGCTGATCACCGCCACGGCGCCCTTGGGATGGCGCAGCTCGGCCGCCCGCGTGGCCAGGGGGAAGATCCCCCGCCGCCGGTGTGGCTCCAGGAGGTACGGCGCCCGCCGGACGAAGTAGAGCGTGCAGCCGACCGCGTCGACGAGCTCCTCGAAGGCGTGCCGCCGCGCCTTGCCCGTCTCCCACTGGACGACGTCGAGCAGCTCCCGCCTGCGATCGAGGATCGCGTCGTGCATGCGGAGGAACGGCCGCATCCTCTCCGCCACGGGCAGCGCCGCCCACGCCTGCTGCGCCTCGCGCGCCGTGGCGTACGCCCGGCGGACGTCCTCGGCGGTGGAGACCGGGACCTCGGCCAGGACCTGCCCGGTGAACGGCGCGAGGATCTCCCGCGTCTTGCCCTCTGAGACGACGTGATCGAGGATCCGGTCGACCATCGCCGTGTCGAGCGTCCGAATGGTGGCACTCATGACGGGAGAATAATCCGGAGGCCGCTTCGTGGCTACCGGCCGGTAGGACAACCATCGGGACACAGCACTTCCCCGGCCTGACGGCGACACGCCAAAATCGCCGTATGCCGCATATCGATCACCTGGTCGCGGGATCCCATGCCGCCTGCTGACATCCCCCCGATGCGGCCGGGGGAGCCGCGACGCCTGGGCGCCTACGAGCTGCTGGGACGGCTCGGCGAGGGCGGGCAGGGCGTCGTCTACCTCGGCACCGGGCCCTCGGGGGACGAGGTGGCGATCAAGTGGCTGCGCCCCGACCTGGCCGCCGACCCCGGAATGACCGAGCGCTTCCTCCGCGAGGTCGCCGCCGCCAAGCGGGTCGCCCCGTTCTGCACGGCACAGGTGATCGAGACCGGCGTCGACGCGGAGCGGCCGTACATCGTCAGCGAGTACATCGAAGGGCCCTCGCTGCAGAAGCGCGTGCTCACGTCGGGCCCGCTGAGCGGCCCCGCCCTGCACCGCCTCGCGGTCGGCACGGCCACCGCCCTCGCGGCCATCCACCGCGCCGGGATCGTGCACCGCGACATGAAACCCGCCAACGTCATCATGGGCCCCGACGGGCCCCGGGTGATCGACTTCGGCATCGCCCGCGCCCTGGACGCCTCCTCGACCGTCACCTCCGCGCCGGTCGGCACCCCGTCGTACATGTCCCCCGAGCAGATCATGGGGGAGACGGCCGGGCCGCCGGCCGACCTGTTCGCCTGGGCCTGCACGATCGTCCACGCGGCGACGGGGCAGAGCCCGTTCGGCAACGACTCGCTGCCCGCGGTGATCAACCGCATCCTGAACGGCGAGCCGAAGCTGGGCGCCCTCCAGCCGCCGCTGCGCGACACCGTGATCGCCTGCCTCGCCAAGCAGCCGCACGCCCGTCCCACCGCGGAGCAGGTCCTGCTCGGCCTGCTCCAGCACACCGCCCCCGGGCCGGAGATCCTCCAGCAGGCGGCCGCCGCCGCGGCCGCTCCGCCTCCCGCCGGACCGTCAGCCCCGCGACCTGTTCCACCCCCTGTCTCACGCCCTGTCTCGCCACCCGCTCCGCCGCCCGTCTCTCCACTGCGCGCAGCCGCGCCGCCCGCCCCGCCGCAAAGCACAGCCCCACCGCAAAGCACAGCCCCACCGCAAGGCATGCCCTCACCGCGTTTTCCAGCGCAGCGGCTCGCCTCACCGCCTGCCGGACCGCCTGAGGCGTCGCAGCGCGCGGCGCGGATCCCACCGCCCCCGGAGGCGCCCGCGTGGCCCGGTCCGGCCGCGCCCTCCTCCCCGGAGGGCCGGCCGCGACCGGAACCGCCGCCGTACCCCTCGCCGATCCCCGCTCACCCGGGATCTCAGCGGACGGCCGGCGAGCGGAGCGCCCCCGAGCCGCCCCGGCGCAGATACGGCCCGGCCCTGCTGAGCGGAGCCGTCGCCGTGGTGATCGTGGTGGTGATCGGCGTCGTCGTCGCGACCCGCGACCGCGGCCTGGACGCCGGCGCCACCGGCTCGTCCGCGCCGCCCTCGCCCGCCGTGACGCGGACGACCCCGTCGCCGTTCCCGAGCGCTCTCACATCGGCCCGGCTCCCCGGTGTGGACGCCACGATCTACGAGAACCCGGCCGACCCGATCAGGCTGACCTACTACGAGGTCGAGATCGGCGACAGGAACGAGTGGGTGAACTACCCGCGATCGAGCACCGGCAAGTTCGCCAGGAGCGTCAAGTACTGGCAGCAGGCGCTCTCCCCTGACGGGAAGATCGCCGCGGGCCGCACCCGTAGATACACGACCGACAGGTACCACGGCGTCGACCTCGTCGACCGTGCCACCGGCAAGGTCACGACGGTGAAGACCGTGAAATATCCCCTGACGTACGAGTACGCGGACTGGACGAAGGACAGCCGCCGCCTGCTGCTCAGCATCCGGGACCCGAGCGGCTCCACCTGGAAGACCAAGGGGTTCGTCGTGGTCGACGCGGCCGCCGGCACCGCGGTCGTGCGGCGGATCGACGACTCCGCCGTCGAGGACGGCCGCTTCTACTGGACCGGCGACGGGCGGGCCGTCGCCACGGCGTTCGACGACGGCACGGCCAAGGGTGTGCGCTTCTACGACCTCGACGGCCGGCTCGTACGGACGCTCGGCGGCGTGGGCAGGCCGTACAACACGCTGGGCGGGCTGTTCTCCCCCTCCGGCGCCTCGATGGTCACCCAGTGCCCGGACGACTCGGCGACCCCCTGCTTCTGGGACGTCTCCACCGGGACGCGGACGGCGCGGCCGGAATCCGACTGCGGCAAGATCCTCGGCTGGTGGGACGACCGGCACGTCTTCTGCTGGACGCGCGCGGCCAAGGGCGCCTCCCGGGTCATCGTCATCGACATGGCGGGCAACCGGCTGCGTACGCTGCTGGAGACCACGCAGGCCGAGGAGCTGGGGCCCTTCTACTCCCGCACTCGCTGAAGAGCCGAGGGGCACCGGTCGGGTAACGATTGCCCCACTCGCCCACTGGCGATCACGAAGCGATACACGAGAATCAAGGAGTGCCGGACATAGCAGCCCTGAGGCCGGGCGATCCCCCGCGAATCGGCCCGTACCAGCTCGGCGGCCGGCTCGGCATGGGTGGTCAGGGCACCGTCTACGTCGCCACCGGACCGTCGGGGGAGCGGGTGGCCGTCAAGTGGATCCGCTCCGACCTGACCGGCGACGCCCTCACCACCGAGAGGTTCCTCCGGGAGGTGGCGGCGGCCAAACGGGTCGCCACCTTCTGCACCGCGCAGATCCTCGACACCGGTGTGGAGCACGACCGGCCGTACATCGTCAGCGAGTACATCGACGGCCCGTCACTCCAGCAGAGCGTCATGACCACGGGGCCCATCAGGGGGAACGCGCTGTATCGCCTGGCGATCGGCACCGCCACCGCCCTCGCGGCCATCCACAGGGCCGGAATCGTGCACCGCGACCTGAAGCCGCCCAACGTGGTCATGGGCCCCGACGGCGCCCGGGTGATCGACTTCGGCATCTCCCGCGCGCTGGACGCCACCTCCTCCCTCACTTCGGCGCCCATCGGCACCCCGGCGTACATGGCGCCGGAGCAGTTCCTCGACAGGCAGATCGGCCCGGCCGCGGACATGTTCTCCTGGGCCAGCACCATGGTGTTCGCCGCGACGGGCAGGTCCCCGTTCGGCAGCGACTCCCTGCCCGTCGTGATCAACCGGATCCTGAACGGCCGTCCGGAGATCCGGCACATCGAGGGACGGCTCGAGGCTCTGGTGACGTCCTGCCTCGACAAGGACCCGGCCCGGCGGCCGACCGCCCAGCAGGTCATCGACGCGCTGCTCGAACAGTCCGCCGCCGAGCCGGAGCCGGCGAGCCAGGAGACCTCCCGGCCGTCCCGGGCCGCCGCGCCGCCACCCCAAGCGGTCACCGCGCCGCCGTCTCAGGACGTCGCCTTCCCCGGCATCGCCGAGGCGTCGCCGGACGGCCGTTCAGGCGGCCCGGCCGGCGGGATGCGGACCCGCGCGGGCCGCCCTCCCGCGAAGGTCGTCGCCGCGACGTCCGTCGCGATCGCGGCCATCGGCGCCAGCGTGTTCCTGCTCAACTCCGGCGGCCGGGACGACGCGGAGACCGGGGCCACCAGGGTGCGGACCTCACTCGCGGCCTCATCACCGGCCGGCACCGCGGATGGGACACCCCCGGCGACCGCGGCCGGCCCGGCGCCGCGCGTCATCGCCACGACCGGCCTCACCTCGACGAAGCTTCCCGGCACGTCCGCCACCCTCTACGACCATCCCGGCGACGCCCTCGCGATCACGGCGTACGAGGTGCGGGACTCCAAGGGGGTCAAGGGCGTCTACGCCCGGGCGTCCCGCGACGAGAAGTTCAAGAAGTGGTCCGGCTACTCCTCGATCGAGGTGTCGCCGGACGGCAGGTACGCCGCCGGGATCCCGAGGTCGTTCTACAAGGGCCACGACTCGGTGGACATCATCACCCTGGCGACCGGCCGGATCAGCAAGGTGCGCACGGTTCCCAGCCCTCAGGAGGAGCGGTGGGCGCAGTGGTCGCGGGCCGGCGACCGCATCCTGCTGACCTCCACCAGGGAGAAGGGCTCGAAGACCCTCAGCACCGGCTTCATCGTGGTCGACGTCGCCAAGAAGAAGGCGAGCGTCTTCAAGGTCGACGACCCGACGATCTCCAACAGCACGTTCGCCTGGGACGGCGACGAGCAGGGCGTCGTCGCGCTGTTCAAGACCGGGAAGACGAAGGGCCTGCGGTTCTACGACAGCGCGGGGAAGGTGCTGCGCGACATCACCGACGTGTTCACCACCTGGGACGACGCCCGCAACCTGTTCTCGCCCTCGGGCCGCTCGTTCGTCGCCAACTGCGCGGGCGCGGAGGGGACGTACTGCGTCCGCGCGGCGACGACGGGACATGAGCTGAGGAGGTTCACCTCCGACTGCGCGTATCTCTACGCCTGGTACGACGAGAGCCACATCCTGTGCGAGGCGACGGGCGACGGCGACCAGGACGCCGTCGTGATCGTGAACCTGGACGGCGACGCGGTGCGCACCGTCCTCCGCGCCGGCGACAAGACGATGGACAAGCTGTACGTCTCGCTCAACTTCCGGGCCTCCTCATGAACCCTGACCGGCGGCGATCCGTCATAGGGGCATGAGGACATCGATTCGTACGGCGGGCATTCTCGCCGGGCTGCTCGCCACGGCCTGCGCGGGGAGCCGTACGACGCCCGGACCCCCGCCGGCCGACCTGAGCGGGAAGATCGCGCTCGTCTCGTACACGAGTTGCGACGACATGCTGGCCGGGCTGCGGGACGCGACCGAGAAGAACGTGACGGCGTGGGGGCTCGGCGGCGACCTCATGCTCGCCCGCACCGACGTCGCCAGCGCCAAGCAGCAGGCCACCCCCGACCAGGCGGCGTACTCCACGACCAACGTGAACGAGGAGGGGGTGGACGAGCCCGACCTGGTCAAGACCGACGGCCACCGGGTGATCACCGTCACCCACGGCGTGCTCCGCGTCGTGGACACCGAGACGCGGAAGGTCACCGGCACGCTGCGGCTCGTCCCCGAGAGCGAGAGCTGGCTGCAGGGTGACCTGCTGGTCTCCGGTGACCGGGCGCTGGTGCTGTTCCAGGGCGGCGGGGCGATCCCGTTCGGCGCGATGGCCAAGATGCGGCCCGGGCCCGCGGGCCCGCAGTACGTGCTCGTGGACCTGTCCGGAACCCCCAAGGTGATCGGCTCGATGACCGCGCATGGGACGCACGTCGACGCCCGGCAGGTCGGCTCGACCGTGCGGATCGTCGTCCGCTCCCAGCCGGACGTCACCTTCCCCCCGCCGAAGGGCGAGACCCCCGAGCGGAAGCTGCTGGAGGACAACCGCGCGGCCGTGCGCAAGGCTCCCGCGGAGGCGTGGCTGCCGTCGTACGACGTCCAGGTGGGAGGCGCGAGCCGTACCGAGCGGGTGGCGTGCGACCACGTCAGCCACCCCGCCGAGTTCACCGGCACGTCGCTGCTGACGATCCACACCGTCGACCTGGCGGCCGACCCGGCGGCACCGTTCGCCGCGGACACGCCGGTGAGCGTGGCCGCGGACGGCGACACGGTCTACGGCACCAAGGACAGCCTGTACGTCACCAGCAACCCCCGGTGGTGGAACATCGCGGCGACGGCCGTCGAGGACGCGCCGGCGCCGCCGGCCACTCCCCCGGCGTCCACGACCCCCTCCGACCCCGTCGCGCCGTCCTCCACGCCCTCGCCCGCGCCGACGCCCAGCACCCCGCCGGAGCGGACGGAGGTGCACCGGTTCGACGTGAGCGGCCCCGGCGCCCCCCGCTACGTGGCGTCGGGCGCCGTGCCCGGCAGGCTGCTGAACCAGTATTCGCTGTCGGAGCACGACGGCCACCTGCGGGTGGCGACGACCAGCGGCGCCGAGGTGTTCGGCGGGAGCCGGGATCACAGCGTCAGCGGCGTCTACGTGCTCGACGCGGGCACGCTGCGCCAGCAAGGCGAGGTCACTGGACTCGGCAGCGGTGAGCGGATCTACTCGGTCAGGTTCATCGGCGACCTCGGCTACGTGGTGACGTTCCGGCAGACCGACCCGCTTTACACGCTCGACCTGCGCGACCCCGCCGCGCCCAAGGTCACGGGCGAGCTGAAGATCACCGGCTATTCGGCCTACCTCCACCCCGGCGGCCCGGGACGGCTGATCGGGATCGGCCAGGAGGCGAGCGAGAAGGGCCGGGCCCTCGGCACCCAGATCTCGCTGTTCGACGTCAGCGATCCGGCGGCGCCCCGCGTGCTGTCCCGGTTCCACCAGGAGAGCTCGGGCTCGGAGGCGGAGTGGGATCCGCACGCGTTCCTCTACTGGCCGCAGTCGGGCCTCGCCATGGTGCCGCTGACGACCTGGGCCGAGGGCGACGCGCCCGCCGGCTCGGCGGCGCTCGTCCTCAAGGTGGGCGACGGCACCATCGCCAAGACCGGCGTGATCCGGCACCCGGCTCCCGCCGACCCGGCCGGGCTGGACCCGGGCATCCGCCGCTGCCTCGTCATCGGCGACGGCGTCTGGACGGTCTCCGACGCCGGCCTCAAGGTCAGCGACCCCGCCACGCTGGCCGACCGCGCCTGGATCCCGTTCACCTGATCCCTTGTACGGCTCCCGCACGCGGGAGCCGTACGGGCGGGATCGTCAGACGGCGCGGCCCTCGGGCAGGGCGACGGGCACGATCTCGGGGGCGCCGAGCCGGATCGCGTCGGCCTCCTGGTCGGTGTCCTGCTCCTGGGAGGCCCGCTCGGCCTCCACACGCTTGGTGTAGTACTCCACCTCGCGCTTGACCTGCTCGTCGTCCCACCCGAGCGGGCCCGCCATGAGCTCGGCGGCCTCCTGGGCGACCGCGACGCCCCGGTGGAACGTCTCGATGGAGATGCGCGTACGCCGCGTCAGCGCGTCGTTGAGGTGCCGGGCGCCCTCGTGCGTGGCGGCGTAGACGATCTCGGCCCGCAGGTAGTCATCGGCCCCCGACAGGGGCCGCCCGAGGGACGGGTCGTTCTCGATCAGCACGAGCACCTCGTCGACCACCGAGCCGTACCGCTCCAGCAGGTGCTCGATCCGCGCGACGTGCAGGCCCGACGACCGCGCCAGGCGGTGGCGGGAGTTCCACAGCGCCTGGTAGCCCTCCGCTCCGGCCAGCGGCACCTGGTCGGTGCACGACGGCGGGACACGCTGGTCGAGCCCGTGGGCGACCGCGTCGACGGCGTCGGCCGCCATCACCCGGTACGTCGTGAACTTGCCGCCCGCGACCATGACCAGCCCCGGCACGGGGTGGGTCACCACGTGCTCACGCGACAGCCGCGAGGTCTCCTCCGACTCCCCCGCCAGCAGCGGGCGCAGCCCGGCGTAGACGCCCTCGACGTCGTCGCGGGTCAGCGGCAGCGACAGCACGGAGTTGACGTGGTCGAGCAGGTAGTCGATGTCGGCGCGGGAGGCCGCCGGGTGGGCCTTGTCGAGCGTCCACTCGGTGTCCGTCGTGCCGATGATCCAGTGCCGGCCCCAGGGGATGACGAAGAGCACCGACTTCTCCGTGCGCATGATGATGCCGGTCACCGCGTGGATGCGGTCGCGCGGCACCACCAGGTGGATGCCCTTGGACGCCTTGACGTGGATCTGCCCGCGCCCGCCGACGAGCTGCTGGATGTCGTCGGTCCACACGCCAGTGGCGTTCACCACCTGGCGTGCGCGGATGTCCATCCCCGCGCCGGTCTCCAGGTCGCACACCCGCACGCCGGTGACGCGCTCGCCCTCGCGCAGGAAGCCGACCGCCTGCACGCGCGAGGCCACATTGGCGCCGTACGTGGCGGCGGTGCGCAGCATGGTCATGACGAACCGGGCGTCGTCGACCTGGGCGTCCCAGTACTGCACGGCGCCGGTGAACGCCGACCTGCGTAGCGCCGGGGCCACCCGCAGGGCCTGCCGCCGCGACAGGTGGCGGTGGCCGGGCACGCCGCGGCGGAAGCCGAACGAGAACCCGAGCGTGTCGTAGAGGGCGAGCCCGGCCCCGATGTACGGCCGCTCCCAGCCCATGTGGGTGAGCGGATACAGGAACGGCACGGGCCTCACGAGGTGCGGCGCGGTGCGCTGGAGGAGCAGGGCGCGCTCCCGCAGCGCCTCTCTGACCAGGTCGAAGTTGAGCTGCTCCAGGTAGCGCAGGCCGCCGTGGATCAGCTTCGAGGACCGCGACGAGGTGCCGGAGGCGAAGTCGCGCGCCTCGACGAGCCCCACGGACAACCCCCGGGTCGCGGCGTCGAGGGCCACCCCGGCCCCCACCACGCCGCCGCCGACCACCACCACGTCGAGCTCCTGCGCCTCCATCCGCGCGAGCGCGGCGGAGCGTTCCACCGGGCCGAGCCGTGCCGTGCCCATCCTCGCCGTCATGGGGCTCCCTCGATATGGCTTTTACCTCTGAGGACGTAAAAGTACCCGTCGGTAGCCACCCGCGAATCCTCCGCCCCCATCTCTTTCCCAAGGATCAGTCGAAATATCGCTTTACATGGGTAATCCACCCAAAGATCGCAAGGCTGACAGTAGGGAGTGGGTTCGGGAGAAACCACCCGCTTCATCTGCCCCGTCCGGCCTCCGGAAAGATGGCCGGCATGAGCATGACTCTCACGGACGCCCGCGTCGTCACCCCCGCCGGGGCGCACGACGGCTGGCTCACCGTCGAAGACGGGCGGATCACCTACGTCGGCCGGGGCAGGGCACCGCGCGAGGGTCTGTCCCTGGAGGGCCGTACGGTCGTCCCGGGGTTCGTCGACATCCACACCCACGGCGGCGCGGGCGGCTCCTATCCCGACGGCGACCCCGAGTCGGCCGCCGCCGTCGCCGCGTTCCACCTGGGGCACGGCTCGACGACCGCCCTCGCCAGCCTGGTGACCGCGGCCCCGGACACGCTGGCGCGGGCCGCCGCCGCCCTCGCCGACCTGTGCGAGCAGGGGCTGATCGCCGGCATCCACTTCGAGGGGCCGTACATCTCCAAGGCGCGTTGCGGCGCGCACGACCCCGCGCTGCTGCGCGAGCCCGACCGCGGCGAGCTGCGTGCCCTGCTCAAGGCCGGGCGCGGCCACGTACGGATGATCACCATCGCGGCCGAGCTGCCGTCCGCCCTGGACGTGATCAGGGACGCGGCCGGCGAAGGAGTGATCGCCGCGCTGGGCCACAGCGACGCCACCTACGAGCAGACGCTCGCGGGCATCGAGGCGGGCGGCACGGTCGCGACCCACCTCTACAACGCGATGCCGCCCCTGGGCCACCGCGCCCCCGGCCCGGTCGCCGCGCTCCTCCAGGACGAGCGGGTCACGGTCGAGCTCATCAACGACGGCGTCCACGTCCATCCCGCCATGCTGCGCCTGGCCGTGCACGAGGCGGGCCCGGACCGGGCCGCCCTCATCACCGACGCCATGGCCGCGGCCGGCATGGGCGACGGGCGCTACCCGCTCGGTCCGATGACCGTGGACGTCGAGAACGGCGTGGCGAGGCTGTCCGAAGGCGGCGCGATCGCGGGCAGCACGCTGACCATGGACGCCGCCTTCCGCAGGACGGTGCGTGAGGTCGGGCTGCCGCTCGCCGACGCCGCGCGGATGGCCTCGCTCACCCCGGCCCGCGTGCTGGGGCTGGACGACCGGATCGGCTCGATCGAGGCCGGCAAGGACGCCGACCTCGTCGTGCTCGACGACGACCTGCGGGTCGAAGGGGTGATGAAGCGGGGCGTCTGGGTCCGCCGCCCCGCGGCGTCCCAGACGTGACGGAGGGCCGGGCGGCCCGGGGGAGAGCCGGGCCGCCCGGCGCCGTCAGGGCTGCGGGGGCGCGACGACGACCTCGACCCGCTGGAACTCCTTGAGGTCGGAGTAGCCGGCGGTGGCCATCGTGCGCCGCAGGGCCCCCAGGAGGTTCATCGAGCCGTCGGGCAGCGACGACGGGCCGTGCAGGATCTCCCGCAACGTGCCGATCCTGCCGAACTCGACCCGCCTGCCGCGCGGCAGCTCGGGGTGGTGCGCCTCGGAGCCCCAGTGGAACCCGCGCCCCGGGGCCTCGGCCGCCCGCGCGAGCGGGGAGCCCACCATCACGGCGTCGGCGCCGCAGGCGATGGCCTTGGCGATGTCGCCGGACCCGCCCATGCTGCCGTCGGCCACGACGTGGACGTACCGGCCGCCCGACTCGTCCATGTAGTCACGACGGGCCGCGGCCACGTCGGAGATCGCGGTGGCCATCGGCACGACCACGCCCAGCACGTTGCGGGTGGTGTGCGAGGCGCCGCCGCCGAACCCGACGAGCACCCCGGCCGCGCCCGTCCGCATGAGGTGCAGCGCCGCGGTGTACGTCGCGCAGCCGCCCACGATGACGGGGACGTCGAGCTCGTAGATGAACTGCTTCAGGTTGAGCGGCTCGGCCCGGCCGGACACGTGCTCGGCGGAGACCGTCGTGCCGCGGATGACGAAGATGTCGACGCCCGCGTCGATCACGGCCTTGTGGTGCTGCACGGTCCGCTGCGGCGACAGCCGTACGGCGGTGGTGACGCCCGCGGCGCGGATCTCCTCGATGCGCCGCCCGATCAGCTCGTCCTTGATGGGCGCGGTGTAGATCTCCTGCAGCCGCCGGGTCGCGGCGTCCTGGTCGAGGGTCGCCACCTCCTCCAGCAGCGGCGCCGGGTCGTCGTACCGCGTCCACAGCCCTTCGAGGTCGAGCACGCCGAGGCCGCCGAGCCGCCCGATCTCGATGGCCGTGCCCGGCGACACGACGCTGTCCATCGGGCTCGCGACGAGCGGCGAGTCGAACCGGTAGGCGTCGATCTGCCAGGAGATCGAGACCTCCTCCGGGTCACGGGTGCGCCTGGAGGGCACGATGCCGATCTCGTCCAGCGCGTACGCCCGCCGCCCGCTCTTGCCGCGCCCGATCTCCACCTGAGTCATGTCGCCCATTCTTTCGTATTCATGCGGGTACGGCTCCCGCGCGCGTCCCCGCGGAAGCCGTACCGTCGTTCACTCATCGCCGGTGGTAGTTCGGCGCCTCGACCGTCATCTGGATGTCGTGCGGGTGGCTCTCCTTGAGCCCGGCGCCCGTGATGGGCATGAGCTGCGCCTTGTCGTGCAGCTCGCCGACCGTGCGGGAGCCGGTGTACCACATGCCCTGGCGCAGGCCGCCGACCAGCTGATGGGCCACCGCGGAGACCGGGCCCCGGTAGGGCACCTGGCCCTCGATGCCCTCGGGGATGTACTTGTCCTCCCCCGAGACCTCCGCCTGCGCGTACCGGTCCTTGCTGAAGGAGGTGCCGCCGCGCTCGCGGTTGCGCACCGCCCCCAGGGAGCCCATGCCCCGGTACGACTTGAACTGCTTGCCGTTGATGAAGATCAGCTCGCCGGGCGACTCCTCGCAGCCGGCGAGCAGCGAGCCCAGCATGACCGTGTCGGCGCCGGCGGCGAGCGCCTTGGCGATGTCCCCCGAATACTGCAGGCCGCCGTCACCGATGACCGGGATCCCGGCCGGGCCGCAGGCCAGCGCCGCCTCGTAGATCGCGGTGAGCTGGGGGGCGCCCACGCCCGCGACCACCCGGGTGGTGCAGATCGAGCCGGGCCCCACGCCCACCTTGACCCCGTCGGCCCCCGCGTCCACCAGGGCCTGGGCCCCGGCCCGGGTGGCGACGTTGCCCCCGATCACGTCCACCCGGCCGTTCGCCTTGATCTTGGCGATCATGTCGCACACGCCGCGGGAGTGGCCGTGGGCCGTGTCGACGATGATGACGTCGGCCCCGGCGTCGATGAGCGCGAGCGCCCGCTCCTCCGCGTCGCCCGCGACCCCCACGGCGGCGCCGACCATGAGCCGCCCGCGCGCGTCCTTGGTCGCGAGGGGATACTGCTCGCTCTTGGTGAAGTCCTTGACCGTCACCAGGCCCTGGAGCCTGCCCGCCTCGTCGACCAGCGGCAGCTTCTCCACCTTGTGGTGGCGCAGCAGGTCGAAGGCCTGGTCGCGGGAGACGCCGACCGGGGCGGTCACCAGCGGCATCGGGGTCATGACGTCGCGGACGAGCCTGCTCTGGTCGGTCTCGAACCGCATGTCGCGGTTGGTCACGATGCCGAGGAGCACGCCGTCGCGGTCGGTGACCGGGACACCGGAGATCCGGTAGGTCGCGCACAGCCGCTCCACGTCGGCGAGCGTGTTGTCGGGGCCGCAGGTCACCGGATTGGTGACCATGCCCGCCTCCGAGCGCTTGACCAGGTCGACCTGCTGGGCCTGCTCCTCGATCGACAGGTTGCGATGAAGGATGCCGATGCCGCCCTGGCGCGCCATCGCGACCGCCATGCGCGCCTCGGTGACGGTGTCCATCGCCGCCGACACCAGCGGGATGCGCAGCGTGATCGACCGGGACAGCCGCGTGGTCGTGTCCGCCTCGCCCGGCTGCAGATCCGAGTAGGCGGGAACCAGGAGCACGTCGTCGAACGTGAACCCCTGTTCGGTGAACTTGGCCATCTGCACCCTTCCTGCCCCGCGGGTCCCTCGCCCGACCCCAGGTCAGTCTAGTGGCATGCCTCAAACCGGATACGGGAGACCTGTCAAGGGGTGGAAGCGGAAAAGTGGGGGGGGCGCGGGGGGGGGCCCCCCCCGTGGGGGGGAAAGCCCGCGGTAGCCGGGCAGGCCCCCCCCCCCCCCCCCTGTCGCCCCCCCCGGGTTTAAGCTG